>JAZQQK010000029.1:0-3800 GCA_045629065.1 Anaerovoracaceae bacterium | reverse complement strand
GATTTACCAAAGCCAAGAATGGTATTCTTCTTTGATGAAGCTCACTTACTCTTTAAAGATCCTAACAAGGCTCTCATGGAAAAGCTCGAGCAGGTTATCAAACTCATCCGTTCCAAGGGCGTAGGCGTATATTTCATTTCACAATCACCAAAGGATATTCCAGATCAGATTTTGGCTCAGCTCGGAAACAAGATTCAGCACGGACTTCGCGCTTACACTCCAGCTGATGAAAAGGTCGTAAAGACTGTAGCTGATACATTCAGACCTAACCCAGCATTCAAGACTTATGAAACTATTCTCAACTTAGGTACTGGTGAAACTTTAGTTAGCACATTAGAAGCTGGCGGTATCCCTTCAGTAGTTGAAAAGGTTAAGGTTGATGCACCACTTAGCATGGACGACAACTTAACTGATGACGAAAAGCGTCAGATGGTTTTAACTAGCAACCTCTATTTGAGATATCAAAATATGGTAGATAGAGATTCTGCTTATGAATTCTTAGAAAGACAAAAGCAGGCAGTAGCAGTTCAAGAAAAGCAAGCCCAAGAGCAAATGCAAGCAGAAAAGGCTATGGCAGCTCAAGCAAAGCTTGATGACAAGGCATGGCTTGCTCAGCAGAAAGAATTAGAAAAGCTTCAATCTCAGCAACAAAAGGAACTTGAAAAGTTAGAACTTGCTCGTCAGAAAGAGATCGAAAAGCAGCAAAAGGCTATGAAGGCTAACATCAAGAAGGTTGCATCCACAGCAGTTGGTACAATCGGACGTGAAGCAGGAAAGTCCTTAGGAAAGGCTATCGGCGGTGACTTCGGAAAGACATTAGGCGGTAACGTCGGAGCTCAACTCGGAAGATCAATCTTAGGCACATTCCTCAAATAGAGTTCCTTTTGATGAGCCTACGGCACCGCCGTTGGCGCAAGGTAGGAACTATATAATTCTCTCGGCTGCGCTCGAGAATTATAGTTACAGGGGCAAAAATGGAGAAAGAGATAATTATAACTTTAGTTGTTTGTGTGGTGGCTATCGGCCTCGGCATCGTGCTCGGTAACGGCGCTGTCTATATTTTCAACCACCTTCCTGGAAAGTGGTTAGTAGACTACGGCGAGGAGCCAGACGAAGAACTTCTTCATCCTACGATGCAGAGAGTTAGAAGCATACCGTGGAAATATGTATTCACAGGGCTATTCATAGCCCTTGGAATATATTTGGGGATAAGAGATTGGATCTATGCGATTCCTGCAATCTTTGCAATTTGGTTGCTTCTAGAGATGGCAATCGCAGACATAAAATACATGGTAGTGCCAGATCAGCTGATTTTGCTCCTACTTGTCGTTGCTATAGGCTTTATACCTGAGCATGGAATTAAGGACATGCTTCTCGGTGCAGGCCTCGGTCTCGTAGCCTTAGGGCTGATGGCGCTCTTATCTAAAATCATCTACAAAAAGCCAGGTATCGGTGGAGCCGACGTGAAACTATATGTCACTCTCGGGCTCATCGCAGGAACACTTGGAATCATCGAAATCTTTGTGATATCCACACTGATTTCTGCAATCCATCTGATTATTCTCTTGGCTAAGAAAAAAGTTACACTAAAGGACAAGCGTCCAATGATTCCATACATCGCAATCGCAGCGACTGTATATATCGTATTCCTTAACGGAGTAATAATTCATTTATGAGAAACGTTTTGATTACAGTTGAATATGACGGAAAAAACTTTTCTGGCTGGCAGCTGCAACCGGAACTTAGGACAGTGCAGGGCGTGCTCGAAGAGGCCTTATCAAAGTTCACAGGAACAGAGATTCAAATAAGTGGAACTTCAAGAACCGATTCAGGCGTTCACGCGCTCGGACAGTGCGCTAGTTTTAAGGGCGATTTTACAATCCCCTTGGACAATCTCATGCGGGCTGTGAACAACTATCTCGCAGGCGGAATGAATGCGATTCAGCCGATAGGAGATGTTCGAATTGTGGATATAAAGGAGATGCCTCTTGATTTCCACGCACGGTTCGACTGCAAGGGTAAAACTTACCGTTATGTGATTTGTAACGATAAGGAAATGCCAGTGTTCCGCAAGGATTACTGCTATTTAGTAAAACATCCATTAGACATAGACCTTATGAAAAAGGGCGCAGAGTATATCGTTGGAACTCATGATTTCAAGGCCTTCCAAGCGGCGGGCTCTCAGCCTAGAGAGACAACGGTTAGAACAATCAAAGCGCTCACAGTTGAAAAGGTCGAAGGCGATGTCGTAATCGAGGTAACAGGAGATGGCTTCCTCTATAACATGGTTAGAATCATAGTCGGAACTCTAGTAGATGTAGGCCATGGTAAGAAAAAGCCAGAAGATGTAAAGTCAATCATAGAAAGCTTAGATAGAAATAATGCAGGCCATACAGCACCAGCTTGTGGACTGTATCTCAAAGAAATATATTTTAAGGAGATTTAAGATGGTAAGACCTAATTGGGATCAATATTTCATGGAAATGGCAGAACTTGCAGCAACTCGTTCATCATGCTTAAGACGCCATGTCGGTGCCGTAATCGTAAAGGACAAGCGTGCGATTGCAACTGGATATAACGGAGCACCTTCCGGACTTCAGCACTGTGGAGAAATCGGTGGTTGCCTAAGGGAAAAATTAGGAGTTCCATCTGGACAGCGCCATGAACTTTGCCGTGCACTTCACGCCGAGCAAAACGCAATCATCCAAGCAGCTGCTATGGGACACGCTATCGAAGGTGCTACAATTTACATCACACATCAACCTTGTGTAATTTGCTCCAAAATGCTTATCAACGCAGGCATTAAGAGAATTATAGTTAAGGAAGGCTATCCTGATGAAATGGCTGAAAGCATTCTCGCAGAAGCAGGCTTAAAATCAGTAATGATTGGCGATATCAAGGAGAATTACTAATGATTTATGATTCATTTATCTGGCTGATAATGCTCTGCTCGCTCTTAGGGGCAGTAATTTTATCAGCAGCATTCACTCCGGTGGCAATTAAGATTGCTCCGAAGATTGGTGCTATGGATATTCCAAAAGATGAAAGAAGAATGCATACAAAAGCTATGCCGCGCTTTGGTGGCATGGCAATCTTCATTTCCGTATCAGTGGTACTGTTGGTACTCGCAAATATCCTTTCCGACAAGCGCCTTTACTGGATTCTTATCGGTGGAGCAGTTATCTATGCTTTAGGTGTAGTTGATGACTTAAAGACGCTTCCAGCAAAATTGAAATTTGCAGTCCAGCTCGTAGTCGCTATCGGAATGTATTTCTCCGGACTCCAAATCACATTTATCAATAACATCTTCGGAGCTGGCCATGTCAACTTCGGCTCAGTGGTTTGCTTTATTGTAACTGTCCTTTGGATTGCCGGTATCACTAACACAGTAAACTTAGTCGATGGCTTAGATGGCTTGGCAGCAGGCACATCCGCTATTGCATCCCTCGCAATTGCTTATGTAGCATTTACTCACGGAATGTATGTGGTTGCAGCTTCTATGCTTGCACTTTCCGGTGCTGCAATCGGTTTTTTACCATATAACTTCTATCCAGCAAAGATTTTCATGGGCGATGGTGGATCCCTCTATTTGGGATTCATGCTAGCTACGATTTCAATAATCGGACCTATTAAAGTTGCGACTATCGTAGCGGTTATCGTTCCAGTTCTAGTATTGGGTTTCCCAATCTTCGATACATTCTTTGCTATCCTTAGAAGACTACTAAATAAGAAACCTATCATGTCACCAGACAAGGGCCACCTCCACCATAGGCTGATGAGACTTGGCTATGGTCAAAGGC
>JAZQQK010000028.1:0-2073 GCA_045629065.1 Anaerovoracaceae bacterium | reverse complement strand
ATAAGCGTTGTCATCAGATGGAGTGATGTTCCAAACTACGTCTACATCACCAATCTTGCCGTGAGTAGCGTCAACCTCTTCGTAACCTGGATAGTGATCGGTTACACGAGACTTGAACTCCTCGTTCCAGCAATAAATGTTGAGAACTGAGCCCTGCTCTGTTGCCTCAGCAACTGCCTCGTCAACTGCCTCTTCGGTAGCTGCTGGAGCATCTGCTGGAGCATCTGCTGCTGGAGCCTCAGCTTTGCTTCCGCATGCTGCAAGTGAGAATACCATTGCAGCAGCAAGAATGCCACTAAGTAACTTCTTCTTCATAATTTTTCCTCCTTATGAATGTGCAATCCTTTATGGATTTGCTTCCTTTATTTATGCTTAACGGGTACTTAGTCAATCCCGCTAATGCCGAATCATTATACTACTTTTGGAATTGAACTTCCACGTTCTAATCTGCCAGGAATATTTATCTGACGAACAAAAGTAGTTTTTGGCTTTTCGATTTGCCTTATAAGCTCCTCGGCTGCCGTTCTCCCGATACGTTCCGTATCCTGCTCTACTGTAGCAAGTCGCGGTTCAAAGGGCCTGAGCGATGCTATTCCATCGTAGCCTGCAACTCCGATGTCTTCACCGACCCGAAGCCCTGCTTCGCGAATTGCGTTCATGCCGCCTATTGCGGCGTAATCATCTTGATAAATGATACAAGTGGGAGGGTCTTGCATCTTCAAGAGATTCTTCGTTATACGATAAGCTTCCTTTGTATCTCTGTAAGGAGCTTCTAAAACATATTTATCAGGAATGACTACCTCTTTCTCTGCAGCTTCTCTATAGAAGCTTGAAAGACGGTTTGATGTAACCGAGCTTGATAAGCCATGTATGTAAGCTATCTTTCTGTGTCCTCTCTCATATATGAAATCGAACAGCTCGCTCATTCCCTGTACGTTGTCCGAAACAATCGCGGTGCAGTTATCGAAAATGTAATCTATTGTAATGGTAGGAATCTCACTTCTGGCGAGTTCTACTACCTCCGGATCTGTAAAATCCACACAAGCAAGTGCAACTCCATCAAATGATCTGTATCTGCAATGCTCGGTATATGTTAATCTATTTTTGTAATCATGGCAACTGTTTACGAAAGTTATATCGTAACCCTGCTCTTCAGCTGCATTTTTGAAGCTGTCAAGAACTGCCGCAAAGAAGTCATGCTTAAGTCCGCTATGTGCTTCATCTGCAAAAAGAACTCCGAGGCTTTTAGTCTTATTAGTTCTAAGAGCTTTAGCAACTCCGTTGGGTTTATATCCCATTTCGAGTGCTACTTCCTTTATTTTGGCTGCTGTCTCCTGCCCGATATCGCTTTGGTTGTTCAACGCCTTGCTAACCGTCGCAATGGAAACGCCGCACTCTTTTGCGATATCCTTTAAAGTTGCCATTGTTACCTCTAAATCACGGTGCGAAAATCACTTAATCGTTTTCGTAGATTTAATATACTCCCAATTTTGTCATTTTGCAATAAGTTTTTTAGTTTTTTTGTGTTTTTTATGTGCTATTTGTAAACTTTCGACAAAAACTTTAGTACCATATGCATAGTTTGTCACAAAAAAACTCACTTTTTCGACTGTTTTACTAATTACTGTTGCGAAATTTTCGTAATTTTTCTATAATAAACGCAGGATTTAGGCATATTTCACTTAATTTTTTCGAAAATGCCATAATCAAAAAGTAAATCTACTTATTTATAAAGGAGAGCAAATTATGAAATTCGGTTATTTTGATGATGCTGCTCGCGAGTACGTCATCACATCTCCAAGAACCCCTTACCCTTGGATTAACTACCTTGGTACTCAGGGATTCTTCTCATTAATTTCAAACACAGCGGGTGGTTACTCATTCTACAAGGATGCTAAGCTCCGCAGAATCACAAGATATCGTTATAACAATGTTCCTATCGATATGGGCGGACGTTATTTCTATATTAATGATAACGGTACCATCTGGAACCCAGGCTGGTCACCAGTTAAGACAGAACTCGATTCTTACGAGTGCCGTCATGGTATGGGCTACACTAAGATTACCGGTAAA
>JAZQQK010000027.1:0-6196 GCA_045629065.1 Anaerovoracaceae bacterium | reverse complement strand
TTTAGGTGTAATTGATGACTTAAAGACGCTTCCAGCAAAATTGAAATTTGCAGTTCAGCTCGTAGTCGCTATCGGAATGTATTTCTCCGGACTCCAAATTACGTTTATAAATAACATTTTTGGAGCTGGCCATGTCAACTTCGGCTCAGTGGTTTGCTTTATTGTAACTGTACTTTGGATTGCCGGTATCACTAACACGGTAAACTTAGTCGATGGCTTAGATGGTTTGGCAGCAGGCACATCCGCTATTGCATCCCTCGCAATTGCTTATGTAGCATTTACTCACGGAATGTATGTGGTTGCAGCTTCTATGCTTGCACTTTCCGGTGCTGCAATCGGCTTTTTACCATATAACTTCTATCCAGCAAAGATTTTCATGGGCGATGGTGGGTCCCTCTATTTGGGATTCATGCTAGCTACGATTTCAATAATCGGACCTATTAAAGGTGCGACTATCGTAGCGGTTATCGTTCCAGTTCTAGTATTGGGTTTCCCAATCTTCGATACTTTCTTTGCTATCCTTAGAAGACTAGTAAATAAGAAACCTATCATGTCACCAGACAAGGGTCACCTCCACCATAGGCTGATGAGACTTGGCTATGGTCAAAGGCGCGCCACACTCACACTTTATTGTGTATCAGGCATTATGGGTGTCGCAGCAATCACTCTTTCAAACAACCAGTGGCTCGAGACGATTGCACTATTTTTGATAGTGGTCGTAATGATCTATATCTTCTTAACTGATCCTAATCATTTAGCTCCAAAGCTGAAGAATGATGAAAATAAGGAAGAAAAGTCCGAAGAACAGAAATGATTACACTAGGAATCTTCGCCGCTGTCGATAGCGGTAAGACAACTTTAACAGAAGCGATCCTATATAATTGTGGAGTAATCCGCACTATGGGTAGGGTCGATCACAAGACGGCTTTTTTAGACACTAACGAAATCGAAAGAAATCGTGGTATTACGGTGTTTTCTAAGGAAGCCCGTTTTAGTCTTGGAAAAAAGCAGTTCGTACTCCTAGATACACCAGGTCACAAGGACTTCAGTGCTGAGATGGAGAGAAGTGTACAAGTTCTAGACTATGCAATTCTAGTGGTTTCTGCACCGGATTTAGTAAAGGCTCAGACTAAGCTAATCTGGACTTTACTCGCAGCATATGGTGTGAAGACTATGGTATTTGTAAACAAGATGGATAGACCAGACGCGGACAGTGAATTAGTGTATGCTGACATGCTCGATCAACTGGATGGACTGAATGACGATACACCAATTTGTTACGGCTCAGCTCTAAAAAACGAAGGAATCAGCGAACTTCTAGCGACACTAGATAGATTTACTGAAGAGACAAAATACCCTGCGGATTTTGCCGCAAGGGTGTATAAGATAGATAGAGACGATAAGGGCAATCGCCAGACGCATCTAAGGGTAGTCGGCGGAACTCTTAAGCCAAAGCAGATAATCGATGGCGAGAAAGTTCAGCAGGTGAGATGCTATAACGGAGAGAAATTTTCTCTAATAAACGAGGCATCTAACGGTGATATCGCAGTAGTAACAGGTCTCGAAAAGACTTATGCTGGACAGGGCTTGGGAACTTTATCAGGCGATGAAATAGAGCCACTTATTTTGTCGGATAGAACATATAGAATCGTGCTCCCAGAAGGAGTGGATGCGATTCTTGGATATAAAAAAATAAGAGAACTCGCCGAAGAGGATCCGAGTCTCATGATGAATTTGGATGAACTCACAGGTGAGATACGTGTTACTGTACTTGGCAATCTTTCACTCGAAATATTAAAGAAACTCGTTCACGATAGGTTCGAGCTCGACATCGACTTCGATAAGCCTAGCGTGTATGTGGAACCAGAAGAACTTGTCGAAGAAGAGCTTATAGATGACCGAGAACTTGTGATGGGCGAAGAGTTCAAGATGTCCGGAAACGATGAGGCGGATCTCGAGAGAATCTTCAGGAGGACATTCGGAGACTCAAAGCGTGACGAGCAGGTTCTAAAGCAAAACCGCGCTCACGGCTCACATAAAAAATCCACAACCGTGGATAATTTCCCACAGCCAAATTGGAAGGCAGACCGTGGCAAGGGCCAGCCTTATCTGGTTATCGATGGTTACAATGCGATGTTCACATGGCAGGAGCTTGAGGAACTGATCAAAGTAGATTTTAATGCGGCAAGGGATGCCTTTATCGATGCTCTACAAAATTATCAGGGCTACAAGAGAATAGGCATGACGGTAGTATTTGATAGCTATAAAGTTAAGGGTGGCATCGGTTCTACCGAAAAGCACGGTGACATTACCGTAATCTATACAAAGGAAGCCGAAACTGCCGATAGATATATCGAAGAGATGATTTATCAAGGTGGTAAACTATATGACTACACTGTTGTTACATCCGATAAGCCAGTTCAGATGGCTGCTATGGGCGACGGTGCTAGACGCTTAAGTTCTAGGGAATTCTATGCGGAGGTTATGAATACCGCAACCGAGATTCGCGAAAAACTTAAGCACCAAATCACATCAGTTAACAGACCTTTTGAAGGTAAATTATAGGAGAAATTATGAAAGCAAAATTTGACATCACTGGAATGGGCTGCTCCGCATGTTCAGCAAGAATTGAAAAGGGTGTTTCTGCAATGCAGGGCATGAAAACTTGCGCAGTAAACCTTCTCACTAATTCTATGGAATGCGAGTTCGATGGCCTTACTACAGACGAGATCGTAGCAAAGGTTGTAGACCTCGGTTACGGAGCTTCTGTAAAGCTCGACACTCCCAGTAGTAACTAGCGAGGAACCAGAAAAAATTGTAAAGACTGAAGAGGACAAACTGAGGGCGAGATTGGTAACTTCGCTCATCTTTTGCGTGCCTCTTTTTGTGATTTCAATGATTCCTTTTGTGAGCCAATCGTTAGCCGGTCTCGTGGATTTCAAATACATTGTAAAGCTCATAGAAATCATACTTTTGGCACCTATAGTCATCATTAATTTCACATTCTATAGGACGGGTATTCCTGCAATTTTCCGCGGTGCGCCAAATATGAATTCCCTGGTCACAGTTGGAACTATCGCATCGATTGCAATAGGATATTTTGACTCTGCCGGAATGATACTTACTTTAGTAACATTGGGAAAGTTCCTCGAGGCGAGAGCGAAGTCGAAGACGACATCGGCGCTCGAAGGACTCATGGCACTCACTCCAGACACTGCAACAGTGATTCGAGACGGCCAAGAATTAATCGTAAAGACTACTGCAATCAGGGTAGGCGAGATGGTAATCTGTCATCCAGGAGATTCTATAGCAGTCGATGGAATAATTGAGGAAGGCAAGTCCAATGTGAACCAAGCCGCAATCACTGGCGAAAGCGAAGCCGTAGCTGTAGCAAAGGATTCCAAGGTTATTGGAGGCACTATCAATATCGACGGATATTTTGTTTATAAGGCGACTGAAGTCGGCCAGGACACAGTACTTTCTAAGATTATTAAACTCGTCGAAGAAGCATCATCCACTAAAGCACCAATCTCCAGATTGGCCGACAAGGTAAGTGGAATCTTCGTACCAGTAGTATTCGCAATCGCGGTTGTAACATTCATTATCTGGGCGTGCTTTGCGGTTAGAAACGGAAACGCAGAGTGGAGTAAAGCTATCACTTCCGCTATCTCAGTATTAGTAATCTCTTGCCCTTGCGCACTCGGACTTGCAACTCCCGTAGCAATCATGGTTGGAACAGGCCGTGGAGCAAAAGAAGGCATAATTATAAAGTCAGCCGCAGCCCTCGAAAATCTCGGAAAGGTTGACACTATCGTTCTCGATAAGACAGGAACTATCACAAAGGGTATTGTAGAAGATCAAGCCACATTCGAAGAACGTTTGGCAGGCGACCGCTCCATCGTGGACACTAAGCTCGATGAAATCCGTCCAGAAGCAAAATCGGTAATAGACGATATAAAATCTATGAATATCACACCTATTCTTCTCTCAGGAGATAAGGCGGATTATGTTAAAAAGACCGCCGAATCCGTTGGAATCTCAAGATTCTACTCTGATGTTTTCCCACAGGATAAGGATAGAGTCGTAAAAGAAGTTCAGCAGGAAAGCATAGAAACTAAACCTGGCAAGGTTGCTAAAAAGCTTGTAGCTATGGTTGGAGATGGTGTGAACGATGCACCGGCTATCGCATCCGCTGATGTAGGAATTGCTATCGGCACAGGCACGGACATCGCTATCGACTCAGCAGACATCGTACTCATGGGTGATTCACTCGAAAACCTCACAAAGGCAATCCGCCTGAGCCGTGCAACTATAAAAAACATCAAGGAAAGCCTATTTTGGGCCTTCTTCTATAACATCATTTGCATACCTCTCGCAGCAGGCGTGCTTTATCCAAGTTTTGGTATCGCACTTTCGCCTATGATTGGTGCGGCTTGCATGAGCTTGAGTTCAGTCACAGTTGTAACCAATGCACTCCGCCTAAGGCACAAGAAAATATAGCAAAAGAAGCGGATTTATGATATAATAAATCGTTATGAATATTCTAGAAATCACACCATTAAAATTTGAAAATGATAAACTCATCCTCTTGGATCAAACCAAGCTTCCCGGTGAGGAAGTATATTTTGAGGTTGAGACAAAGGAAGACCTTTGGGATGCAATTCACGAGCTCAAGGTTAGAGGAGCTCCTGCAATCGGTGTCGCAGCCGCATACGGACTTTATGTAGCAGTAAAGGATTTTTGCCCTAAGAATTTAGGCACTAATTGCAAAGAAAGAAAGCAGGCCATGATTGATTACATCAAAGAGACTGCAGAATATATCAATTCCTCTCGCCCTACGGCAGTGAACCTTTCATGGGCGCTTAAGCGTGTGGTAGCAAAGCTTGAAGAAGCATATTCTGAGAATCCAATGCTAAAGGGCCACGAACTCAAGGAAGTAATGCTTGCCGAAGCCAAGAAAATCCATGAAGAGGATATCGAAGCTTGCAGAAAGATGGGTGAATACGGACTTTCACTTCTTAAGCCAGGCATGGGAATCCTCACTCACTGTAACGCAGGTACAATCGCAACTTCTAAATATGGCACATGCCTTTCTCCACTCTACCTCGGACAGGAAAAAGGCTACAACTTTAAGGTATTTTCAGACGAAACTAGACCGCTCCTTCAGGGCGCTAGACTCACATCCTGGGAACTCAACAAAGCCGGAATCGATGTCACACTAATTTGTGATAACATGGCATCCATCGTCATGAAAAACGGCTGGGTAGACTGTGTAGTTGTAGGTTGTGATAGAATGGCTGCTAACGGAGATGGTGCCAACAAGATTGGAACATCAGGCGTTGCCATCCTCGCACACGAGTACGGCATTCCTTTCTATATGTATGTCCCAACTTCAACAATCGATCTCGACACACCTACTGGAGCTGATATTCCTATCGAGCTCAGAAAAGGTGAAGAAATATATGAAATGTGGTATGAAAAGCCAATGGCACCAGTAGGTGTTAAGACTTACAACCCTTCATTCGATGTAACGGATAATAAATACATCACAGCAGTTATCACTGAAAAGGGTATCGTATATCCACCATATAGTGAGAACCTTAAGAAATTATTAGAAAAATAAGGACGCATAGCAAATGCAAGAAAAGAAAAGCTTCATAGATAAATATGCTAGAATAATCGTAGTATTTTGTATGATCGGTGGTTCCTTATCCGGAACGCTCGGAAAGCTCATCACAGCACCATCGATAGCAATCACATTTTGGAGATTGACATTCGCATTGCCGATTTTCCTAATTCCAGTGTTGGTTAAAGAAACTGATAGAAAAGAGATGTTCGGCTATTCTAAGAATAGTTGGATTCTCGCAGAGCTTGCAGGCATTTGCCTCTTTGGTCACTTCTTCTGCTGGTTCAATGCCGCAAAGAACACAGCCATTAATAGTGCGCAGGTAATCCTTTCACTCCAACCATTGGTAGCCCTCGCTATTACACTTTTTGTGTATAAGCGTAAGGTTCCTAAAAAGGCAATCGCAGCAATCTTTGTTGCCTTGGCAGGCATCGTAGCAATGATTTTATTTGATGCATCCGGCACAGCATCGGGAAGCTTGAAGGGCGATATTTTCGCAGCCTTTGCAGGTGCATTTATGGCAGTATATTTCTCAATAGGTGAGAAAGTTAGAAAAGAAGCAAAGGGCAA
>JAZQQK010000026.1:0-5571 GCA_045629065.1 Anaerovoracaceae bacterium | reverse complement strand
AGGCCGATTAGGCCGACTTGGAAGATGGGGAGCCTTTCGATGGGAACTCGTTCGCAATAGAAAGGAATCACAGCTTCAAAGAAAGCGAAGCGATGCGCTCAACGATAATTAGCGGAGGAAGAAGAAATCCTTTGGTGTCATTATGTTAGTCACTACCAATTCTTTAATATGTATTATCTATTGAAAGACTTTACTTAGTTGCAGCCACCTTGCGCGACTTGCCTGTCTTGCGGTCCTTCAGGATGTAAACGCCTGTCTTGCCAGTGAAGTTACCAAGTTGCTTGCTGAGAGTTTCGCTTCCTCCAACCATCATTTCACCTGCATAAACACCAGTTGTAGAGTAAACTGCATAAGTTCCACCCGTAAGGTCGATTACCTCTTCGATACCTGTGTTGAGAGTGCAGATAAGGTTGAGTTTATCAATGTTGCAATATGCTCCTGTAATTGTCAAGCGGAATATCTGCTGACCTTCAGAAAGCTGACGGAGGAGGTTACCCTTCACAGTGCGATATGTATCCCAACTGCCACTATTTGGAACTGTCACCTTGCTTGTGAGAGCTGTGAGTTTTCCGTTGTTGTTGAGATAGAGTGTGAAAGCAGAACCGTCTGCTCCAGATGAAACGACTGCTTCGTAAGAATACTTACCTGGTTCTGTTACATTTACTGTATATTCAAGCCATTCGTTTGCCTGAGTGTAACCGATAACATAACCACCATTTCCGGTTGTGATGTCCACTCCTTCATTGTCAGTACGGTATTTTGCTCCACCTTCGTCTTCTGTATCAGAATCATGGAATGTAAGTCCGTCCTCACCCTTATCGAAGTTTTCTGCCTCGATAGTTCCTGGGATTGTGATAGCTCCCTTATATGCTGAGCGAGCCTTCTGAACTGTGAGGTTCATCTTTGCGAGGTTTGATTGAGCACCATTTGCATCCACTGCAACAGCATTAATGAGGTAAGTTCCCTTAGCTGTTGGACGGTATGTAATCTGATAAGGTTCAGCTACAACTGTCTTGTTAAGAATGTTGTTTACATAGAAGAGAACCTTAGAAACGGTTGTTTCCTCTGGTATTGTTACCTTTGCTGAAATAACAGTCGACTTGTTGACTGTTGCTGGAGAAGGATCTGCAGCAAGGCTAACCTTCAAGCCGCTATTGAGTTCAACCTTCTTGAATACAACCTTATCGATATTGCACTGACTGCCTGTTACACTGATTCGGATAACTTGCTGACCTTCCTTGAGTTCTTTTGAGAGACGACCACAAACTGCGCGATAAGTGTCCCAATTGCCGGAAGTGATGCAAGGGATATCCAATACACCTGTCAAGTCGGTTACAGTACCTTCATCGCTCAAGCCGATGCTGATTGAAGCACCTGTTGCACCGGCAGAAACATAAGCCTCATAGCTGTAAAGGCCTGGTTCAGTCACATTTACAGTATATTCCATCCATTCGCCGGCATTAGTGTAACCGATTGCATAACCGCCATTACCTGTTACAATATCCACGCCACCACCGTTTCTGCGATAGCTTGTTCCTCCTTCGTCCTTTGAGTCGCTGTCGTGGAATGAAATACCGTCAGCACCTGAGTCGAAGTTTTCTGCCTGGAGAGTTCCTGGCAATTCTGTTGGTGTGTCCTTATATGGAGCACGAGGTTCGCAAACGTTGAAACCACCGAGGCGCTCGTATGTGCTTCCATCGGTTGTATAGACGATTGCCTTCAAGCTGACCTTGCCTGTACGTGTAGGGAAATATTCTGCAATGTAAGGGCTTTCGGTCATTGAAGCAATCAAAGTAGAACCCGTGTAGAGTTCAACCTTTTCGATTTGCTTTGTACGCATACTTGCACGAACCTCAATTGTAGTTGTGTCCTTTACAGTTGCATTCCACTGAGCAGGCTTAACATATACGGATGCTTCCTTCTTTTTGCCAGGGAATGGGCTCTTCGCATTCTTTGCTGCATCAGAAGCCATATACTCTCTCAACCACTTCATGGCTGGACGGTCCTTACCGTCACGGATGATACCAGAGTTTCCATCAGTTGTCCATGTAGCACCATAGATATAACCCCAAAGAGTGATACCTGCCACATAATCACATTCCCACATGTACTTGATTTGCTCGCTGTAGTTTGTGTATTGCTGATTGTCGTCTGTAGTACCGATATCATATTCAGTACTGTACATAGGCATCTTCAAAGCATTCTGGATTTCATTCATAGCCGACTTGAAGTTTGAGAGGCTGTAACCTGTAAGGTCGTGCGACTGACATCCATAAGCATCGATTGGAGCACCTGCATCGCGAAGTGTCTTCACCAAATCGATGAACTGAGTGCGCTGCCACTGGAATGTATTGTAGTCGTTGTAGATAAGAATGGCATCTGGCCAGCGCTCGTGAGCCATCTCAAATGCCTTGATAATCCAGTCGTAACCAGTCTTTCCGTCACCTCCGAGAGCATCCTTATAAGGAGCAGGAGCATGACCTGGAACTGCCTCGTTAACAACATCAATCATATCGAGGTTTGGATAACGCTTCTGAATAGCATCCATCCATTCCACGATTGCCTTATATTGCTGATCCTTTGAGAGATTGTCCATCCATCCTGGATACTGCGACCCCCAAATCAATGTATGAAACTTGAATGGGAAGTTGTGGCTCTTGGCATAATTGACGGCATTGTCGCAACCGCCCCAGTTGAACTGTCCGCGACTTCCGCCTTCGATTGACGACCATTTTGATTCATTCTCAGGAGTGATTTGATCCCAAAGCGAAGCAAATTCCACTCCACCGCCATTGACCGAACCACGAGTAGTGATGTTGCCCAAGAACTTGTCAGGATTCTGATTAAGTTGAGCTTTCATGTTGCCGCAAGTCAAAAGACCGAGCAACACAAACAATAAGGAGTAATTTTTTCTCATACCGGTAAAGTTTTCTATTTAAATTCTTTAATATTCATGGATTTGGTTACAAAGATAGTACAAATCGAGCGAAATACAAAATAAAAATGCATTTTTTTTATTTTTATTTCCGAGAGCAGCCTATCTCGCGAGCCTGAAGAGGCGAGAAATATAATACAAATCAAAAGAATCACAAAGAAAAAAACGAAAAAACTCTATCTATTACCATGATAAAGTTATTCAAAGAATAAAAATGGGTAGTTATATACATAATGACACTAAATCATCGACTATGTTTTTTCTCTCCGCTAATTATCATAAATTATTCGATTGTCAGCCCTGAGTCTTCTGCTCATTCCCATTTCCTTCCAAGCAAGCTTGCAGATAAATGGTCAGAGCAAATCCTCCAAAGTCTTGCGCCAAGCCTTCCTTTTGGCTGACAATATTTGAAGCAAATTCCATCCGGATGGTAATTAACTTAAAATTTACGAATAATATTTGAGCGTGAGGCCGATTAGGCCGACTTGGAAGATGGGATACCTTTCGATGGGAACGAGTTTACAAGAGAAAGGCATCACAGCTTACAAGAGAAACGCGAAGCGCTGTAGCTCAAATCGATAATTAGCGGAGAGAAAAGACATTGGTGTCAGTAAGCTTTTTCATTACCTAGCATTTTATGGAGCGCGCTTCGAAGAGCAAAGGAACGCGCTTCGAAGAGCAAAAGAACGCGTTTCATGATGCAATTCCTATAGGCTCACAACGAAATTGCTTATAATGTTTCGATACTTTTCTTATGGTTCGTGAGGCGTTTTCTTATGGTTCGTGAGGTCATTTCTTATAAGACTTGACCCATTTTCTTATAATGTTTTTCTGCATTTGCAGTTAAATGTTCGGCAGTTTTGCGCTCGGTAGTTCTGCGTTAGCAGTTTAGTGTTCGGCAGTTTTGCTTCCGAAAAAAGAGTTTTGCTATTTTTGGCTTTTCCTTCAGTTTTATGAGATAACACCCTATAACACAACATCTTACCGGCTGAAGGTAGAGCCTAAAACCTTCAGCCTTCCTTCAGGTTTCCTTCAGTTTCCTTCAGCCAAAACGGTTTCGTCTCCTGCATGAATAGTAGAGAGAAAACCATACAAATCCTGAAGGTGGCTGAAGGTGGCTGAAGGTAAAAGGATTTACCTTCAGCCTATATCATACTGATTACCACCTACTTACAAGCAAAACTGAAGGAATGAAGGTTTTTACGAATTTATTATTTTTCGTGGAACAGTTCAGTGTTCGGCTTGACTTTGTGCCTTATTCGTATGGGGGTCTCTCCAAATTTGCTACTTGGAAAGTACTTTTTTGTGTTTTTGCATAAAAAAGCGTGATATTATGATGTTTTCGGAGAAATCCTGCACGTTATTCTTGAAAAAATTGTACCTTTGCAATTGATAATCTTTATTGGCTAACTTGAAAGTCGGAAACTATGGTTGAAGATAGTAAAATAGCCGATACTGGTGTCACGACATATTGGAAGGCGTTTACTTGACGCTTATCTTTAGCTTACAGAAATCTCGCAAATTTCAAATCCAGTTAAAGAAAAGCAACGGTAGATGCCCCAGGATGTGATTTTTCGCATCCCTTTATGTATTGTGTTAGCATACGTTTACATTATTAATGTATTCACGTGCGCACGAGGCGTAAAGGATGCATATCATATCTTACGTGGGGCTCTGACGTTGTTCATTCTACTGGATTGGGCAATGCGAGAGCCTCTGTAAACAGGATGGACAACAGGTAGGTTCTCCACGTTTTTTCATTCTGTCGGTAACTTGCAATACTAATCATGAGTCTGTTCGGAGAACGCAGATTATAAAGAAATGAAGACTATTATTATGATTAAGTATTTTTATGCAAGTAAACACAAAGATTCGATTTTCGCAAAGTTAGTAGTGCTGACTTTATTGTTCTCATTCTCTTTTTCTTTTGATGCACAGGCTCAGGGATTCCTTAACAGACTTAAGGAAAAGGCAGTTGAGAAGGTAAAGGAAAAGATTGAAAACAAGGTTGAGCGCGAGGTTGACGACGCTATGGACAAAGCGCTGGATGGAAAGGGCAAGAATAGGCAGGGTGCAAACGAGGACTCTGAATTCGGAGCTCCTGAGATGCAGAACGCCGCAATGAGTAGCGAGGAGAATGATTTCGTTCCAGGCAGCATTGTCCTGTTCGAGGACAATCTTGCAGGTGAGAAGATGGGCGAATTCCCGAGCAAGTGGGATATAAGCGCGGGAAGCGTGGGCGTAACGGACCTTGGCGGCAGGAAGGTCATAAAGTTTGACGGTGAAGGCGGCAGAATATATCCTCTTATGAAGGAGAATCAGTACAGCTATCTTCCGGAGGAGTTCACCCTTGAATTTGACTACTACCTGTCAAAACCTGCTGACAATGGTGGTCAGATGAATCTGAACATAGCCCTCAAGAACGGCGGGCAGGGTCTGAACACTTATACAGAATATTATGGAGGTGACGATTCCAGTGAGTATTGCGGTGACATCATGATATGGTGGGCTCCAAATCTGGGAGGTGGCAGCAGTGTAAGATACAGACTTCAGAAGCCTGAAAAGGGCTCTGTTGAAGCTGAGATTATTGACCTGAACAATACCGGAAAGATCACCGGAATGAAGGCCGGTTGGAA
>JAZQQK010000025.1:0-7715 GCA_045629065.1 Anaerovoracaceae bacterium | reverse complement strand
ACGACATTTTGATTCATATCGCAAGCCATTTCGAAGTTAACCAAAGATTGCTTAGTCGTTCTAAGCATCGTGCTAATTGTCTCGGCACGGCCTATAATTCTCTCTATATTTTCACGGTAATATCTTTCTGCAAGTCTTATTGGAAGATGGAAATAATTAACCAGTTCAATGATTACGTTGATTGAAATTACACGGTTTCCGAGGTCGATGGCTGTATAATCACCCTCAGGCAAATACTTTGGGATTCCAAAGTATGCAACATATTTGAACTCTTTAACATTTACATCGCAACCTGGCCAATATGGGATGTATTTGAATCCATGAATTTGGAGTTCGTTGAGTTTTTCTACAGCATCCTCAGCAGATGCTCTAGGAGCGTTTACAACTAAAACTTGACTGTTCTTTGGTACCATGATGAGCAGTTCCAGGTTTTGACCAGTCATGTCTCTTTCACAGTATACAATCTTAGAATTAGGGAATCTTTCTGGTACGGATTCATTCGTTATCGCCGTCGTCAAGAATGCATCTGGAAGTACCGTTATTTCGTCTAATTCGCTCTCTAGGCAAGGTACAATTGTGAGGTAATCTCCAAAATAATCTTCGCATATTGATGTGAGGTGTTTAAGCTCTGCTAAGTACTTCGCTGTGACGCAAAGAGTTCCGAACTTTGTATCATTTGATAAAGTATTAATTTCCTTGATCATTTTTTCTTCCTTTATAGTATTAGGCTGTAATTTTCACTCGCATTATAACCTATTAGTTTTTATTTGTCTACTTTTTGGGACAAATATGGACAAAAAGTTGTCCCAAAAGTCATTTGTTACTTCGCCATATCGTTTTGGCACGCATTTTGCAACATATGAGCTTGATAGATAGAAAGTTTTTCAAAGTCATTGCATTTTGGAGGATAATCAAATGAAAAAACATGCTGGCAATGTGATGGCTGACCTCTTGGCTGGATATGGTGTAGACACTGTATTCGGATTACCTGGCGGTCAATCACTTGCTTTATATTATGGTATCGCTGATCGAAAGGATATCAAAACTGTACTCGTACGTGACGAAAATAACGCTGTAATGGCTGCAGACTGCTATGCTAGAATCTCTGGCAAAATCGGTGCTTGCGTAGGAACAGCAGGTTGCGCACCAGTTAAATATCTTTCCGGTTTAGCAGAAGCATACAATTCATCCGTTCCACTCATCGCTTTTGCCGCAGAGCAAAACTCAAAGTGGTTGGTTGAAAAGTATAGAGGCTGTGGACCTCAAGAAACAGACTGCAAAGCAATTCTTAAGCCTGTTACAAAATCGCAGCTCACTTTAACTGAAACAAAGCGTGCTGCCGAAATCGTTCAGCACTCTGCTCAAGTTGCTATGGCTGGCCGCCCTGGTCCAGTTTATGTAGAAGTTCCTTATGATCTTTGGGATGCCGAATATGATGGACCTGAATACAAGGCAGATCCTGCACTTTCACACATTCCACCATATAGAATGGTAGCTTCTAAGGAAGACCTCGCTAAGGCTGTAGATGCTTTGAAGGGCGCAAAGGCTCCAATGATGTTAGCCGGTGGTGGTTGCTGGTTATCCAGAGCTACTGACGAAATCGTAAAGATTGCTGAAAAATTAAATATGCCAGTTGCTACAACATTAACTGGTAAAGGTGTAATGCCTGAAAATCATCCACTTTCAATGGGTGTTCTCGCAGTTATTGGCGGAACTGATGTTGCAAAAGAGATGATCAAGAAAGCCGACGTTGTATTATGCGTAGGTTTCAAGTTCTCCCAGATGGGTACACTTGGTTGGACTGTTCCTACAGCTGACCAAAAGGTTGTTCAGATCGATATCGATTCCGCAGAAATTGGAAAGAAGCACGATGTCGTTGCCGGCTTAGTTGGCGATGCAAAGGCTACATTAGAAGCTTTACTCGATGCTATCGATTTTGAAAAGAAGAACGATGCCATCTTAAAAGAATTAAAAGAAGCAAAGGAAGCTTGGAACCAAAAGAGATTAGCAGATGCTACTCCTAAGACTCCAATCACTCCACAGCAAGTTGTAACAGTTCTCAACGAGATCTGCGACGACAACACAATTATCTGCTGTGACGCTTCATTCTCATGTGGCTGGGCAGCTGCATACTTTGATGTATATGGCAACCGCCGTGTAACAATGCCTAGAGGAATGTCCGGCTTAGGCTATGGACTTCCATCTGCCCTCGGTGCTGCAGCTGCTAGACCAGATGCAAACGTTATCGTTTTAACTGGTGATGGCGGATTCAGTTACTGCTTAGGCGAATTAGCTTCAATTAAAGAGCAAAACTTCAACGTTAAGGTTCTCGTACTCAACAACTCCATCCTTGGTTGGATCAAGTGGTACGAAGCCGCAATTTGGGACGGCAGATTCAATAGCGTAGATACTACACATATTGACTTCGCAAAGGTTGCAAGTGGATTTGGTTTAGACAACTATAACTTATCTGATTCCAAGACTCTCAAAGAAGATTTGAAGAAGATCTTATCCAAGAAGGGACCAGCTTTAGTTGACATGATTACATCTGAAACAGATGCTTGCAAATTCAACGACAATCCAACTGCTGTTAAATATGTTGAAGACAGCTTCAAGGCTAAAAAGGGATTAAAATAAAATACTAATGTTCAATACTTAATTTCTTCTATAATATAAACCACCAAAAAAGAGCGGTTCGACTGAACCGCTCTTTTTTATTTAATTCTTACTATCTTTCTACGATAAGTGATGTTCCCATGCCACCGCCGATGCAAAGTGTAGCTAAGCCGTACTTGGAATCTCTCTTAATCATTTCATAGATAAGAGTGATTAAAATACGAGTACCGGATGCTCCGATTGGGTGTCCTAAAGCGATAGCACCACCGTTTACGTTAGTCTTTTCTGGGTCTAAACCTAAGTCCTTACGAACTGCGAGTGACTGTGCAGCGAATGCTTCGTTTGCTTCTACTAAGTCCATGTCCTTAATAGTTAAACCAGCTTTTTCTAATGCTTTCTTTGTAGCAGGAACTGGTCCAACGCCCATGATTGAAGGGTCAACTCCGCCGGAAGCGTAGCTTACAATCTTGCAAAGTGGCTTAATGCCAAGTTCTTTTGCCTTGTCTGCTGACATTACTATTACAGCAGCGCCAGCATCGTTGATACCGGATGCATTAGCAGCTGTTACAACGCCTTCCTTGATGAAGGATGGTTTAAGCTTAGCAACCTTATCCATTGTAGTACCAAACTTAGGGTATTCGTCTGTATCGAAAACGATAGGATCTCCCTTTCTCTGTGGAACTTCTACTGGAACGATTTCGTCCTTGAACTTACCAGCCTTGATAGCAGCTTCAGCTCTATTTTGTGAAATAACTGAGAATTCGTCGAGCTGTTCACGAGTAATTCCCCATTGAGCTGCAACGTTTTCTGCAGTAACGCCCATGTGATAATTATTGAATGCATCCCATAAGCCGTCGTTTACCATCATGTCGACCATCTTAACGTCGTTCATTCTAGCTCCCCAACGTGCCTTTGGCATTGCATATGCTGTAGCTGACATGTTTTCTGCACCACCAGCAACGATGATATCAGCATCGCCAGCCTTGATAATCTGTGCTGCGAGTTCTACTGCTCTTAAACCAGAACCGCAAACCTTATTGATAGTGAATGTAGGAACTTCGATAGGGATTCCTGCTTCGAGAGACATCTGTCTGGAAACGTTTTGACCGATTGCGCCTTGAAGTACGCAACCCATGATAACTTCGTCAATCATTTCCGGCTTAATGCCTGCTCTTTCGATTGCTCCCTTGATGGCAATCGCACCTAAAGTCTTAGTTGGAACGTCCTTTAAAGTGCCACCAAATGAACCGATTGGTGTTCTAGCTGCACTTACAATTACAACTTCTTTCATTTTCAATAGTCCTCCTTGGGTATTCTATGTTGAATTATGCCTCCAATAATGCTTTTAAATTATATATGAAACCATTCAAAATAAAGGCCTCATACACATTTATTATATAATAAAACGGCCTGTTTTACAAGACCGTTTCATATTCCATAACTTTGCCTATCGAATCGTTAATTACCAATGTGGCATAGCTGTCGTAAGGCGTAGGCTGCTTGTTGATAAGTACTAGGTTGTCCCCTCTAAAATATCTGATGAGACCGGCTGCTGGATAAACTGCAAGCGATGTGCCGCCTACAATCAAAGTGTCGCAGTTTCCGATAGCTTCGATGGCACCTTCCATAACGCGTTCGTCAAGTGGCTCCTCATAGAGTACCACATCCGGCTTAATCGTACCACCGCAAATAGGACATTTTGGTACACCTTTTTTGCAGTGTGATTCGTCCATGATGTAGTCGAGGTCGAATGCCTCGTGACACTTCATACAAAAGTTTCTAAGAGTGGAACCGTGAAGTTCGAACACATTTTGCGATCCTGCCTTCTGATGGAGGCCGTCAATATTCTGCGTAACCACCGCTCTTAATTTGCCCTCTTTTTCGAGCTCTGCGAGCGCAAGATGTGCCTTATTTGGCAGAGCTTCTCTATAGATTAAATTGTGTTTATAGTAGTCGAAAAACTTCTCTGTGTGGTTCACAAAAAAGTGGTGCGAAAGCATCTCTTCAGGTGAATGTCCGAATTGTTTTTGTGCCATATAAAGACCTGTTTCGGATCTAAAATCTGGGATGTTAGATTCTGTCGAAACGCCCGCACCCCCGAAGAATACTACGTTATATGAATCGTCTAATACCGATTTAAGTCTTTCGTCCATCTTAGAATACCTCGTATGTGGAACCGTCGCTATTAAGAAAAATTGCCTTATAGATTCCTTCTCGCATTAGAATATTTTCTGCTCTCTCTGGACCTAAAAGTAAGGATAAAGTAGAGAGTCCATCGCATAACATTGAGTAACCACTTCCTGCCATAATTGTAGCTTGAACGATATCATTTTCTACTGGATATCCAGTCTTAGCATTTATGATATGGTGGTATCTCTTACCATCAACTTCGATATATCTTTCGTAAGTTCCGGATGTTACAACTGTGATATCTGAATCATCGAAGGTATAAAGGAGCGCATCTTTCTTTCCTTTAGCAAGTGGGTTGTTTACACCAATTTTGAAATTTTCATATGTCGTCTCGTTTCTTTCATAGAGTGTAGAGAACTTGTCACCTAAAGCTACGATGTTGCCACCGAGGTTAATAATGGCCGATCTGGTTCCCTTGCTATAGAGATAGTCCATAACTCTATCAGCTATGTAGCCCTTTGCAATGGCACCGAGGTCGATCTCGGCTTCGGGGTCGAGCAGAGTAACTGTATTTCCTTCTATCTTAATGTTCTTGTAATCTACATGTGTAAGTGCTTCTGCGATTGCAGTTTCGTCCGGCAAAGTTCCAGTATGATCTTCACTTCTAAAGTCCCAGAGGTCTATTACCTTACCGATAGTAATATCAAAAACTCCACTAGAAAGTTCCGATAATCTGATGCCAAACTCCAGAAGTTCGATAGTTTCATCGTGGACTTCTACCGGCTCACCATTAGCATGATTGATTAAATATATGTCCGAGCCCTCTTTTGTCTTAGAAAGCATGTTTTCATAGTCACCTATCATTGAATAACATGTCGTCAAAAGCTTGTCCATATATTGTGTAAAATATCTGCCTTTTTCGTCCAAGTCTCCGAAGTAACCTGTAGAACGCATTTCTAGCATGCTCATGCCATAAATCGTAATGCGGCAAACCGTGTCCAAAGCAAAACTGTCTCTTGATACACCAGGATTTTGTTCTTCCTTAACACCACAGCAAGTTTGTGTTATAATAAGTATAAGAGTTAAAGTTAATAGTAAAATTTTCTTAGTAATTTTTTTCATGATTAAAAAAGCCGATATTATCCTTTTCATAATAATTTTGGTATTGGGGCTAGGCATAAGTTTTGCCGCCCTGTCCGGCCAAACAAGTGGTGATACCGTTGTCGTTACAGTCGACGGTCAACTCTATGGAGAATACCCACTTAATGTCGATCGCGAAATTGTTGTGGAAAACGGTGACCACACTAATAATATTACCATTAAAAACGGAACTTGCCAAATGAAATCTTCAACTTGTAAGAATCAAGTTTGCGTTCACACGGGTGCAATCACAAAAACTGGCAAGCAAATCGTATGTTTGCCTAACCGCGTAATGGTTGAAATAAAATCTAAGAACGGAGGTGAGTACGATGTCATCACGGGCTAGAGGAATGTCATCCAAGGTAAGACGACTCGCAATCGCTTCTATGCTCGCTGCGCTCGCACTTATCTTTAGCTATGTGGAGGTTCTAATCCCTCTTCCTGTTCCAATCCCAGGAGTTAAAATCGGTATTGCAAATCTCGTAATACTCATCGCAATTTACCGATTGAATTTTAGATATGCTTTCACTATAAACATGGTTAGAATTGTCATCGCCGGCCTGCTCTTCTCAGGAGTTTTTGGAATGATATATTCACTTGCTGGTGGCATACTCTCCATATTAGTGATGTTCTTGCTTTACAAAACTAATAAATTTTCGATGGTCGGCGTCAGCATGGCTGGCGGTGTGACGCACAATCTCGGTCAACTCTTGACCGCTTGCGTGCTTATGCAAACACCATCTCTAATGAGTTATTTCCCAGTGCTGCTCTTTAGTGGCCTGATTAGTGGAATAGTAATAGGAATCGTAGCGTATTTTGTAGAAAAGCGCTTACCTAAGGAGGTTAGATATTAATGGAAATCAAAAGAGTTTGGAAAATCTATTGGAGTGCTACAGACAATACTAGAAAGCTTGCAGGACTCATGGCTAGCACAATCGCTAGTGAACTCGGTGTAGAAGTTAGTGAATATGACTTCACTCTACCAAAGGCAAGAGAAAGTTTCGCAGAAGTAAAAGAAGGAGATCTCGTAGTATTCGGAATGCCAACATTCGCAGGAAGACTCCCTAATCTCATGCTTCCTTACCTCGATACTATTCAAGGAAATGGTGCCCTCGCAGTTCCTTTCGTAACATATGGTAACAGAAATTTTGATAACTCACTTATCGAATTACGAAACATATTAGAGGCTAAAGGCTTCCATACAGTAGCAGGTGCTGCTTATTCTTGTGAGCACTCATTTTCATATGTTTTAGGCGCTGGTAGACCCGATAGCAAGGATTTGGCACTAGCTACTGATTTTGCTAAGAAAGTCGCTAAAAAGGTCCAAAATATGGCTAAAATCGAGTCTCCAGTAGAGGTTGATGGCGATGCTGAAGCCGGTTATTTCAAACCACAGGATAGACACGGCAACCCTATCAATATCTTAAAGGTTAAGCCAAAGACTAACGAGA
The DNA here is from genome assembly GCA_045629065.1 of Anaerovoracaceae bacterium. GTDB lineage: Bacteria > Bacillota > Clostridia > Peptostreptococcales > Anaerovoracaceae > JAKSSM01. Next base: position 378 of record JAZQQK010000025.1, on the reverse strand, counting down.
ACTGCGTCAAGTGTGGACTCTGCGTTAAGCTCTGCCCAATGGGTGCTATCAATCCAGAAGACCCATCCGATGTTCCTGGTAAATGTGTAAAGTGCAACGCGTGCTTCAAGCACTGCCCAATGAAGGCTAAGTACTTCGACGACGAAGGATACCTTCTCCACAAGTCAGAGCTCGAGTACATGTACGCAGGCCGACGCGCAGAGAACAAGTTCTATTTGTAATACTAAAGGCAACATATATATTACGAAAAAACCCCGGTCATACGACCAGGGTTTTTTTCTATGCACATAACTATTAGGGAAAGTAAATTGCTTATAATAGTTTAGCCAATTCCGCCCCAAGCAGCACCAAATCCTAATGCTACTAATGAAAGTACGC
>JAZQQK010000024.1:0-14022 GCA_045629065.1 Anaerovoracaceae bacterium | reverse complement strand
AATTGGAAGGGTATCGAATACTACTTCAGCAAAGTCCCTGCACCTGATTTTGGCTTCACGCCAGACGCAGAGTTCCCTATCATAAACGGCGAAAAGGGCATGGTCATTTTCGACTTTGCAAAGAAATTCTCAAAGAACAATAATAAAGGCCTTGAACTCAGAACGATAACTGGCGGCACAGCTTCGAACGCAGTTGCAGACAGTTGCCGCGCAGTCTTAAGAAATGAGAACGAAAAAGACGACGGCTATGATACGATAAAGACTATAATCGAGAATTATCGCACTGAAACAGGCTATAAAGTAAACTATAAAGGCATAGGAAAAGCCCTAGAAATCACCACTACAGGCATCGCAGCCCACGGCGCAAAACCAGAAGCTGGTTTGAATGCGATTTCAATCATGATGGACCTTCTCGGAAAATTCAATTTTGTGAATGAATCCGCTGGAGATTTCGTGGACTTCTATAATAAATATATCGGTTTCGACCTTGGCGGCGAGCGTTTAGGCATCGCTATGGAGGACGAAAAGTCAGGCAAACTTACACTAAATGTTGGCCTAATCGACCTGAATCCAAGCTCTGCGAAACTGACAATCAATGTTCGCTTCCCAGTAACTAAGACAGCCGAGGAGGTTTACGGGCCACTCACAAAGGCTATCGAAAAGTATGAAATCGGTGTCGTTCGCCATGAATATAAGAAACCGATTTTTATGGATCTCGACAACCCAATGGTCGAAACTCTCCTAAAAATATACAGAGAGCATACAAAAGACGACATTAGCGAACCACTCGTAATTGGTGGAGGCACTTACGCAAAAGCCGCAGAGAATGTAATCGCATTTGGCGGACTTTTCCCTGGAGATGAAGACCTCATGCACCAGAAAGACGAGAGAGTATCATTAGAAAGATTAAAGCTTATGGCAGAGATTTATCTCGACGCCATCTATGAACTTTCCAAGGGAGAATAACATGAAACAGACTAGCACAAAGAGATTAGCGAAAATGGGTATGATGGCAGCCGCAGCATGCGTGCTCGGACTCATCAGATTCCCAATTCTGCCAATGGTAGGATTCTTGACATATGATTTTGCGGATATTCCAATCGTAATCTCCGCATTCGCATTCGGACCAGCCGCAGGCATATTGATTACGGCAGTTGTCAGCGCAATTCAGGCGTTCTTGCTCGGTGGCGACAGCGTCTACGGGTTCCTAATGCATATGATTTCATCGGGTGTCTTCATCCTGATTGCGGCTTCGATTTATAAGAGCCACAAGACAAAGAAGGCAGCCATTATTTCGATGGTTATCGCGACAGTTGTGACAATCGCAGTGATGGGTGTGGCAAACTATTTTATTACGCCATTCTACTACGGCGGAGCAGCCATGAAAGAGGTCGTTGTCGAGCTCATGCCATTCATCTTGCTCTTCAACGCTATCAAGTGGGTCGCAAACTCCGTGATCACATTCTTAATTTACAAGCGAATTTCACCATTCTTGCATAAGTAGGTTCGCTACCTCCACTAATTTATGAAAGAGATAAAATCCACTATACAAATAAATAGCGAAGCGGAGACACGCGAGTTTGGGCTCGCACTCGCTTCGGGCCTTAAGCCCGGCGACGTGCTCGCTTTAGTCGGCGATCTCGGCACAGGAAAGACGGCATTTACAAGGTATCTTGCCGAAGGCCTCGGTGTGACAGAGCGTGTCAACAGCCCGACATTCACAATCGTGAAGGAATATAACTCGGGTCGCTTGCCACTCTACCATTTTGACGTCTATCGACTCGTGGAAAATAACGAATTTGAGGACGCGTCCGACGCGCTATATAACATCGGCGCCGACGAGTATTTCTATGCTCAGGGCGTTAGTGTAATAGAATGGGCCGATTTGATCGAGCCCGAGCTTCCAGAAAACGCAAAATTCATCTACATCGAGTACGGTGCGAACGAAGGAGAAAGAATTTACAAATGTACATTTTAGCGATTGAAACCACAGGGCCGTTCGGCTCTTGTGCTTTGTTAGACGAGATAACTGGCGAGGTCATTGCCAGCGAAACATCGACGAACAACATGTCCCACTTATCCGACATGATTCCGATGATTCAAAGGGTTCTCGCAACTAGCCACGTCGAAAAATCCGAAATTAAATATGTCGCTCCATCCGTTGGCCCAGGCTCATTTACGGGTATTCGAATTGGAGTTTCTACAGCAAGAGCGCTCGCACAAAGCTTAGGAATCAAGGGAATTCCAGTTCCAACTTTGGAGAGTTTCCTCTACAAACCACTTCCAAAAGAAGCTTCAAAATATGCCGTAAGATGTGGTATTTTAAATGCAAGAAGAGGCCAGGTTTATGGCATAATTCAGGGCAATTTGGACGGCGGTAGCTACATGTTAGACGATGTGCTCGAGGTGCTCGTGGAAGATGTGCTTCAGGCTGGCTACGATATAGTTTTCTATGGTGACGGAGTAGACGCATACGAAGAAAAAATTCGTGAAGTCTTCGACCGCACTCACGCAAAATATTATTTCGCGGATAAAGAAATCCGCTACCAAGATGCAGCATCCGTAGCCAAGGTCGCCTTCGGCCTCTTGAAGGAAGGCTACGTGGTCGACGTGAACGATCTGCTCCCAGACTATATGAGGGAAGCCGAAGCAGAGACAAAACTCAGAGAAGGCAAGTTACACATATACAAATGAAAGACGGAAAATTTTTGACAATGGGAATTGAAACTTCCTGCGATGAGACAGCAATCGCAATACTCGCTAACGGCAGAGAAGTGCTTTCCAATGTCATTTCTTCGCAGATAGATATTTTTGAAAATTACGGCGGTGTGGTTCCTGAGATTGCATCCCGCCATCATCTGGAAAACATCAACGGAGTCATGGAGGAAGCGCTTGCAAAAGCTGGTGTGACTCTCGACGACATCGATTTGATCGGTGTCACTTACGGCCCAGGCCTTATCGGTGCACTTCTCATGGGAGTTTCCCACGCAAAGGCTGTAGCCTTCGCAAAGGACATTCCTCTAGTAGGCGTACATCATCTTTTAGGGCATATCTCTGCGAATTTCGTGGAATACCCCGAACTCGAGCCACCATTCATGAGTCTCATCACATCCGGCGGTCACACAGAAATCGTCGATGTTAAGACTTATACAGAATGTGAGATTTTGGGTGGAACGAGAGACGATGCAGTGGGAGAAGCATATGATAAAGTAGCCCGTGTAATCGGACTCGGATATCCAGGTGGCCCTAAAATCGATAAGTTAGCCACTGAAGGAAACGAAGACGCTATCCATTTCAAGCGAGTTTATCTAGAAAAAGACAGCTACGATTTCAGTTTTAGTGGACTGAAAACCGCAGTATTAAACTATATAAATACAGAAAAACAGGCTGGCCACGAAATCAATCGTGCCGATGTTGCTGCATCTTTCCAGGCAGCCGCAATCGATGTAATCGTCGAAAAAGCGGTTTCAGCAGCTAAGATGAGAGGCGAGAAAAAGCTTGTGCTTGCTGGCGGAGTTGCTGCTAACTCACACCTAAGAGCGAAGCTCGAAGCCGCATGTTCCAAGAATGGAATTAAGCTTTATCGTCCAGCACCTATACTCTGCACGGATAATGGCGCAATGATAGCAGCCGCAGCATACTATAAGTATAAAGAAAAGGGCGCAGACGATCTTTCACTCGATGCTTACCCTTCGATGGATTTTTAAATGATACTCAGAAAAGCCACGGAAAACGATATAAAGCGAATCGCTGAGTTGGAGAAAATTTGCTTCCCAACGGAACCATGGACAGAGGCTATGATAAGAGCGGATATCGTTGATAACGACCAAGCGACTTATTATGTAGCTGACATGAGCGACCAGGGCGAGCCGGCGGAGACAGCCGTAATTGGCTATGTTGGCGTTTGGCAAATTTTGGACGAGGGCCACATCACTAATGTTGCAGTCGATCCTAGATACCGCAGGAGACGTTTTGGCGAAACTTTGGTTCTTTGGATGCAGGACCAGACGGCGAGAAAGGGCGTTCGTTCATGGACACTTGAAGTGCGCGCATCCAACGAAGCAGCCATCAATCTTTACACGAAGCGTGGCTTTATCGCAGAGGGCGTGCGTCGCGGCTATTATCAGGACAACGGCGAAGACGCCATCATCATGTGGTGGAGAAAATAATGATTATACTTTCAGTCAACAATCTGAATAAGGCATACGGAGAAGACGTCATTCTAAAGGACGTCTCTTTTAGCGTGAATGCGGGAGACCGAATCGGTATTGTTGGCCGTAACGGCGCAGGAAAATCAACCCTTCTCAATATGATTACAGGAGAGCAAAGGCCGGATTCCGGCGAGGTTTTCGTGGGCCAAAATATTACATTAGGATACTTAAAACAGCGCGATAATTTTGACTCAAAAAAGACTGTAATTGAAGCAATCGATTCTGTGTTTGGCGACATTCACGACGTCGAGGCCGAGCTCGAGCTCGTGACTGATGAGATCGATAAGACGGGCGGAAGCCCAGAACTTGTGAAGCGTTTAGATCAGCTTCATAACAAATTTGAGATGCTGGGTGGCTACACATATAAATCCGAAATGATGGGTGTACTCCAATCGATGGGATTCGGCGAAGAATACCATAATCTCAAGGTTTCTACGCTTTCCGGAGGGGAAAGAACGAGACTCGCACTCGCAGCGCTTCTTCTCGAAAAGCCAGATATTTTGATACTCGACGAGCCCACAAATCACCTCGATATTGAGACTTTGAAGTGGCTTGAGCAGTACCTTGCGGCCTACAAAGGAACAATCCTCATCGTTTCCCACGACCGATATTTTTTGAACCAAGTCGTGAATCGCATCTTTGATGTCGCGCACCACAAGCTCACGACATACACTGGAAACTACACTAAATACGCTAGAGAAAAAAGCGAGCGCCGCGAGGCCGAACTTCGAGCATATAATAACCAGCAGCGAGAAATTCGCCGCCAGGAAGACATCATCCGAATCATGAAAGAGCACAACACTGAGCACTTGGTTAAACGTGCGCAGTCGAGGGAAAAACGCCTCGAAATGCTTGACAGATTAGAAAAGCCAGAGAGCGAAATGGGCCGCATGAAAATCCATTTCAATCAGGAGTTCCAGTCCGGCACGGATGTAATCTTTGCGGACGATCTCGCGAAAGATTTTTATCAAAACGGTCGCCTGAATCACCTCTTTAGCGGTGTCAATCTCGACATCAAACGAGGCGAAAAAATCTGTATTGTTGGACCTAATGGAGTGGGTAAAACTACGCTAGTCAGAATTTTGATGGGCGAGCTTGAGCCTACAGCCGGCCGCCTCAAAGTGGGCCACAATGTCATGTTTGGCTACTACGACCAGGGCCAACTTTTACTAAATAATGACCTAACCGTACTAGAAGAATTGAAGGAGGCATATCACCTCTATTCAGATACAGAAATGCGTTCCATCCTCGGCAGATTCCTGTTCACGGATGACGACGTTTTCATCAAAGTTCGCGATCTTTCAGGTGGCGAAAAAGCCCGCCTTTCCTTAGTAAAACTCATGCTTTCAGGCGCGAACACGCTCATCCTCGACGAGCCTACGAACCACCTCGATATTGAGTCGAAAGAGGTATTTGAAGAGGCCCTTATGGACTTCCCGGGCACAGCCATTATCGTATCGCACGACAGATATTTCCTCGAGAAAATCCCTAGTCGAATTTTAGAACTTAACGAGGACGGAATGACTGAATTCCTCGGCAATTACGACTATTATGTGGAGAAAAAATTAGCTCAGGCGGGATCTGGCGTAGCTACTAACTCTCAGCAGTCCAAGGAAGTGCGTCCAGAAGAAACCCCTTCTTTAAGTTCAGCCGAAGAGCGCCAACTCAAGAAGCAAGCCGAGGCGGAGGCACGAAGACAAGCCAGAAAACTCGAAGAAACTGAAACTAAAATCGCGCAATTAGAAACTGAAATCGAGCAGATACACCAAGAGATTTCAGCCCCAGCTAATGCTACGAATTACACGAAACTAGCTGAACTTTCAGAGAAGCTTGATCAGGCAAAAGCAGAGCTAGACCAGGCATATACGCTTTGGGAAGAACTGCAACAATAAAAATTCACCAAAATATCACTTGCAATAACTATAAAAAGATATTAAAATTACTATGTTCTTAAAACTCGAATAGATTTTTTGGAGGAATATATGGTTTTTGAAAAGATTAGAGACATTATCATCGAACAACTTCAAGTAGACGAGAGTGAAATCACAATGGACACAGATCTCATGAAGGACCTTTCCGCAGACTCCCTTGACGCCGTAGAAATCATTATGGCTATCGAGGACGAATGGGGCATCGAAATCCCAGATGATGACGCAGAGAAGATTCGTACTGTCTCCGACCTCGTAAAATATGTAGAGGACAATAAATAGAAAATATAGCAAAGTTAAAAGACGCTCATCCGAGCGTCTTTTTTATTGCAAAATAAGATTTTTCGACACCTTTTGCCCCATATAGACCTATAATATTTAACAAAACCATAATACTTATGGTTATCGCAACATCACTTGTTGACATTAGTCCTTCCAAAGGACTAAAATATATATCATATATATTTTAAATATTACAGGACTGATCGACACACAAAAACCGTCACACATAGGAACTGAAAGAAAGGTCAAAAATGACAAACAAAGAAGTATTACAACATTTACTTAGAAAGTTGGAAAAGCTGCGTAACAACATAGAGCTAAACATTAATCTAAATGACCCTAATGCGAAACTTAATGTTAGTGCTGTGCGCTTGCAATCTTACTTGAACACTGTAAAATTGCTTACAGAATCCGAGGAAATAATTAAAGCGGAAATAGCGAAGGAATCAGATGAACAAGACGAACCGGATAACCAAGATGAACTAGACAAACAGGTTGATGAGAAAGAATATCTTGAAAACCTTCAAAGACTAGATATTTTGCAAGAAGTTGGTTACATCGGCGGAGACGAAATAAAGAAGGAAAAGTCTAGGAAGAGAGGAAAGCTAGGAGATACAGCTTTAGAAATTAAAAATCTACTAGATGCCATCAACCAAGATAAAACTAACGTGTCAGTTGGTGAAGAAGGACTCACAGTCTTGCTCAACGATGTGTATGAGAATGGTCTCAGGGGTGCATATCTTTCGGGCCGTGATTTAGATGACACTAATTACAAAGACGCAAATGCCTTGATTGGCAAGGAACCAGATTTACTTACAGATAATCTGAGCCCACTTCCTATTGACCCTGCAAAGGTAAGCGAATTCAAGCCCGAACTAGATCTGAATAATAAAGAAGCTTTCGATGAATCATTCCGACAGTTCCTTTGGCTTGCAATGACAGATTCAAAGGTGTCATTGTTTATAGAGAACAACCCTGAGTTGCGCGACAATGATGCCGAAAAGCAAAGAATACTAAATGATTGGCAGCAGCGCCCTGCAAGGAAAGCGCTGAATGACGCTATTGCTTGGATTTCAAAAAACGCTACTCCACAGGTTAAGCACGAATACTTCAAAAGACTTAATGAAATTGCAGAAAACACAGTAAAAGAAAACAGAGGAAATGAATTCTTTGATCTTGATAAAAGTGCAATCAAGGTAGCATCCGTAAGGAATATGATTTCATCTCTTTCCAAAACTCACACTTTTGGAAAGCTTGTAGTATCTGAAGACCTCCAAGAGATGTATAAAACAGCCAGTGACAGAATTGCGGATGCAGATGGCGCAGATTACGACCACGATCGCAAATTACAAGATATCTCACATGTCGATCCTGAATTTTCGACTTATATAGAATCTGCAGAAAGATACAAATTAAAAGACCTTTATACAAAGCTTGTAAACCTTGAAGTGGAGGACTCTTCTGCTTCTTACAAGGATATGGTTCAGGCAGTTAGGAAAGTCCTCACTACACCTTACAGCAGCTTTGCGCATGGCAACGAGCAACTCACAAAAGACTTGGGAATGTGCGAATTGACATGCCACAAGTATCTTGATACTCACAAATCTTATCCAATCACGCAGGCAGGAAGAGACCGTGTAGCTCTCGCAAAGGACCTCAGAGATTTTTCTCAGGATTTCTGTCAGAAGAGCTGGCCAAAGATTACCAAGCAGGTATTGGATAATAGAGAAAAAATCACTGAAATTAGTGATGACGATATTAGTCATGTAAAAAGAAATTGGATGGATGAAAAAGAATTTGATAAGCTGATGGCTTCAAGTAAACTTTGCAGTGCCGTTCAACCGATGCGTTTCCGTCCTAGCATGCACAAAAAGGTTCCGACTTTCAGCCTTGCTGTAAAATTCAATACGCTAATTTCAAAAATTGCAAGTATAATACCTATTCTTTTAACTCCTTCAGCATGGTTCACTACTCATTCTGCATGGAAGGCAATGAAATTAACTAATGAAGAGGTAAAGGAGAAAGTAGTAGAAGCATTACCGGCAGCCGCATCTCCACAGAATGTTGATAAAGAGACTGTAGGTGAAGATGGTATAATTCTCGATAAGAGAAGAATTCCTTTGGTTTGGGCCAAGGAAATCCCTGAAGATCCTGACCAAGGCATAGAACTCACTATTAACGTAAAGCAAGCGGTAGATGGTGAAGACTGGGCTGTTGGAGCTTCCAAAAATGGTGGTACTGAAGCTAATAGCACTGGGGAAAAGGGTTGGGACGCTGGACATGGTTTCTTTACTCTGAAATACACTAGTACAGATCCCGCTACGGGCCAGAAGAGACGTTATCAAACAACTTTCGGTTTCGGTGGTGGTGAATATGATGATCCTGCTGCTATGGCAAACTGGTACTTTACTGATGCTATGATTAAGGGCTCAATCCATAACGATGAAAATGAAAGAGCATCCATTGGACAAAGTTTCAAAATAACTCCAGAACAATTCAATAAATTGATTACATTCACAGAGGGTTACGCAAAGGGTGGATATAACCTAATGAAGCGTAATTGTTGTACTTTCCTTGCTGATGCGTGCAAAGATATAGGCCTCAAAGAAGCAGATGATTTATTTGTTGAAGGCGATGCAAACATGCCAGCAGGCTTAAAGATAGCAGTTGGCGTAGGAACGCTTTTAACACCACTTGCTTCGACATGCATAGCACAACCAATATCACAACTGTTTACTACATCAAGAGCAGCCAAAGTAGTAGGTACTCCTTCGTATGATTATCAAACATTCGGAGAATCTCTCGTTACACCTGAAGACATTAAGCAGATGCAGTCATATAAAGGTATTGCATCATTGCATGGCTATAATCCGGGTTCAATAGCAGAGAGAATGCGTTCAAAATACGGCAAGAATTTCCGCAGTAATCGTTGGTCACCAAAGCTAACTGAGGAAGAATCAGAGCTAGAGACAGGGGAGATAAAGGTTCAAGCTGAAAAATTGAAAGAAGCAATAGGACAACGAATGACGCCTATTATCAGTAAAATGAAACCTGTAGAGCGAGAAGCTGAGCTCTTGCGCCTTCAAGCTATCTACGATGCAATCGACCAGAATTACAATAAACTCGGAAAAGCTATTGAAGCGGGCACTGAATATTTGCGAACAAATCACAATGATCCAGAAACGATTCGCCGTGCTGCTACTCAATTAACCAATGCGACTAGACTCTATCGCGAAAACATTTTGAGCATATACCATAATGGCCTAAAAAGTGACGATAAATTGAATGTTACTTTTGCACACTTTATTTCCACGATAGAAAGGTGCGAGATTAATACTCAAGAGTATTTTAGAAAAGCGATGAAGACTGCCGCGCGTTCAATTAATTTGATTCATAAGGACGTGAGCAAATTTGTTGATACAAAACGTGAAGCAGTGGCTAGCCTTGCATGCGTGGTAGGTGGAACCAGCTGTGGACGTGTCGGAAGATCGGTACCTCAACCTGATGGAACGAATACGTTTATAGGTTCGGACGGAACACCATTTGATCTTCTTTCTATTTATGATGTTTGCGAAACAATGGAAGAGTACATTAATGCATCTGACGATAAGAGAGACCTCGTAAATCAATTCAAGAGTGTAAATGCCCTAAAAGCAGACATAAACACACCATTCACTGAACGTGAAATCCGAATGATGTTTAACCAGATTCCACGTGACGAAGACGACTTTCCTAATGCAAGCGAAGTTGGCTTCCCACATATGAAGGGCTCAGATGCACTAAAAGGATTCCTTTATGAAAAGCTCTTTAGCGGATTCGGACCAGAAATTAGAAAAGAAGCAGATAAATTCGTGGCACTTGATGCTGTGATAACAATCCCTGAAAATGATAATGATCCAGTAGCGCTTTTAGAAAAGCAAAGACTCAAATCACTCTATGCTAATATGATGGAAAAAGGAATTGATTTCATTGACAGAAAACTTGCAAATGATCCAAAAGCAAGAGAAGCTTTTGAAATAATGGTCGATGCAACAATGGATTATCACGGATATCAAAAAAATGTAACTGATGATATAACCGAAGAAATGGTAGCCGCAAATAAAGCAGGAGCAGCACAAAAAGTAAAACTGGATATAGTTAAGAATTTATTTGTACCACAGTTTTTACATCAAACATCTATAGCATTTAACGATTACAAAATTATAAAGAATATTCATACACTAAGAGGAAAAGAGGGAAATATTAGAAATCCGCAGGCCTTATCTGGCTTACCAAATGAATATTTTACGGAATTTGAAAATTTGCAAACACAGGCAATCGCAAAGGCTAACATGGGCATTAAACTGACAAAAGAAAATATTTATCCAGACTATATTGAGCCAAATTACGACGATAGAATAACAATTCTAAAGACAGAGGCGAAAGAACGACAGGTAAAAGAAGCCGAAGCGAAAAAAGCCAAAGAAGAAAATGCTAAAGTGGACGATAACAAACAATTAGGAAATGTCTAGAGAAGACGGAAAGGAAAGGGAAAATGAGCCTCAATTATATAATTGAACCTATTACAAGAGAAAACCTGTATGATTTTCGTCAGGTGATTCTTCCGGACGTGCTTCCAGAACTCGCAGGCATTCCTGATGATGACTTGGCGGAGGCTATTTGCTGTGGAGCTAGACTTGATGGCGAGCCATGCGGAGCTGTAGTTTGCAGCCTTTTGGAAGACGAATTATTTATTGATAGCCTGTATGTCGTTCCACCTCTTAGAAGGAACGGAATAGGAAACGGACTTCTCGAATATGCCTGCGCTATGGCGCTTGGCGCAACTGAAAAGACAAAATCATATCAGAAGTTGCAAGTTTACTGTGAGTACAGCCTTCCAGAACCAGATGCTACAGATTTTAGGGCGTTCTTGCATGATTTTGGTTGCAATAACTTTACTATCAACCTTCCAGTATATTATGTAAAACCACAGCATTTGGATGGAGGAGTAGAAGTTACAGCCTTATCGGAGTTAGACGATGTAGCTCGCAAGCAGTTCCTTGCAATCAACGAAAAGTATGATTTAAGCTTTGTTCCAGAGATTTCATTTGCTGAGAAGGATGCGGACAATTCTCGCCAATTCATTCTCACGCAGTCAATGGGAGACAACGCATATATGATGGCTACAGAAACAGATGTCGTAGTAACAGAAGAGGAGTATGAAGCATTCGTTCGCTCCGCTTTGTCACGAATCTTGGATTACGATCCAAAGGCAACTGTGCTTATCAAAGCAGAATTCACACCATACGATCCAGTTTGGGAGAGACTCGCAGCCGAATCCGGCAGCGTCTGCTCACACGTTGTAGCTACAGCATATCGCCTATATACAGACAATTAGACAAAATAAAAAAACCGTTCCACCGGAACGGTTTTTCTTTTACCTTATTAAGCTTCTGTTGGAGCGTCTACAGGGCAAGAATCCTTGCAAGAACCGCAGTCGATGCACTTATCAGCGTCGATAACGTACTTTCCGTCTCCTTCAGCGATAGCTTCTACTGGACAATCTGCTGCACATGCGCCACAAGCGATGCAAGCATCAGTAATCTTATAAGCCATTTGAGTCCTCCTTAATAATAAAAGATATCTTTTGCTACCCAATTATAGCAAAATATTGTATAATAGTAAAGTAAAATTTGCGAGGTAATTATGAGACTTTATTCACTAGTTGGCAAATCCGGCACGGGCAAATCCTTCCACGCCATGGATTTGACGAAAAAATATGATATCGACGGCATCATCGACGACGGACTTTTTATTTACCAAAATCGTGTCATCGAAGGAGCCAGCGCAAAGAAATCGTCCACGAAAGTAGGCGCTATTAAGATTGCCCTTTTCTATAGTGATGAAATGCGCGACAAAATCGTCTCAGCCATCGAAGAGAAAAAACCAGAATCGATGCTCATCCTCGCGACATCTGACAAAATGGTAGATCAGATAATTGCGCGACTTAAGCTCAAGGGCGAGCTTAAGCGAATTTATATAGAAGAAATCACGACTGAAGAGGAAAGAACCCTAGCGGGTATCGAGCGAAACGTTTACGGCAAGCATGTAGTGCCAGCGCCTAGTCTTCAGCTAAAAAGGAACTTTGCGGGATATTTTATGGACCCGCTTAGATATTTTAGAGGCCGCGATGTAGGAGCCGCAGCTGAGCGTACGGTAGTGCGTCCGCCATTCAGCTACACGGGTGACTATTCCATCAACGAGACGGTCATCGACGACATCGTAAACTGCGCCGCAAAGTCAACCCTCGGCGTAGGTAAAATCGTAAAGATTAGCCACTATTCGAATCCGGAAGCATACAAGCTTTCCATTGGAATTAAGGTAAAAATGGGTTATCCGCTTTGGGAGACGGCCCTTGAATTCCAAGACGAGGTTCACGAAAAAGTTGAGCTCATGACCGCCTTCAATGTGACTACCGTGGATGTCGAAGTGAAGGGACTCGTATGATAGATTTGAAGAAAACGTTTACTTGCGGTCAGTGCTTCAGGTGGGTTGAAGAACCAGACGGCAGCTGGACCGGCGTAGTAAACGGCAAGATATACAACCTAAAAAAAGACGGCGAGAAGATTGTAGACACGATAAGTGGGCAGGTCATTACTGGCCAAGACCTGCACGGAGCTAGCACTTCCGACCTCTACGATTACCTCGACATTGGCACCGACTATGATGCTATCAATAGCTATCTAGCAGGCCGCGACGAAGTAATTAAATCGGCAATCGCCGAAGGCGACGGAATCCATATCTTAAGGCAAGACTTTTGGGAGACACTCGTAAGCTTTATAATTTCGCAGAACAATAACATTCCTAGAATCATGGGCTGTATCGAGAACCTTGCAGCACTTGCGGGAGAATACATCGGCACTTACGACGGCCCGATGATGAATGAGGAAGCAAGCGCTTTAGCCGAAACACTAGCGCATTCGGCTAAGCGTTACTACTCGCTTCCGACACCCGAGAAACTCGCGAATCTCACAGTATCTGACCTCGCGCCGGTTAGGCTCGGCTATCGCGCACCATATCTAATCGCAGCAGCACAGCAGTTTTTAGAAAATCCGGATCGCGAGCTCATAGACTTTACTGGGGTAGGCCCTAAGGTAGCGAACTGTGTTGAACTTTTCGGTAAGCACGACCTGGACAGCTTCCCGGTTGATGTCTGGGTAAAGCGCGTGATGAACAGACTTTACGGGATTCCTGAAGAGGACATGAAAGCCATGCACCGCTTCGCAGAGGAACATTTCTCCCCATACGGTGGCATCGCCCAGCAATATCTATTTTATTATGTGCGCGAGCAGGGCTAAAAAGCGCAAAAATTCGCAACTCTGGCACTTGACAAGCGCGTAAAAATAGCTATAATAAATATTGTTAGCACTCAAACCGATAGAGTGCTAACAATATAAACAGGCGCGACTAAAGCGCACATTCAACTCAGTTAAACTAAAAAATTCACATACAGGAGGCAAATATGATTAAACCTTTACAGGACAGAGTAGTCATTAAAAAAGCAGAAGCAGAAGAAAAGACAACAGGCGGACTCATTCTTACATCAGCTAACAAAGAGCAAC
>JAZQQK010000023.1:0-30060 GCA_045629065.1 Anaerovoracaceae bacterium | reverse complement strand
CTTGGCTATGTCGCCACATCATGCCCTGCGTTTTGCAAGGCATCATATTAAATTGGCTAGGGTAGCAGGATTCGAACCTGCGCATGACGGAATCAGAATCCGTTGCCTTACCGCTTGGCAATACCCCTATAAATATGGGGTGGGGGGTGGGATTCGAACCCACGCATACCGGAGCCACAACCCGGGGGCTTAACCGCTTGCCGACACCCACCATATTGAGGCCTTTATCTCGGCCTCGAAATTGGCGACCAAGATCAGGCTCGAACTGACGACCTCCAGCGTGACAGGCTGGCATTCTAACCAACTGAACTACTTGGCCGCACTTTGCGTTCTATCTGGGGATAGAACTTGGTGGGAGTTACAGGGCTCGAACCTGTGACCCCCTGCTTGTAAGGCAGATGCTCTCCCAGCTGAGCTAAACTCCCATATGTTCGGCTTATCTGCTCGACACACTCAATTATATTACATTACTTCACCCTCATTGTCAAGCAAATTTTGAAGAAATTATTCATAAATTTCACAATTTTTTTCTTCCACAAACAAAGCCTTGCCACCAGTAAGATTGGCTATGCTTGTTTTTACCTTTTCAAGCTGCTCTGGTGTAGTGCTAATTGAGACCTTTACTTGGTCTAAATATTCGACATTCTCTATCTTAAAGTCATTGCCTGCGATATTTTGAAGTTTTGCCAGAAAACTATAATCCATGCTAAACGTAAGCAAAATCTTCTCTACGCAGTCGCAAATACCAGCTTCATCAATTGCTAGCTTGGCACTTGAAGTATATGCTCTAACGAGCCCACCAGGTCCAAGTTTAATTCCACCAAAATACCTAGTTACCACCACACAAACATTAGTTATGCCACTTGCCACAAGCATCTGAACGATTGGTGCGCCAGAAGTTCCCTGCGGTTCTCCATCATCTGATCCCCACTGGATTTGCATCTTTTCACCAATTACAATAGCAGGCACATTATGTGTCGCATCTCGATACTCTTTTCTAATGGCATCAATAAATTCATCAGCCTCTTCCCTGCTTTTGGCGGGAGAAATATGCGCGATAAACTTTGACTTTTCTATGGTCTGCTCTATATGAGCGACTTTTTTTACTGTCGTAAAAAGTTTCATTCTGTGTATTCGAATTATCTAATTGATTTCGTATGCCTTTAGTCTTTGATAATCTGCTTCTTTCAATTCTACCTCAAAATATGTGCCATCTTCGCGATAATCCATCTTATTAACCTGCGCTTTGCTGCATAAATATGAGGAAACATCGCCTCTAGTAAATGGTACTAAAAGTTTTGCGCAGACAGTATCAGCAAATACTTTTTTCTTTATAAGATCGATAAGCGCATCGATATTGATACCTTTCTTTGCTGAAATCATTATGTTATCAATACCAGGAACTTCAATTATATTCTCACCGCCATCTTCCAAAAGGTCGATTTTATTGAAAGCGATAATCTTTTCCTTTTGACCTGCACCGATTTCGTTTAGAACATTATCGGTCACTTTAATATGGAAATCGTGGTTTTCGTAAGCGCTATCAACAACCTGCACCAAAAGATCTGCGTCTACTACCTCTTCCAATGTAGCCTTAAAAGCATTTACAAGTGAGTGTGGTAATTTTGAGACAAAACCTACTGTATCTACAAGTATGAATTGATGATTCGTATCAAGAACTACGCTTCTCTGCTGAGTGTCGAGTGTCGCAAACAGCATATTCTTCTCAAAAACGGTCTTCTCTTCCTTTTCTACTAAAGAAAGCAATCTATTCATTAGAGCGGATTTACCAGAATTCGTATATCCGACTAATGCGACTACTGGAATCTCGCTCTTTTCACGTTTCTGACGTTGAACTCCTCGGTTTTGCTTGATTTCCTCGAGTTCGCGTTTAATCTCAAGCATACGTTTTTCAATATGGCGTCTGTCTGTTTCGAGTTTCTGTTCACCAGGACCACGAGTTCCTATACCACCGCCGAGTCTTGAAAGCGATTTGCCAAAACCGATGAGTCTAGGCATTCTGTACTGAAGCTGCGCCAATTCTACCTGAAGTTTGCCCTCTCTAGAGCTTGCTCTATCCGCGAAAATGTCGAGAATCAGAATTGTTCTGTCGATAACTCTAACGCCAATTGCATCTTCAAGGTTTCGTAACTGCATTCCTGTGAGTTCATCATTAAAAATCACAGTGTCGGCCTCCATGTTTTTAACCATTTCAGCCAGTTCTTCAACCTTTCCTTTGCCTACTAAAGTAGCCGCATTGGGCTTTTCAAGCTTTTGAATAGCTTTTGCTAGGACTTCTACATTGTCTGCCTCAGCTAATCCGGCCAATTCTTCCATAGAATAGGAAATATCCTCGTCTAATTCAAGACCGACGAGGATAGCTCTATATTTTTCTTCAGTTATTACTTCGTTTTGTTCGTTAAATCGTAGCATAAGATTCCTTCAAGTATGGATTAACAATCTTAATATATGTGCCCTTCATTCCGAGAGATTTTGTCTCGATAAGTCTGGCACTCTCAAGCTTTCTGCAAGCGTTAACTATAACAGAATTTGTAAGATTGTACTGCTGCGCAATCTTGCTGGCTACTATTATGCCC
Source organism: Anaerovoracaceae bacterium (assembly GCA_045629065.1). Taxonomy (GTDB): domain Bacteria; phylum Bacillota; class Clostridia; order Peptostreptococcales; family Anaerovoracaceae; genus JAKSSM01. The sequence goes on along the minus strand of JAZQQK010000023.1, from coordinate 27,463 downwards.
TCTTCATCGTCTATAACGCTCAAAATTCGCTTTACAGCGTCTTTTTCAGAGAATGAGAGTGTATCAAAAGCCATATCGCAAGCCATTCTTAAACTGCGTTCTTTAGCCTTTTTAAGCTGCAAGTTTCTTTGAATCTCGAGACCGACAACCGTAGCACCATATTCAAGGATTGCGACATCTTCATCATTGAACTTTTCGTCATATCTAGTGAGAAGAATTGTTCCTAATCTCTGGCCACCACAAACACAAGGCACGATGACATGATACTTATCCTTCATCTTATAGTTAGAGCCTAAGATAGGAGTGAGCTCATCACCAATGATATTGCTTCTAGTCTCAGTGATTTCAAGAAATTTCTTATTGTCACTAGCAGGAATCTTCTCAACTCCGGATTCATCCTCAAAAGTGGATGTGTCAGACTTTCTATTATAGGAAACTCCAAGCACCTTGCCGTCGATATCGAGAATATAAGCATTCGCAGATCCGAGTTCCATCAAAATGTTACTTAAATCCGTATATGAAAGCTCGCCTGTCGTACTCTTTGAAAGCACCCAATTCAGTTTTCTAATTTTAGTTAAAATGTTTTCACTCATATTACAAAATGAATCTATCAAGATCTTCTGCCGCTATAGTTTCTTTGAATCTTTCCTTTACATAGTTAGCATCGATAACGATGTTCTTATCTTCCATCTCTGCAATGTTGTATGAAATATCTTCTAAAAGTTTTTCCATTACAGTGTGAAGTCTACGTGCGCCGATATTTTCAGTCTGCTCATTCATAAGGTATGAGATTGTAGCGATTTCGTCGATACCATCCTCAGTGAATGTGATTGTAGCGCCTTCAGTTTCAAGCAAAGCCTTGTGCTGCTTAGTAAGTGCGTTCTGAGGAGTAGTTAAAATCTCTACAAAATCTTCCTTAGTTAAGCTCTCAAGAGTAACTCTAATAGGGAATCTACCTTGAAGTTCAGGAATCAAATCTGTTGGCTTTGCTACAGAGAAAGCACCTGCACCGATGAATAAGATGTGATCAGTCTTAACAGGACCATACTTTGTATTTACAACGGAACCTTCTACAATCGGAAGAATGTCACGTTGTACGCCTTCTCTGGATACATCTGCGCCAGATACCATGCGATTACCGGAAGCAATCTTATCGATTTCATCAATAAAGATGATTCCGTTTTGTTCTGCATTATGAACTGCATCATCAGTTACTTGATCCATATCAATAAGCTTTGCAGCTTCTTGCTCTCTTAAAATCTTACGAGCTTCTTTTACTGTGCAGTTCTTCTTTCTTGTCTTTTGAGGCATGTCTGCACCGAAAATATTTCCGATTGCAATTGACATTCCTTCATTGGACATATCGAGTTGGTTGCCCTTTGGTTGAGCTACAACTTCAATTTCGATGTATTGGTCTTCTAAAAGGCCATCTCTTAATTGCTGGCGAACCTGATCTCTAGCCATTTCAACATCCATATCTTCCTTGCTTGGCTCTTCTGACTTGGCATTTTGGCTGTCAATGTACTGTTGCTTTTGGCTAGTGAAACCACCTGAATTCATAATGAAGTCGAATGGTCCCTTCTGCGCTGCTGTTTCTTTCTTTTTCTTTCCAGGGATAATTGCTTCTACAATCTTTTCCTCTACGATTTTGTCAGCAATATAGTACTTCTCTTCGAGTTTGGACTGCTTAGTAATTCTAAGAGATGCTTCAACAAGGTCTCTAACCATTGAATCTACGTCTCTACCTACATATCCAACTTCTGTGAACTTAGTAGCTTCTACCTTAACAAATGGCGCATCCATGAGTTTTGCAAGACGTCTTGCAATTTCCGTCTTACCACAACCAGTAGGTCCCATCATGAGGATGTTCTTTGGTGTGATTTCTTCGCGCATTTCTTCGTCCAAAAGGCTTCTTCTATATCTGTTTCTAAGAGCAATCGCTACAGATTTTTTCGCTTCATCTTGACCGATGATATACTTGTCGAGTTCTGCTACGATTTCCTTAGGTGTCATACCATAAATCTTGCTTGCCATAGTTCCCCTCCTATAACTTCTCTACTGAAATATTATCGTTAGTGTAAACGCAGATTGATGATGCAATCTTTAATGATTCTCTAACGATTTCTTCAGCATTCATATCAGTATGGTTATAAAGTCCGTTAGCTGCTGCATAAGCATAGTTTCCGCCGGAACCGATAGCTACGAATGGCTGATCTGGCTCGATAACTTCTCCATTGCCGGAGATTACAAGCATATCTTGCTTATCCATAACAATCATAAGAGCTTCAAGGTTTCTCATTCCCTTGTCTGATCTCCAGAGTTGAGCGAGTTCAACAGCTGCCTTCTTGAGATTGCCAGAGTGTTCGTCGAGCTTAGCTTCGAATTTTTCAGTGAGAGCAAAAGCATCCGCTACTGAACCAGCAAAGCCTGAAAGCACTTGGCCCTTATAAATCTTTCTAACCTTTTTTGCCCCATTCTTCATGATTGCAGTTTCGCCCATAGTAACCTGTCCGTCACCGCCGATTGCGATGTCATCAGGTCCACGTCTTACTGCGCAAATCGTTGTTGCATGAAATTCCATAATTACCCTCCAAATTATTCTTTATAATCGCACTTCTCGTTTGAGCAAGCATACTTGATGCCCTTAATGCGATGTTCTAATAATAGTTCGCCACACTTAGGGCAAACTTTATTAACTGGCTTATACCAATATGCACGTGTGCAGTTTGGATAGTTGCTGCATCCATAGAAAATCTTTCCTGATCTGCCACGCTTTGCTACGATATCTGAGCCGCAGTCTGGACACTTAACACCGATCTCCTTAGTGATGCTGCGAGTGTTCTTACATGTAGGATAGCCAGTGCACGCAAGGAATTCACCGAATCTGCCGGCTTTGATAGCCATTGGCTTACCACATTTTTCGCAAATCTCGCCCTCAGCGATAACCGGTGCGAGTTGTACATGTGAAATGGCCTTATCAGCTGCTTCAAGTTCCTTTTTGAGTGGCTCGTAGAATTCTCTTACTACTGACTTCCAGTTAAGGTTCTTTCCTTCGATGTCATCGAGTTTGTCTTCCATATCAGCTGTGAAACCAATATCGACGATTTCGTGGAAATATTCACTCATCAAATCAATAACTACGAAGCCTAGATCAGTAGGAACAATGGACTTACCCGATCTCTTAGCGTATGTTCTGTCAACAAGTGTGGCTAAGATAGGTGCATAAGTACTTGGTCTACCGATGTTCTGTTCTTCGAGTTCTTTAATCAAGCTAGCTTCTGTAAATCTTGAAGGTGGTTCAGTGAACTTTTGCTCACACTTAACACCTGTAGATGTAAGTTCCTCACCCTTTTCGAGTGCTGGCAAGAATTCATCCTTATCTTCTTCAAGGTTTGTTGCATAAATCTTCTGGAAACCATCAAACAAAAGCTTAGTTCCGTTTGCCTTCAAAAGATATTCGCCGCTCTTAATTTCTGCTTGCATACTGTCAAAGATAGCGGCTGCCATTTGGCTTGCGATGAATCTAGTCCAAATCAATCTATAAAGGCCATATTGGTCCTTTGTAAGTGAATCGCTAATGAGTTCTGGATCCCAATTGATGTGAGAAGGTCTAATAGCTTCGTGAGCATCTTGGATATCCTTCTTTTTGTTTGTAAATATATTGTTAGCAGTATACTTTTCACCGAAAGTTTCAGCGATGTAATTCTTTGCATTTAATCTTGCTTCGTCAGCGATTCTTACAGAATCAGTTCTGATATAAGTTACAAGTCCGACTGTGCCTTGACCCTTAACATCAATACCTTCGTAAAGTTGTTGAGCAATCATCATTGTCTTCTTTGCTGTAAATCCGAGCTTGTTTGAAGCATCTTGTTGCAAGCTTGAAGTTGTGAATGGTGGGAATGGTTTTCTTGCTCTTTCCTTTTCTGTAACTTCACTTACAACAAACTTGCCGTTTTCGAGATCGCTAACGACTTTCTTTGCTTCTATTTCATTATTGATTACAGCTTTCTTGCCGTTGATTTCTTGAAGCTTGGCTGTAAATGTCTTGCCCTTCTTGAAATTTACTCCAATATTCCAATATTCTTTTGGAATAAAGTTCTTAATTTCATTCTCACGGTCGCAGATAATCTTTAAAGCTGCAGATTGAACTCTGCCTGCGGATAATCCACGCTTAACCTTTCTCCAAAGGAGAGGGCTAATTTGATATCCTACAAGTCTGTCGAGCTCGCGACGAGCTTGTTGCGCATCAACTAACTTCAAATCGATGGCTCTTGGTGACTTCATTGCGCTCTTTACTGTATCTTTTGTAATTTCATTGAATGTTACACGGCATGCGCTATTTGGGTCAATCCCAAGAATATATGAAAGGTGCCAAGAAATAGCTTCTCCCTCACGATCGGGGTCGGTTGCGAGATAAATCTTTCCTGCTTCCTTTGCCTCTGCTTTTAATTCTTTGATTAAGTCTCCTTTTCCTCTGATAGGAATGTATTCAGGTTCAAAGTCATTTTTAATATCAATACCTAATTTGCTCTTAGGTAAATCTCTTACATGACCAACTGAAGCCACTACTTTATAAGTGGATCCTAAATACTTGCCAATTGTCTTGGCCTTAGATGGTGACTCTACGATTACTAATGTCTTTCCTTTTGTAGTTGCCATTGTTCCTCCAGTAATTTTCCTTCATTTATATAAATATAGAAGGTTGTAGCGAGAATAATAATAGTATGTTTCGAACTATTTTGCAACAAATATTTTGCCAAAGTTGTAACAAACTAGTCCTTTTATCTCCAGAATCGAGACTAAAGCGTTCACGTCAACCGCTGATTTTCCAAGGCTTTCGCAAATATAATCGGTCGAAATTTCGCCATGGTTTTTTATAAATGCATAGACTTCTTTTTCCGCTTCACCCAAATTCTCGGTCTCCTCTTCTATGAGCTTTGGCTCAATACCGATTCCAATAAAAATATCATCGATTACTGCAATAGGTGTCGCTCCATCCGTAATAAGTTTGTTACTTCCCAGGCTAAACTGACTAGTTATATTGCCAGGAACTGCGAACACGTGCTTTCCTTGCTGGTTAGCTATCTCTGCTGTGATCAATGCACCACTATTCGTAGCGGCTTCCACTACACAAACAGCCTCAGAAAGTGCTGAAATTATGCGATTTCTCTGTGGAAACATAAACGGCAAGGCTTCAGTGCCCGGTGGTTGCTCCGAAATAATAAGCCCTCTATTAGCAATTTCATCATAAATATTCTTGTTCGATGCCGGATAGCACACATCGACACCGCTTCCGAGGACAGCGATTGTCTTACCTGCTACTTTTAGTGCGCCTAAATGACCGTATGCATCTATTCCTTTCGCCATGCCGCTTACTACCACAAGATGATTGTTTACGGCTGACTTTCCTATGCGCATCGCAATGGTTTTACCATATTCACTGCATTTTCTTGATCCTACGATAGCGATGGATTTCTTATTGAGAAGGCTAATATCACCTTTTGCATATAATTTCTTAGGCGGGTTATCAATAATGCGCAGCTTTTCAGGAAATTCTTTATCATTTATGTCTATCTCATATATACCTTTGTCTAATAAAACCATTTTGCCTCCTATGTGTCGCTTCCGTTAAGAAAACGAGTAAATCCCATCGCCGATGAAAGCGATGCAATGTCTATATTCTCTTTGCCTTCTACGTCAGCTATTGTACGAGCCAACTTAAGAACTTTGTGATATCTTCTTGGGCTAAGGTTATATTTCGCATAAGCTCGCTTCATAAAGTTACTCTCGTCGTCACCGAGATGGCAAAATTCTTTAATCATTGACTCTTTCATCTCCGCATTCACAGAAATACCCGTTCCTTCAAAGCGCTTTTTCTGTATTTCTCTAGCTCTTACAACACGTTCGCGCATCTCGGCAGATGACATACTATTATTTCCAGTAAGATTTTTATAGTCAACTCGTGGAATCTCAATACACATGTCAATTCTCTCGCAAAGTGGGCCTGATAGACGGTTTCTGTACCTATCTATTTCAGTCTGCGTGCATGTGCAAGTCTTATTGGAATCCCCGTAATATCCGCATTTACAAGGGTTTGTAGCTGCTATGAACACGAACTTTGCCGGGAAAGTGTATGCTTCGCCCTTTCTTATGATTGTGATGCACTTTTCCTCCATTGGTTTTCTTAAAGTCTCTATCTGCGGACGGCTGAATTCAAGCAATTCATCCATAAAAAGTACGCCATTATTCGCTAGCGATATTTCACCAGGCAAAGGCTCTGGCCCTCCACCTAAAATTGTAACTTCAGTAGCTCTTTTATTGATCTGTCTAAAAGGTCTTTTTTCTATTATCGGTCTCTCTGGAGTTAGGCCTCCTACCAGTGAATATATCATCGATGTTTCCAATTGCTCGTCAGCGGTCATCTCGGGTAGAATAGTCGGTATCCGCTTAGCTAGAAGCGTCTTTCCAGTACCAGGAGAACCAATGAAAAGCAAACCATGCCCACCTGATATTGCAGTAACGATTGCTTCCTTCGCAGCCCAGTGTCCTTTGACATCTGAAAAGTCTATTTTTTCGCTCTCGAGGTCGTCGTCGAGCTCGCCTTCGACATACTGATAATACTCAATAATATTGTCTCCTTTAAGCATGTCTACAAGTTGGCTAAAGTCTTGTACCGCAACAATTTTAATGCCTAGACTTCTAGCTGTTAAATAGCCTTCTTTGCAGTTTTCTAAAGGTAAGTATATCTCATCAACCTTCCCTTTTAGACCCATGATCATAGGTAGAACGCCCCTTACTGGAATTAGCTCTCCTTTAAGTGAAAGTTCACCTATAAAAGCTTTTCCTTCTACCAAATTTTGTTCTAAATGTCCCTCCGCTATGAGCACGCCGATTGCCATAGCGAGGTCATAATGAGTTCCTTTCTTTTTAACCCATGCAGGAACCAAATTTACAGTTATTTTTCCCTTTGGATAATCAATATTGGCGTTGATTAAAGCACTTCTAACTCGGTCCGCCGCTTCTCTTACGGCAATATCACCCAGGCCAATAACATTAAAGCCCGGTAAACCCTTGCTTGAATCAACTTCAACAGTAACACTTATCCCTGTTATACCAGAAAGTGTTGCAGAATTCGTAGTCGCTATCATATTTTCCTCCTAAAAACTCAAACCTGTAATGTGTTCGAGCATAATCTCAATAACCTGAAAATCCACTGATTCATATGGCACATTAGTATATTTCAAGAAGAATTCAGCACAGTTCTTTATATGTCGTTGCTTCTTCTCGTCTACAGCTTCTCTTCCCATTCCATAAGAATCAGATAGTCTGGTTTTAACCTCAATAAAACAAATTGTCCTTCCCCTCCATGCAATTATATCCAGCTCTCCATATTTGCAAGAAAAGTTTCTCTTTAGTATTGTATATCCCTTCTCTTCGAGCATTACAGCTGCGAGATCCTCGCCTATCTTACCTCGAATCTTTTTATCCATATTCACCAACTTTCACAGGCTCTTAATACTAATTTACATATTTTTACATTTATTTCAATATGGCTGTCGATATTTCATCAGTTTATGTCACCTTTTAGTGAATCATTGCAAGCTTTTGTTTTGCCCTTTCTAGCTTCATATAAATGCCTCGAAGCTTGATAAAACTTGCTTTTTTTGCAGTTTAGTTGTATAATGTTTGGACTATTATAATTAGTATGATTTTTTCGGAGGTAACTCATGAAAATAGCAATAGTTGGCTGTGGCAAACTCGGTATAAAAGTAATTTCAGCACTCGCTAATGGTGACCATGCCATCGCCGTAATTGATAAGGATGAAAGCGTAATTAATAAGATTTCACAATCCTACGATGTTCTCACTATCGTTGGAAATGCTAAATCTGTAAGCTTTTTAGAAGAAAACGAAATCGGTACATATGATTTTCTCCTTGCCTGCACTGATGATGATGAAAAGAATCTTGTAGTTGCATCATTTGCAAAGAAGATTGGTTGTAAAAAGGTCATTGCACGTTTGCGTGACCCCGAACATATGAATCAGTTCGATTTCATTAAGCAAAACTATGATATCGACTTCATCGTTAACCCTGACTTAACTATCACAAACGAGATCTACAAGTATTTGGTTGATAAGTACACTCTTTCAAATGGCTTTTTCTCTAGTGATAAAGTCGCAATGATTCAGTTTAATGTTACACGTTATGACAGAATCATAGGTCTTAATATGATTGAAGCTGCAAAGCTCTTCCCTGGAATGCTTGTATTTGCTATATCTAGATCCGGTAAGGTAATCATTCCTCACGGCTCCAGCGTAGTTCAAGCAGATGACACTCTGTTCATGATTGGTCCTAAACAAGATATGCAAGGCCTTTATGAGAGAGTCTATGAGTATGGTAAATCAAATAAGCTCCAGAAGGTTATGATCATGGGCGGCGGTAAAACTGGTTTCTATCTTGCCCAAAAGCTTTCCGAAGCTGGAGTTTCTGTAAAAATTGTAGAGATTAATAAGGCACGTTGCCATTATCTCGCTACTCATCTGAATAATGTAATGATTCTTGAGGGTGATGCTACAGATACTTCACTCTTAGAAGAGGAAAATCTCGCAGAAATGGATGCTTTCGTTGCTGCAACAGGTTTCGACGAAGAGAATCTACTCCTATCGCTCATTGCAAAGCGTAACGGTGTAGAAGATGTTATCTCCAAAGTTAGTCGCCAAAGCTACAAAGATTTAATAGAGAGTATGGGTATCGATATAGCGCTTAACCCATTAGACATTGAAACAAGTAACATCATTACTTACATTCAAGGTAACGAGAAGATTGTTTCATCAATGCTCATCCAGGGTCAAGGCGAAATTATGGAAATCGTTGCCACACACGACATGAAAATCGTTAACAAGAGCTTAAAGGATCTCAAACTTCCTGAAGGCATGCTGATTACTGCTATCGAACACGATAGCGAAGTAATCATTCCTAATGGTGAAACTCGCATCAGTGATGGTGATAAAGTCACTATCTTCTATCTCCTTTCCGAAATCGAAGATGTTGACAATCTCTTTGCGACAAAGAAGTTCCTATAGTATGCACCTCGCCTAGAATTAGCGTATGAATAAATTCAAAAGCATTGCAAAAATAGAAGCCGATGTGCTTCTCATAATCGCAATTTCAATGCTTATTCCACTTGCAATTGCAAACATATATAAAGAAACAGCCGCCGTAAAGTCATTTGCAGTGGCTATTTTATGTTGTGCTGTTTTAATTGGAATTCCTATGTTCTTCTTCAAAGGTCAGACATACAAATTCAAATATAGAGATGGTTTCCTTATCGTTACCATCACATGGGCTCTCGTCTGCCTTCTTGGCGCAATTCCTTTCATGTGCGAAGGCGTTACAGATAACTTCTTTGTGGCCTTCTTTGAATCAACTTCTGGCTTTACTACTACAGGAGCTTCCGCATTCACAGATGTAGAATCATTGCCACGTTCAATTATTATGTGGCGTTCTATCACACATTTTATTGGTGGTATGGGTATCTTAGTTCTCTTGTCAGCAGTTCTTCCATCATGGGGTATCACTGGACAATCCCTTGCATTCACTGAGTCTACGGGCCCAAGTTCCAACAAGTTCACAGCTAAATTCTCTGAAACTGCAATAAAGCTCTACAGACTATATCTGGCAATGACCGTAGCCGAAATCATCCTTCTAAAGCTTGGTAAAATGAGCTGGTTTGATAGTTTTGTTCATGCGCTTAGCACCGTTGCAACCGGTGGTTTCTCATCATATAACAATGGCATAATGCATTTTGACAGTTTATACATAGACATAGTTCTTATTGTGTTCATGCTCCTCGCAGGCACTAACTTTAACCTCTTCTATATCGCAAAGAGCCGTGGTATCAAGCAGGCTCTAAAGGATGAGGAAATGCGTTTCTACTTCTTAATGGTTGGGATATTCACAATTGCCATCTATATGGTAAATCTTTTCACTAGAAGCACAGAAAACACTAGCATAGTCGATTCACTTTTCCAAACGACATCTATTATAACAACTACAGGTTTTGCTACTACAGACTATAACATTTGGCCTACTCTCGCAAAACTCTTGCTCTTTGGACTATTCTTTGTTGGTGGCTGTGCACAATCCACATCCGGTGGTGTAAAGTCTATAAGAATATTAGTTTCTATGAAATTAATAAAGCGAAGCTTTTCACTAAAGCTTCACCCTAATAGAGTTGCGCAACTCACATTAAACGGTAAGGAATTGCCTTCTGACACCGTAATTCGAATCACGACATTTATGCTTACTTATATCTCAATCATGTTTATTGGAACGCTAATGCTTTCCTTATCAGGAAATAGCCTCACAACAAACATCTCTGCATCGCTATCATGCTTGGGCAACATCGGCCCTGGCTTCGATGCTATAGGTCCGCTTAGTTCATATGCTAGCTTTAACGGCTTCGCTAAGCTGATCTGCTCTTTCTTAATGATTATCGGCCGTCTTGAGGTTCTCACAGTATTCACTTTATTCTCAAGACATTATTGGAATTCAAATAAAGTTTACTAGAAGTATTATGAAACTGAACTTAAAAGTTTTAGCAAAAATACTGTCAATGTTAGCAGTCATAGAAGGAATTACCCTTTTGCCATGTGCGATAGTAGCAAAGCTGGATAATTATGGTGCTCAGAGCGCCAATTTGCTCGTATTAGCCGCCATTTACCTAGCTTCAGGTATATTTGCCTTTATATTCGTTCGTGGCTACAAAATCCAATTAAAGCTTCGTGATGGATATTTCATTGCTTGCGCTTCTTGGCTATTCTGTTCACTCTTAGGTGCGGTGCCGTTCCTAATCTCAGGCATGAACTATTCCATTATCGGTTCACTCTTTGAATCCATAGCAGGTTTCACTACCACTGGCTGTTCAGTCTTTGATATCAATGTAATGCCTAGATCGCTTCTGCTTTGGAGATCAATACTCAACTGGATTGGCGGTATGGGAATTCTAGTACTAGTAACTTCTGTCTTCCCTGCCCTTGGAATCGGCGGCCAGGCAATTGCATCTTCAGAAACAACTGGTCCATCTCTCCAGAAGATTGGAACAAAATTCTCTGAAACCGGAAAGTTCCTTTACATCACATATCTCACACTTTCCGCATTAGAATTCGTTTTCTTAAGTTTCAAACTTGCACCTTTCGATGCACTTATCAATACATTCTCAAGCATCAGTACTGGCGGTCTTTTTATTAGAGATATCGCCCAGATGCCTTTCCAAACAACTTATATTAGATTGGTAGTTACAATCTTTACTCTCCTATCATCAATAAACTACACACTTTACTTCCTGATTATCACAGGAAAGTGGCGCGTAGCTTTAAAGAATTATGAGCTAAAGATTTTCTTAATAATCGTAGGATGCGCTACAATAATTTTGACGCTCGCTCTAATGTTTACAAATGTCTATGCGAGTCCGTTCATTGCACTCAGAGATGCATTCTTCCAAGTTGTGTCATTCATCTCCACTTCTGGCTACTTTATCGCAGACTATACGGCTTGGCCTACTTTTACGCTTGTGTTGCTCTTCTCACTTCTATTCATCGGTGGTTGTTCAATGTCAACTACAGGTTCTCTCAAGGTCACTCGCGTTGTTACAGTCTTCAAAATAGCTAAGCGTGGAGTATATAAGCTGATTCATCCAGCTTCAGTAAAAGCTATAATTATTGATGGTAAACCACTTCCAGCAAAGAAAGTATCCGAGATTACAACACATATTTTGTTGTTCTTCTTCATACTGATCATAGGTTGTATAGCACTCGCTACAAGTAATCTCGGTATCGAGGAAACAATCACTACAACACTCGGTATCTTCACCAATACTGGTTTAGCCTTAGGCCAAGCCGGAATCCGTGGTTACTTCGGTGATTTCAATATCTTCTCACAACTTTTCATGTGCTTCCTTATGATTGCAGGAAGACTTGAAATGTATTCGCTCCTATTGATGTTCACTAAATCATTCTGGAGCATAGACAGTTCAAATAGAGTTTAATTAGACAATAAAAGACCCCTGATGTATATCTCAGAACGTTTCCGCAGAAGGATTAGTAGGAAACGAAGTTTCCAACCTCTGTCCCGAGGACTAGTGAGGAGATATACATCAGGGGTCTTATTTTTTAAATTATTCTTCAGTTGCTTCAGCTGGAGCTTCTTCAGGAACTTCTTCCTTAACTGGTTCTGGAAGTGTAGCCTTGATTGAAAGGCTGATTCTCTTCTTTTCAGTGTCGATCTCTAAGATCTTAGCTTCAACTGTCTGGCCTACTGTGAGTTCTTCGTTAATGTCTGTAACTCTCTTGTAAGCGATTTCTGAAATATGAACAAGTCCGTCTAAACCTGGTTCTAATTCAACGAATGCACCGTATTCCTTGATTTGAACAACCTTACCGGATACTAACTGACCAACTTCATACTTTTCATTGATTACAGTCCAAGGTTCTGGTCTAGTTTGCTTTAAACCTAAGCTAATCTTACCCTTTTCTTCATTCATTGATAAGATCTTAACCTTAACTGTATCGCCAATAGCTAATACTTCTTGTGGGTGCTTTAACTTTCCCCAAGAGATTTCGGAAATGTGAAGTAAACCATCGATTCCGCCTAAGTCTACGAATGCACCGTAGTCAGTGAATCTCATAACCTTACCTTCAACAACATCGTCAACTTTGAATGTTTCCCAAATCTTAGCTAACTTAGCTTGCTTTTCTTCCTGTGCAAGAACCTTGTGGGAGAAAACTGCTCTATTTCTCTTGTCATCTACGCGAGTAACTCTTACGTCTAATTCTTGACCAATGAATTCCTCTGCGTTTTCAACAAACTTATCTGATAACTGAGAAAGTGGAATAAATCCAGAAACTTCTTTGTAAGCAGCGATTACACCACCGTTTACGGCTCTGATTACTTTAGCCTTTAATACGGCCTTAGTATCAACAGCTTCCTTGATTTCAGCCCAGTTAGCATTAACTTCTAATTTCTTCTTAGAAAGTGTAATGACACCGTCTCCGTCATCAGTCTTAATTACTTTAGCTTGGATTTCATCGCCAGCCTTGAATAAGTCTGTTAACTTTTGTTCTCCTTCCAATGTTACTTCTTCTTTTGGGATGATACCGTCTTTCTTACATCCCATGTCAACGACAATCTGCTTTTCAGTAACCTGATGAACTGTACCGTTAACAACTTCGCCGAGTCTAGGGAGTCTCATAGCACCGTCAAGGTCATAACCTTCAGCTGCCATTAATTCTTCCATGCTCATTACTTTTTCTTCACTCATGGTTGCAATAACCTCCTTAATTACGCGTTCAGGAGTCGAAGCCCCTGCAGCTATTCCTATTTTATTACATTTTCTTAACGCATGCAACAAATTTTCATCGTTTTTACTAAGAAAAAACGTATATTTACACTCTTTTTTTGCGATTTCAAACAACTTTTGGCTGTTTGAACTGTTCGGATCGCCTATAACTACCATCGCATCAACTATTCTAGCCAATTCCTGCGTGCTTTTTTGACGCTCTGAAGTGGCGTTACAAATGGTGTTTTTTAGTGTATATTTAATGCCTTTTCTGGCTAAAGCTTCCAAAATTTCATCCAAAAGTGAAGCTTGGATTGTGGTCTGGCAAACGAGGAAATAGTTGTCCTCAGTAAGCTCATCTACATCTTCTTTGGATTTAACAATACTGACATTGCCCGTAGCCCATCCAGCTGTTCCTTTTACTTCAGGATGTAATGGGTCACCTACTATCAAAATATTTTTTCCTTGCTGACTTGCCTCTCCGACAAGTTTATGTATTTTGCTAACAAAAGGACAAGTAGCATCGATGACATTTACTCCGAGTGCTTCGCAATCTTCAAAGAACGATTTTTTCTCGCCATGTGAGCGAACTATTACATAGTCTCCCCTCTTGGCAAATCTAATGTCATCTAACATTTTCAAACCGCGTTTTGCTAAATCATCAGTGACCGTTTCGTTGTGAATCAAAGGACCACAAGTATAGATTTCACCAGAGATTTCGCCCTTGTTCTTTTTATTAATCAATAATAATGCTGCCTTCAGAGCTTCCTTAACTCCAAAGCAAAATCCCGAATGTTTTGCAACTGAAACTAGTGCCATAAATGCCTCACTTACTTTTCTTTATAACTCTTTAAACTTTCTAGATATTTCTTAAAAGAAGCCTCCGTACCATTCTCTGTAGGTTGATAGTACTTTACACCTTCTTTGTAGAGATTATCTGGTAAATATTGCTGTTTTACATATCCGCCGTATGCATGAGGATACTTGTAATTAGTTCCATATCCTTGCTTCTTTGCACCCGAATAATGGGTGTCCTTAAGATGTGCAGGGATATCGTCGATCTTCTTAGTTCTAAGGTCGCTTAATGCAGCATTATATGCCTCATTCGAACGGTTTGACTTAGGGCAAGAAGCTAATAGAATTACCGCTTCGCTTAAGTTGATTACAGCTTCTGGCAAGCCAACCATCAAAGCCGCCTGAACGCATGAAGTTACAATGGAAATCGCTTGTGGATAAGCCATTCCTACATCCTCTGAAGCCATTACCATAAGTCGTCTTCCGACCATCTGAATATCTGCGCCGCCGTCCATCAGTCTCGCGAAATAATGGATTGCCGCATCAGGATCTGAACCTCTTACAGATTTTTGCAAAGCAGATAAAAGATTATATCTGTCGTCGCCCTTGTCATAGAAGCCGATTTTTCTTTGCATTGCCTCAGAAACGATATCTTTGGTTATCTGATCTCCCTCATTTAGATTGTCAATGATGAATCCAAATGTGTCGAGTGCTACCCTAGCATCTCCATTAGATAATTCTGCCAAGATTCTAAGAGCATCCTCATCATAATTTATCTCTAGATTTCCGAAACCAATTTCCTTGTCAGTTAAAGTATGTTTTAATATTTTGATTAGATGTTCAGGTTCTAAGCGCTTAAATTCATAAATATTTCTAACGCGGCTTATTATCGCATTATTGACTGCAAAATAAGGATTCTCAGTAGTACTTCCAATGAATTTAATAACGCCCTCTTCTAAGGCCTTTAACAGTGAATCCTGCTGAAGCTTATTCCATCTATGAAACTCGTCTATATAGACATAAGTTGTTCGCTTTTCTAAGCCATAGAAAGCAAGCTTTGCATTCTCAATTAGCTCTTTGAGTTCCTTAGTTCCTGTAGTGGAAGCATTGATTTCAAAGAAGTTTCCATCCATTTCCTTGGCAATAATTCTAGCGAGCGTAGTCTTACCCGTTCCAGAAGGACCAAAGAAAATAGCCGAATCAAAGGTTTTATTCTTTATGGAATTATAAAACAATGAGCCAGGATACATGAAATGTTCCTGTCCTACAAAATCCTCAAGTTTGTTAGGTCTCATTCTTGTTGAAAGTGGAATCATAATGCTTTCCTCCATACGAAGATATTATACCATACACATCTTGTACTAAAAAGAAAAATGTGTGTTTTTTGTGAATAAACTTGTGCCAAAAGCCCTATAATGATATTATATTAAAGTATTTATTATTTAGAGGTAAACATGGCGAATAAATTAGTATTAAAAAGACATACTGTAGTTCGACATTCTATTGGTCAACTGGTCATGTGGTATTTCATAGCAAAATACCGCGCAAAGATTGAAAGAAAGCCCGAGTTTTCAGACAGACAATTTCTTTTCATCTCAAATCATCAAACTGGTGGAGACCAATTTTTTGTTGAACAATTAGCCAATAAGCACATGTACTTTATCGCTACAGAAGACATCTTCTCTAACGGATTTACCTCAAAGGCTCTCAAGTGGTTGCTTGGACCTATTCCAATCAAAAAGAATGCAACTGATCTAAGAGCAGTTAAAACTTCAATGCGTGTAGCAAAAGAAGGTGGCTCCATCGCCCTCTTCCCTGAAGGAAACAGAACCTTTTCCGGTGCTACAGTTTACATGAAGCCAGCCATTTCTAAGTTTGCAAAGTCGCTCAAGTTGCCTATCGCTATCACGATTATCGATGGTGGCTTCGGGGTACAGCCAAGATGGAGCGATTGCATAAGAAAAGGTGAAATACGCACTTACGTAAAGCGAATCATAGAGCCTGAAGAATACCAAAACATGACTGATGAGGAACTTTACAATCTCATCGTTAGCGAACTTGCTCACGATGAGTCATCTGACGGCAGAGAATATTATTCGAATAAGCTCGCTGAATATGTAGAGCGTGTCTTATATATATGCCCTGATTGCGGACTTTCCACAATCGAGTCTAATGGTGATTTAATCACTTGCAAAAAATGTGGTAAGACCCTTAGATATCTACCAAACAAGACCCTAGAACCTCTAGGAGAAGCCCCTAAGTTCAAGGAGACCGAACCTCTAGAATATGCCACTACGTTCAACACTCTTAAAGATTGGTACGAGTATCAAGAGGATTACATAAATAAGCTAAAACTTGACGACTTTGGTGATGAAGAAGTTATCTACCAAGATATCGTATCCTTCTCCAATGTCGTTCTATACAAAAGAAAAGAGCTCATTGACGGTAGAGCCGAACTCAGGCTCTATAAGGACGCCATTGATGTTACTGTCAAAGGCGAAGTCATTACCCTAGACTTTGATGACATCTCCGTCATCTCCATTTTGGGCAAGAACAAGATGCAGATATATTACAAAGATTTGGTTTATCAAATCAAAGGCGATAAACGTTTCAATCCAGTAAAATATATGCACTTCTTCTACCATTATGTCAATGTGACTCAAGGAGGAGAAAATGACAAATTTTTGGGACTCTAGTGTATGGGGCTTTATAAATGTCTTATCCATCCTTTTATTGAGTTTGCTAGTAGCTAATCTCCTTAAAAAGAGAGTAAGATTTTTAAAGCGTTCCCTAATTCCTACTTCTGTTTTGGCAGGAGTAATCGTTCTCATAGCCGTCATCATCTACAAAAAATGTACTGGCGACAATATGTGGAACACAAATTTCTTCGGAGGAAACGGTCAAACGATTCTCGAAGAAATCACATATCACTGTTTAGCATTAGGCTTCATAGCATCTACTCTTTCAACAGTTAATCAAAAGTTAACTAAAGAAAGAACTAGAGAAATCTTTGATACAGGCGTTACAACAGTATCAGGATATCTTGTTCAAGGCGTTTTAGGATTATTAGTATCCATCGTAGCCGCAATGATAGTTAAAGACTTCTTTGCTGCTGCCGGTGCCCTTCTTCCATTCGGATATGGTCAAGGCACAGGTCAAGCAATGAACTACGGCAATATTTATGAACAAGACTATGGCTTCATTGGCGGAAAGTCATTCGGACTTTCAATCGCTGCTTTGGGATTCTTATCAGCTGCTTTTGGTGGCGTTATCCATCTCAATATCTTGAAGAAAAAAGGCAAGTATGAATTCACTGAGGACGATATCTTCAAAGCAATCAATGCAGAAGATGTTCACTCACCAGATGAAATCGCAATGAATGGTTCAATTGATAAGATGTCCATTCAGATAGCAATTATCTTTGGTTGCTATTTTGCAACACAATTGCTATTAAAGTTAATTGGCTTACTTGTCCCTGGACTCAGATCCGTATTCTATGGATTTAACTTCCTTTTCGGCGTACTCGCAGCAGTAGTTGTTAAAAAAGTTTTGACGGTACTCACTAATAAAGGTGTTGTTACCAAGAAGTACATCAATCCATTCCTTCAAACTAGACTTTGTGGCTTCTTCTTCGACCTCATGATCGTAGCCGGAGTTGCAGCAATTCAGCTTGAATTCTTAAAGGGCACATGGGTTGAATTACTCATAATGGGTATCGTAGGTTTAGTTGCTACATACTTCTATGTAAGATTCGTATGCAAGAAACTCTTCCCTGACTACTTAGAGCAGCAATTCTTAGTAATGTACGGTATGCTCACAGGAACAGCATCTACAGGTATGATCCTCTTAAGAGAGGTTGACCCTGATTTCAAGACTCCTGCAGCAGAAAACCTTGTATATCAAAATCTGCCAGCAATCGTCTTTGGCTTCCCAATGTTAGTTCTCGGAACCGTAGCACCAAAGAATCCGCCAATTACAGTGTTATGCACATTCGCATACTTTGTAATATTGCAGCTGATCTTATTCAGACGACAAATCTTCAAGAAAAAGAACAAATAGGCATAACAAAACCGCAGCGCAACGCTGCGGTTTTTTATTATCTCTCAAGTGATATCTGTCCAATTGTCGCGCTACGGAATTCGTCTAATAGCATCTTCGCTACGCGCTCGTAGTCGATACGTTTGCCAGCCATCACACATCCACGCTTGCGAGCGATAGCTTCGAGGTTCGCAAGCGCAATTTCTTGCTCTGTTTCAAGCGGCCAGCCAGTCTCAGGAGATTCATCCCCTTCCTTATACAAGCCATCTAGCTTATAACGCGAAATCAACATGTCTGGATATTCCTTTTGGAGGACTTTCACAAGCTCGAGTGCAAGGTCTGAAATATCTAAGATTTCGTCCTTGATTGATCCACAAAAGGCTAAGTTTAATCCTACATTTGGGTCCTCAAACTTCGGCCATAAAATACCTGGTGTGTCCAATAGTTGCATGCCGTTTTCCAGACTAAGCCACTGCTTTCCACGAGTTACTCCTGGCTTATCACCAGTCTTCGCACTCTTCTTTCCAGTAAGGCGATTGATAAGTGATGACTTTCCTACATTAGGAACGCCTACGATCATCATTCTAAGAGGCTTTGCCAATGCCCTACCACTGTTCTTCTCTTCTTGAAGCTTGTCTAACACTTTGTAGAGTTCTTTGATTCCAGCGCCATGGTTGGAATCCATCTCTAGCACAATATTGCCATCCTTCTCGAATCTTTCTTTCCAGATTTTATTAGTATTCGCATCAGAAAGGTCGCTCTTGTTTAGGATTACTATTCTATCTTTTGACTGAACTAATTCGTCGATAATAGGGTTGCGGCTTGAAACCGGTATCCTCGCATCGAGGACTTCGATTACTAAGTCTACCATCTTCAAGTTCTCCTGAATCAGTTCCCTGGTCTTTTTCATGTGTCCAGGATACCAGTTGATGTTTTCAATCATTAAATAATTCCCTTCAAAAATGTCTTTCTATGAATTGGAGTTATACCATGTTCTGCTATGCCTTGATAGTGGAGCTTAGTGCTATAACCTTTATTGGACTCAAAGCCGTACCAAGGGTATTCTTTGGACCATTCCACCATCATTCTATCTCTTGTTACTTTGGCTACTATTGAAGCCGCAGCTATCGAAACGCTTTTTTGGTCGCCCTTAATCAGCGATGTTTGGTCGCATGGAATATTCTTTAGTACCACTGCATCCACTAATAAGTGCTGTAAGGCCCCAAAATTGCGTTTTAAGAGCATTTCATTGGCGTTTTGATAACTTATCTGCATTGCAAGTTTAGTCGCCTCTAATATGTTGATTTCGTCTATTTTATTATTGTCGACGATACCGATTCCATAAGCTACTGCACGTTCCAAAATTTGGTCATACAGTTCTTCCCTTTTCTTTTCTGAAAGTTTCTTGGAATCGTCCACTCCAAGTAGATCAAAATCTTTTGGAAGCACCACGCATGCGGTAACCACAGGCCCAGCTAATGGGCCGCGGCCAACCTCATCTATCCCGCCTATGAGCGAAACGCCCTTTTCATAAAGAGCGTTTTCGTAGTGTTTCATTACTATTAACTTTTCTTTGAGCATTTGCTCACGTTCAAGTTTAGTCATTAGTTATTTTCAAACATATAATACTTAGCATTGCCATCGTTATAGCATGTGTAAGCATAGCCAGACATACTATCATTCCAAATAATCTTGAGCCAACCGTTGTCGAGAATTTCAACAACCTGAACCTGAGTCTTTGGCTCTGTGAGTCCATAGCTTTCGTATGAAGTGCTTGGGCCAGTTCTAATATTCATTCTGCTGTATGATGTAGCAATTCCGATTGGCTTGCCTTCTACAGTTCTGTTCTTGTTGAGTTCTGAGTAAAGTGATGCCAAAGCAGTGGAACCGCTTGCCTTTTGAGGTGCTGCGATAATTACGCTCGCATCCTTTACGCCCAACTTAGTTAATACAGTCTTAAAGTCTTCTTCTGTACACTTTGTAATGTTATAGAGTTTAAGTTTTAGACCAGTGCCTTCTTCAGTTGGCTGAATGAGAACACATGAAAGAGCCCTGTCTTCGAGCTTTCTCTTACCGAGCATATCTAACATATATGCTCTCTGCTTCTCAGTAGTCATATATACTGTATCATGTTCCAAAGCAGTTTCAGTCTTGCCGAACAGACGCCAAATAGTCTTTGTCTCTGTTTCATCCAAACCTTCTGCTAAGAGTGCTACAGTAGTAACTGGATATCCGTCTGTACCAGTAGCAAGCTTATCGCCTTCATCTGTTGTCGACTGGACATCAGCGTTATATTCGTAGTCAGTGCTTGTAGCTTCGCCTATGCCTATTCCCTGCTGTTGTGCCTTCTGCTGAGCAGCATAGTCCATAACCTTAGGTACAAAAATAAGTGAAAGTACAGCTACACATACTAGACTTGAAGCCCAGATAGCAATTCTCTTTATGCGTTTTTGCTTCTTCAAGATTTGCTGTCTTAATGCCTCATGTTCTCTATTGATACGTTCCTCTTGGATACGAATTCTTTCTTTTTCTTCTGCTTCTTGTCTTAAGCGTTCTCTTTCTTCTGCTTGACGTTTTCTCTCTTCTTCCTCTTGGCGAAGTTGTTCTAGTTCTTCTTCTTCTTTTCTGCGCTTTGCATCTTCAATATCTTGCAAGCGTTTTTCTTCTTTTAGTTCAGGAAGAATTGCTATTAAATCATCATGCTTTAATTTACAAATTGGGCACTGTTTAATATTTCTTGGATAAATCTTTCCACATGTACAGTACCAGTGATTTTCTTCACTATCAAATGCGGCTACAACCTTAGCCTTAGGGCGTATCTTCAATACGCGATTTTTGAATCCCTCTGCGAATTCTTCTAAACTTTCTATTGGCTTAACTGTTGGAGCTGGAGTGAGCACAGTTTTTCCATGGAAACGCTTTCCTTCTGCAAGGTCAGCCCTTACTACTGTAATTTCGTATTTTGCAACATCTGGTTCTACAACTATGTCTTCATTGCCACCGAATGTTCTGCCGCTAGCGACTTCGATTCCATAATAATTGAACTCGATGTCGTTATACATTTTTTTACCTTCTTCATCTTTTAAAGTTACGACAATTCCAAGTCCATACATGCTTAGTATGTCTACATTTCTAAAAGTGATTTGAAGCACATTAACATCGTAGATCAGGTCATGCTGTAAGACCATCTTTTCTACTGTTACAGGGCTATTAGGGTTGTAAAGAACCTTTTCAAACTCTTCAATTTTACGGTATTGTCCAGCTGCCATAAAGCTTTCTCCTTAAATGTTTTTGCACTCTTATGAGTGCTTTTGTTTTGCTCATATGAGCTAATAAGGTTAGGGCCGCCTCCTAAAGGAGGCAGGCCTTTAACCTATTTTACTGATAAAATCTTACCTTTTTCAGTAAGTCTGAAGTACATGTAGTCTTCAGCTAATGAACCGTTGTTCTTAGTTACGTTACTTACAATCTTGTACTGAGTTGCGAGATCCTTGATGTTAGGATCGTTTACATCAAAGTTTGCAGTAATTGTGAAGTGCTCTTCTGCCTTAGTATTACCAGTACGTGACTTGGCAGCAGTTCCGTTTGTACCTTCAATTATCTTAGTCTCTAAGTATTCTTGGTGACCGGATAATGTTTCTGGTGCAACTACTGTACCATCTTCAGTACGAGTAAATGTGAAGAGATCATTCAATAAGTAACCAGTGTCGTTAGCAGTATTAGTTAACAATTCGTATTCATTAGTTTCCTTATCTAACTTGTAGATGATGAATCTTACCTTGTTTTCTACAACTTCGTTTTCTTCAGCTTCAGGAATCATTCTGAATGTCGAGATGAATCCTAACTTAGTTGTCTCGCCATCGAACATTCTCTTAACCTGTTCCCAACGATTTGCGTGGATTGTGTAACCTACGTCTGTGTGAACTGGTGTTGAGAGTGGAATTCTGATTTCATGGATTACATCCATATTTGGATAATCAGGGTTATCTGTTCTTCTTGTGGAGAGTACGAAGTAGAACTTTTCAGTTGAGGATGGGAATGCTGCGTTGAATTCAGCTTCGTTAGTTTCAGTGAAGTCGAACTTAACATCGATTGGGATGTCAATCTCATACTTGCCGTTTGCCTTAGCTTCGTTATAACGCTGTCTTAAGTTATAGAAGAATTCATTACCATCATTGTTATTTGGATCGCTATCCTTAAGGATATCATCGTATGATGTATCAGCGATTTCCTTATACCAAGAGATGAATGAGTTGGACTTAGTAGGTCCGTCTTCATAACCAGCATCTCCACCTACGATTCTAGTGATTGATGTAGGTGTTGCACCGTTAACACCAGGTAATGTGAATGTGATTCTTGTGCCTGCTGGTAAGTTAACAGTTGTGTTACCTCTGTCATCATAGATTGAGCATACAATATCCATGAACTTTGACTTAGCTTCGTTTGTATCATCCTTGTTGATACCATCGGCGTCGAAGTCGTATCTTTCTGGCCAGTTATCGTTGATCGTAGCTCTGATATGAACTGGAACGTCTTTATCGAAGTTAATTGTTCTGCTTTCTGGATTTGAAATGTTGATTGGAATTTCTTCGAAGTTATCGTGGTTATCCTTCTTTGTTTCGTCAATTGCAGTTGCTGAAGCAATTAGGATTTGACGAGAAGCCTGGATATGAGCAATACCTTGATCATCTGGCTTAACTTCTTTGATGAATGATGGTGATGCAGCAGCTACACAGTCAACGTATGGTTCAACGTGCTCGATTCTTGCGCCATCACGTGTTACGCTATCGCCCTCTGAGACGTTGCTGAAGTCTACGATGAATACATATCTTTCAATACCTGCAGCCAGATCAGTCCAAGTTGAAGTATCTACATTAGTACCAGTTGCATAAGTGTAACGAACTGTAGCTTCTTCTTTTCTTAATACCTTAGTTGAACTGCTTGTGTCTTGGTCAAGAGTAATTGTCTTAGGGCTGAATGCTGTAGATCCTGAATAGAATCTTGAAAGTGGAACCTTCTCCATTGGTCCATCAGTCAATGTGTAAGTGTACTCAGTCTTTACTAATTCTCCATTTGCATTGAGATTGAATGTGTACATTCTGATTGTAGTGCCCTGTGGCATTGTAGTGTAAATATTTGTGCCACTAGCTTTTGTAGCCTCTTCATCAAGTAATGTGAAACTACGAGTGAATGACTTGTTCTTCCAGTCGATACGTGTACCACTGAATTGAACCTCAATGTATGAAGTAATCTGACCCTTAGCGCCGAGGAATACGTCATCATCTAATAAGCTAATATCTTCACCAGCGTGGTTGATTTCAGCGTTTGTCTCCCACTTAGTCTTACCGTTAGTACCTGTAGCATTTCTGTAGTCGTCAGTGTACTGGTCAAACTTCTCAGTGATTTGAGTATCAGTAGCTTCGCCTGGATGATCTTCACGAGCTTTGAATTTACTGTCAGCTGGTACGAATTCAGGGTGCTTACCTTCTGCAATCTTAGTAGTATTGACTTCGTATAATACACGAGCATCTGCGCTTACATATTCAGTATCATCGATCTTGAGGACGTGGTTAACTCTTTCTGCATCATCAGCGCCAGCTGCTTCTACTAAAGCATCGTTTCTAGGTGATACATAAGTTGTTCTTACATACTCAGTAGCATAAAGTCTAGTGCTAGAGTACTTATAGTCATAGTTGCTCAAGTAGTATGACGTTGTATCGTCGCTCTTTGAGAGACTGATACTTGGTGATCCTGAGATTCTCCATGAACTGTTATCAATTGTTCCGTTGCTAACAATTAATACACGGTTTGTAACATCGTCTACCTTACGAGCATATGCCAAGCTTGTACGTTCAATTGCAGTGCTTACGCCTATGCCTGTATTAGTATCAGTTGCATAAGTGTATGGAGTCTTTTGATCTTCACTTAACAAGTAAGGTGTGTAGTAAGCTTGAGCAAGTACTTCCATGTATGGATTGATTCTTACCTCAGCAGCTTGCTTAGCATTGTATACCCAATAGAAGATATTGTTAGGGTTAAGTTCTGCATTGTCTGTAGATAACTGGTAACCTTCCTTAAGGATTCCAGGGAAGTATTCGTGTTCAAGAGTTGTGAATGTTGCTTCGCTTACTTCTGAATCGGATACTGCCTTTCCTTCTGGAATTCCTAATAAGTTGTAAATATCTTCGAGAGAAGTGTACCACATGTAGTTGCTATCTAACATTGAATCGCTTGTAGTATCGAAGCCTGTACCATTGAAGTTCTGCTTGATAAGTCTTGTTTCCTCATCAGCAGCTGTCTTCATTGCAGCCTTTGTATTATTAGCTGCAGCAACTGAAGCTACGATCTTTTCACTCTTACCATCAAAGATATTGTATCCGTAAACGCCCCACTTCTTAGTAACGATGCCAGGAGCACCAGCCATGCTGTGGGCGGATCCAATAACTGTTGGATAAGTTCCTACATTTCCTCTTGTGTCGATATCAACAACATGGATACCTGATGATCTATACTGATCACTTAATTCACCGATGATACCACCTACTGTTGGTGCAGTAAATGTGTTACCAGTGATTCTGTATTCATCATCTTCTTTTACATAAATCTTGTCGTTTCTTACTACATAGCTTGCGCCGTTTTCATAATCGTCAATATTCTGTTCATTAGACTTGTCAATTACATTACCATCGAGGTCAACATCTGTGTAAGAAGCCAATCTGATTAAACCGATTGCTCCGCCGACACTCTTTGTTGCCTGGATGTTTGCATTGTGAACGCCGAAGTTTGTAATAAACATTTCTGACTTATCGGATGCACCGATCAAGCCACCTGCGTATGACTCTGTTCCAGTTGCCTTGAGAACGTTGTCAACATTAGTTCCTAATACATCAGTTGCAGTGCAAACTACGATATTGTTGTAGGATGCCTTGTTGTAGCAATCATGTCCTATTAAAGCACCTACATACTTGCTTGCAGTTAAGCTACCGCTTAATCCAAGGTTCATGATGTTAGCGCCAATTACGCTTGTGCTACCATCGTCTTGGTTAGTAACAGTAGTATCAACGAATGCACCGAAGAAGCCCGCAGCGCTCTTCTTGTAGAACTTGCTTGCATCCATGTTCATGATTACAGTAGCATGATGTCCGTTCATGCTCTCTGCCATCTGACGGTGGTTCTCTAATGGCTTGCCAGAAGCAAGTTCAACTTGAGCACCGATACCACGGAATGCGAGCTTGTAATCGAGATGCATCTTTTCGGATGTGGAATCATCAATTACATTTGTTTCAATGTCTTGTGACATATCGTATTTAGCATCATCAGCGGCTAAGTAAATTCTATTATTTGCATCATAGAATCCAGCTAATGTTTCTGAGCTAATTACTTCTTCTCCCATAGCCCAAACGAATGGTCTCATCAAGTAAGGTATTACAACCTCTGTAGAGCTATTCTTGAGAGCGTATGGATAACGATAAGCCATACCAAATTCGGCACTTGCTGTTTGCTCTGGCTTTGCTGTCTGGTATGCAGAAGCAGTACCGGAGTTTACAAGCATTGAGTAAAGGAGAAGTTGTCTCTCGTTCATGAGAGTCCAAGCCTTTTCAGTACCGATTATGTTAGCCTTAGCATCCTCGATATTTACATCACCATATGTGAGCTGTTCTTCAGTATTGTAATAGTAATCACCGAGTAATTCGTCTGTGCAGATTATTATTACATTCTCACCAACTGCTGGTAAGTTAGGATTGTTGTACTTCCAGTTTGCAGTATGATCAGTCATAGTAGCAAATTCGAAGCTGTCAGAAATCTCATTACCAGAGTATGGATTGATGTATGTATGAGTTGCAATATTTGATGGAGTAGTTGGAGTTGCTGGAACAAGTTCAGCACCATATGCAGTCATATTCAAGGCATTCATCACTCTATTGAGTGGGCCGTTTGAATTTGTATCTGATGCATTAGTGTCTGTAGCATCTGTATCTGTAGCTTCTGGAGGAGGAACTGGTCTATCCTCAACATCAGCTAAGCTGAATTCGCCAGTTGAATATGTGAACTCGTTATTCGCATTATCATATACGCTGAACTCGATGCTTCCATTAAAGTCTGGAGTTAACTCAAGAGTATCAGTATATGTCTGGCTGCCAGCTTCGTCTGCAATCTCTGTAATATCTCCTGTATGGCTACCAGTAGCGCTGTATTCAACTGACTTAATATAGCTTGTTACATCTTCGAATGTTGCAGTTACTACAATCTTCTCAGCAAAGAATGCTCTGCCAGTGATTGCATTAAGGATTCCTGCAATTGCAGAATCGCCTACAACATTGTATTCAATGCTTGTAAGAGTTGCTGGAACATTATCAAAGATGAATTCAACTCCCGCTGTTGACTTATTTCCTGCATAGTCTTCAGCTGTTACATCAACTTTGTTATATCCTTGAGCAAGCTTATCTGCTAATAAAGCATGATTGAATAATTTAGCAAATTCGTCGTCTGATACAACAGTGCCGTCGCTATATTTGAACTTGAGTTGTGATGGCTCATCAACTGTTACGTCGATTGATGATACAGTGTTCAACCATCCACCTACAATTCCATTTACAGTAGCGCTAGTGATTTCTGGAGCTTCTGTATCAACCTTGATGTCAACAGTTTCAGTAACTGTGCCAGTCACACCAGCACCATTAGTGATTTCAATAGTTAAGCTGTCATACTCTCCATCAGGGATTGCATATACGTAATTTCTAAGCTTATTTGTAAGTGTTACACCGTTTAACTTGCATACTACATTGTCAGTACCGCTATCGCCTACTATAGGAGAAATATAGATATTTGGAGCTGACTTGTAGTAACCATTTGCTCCCAGAGTGCCACTCGAAATTGAGTATGTCGCACTTGGAGTAGTTGTATCGAGTTTGATAGTCTTTGTATCAGTGAGTGATGTGTTGCTTGCTAAGTCAGTAGCATAAGCAGAGATTGTATTTGTACCTTCATTTAATGTAATAGTTCCAGTATATACTTCACCATTTACATATAACTTATCAAGGCCAGATACTGCGTCGTTACCTGTTGCAGTAACTGTAGGAGCTTCTGTGTACCAACCATTAAGACCAGTCTTTCCACCAGTTACATTGATTGTAGCAGTAGGAACTTCTGTATCTACATAAATTACTAATTTATCTGTAGCTTCGTTACCTGCTTCATCATATACAGTCGCAATAACTGTATTTTGACCCTGAACAGCTTCAAATGATGTAGAAGCTGGTTCTCCATTAAGAGTTACAACTGTTGCAGATTCAT
>JAZQQK010000022.1:0-6255 GCA_045629065.1 Anaerovoracaceae bacterium | reverse complement strand
GATAACAACAACACAACTCGTTCTGGACGAGTTTTCACAGAAGAAGAATTAGAAAAGCTCATCAGAAAATAGGAGATTTAAATGTTTTGTAGTAAATGCGGACGAGAAATAAATGCGAACGACAGATTTTGCCCACACTGTGGTGCTTCTGTCGAAGCTAGAAATACACGCGAGTTCAGCCCTATGTTTAAGGTTGAAGCCGAGGAACGCAGCGAACAGCTTCTGAAGGCGCAAGCAGCTTTCCACAACGACATCAATGGTGTCAAGGAAGAAAAGCCAGCTAGAGAAAGCATCAAGTGGAACTGGGACCTTTCGGGTTATCCTACAGGGGCAGCCAGAAAGACAGAACCTGTCAACTTTAACTGGCAGACAGGCACGAACACAAAGCGCAGAGAGCCATCTAGCCCAGTCACATTTGAGAGAATAGAGCCAAAGAAGGACATGATGTTTAAGGATAGGGCTGGAGTCGAGAAGGCAACTGCCGAACTCGAACTCGGTCAGCTCCAGGAAAAGGCAAGGGGTTTAAGCGAAGAGTATAACAAGCGCGCTGAACAGCCAAAGGAGCAAGCCCAGACTGGTAGCTTTAGCGATATCATGGATATGGCAAAGGCTATGGAATCCGAAAAGCCTCTCACTATTGAAGAACTCGAAAAGTCAATTTTCGATGAAATCGGACCTAAGGAAACGGCAAAGGTTAAAGAACCTACTGAAGCTGAGCGCATTGCTGTTGATGAATATTTTGATAGAACTATAATCGCAAAGCATTTCGATATCGAGATGCCAGCTGAACCAGTAGCTGAAGAACCTAATGTAGCACCGGTAGCTGAAATCAAGGTAGAACCGGTAGCTGAAGTAAAGATAGAACCACTATCCGAAGAGAAGAACGAGGATGCAAAGTTCTACACATACAACCAAAAGATAGATGCATTTGACGAACTCTTAAATAGAGCAAAGGCCGACCTCAATATTAATGATAAGGTTCAGGAGCAAGCAGAGCCTGAAGAGCCAGCTGTAGTCGAAGAACCAGTTGAGGTCGAGGAGCTAGCTCCAGTCGAAGAACCTATCACAGAAAAAAAGAGATTCGACCTCGATGCCGAGCTCGAAGACTTAGAGGAAGCTGAGCGCACAGAAGAAGAGGAGCATAGCTACTCACAGGGCCTTTTAGATCAACTTTTTGGGACACCAATCAGAAAGAGAAAAAAGGAAGCTGAGCCAGTCGCAGAACCTGAGCCAGAGCAGAGTTTCACTGCTCAGTTCAAGGAGGATGAGCCAGAAGTTAAGGAAGAAGTATCTCGGGCAACTTCCAAGCTCGAATCCGTGAGCGCCGCAGCCATCTATAACGAGGTCGCAAGCGAAGCACAAAAAGAAGCAGAAGAAGCGCCTTATATAAGCACGGGCTTTACTGAGGAACTCAATCAAATAGGCGAAGATGTAGAAGACGCCAGAAAGAAGACATACGTCGATCTCGATGCTTTGTTTGGGGAGGATGCCGAAATCAATCGCGAGCAAAAGCCAAAACGCCATGTCTTCGGTAAAATCCTGGTAATCCTACTCATCATCCTTCTCATAGGAGAAGCCGGACTTGCAGGATTTAAGCTCCTCGCTCCAGAAAGCAAGGTTTCCCAGTGGACAGACGAGATGATTGTTAAGATCATCGATAAGTTCACAGGTTCCGAGTCTAACGAGCCCAGCCACGAAGTGGATGAAGCAGATGCACAGTCAGCTTATATGGCAGGCGTTCTCAGCATCGCAGCAGCAGATGCTGGCACGGTAGGAGAATTCACATATAACGGAGACTTGAAGTTTGCTGCTATTGCAAATCCTGCATATAAAGAAGTTGCAGGTGCAAGCAATTTTATTGATGCTGATTGGTACAAGGAAGAAAACGGACAGCCAGTCACATACGCTAGCAAACTTTTCGAAGTATTCGTAAAATATTACGACAATTGGCAATCAACTAATAAGGATGAGTCACTTGTCGGAATCAATAAAGTAGAAGTAGGCGAAATCAAATCAACCCCTGAAGGTTTCTATGTTCTTGCAAAAATCACTTTTGCAAAGCAGGATGGAACCACGGCGGAGGAGACAAGAACTACTTACATCAAAATGGTTAATTCAACTCACGCATTAGTAGTTAACGGTGATAAAAAAGAAGAGGTATAAACATGGAGAAAAACATTAAACCAGGAAAGCATCGCATAGGCAAAATAATCGCCGCCGTTGTTGTAATCCTAGTAATATTTGTCTCACTAATCAATTTCATTACAAACTGGGAATGGTTTGCTGAGATGGGATACACATCAGTATTTTTTACTGAGATTCTCACGAAGTTATTCTTAGGTGCAGCACTTGCGATAGTCACATTTGTAATCGCAATTCTCTATTTGGGACGTTTGAGAAAGAAGTATTTCGAAAAGATTGCTTCATCTGAAACACCAAATATGAAGAGACTCAAGATTTTCACTTGGCTTTTAGCAGTCGCTACAACAGCCATTGTTGTAATTTCATCAGTTCCAAAGCTTTGGTACGAGTTGCTTCAATTTATGAATGCAACAGGATTTGATATTACAGATCCAATCTTCGGTATCGATGTTTCATTCTATATTTTCAAGCTCGACTTCCTCGATAAGGTTGACGAACTTATGATTTTCTTTGTAATTGTATTCGCAGCGCTCACTGTAGTTTACTATTTACTCCTTGTGGCTATGCGTACACCAGACATCTACAAGGAAAGAATTCCTGACGAAAACGAAGCCGAAGGACAGCAGGCCAATAATGCGTTTGGCGATACACCTATCGGTAAGGCTTTCGAAAAGTTCGGATTTAAGGTTGGTGGCCAGGGAATGGCTCGCAGACCAGCTCCAAAGAGAGAGTTTGACAAATCCAATATTCATCAGATTTTAAGCATTGCAAGTGGCAAATTAAGCGCTCTTGGTTGCATCTTCTTCATCATGGTTGCAATCGACTATGCACTTAAGCAATTCCAACTTCTCTATGCACACAACGGCACAGTTTATGGCGCCGGATTCACAGATGTAAATATCACACTTTGGAAGTATAGAATAATCTGTGTACTTGCAGTAATTTTTGCCGTACTCTTTGTCTTCTATATGGCAAAGAAGAAATATATTAGAGTAGCTTTACTCCCTGCAATTCTAATCGCTGTAGGCCTTCTCGGTTCAGGCGTTGGAATCGTAGTTCAGAACTTCATCGTATCACCTGACGAACTCGACAAGGAAAGCCAGTACATAGCTAACAACATCGAGTATACGCAGTATGCATACGGCCTGGACAATGTAAAGGTTCAACAGTTCACTGCAGATAATAAATTAACTGCAGCGGACATCATTGCGAACCCAGAAACTATCGACAATATTCGTATCAACGATTTCGATCCAGCTCAACAGTTCTATAATCAGACTCAGGCAATTCGTCAATACTACACATTCTGCGACGTCGACAACGACCGCTATATGGTAAACGGCGAATATACACAAGCCTTTGTTACAGCCCGTGAAATAGATGAAAACAAGATTTCCGACACATGGCTTAACAGACACATTAAATACACTCACGGCTACGGCGTAGCCCTTTCAAGAGTAGATAAGGTTACTTCTTCAGGTCAACCAGACGTACTCATCGGAAACATTCCACCTGAATCATCAGTAGCTGAAATCAAGATTGATCGCCCTGAAATTTACTTTGGCGAACTTACCAACGACTACATCATCGTAGGCACTGACGAACTCGAATTCGACTATCCTAATGGAGATGCAAACTCCTATACACAATACCAAGGAAATGCCGGAATCAAGCTCAATCTTATCAATAGACTTATGTTTGCCGTTCGCGAAGGCAACGTTAAGATTTTAGTTTCATCCAATATCAATAATGATTCTAAGATCATCATCAACCGTCAGGTTGCTGACAGAGTTCAGAAGATTATGCCTTATTTGGCATATGAAGGCGACCCATACATGGTAGTTGCTGATGGCAAGCTTTATTGGATCATGGATGCATACACTAGAAGCTCCAATTATCCATATTCAGAGCCATATAGTGCTATGGGCGACAATTACTTAAGAAACTCCGTAAAAGTCGTTGTAGACGCATATAACGGGGACGTAGTATTCTATGTAGTCGACAATGGCGACCCAATCGCAATGACAATGCAGAAGATTTGGCCAGCCCTCTTCAAGTCACTCGACAAGATGCCAGAATCACTTCAAGATCACCTTAGATATCCTAACGTACTCTTTGAGATTCAGGCAAGCGTATATGCAAAATATCACATGGAAGATATCGGCGTATTCTATCAGTCAGAAGACCTTTGGGAAATCGCATATGAGATTTATGCTACTGATAAGATCAGACAAGAAGGTAACTACTACATTGCCAAACTTCCTGGTGAATCAAAGGCTGAGTTCTTCAACTCAATCACATTCACTCCTAAGTCAAAGCAAAACATGACAGGCCTTATGATTGCACGTAACGATGGCGAAAATTACGGTGAACTCATGCTTTACCAGTTCCCTAAGTCAAGAACGGTTTATGGTACTGAACAGATTGAGGCGCAGATCGACCAGAACACAGAGATTTCAAAGGAATTCACACTCTGGACATCCGCAGGTACTTCATATAGAAGAGGTAACCTCTTTGTAATTCCAATCAACAACTCTATCCTCTATGTAGAACCTGTTTACTTGGAAGCTCAAAACTCATCAATCCCAGAAGTAAAGCGTATCATTGTGGCATATAACGATCAGATTGCTTATGGTGAAACTCTTAAGTCCTGCTTAGAGGAACTCTTTGGTGATTTATCTGGTGAGCCAGTAGAACCTGAAGATCCAACGGTTGAACCTGTTGATCCAGGTCAAGAAATCACGGATCCAGTTACACCAGAAGTAATGAGCCAGGATGAAATGATCGATGCCGCAGCTAAGGCATACAACGATGCTATTAAGGCTCAGAGAAATGGTGACTGGGCAGCTTATGGCAAGTACATGAACGAATTAGAAAAATACTTAAACGAATTAGCAAAATAGAATCACAACGGGCCTTGGCGGAGAACCCGTCAGGGCCTAGAAAAATGATTCGAGGAGGATAAATGTTGGACTTTAATTTTGACAAGATGCTTTTTACTGTTCCCGTTGAATTTCATTCCGTGGACAGACTCCAGCAACTATTAGGAGAGCATCCAGAAGTTCAATTCGTGTCCTATGTAGGACTAGACATGATCGGCAACGACACCGACGAGCGTATCCCAATTCGTCTTTTCATGGACGATATGGCAAAGATGCTCGAATTTGGCGTGCAGACAGATGGTTCCTCCGTAGCATTACCAAAAATCGCTGAACTTAATAATGCCAAAATTGACCTTCGTCCAGACATGGATGTCAATTGGTTCATCGATTACAATTACGATAATATCGACCACGAGCTCGACCTTCCAATAGGAACTTTGAGAATCCCATCTTTCCTCTATCACAACGATAGCCAGATGGTAGGTTCCCGTGCAATCCTAAAGAAATCCATCGAAGATTTCGAGATGAATCTCATGGCTAACTTAAGGGAGCACAGTTACGTATTCAAAGGCTTAGGCTATGAATACAAAGATTTGGATGAAATCCGAATCACATCTGCGACTGAACTTGAGTTCTGGGTAAAGACACCGGACGACAAAGCAGATAGAGAACTTCTCTCCACATCGCAGGAATTAAAAGAGCAGTACTGGAAGCGCACATACGGACCGGTTAGAACAGCTCTTGAAGAGGCGATACTGATTCTCGACAAATATGGTCTAGATATGGAGATGGGCCACAAGGAAGTCGGTGGTGTCAAGCCAACCGTCACTAACACTGGCACACATATCATGGAGCAGCTCGAGATTGACTGGAAATATTCAAGCCCAATGCAGGCTTGCGATAATGAGAGCTTAGTAAAATATGTACTAAGAGATATTTTCAGTAGACATGGGCTTAAGACAACATACATGGCTAAGCCAGTTGAAGGAGTTGCAGGCTCCGGCAAGCACATCCACTTCGGCGTGAGTGCTACGCTCGAAAATGGCGAGGCGGTGAACCTCTTTAGTCCAAAGGAATTCGACAAAGATTTCCTCACACCAATCGGATATGGAGCACTTTTCGGAATCCTAAAAAATTACGAAGCTATCAATCCTTTCGTATCATCTACGATAGATTCACTTAATAGATTAAAGCCTGGCTACGAAGCACCGGTTTGTATCGTAACTTCGCT
>JAZQQK010000021.1:0-164610 GCA_045629065.1 Anaerovoracaceae bacterium | reverse complement strand
CGCCGCGCTGAGACGCTCTCAATCGAAGAGTTCGGTGCTCTCGCCAACGAGATAGAAAAAAGAATATAATAAAATACCGACCGTAAGATTTGGGGGATACAATACGGACGGTATTTTTTTATAGAAATATGCTAAGCATATAACTACCTTATAGTTTTAGAACTCGGCATTCTCGAGCATGAGTTTGATACGGTTAAGTTGGTTAACTTCGCTTGCCGATGGGTCATAGTCGATTGCGGCCATGTTAGCTTCTGGATAGAGCTCTTTGATTTTCTTGAACACACCTTTTCCTACGATGTGGTTAGGGAGGCAACCGAAAGGCTGAACGCAGATGATATTGTTGATGTTACTATCGATGAGTTCGATGATTTCGCCAGGAAGGAACCAACCCTCTCCACTGTGGTTACCAAGCTGGAGAACCTTCTTCGATGCCTTCTTTATAGCCGTGAATTTTGCTGAAGGATCGAAATGCGTGCTCTTCTTATAGAACTTTGAAATAGGGTGTTTTATGAATTCCAAAGTGGTGATGAGCGTTTTGGATAGGAAGCCCGAAAGCTTATTGCGACCTAGATGGTCTGCTCTATATGTGGCATTCCAGAAACATGACTCAAGGAAAGGAAGAAGTTCTGGTGAAATTACCTCAGCTCCCTCACTTTCAAGAAGGTTCACCAGGTGGTTATTGGCAAGAGGCATGAATTTTACTAGAACCTCGCCAACAAGGCCAACCTTTGGCTTTTTTATGTTATCTTTTAGTTCTATCTTGTCGAATGAATCGATGATAAGCTTACAGTTTTTATAGAATTTAATAGGGTGGATACCTGGACGTAAGAGATCCTTTGCAATGGCTTTGGAAAGACTTTCATAGAGAGAGTCCACAGAACCTGCGATTTTTTCATAAGGGCGAGTCTTTAACATGACCTTCATGAAGATGTCACCGTAGATTACACCGATAACCATTCGAAGAACCATCTTTGGCTTAAGCTTAAAGCCTGGGTTAGGTTCTAGACCATTCGCATTGCACGAAATGACAGGGATGTTATCATACCCTGCATCTTTTAAGGCTTTTCGGATAAAACCGACATAGTTGGAAGCCCTGCAGCCACCGCCTGTTTGAGCCATAAGCACTGCGAGCTTATCAGTGTTGTATTTACCAGAAAGGACGGCATCCATAACCTGTCCAGTGACTATCATGGCAGGGAAGCAAGCATCGTTATTGACATACTTTACACCCATGTCGAGGACATTGTGGCCTTCGTTTTTTAAGAGAACCACGTTATATCCAGCACCCCGCATTGCAGCCTCTATAAAAGTAAAGTGTGCAGGGGACATATCTGTAGCAAGGAGTGTATATTTTTCCTCTTGCATATCCTTCGTATATAGAAGTCGCTTAAAGTCGAAAGGCTTTGCGGCTTCTTTTTTAGATGCTACGATTTCTTGCTCTTTAATAGCGGAAATCAGTGAGCGGATTCGAATCTTGGCTGAGCCAAGGTGATTAACCTCATCTATCTTTAGAAGCGTGTAAAGTTTTTTCGCATTTTTTAAGATATCGTGAACTTGGTCAGTGGTGATGGCATCTAAGCCACAACCAAATGAATTGAGCTGCACGAGATTTAAACTCTTATGTTTTGCAACAAAGGATGCTGCGGCATAGAGCCTTGAATGATACATCCACTGATCGGTAACTCTGAGCTTGCCATAATTGCTCTTGCCTGAGATGCAGTCTTCTGTGAGCACAGCAAAACCGTAGCTCTGTATCATTTCAGGGATTCCGTGATTGATTTCAGGGTCTATATGATAAGGACGACCAGCGAGAACGATGCCATGCGCCTTATTTTTTCTAATCCAATCGAGAGCTCTTTGGCCTTCCTCTGCGATGTCGCGCCTTGTAAAGATTAATTCGCGCCAAGCCTTCTTAACAGCAAGAGCGGTTTCAGATTTTGGCACACCAAAAGTCTCTTCCATGAACTCAGTGAGTTCTTTTCGTAGAATCTTTTCGGACGCGAAGGAAAGGAATGGATTATAATAATCAATTTTGCTTTCCAAGCCTTCGATATTGTTCTTAATATTTTCAGGATATGAAGTTACCATTGGGCAGTTGTAGTTGTTTTGCGCTGCGCCAAACTCTTTATGTTCATAGTAAACACAAGGGTAGAAGACGCGAGTGATACCTTGCTTTATCAGCCATTCGATATGACCATGAGCAAGTTTTGCGGGGTAACATTCAGACTCCGAAGGGATACTATCCATACCTAAGTTGAAGATTTCTCTAGAAGAGAATGGTGAAAGCTCTACTCTAAAACCTAGGGTCTTGAAGAAGACAGCCCAGAAAGGATAGTCCTCATACATATTTAAAACGCGAGGAATGCCTATGGTTCCTCTTTTAGCGGAATTGGCATCTAGCGGCTCGTAGGAGAAAAGTCGATTTCGTTTGTAATTAAAAAGGTTTGGAGCATTTGATTTAGAGCCACTAGACATAATGCTATTTTCGCATCTATTGCCAGAAATATGGCGTATTCCGCTCGAGAAAAGATTAACGGTTAGATGACAATGGTTAGAGCAATTCGTGCAATTAGCGGAATTAGTGCGATATTCAAGATTTATGATTTCATCAAGTGAAAGCATGGTCGAGCTTTCACATCCTGTTTTCTTTGCGAGGAGCGCAGCTCCGTAGGCACCCATGAGACCTGCGATGTCAGGTCTAACAACCTCAACCCCAGAAACTAACTCAAAAGCTCTGAGAATTGCATTGTTTGCGAAAGTTCCACCTTGAACGACCACGGTCTTGCCAAGGTCGGAAGGAGCAGTAAGTTTGATAACCTTGAAGAGTGCGTTCTTTACTACCGAGTAGCAGAGTCCGGATGAGATGTCAGAGACATCAGCGCCTTCCTTTTGGGCTTGCTTAACATTAGAATTCATGAAAACTGTGCAGCGAGTACCGAGATCGATAGGGCGACGAGATTCTAGAGCAAGATTTGCGAATTCACATGCCGTATAGCCGAGAGAGTTCGCAAAATTTTCGATGAATGAACCACAGCCAGACGAGCAGGCCTCGTTCAATAAAATATCATCGATTGCCCCATCCACAATTTTAATGAACTTCATATCTTGGCCACCGATATCTAAGATGGCATCAAGATCTGGTTTAAAATGTTTTGCTGCAGTTGCGTGCGCGATAGTTTCAACTTCACTAAAATCCAATAAAAAGGCATCCTTTAGAAGCGCTTCGCCATAACCCGTAGAGCAGGCGTGAGCTATAAGTAAATCAGGGCGAATTGCTTTGATTTCAGCAAAGGCCTTTTTAATCGTGTTAATAGGATCGCCGAAGTTACTGTCATAGAAAGAATATAAGAGTTCGGCATCTTCGCCAACCAAACATACTTTAGAAGTCGTGGAACCCGCATCTATACCGAGGTAGATTTTGCCCTGGTAAGTTTTGAGATCTCCGCGATTAACGCGGTATGCATTTTGACGTTCTATGAATTTATCGTATTCATCCTTAGTAATAAATAGCGGATCTAGCACATTGAGCGCGCTGGAAAGTTCGGATAATCCATTTAACTTTTCAATCAAATAAGAGGGCTTCTTTAAGGAAGAATCCTTGCTTGATAAAGCGGCGCCGATGGCTGGGAAAAGATGCGCGTCCCTAGGAGCATAAGACAAAATACTATCTAAATTAAGACTTTTCTCAAAGGCAAGTCTAAGCTCGGAAAGGAACGAAAGTGGGCCACCTAGAAACGCAACTTTCCCCTTGATTTTACGACCGCAAGCTAAGCCGCTGATAGTTTGATTAACAACAGCTTGGAAAATGCTAGCAGCCAAATCAGATTTTGAAACGCCATCATTTATTAATGGCTGAATATCGGATTTTGCGAATACTCCACAGCGTGCTGCGATGGGATAGATACGGTTCGCGGATTTTGCTAGTTCGTTGAGGCCAGCGGCATCCGTTTGCAATAAACTAGCCATCTGATCGATGAAGGATCCGGTTCCACCAGCGCAGATTCCGTTCATGCGCTGTTCTATACCGTTAGTGAGGAAGATAATTTTAGCATCTTCGCCACCAAGTTCTATAACACAGTCGACATCGCAGGCGGAAGCCTTAACGGCCGCCGTCTCTGCGATGACTTCTTGTATGAAAGGAGTTTCGAGTTTTTCAGAGATTTTGAGTCCACCTGAGCCGGTAATGGCAATGGTATATTCAAAATCGCCGATGGTATTTTTTATGTCAAGGAGCATGTCGATTAGAACACGCCGAATATCCGCATTGTGTCTTTTATAGTCACTAAAAAGAGTAGTACCCTCCGAATCGAGTACTACCATCTTTACTGTGGTCGAACCAATGTCTATTCCGATTGAATGCTTTTTCAAATCCTGTGACATAACAATACCTTCCCTAATATATACTTCTATTGTATCGCTATCGAAAGATCGATTAAATAGCCTCGCGCTAAACGGCTGTCAAGGTTAAAGTGAGTAGTGTTAAAAAACTGTAAAGAGAATGTTTTCACACACATTTCACAAGCTAAATATGACTTATACAAAAGGGCGAGATATAATTGATTTGAAAAAATCTTAAAAATGTGAGATAATAATTAACGGCAATTTAGCCAAAGGAGATATTTATGAAAAAGATTTTAGTAATTTTATTATCGATGGCCATGGTGCTTACAATGTTTGCCTGCGATTTTAGCTATCCGCCTAAAGGTCAAGGTGGTGAAGATGTAGATAATCGTACTATCGTTTATGAAGATGGCGAGACAACAATTTACCTCACAGAGGATGGAAAATATGTCGATCAAGACGGTAAAGAAATAGAATTTGAAGAGGAAGAAGACCCCGAAATTGAAGACGAGTTTGATTTTGGTTTTGATATCGCAAAGACTTATGGGTTTGACAAGGTTATGCAGAAGGTTGACTACAGCAATTTAGAAGGCCAGCAGGAAAACCTTTTGACTAATACAGCAAAACTTGCAAAGCAAATTTTCGGATCTGACTTTGCTCTCGATACAGCATATAACGAGGCAGGTGATGACGCGATCGTTGGAACTTATGGTTACGAAAACGAAGATGTTAACCAAAAGAACTTAGAAATAGGAATCTATAAGTCCTCCGAGCAGAACGCATACATCCACTACATTACATATTCTTGTGAGTGCCTTACTGACTCTAGCGATGAAACAATCAACAAGGCAACAACAGACTTGAAGAACGCATTCGGGATCACTGTAAATAAGGATAAGCTCAAGGAATCTGTAAATAAGCTCCTTAGCGCATCCGAAGAGCAACTCGAAGAAATGTACGATTATCAGGTAGTAGATAAGGACTACGACTTATTCACTGAGATGGCAAGCATTTCTACAGTAGGATATGTAGACGGCGGTCAAAGATTCTGGTATATTTGCGTAGATATCGAAAGAGAATATAAGTAATTAGCTTTGATAAGAAATTGGTGGGAGAGCGCCTGCGCTCGCCCACTTTTTTATGTATGAATATT
The DNA here is from genome assembly GCA_045629065.1 of Anaerovoracaceae bacterium. Classification (GTDB taxonomy): domain Bacteria; phylum Bacillota; class Clostridia; order Peptostreptococcales; family Anaerovoracaceae; genus JAKSSM01. The sequence continues at coordinate 159,116 of JAZQQK010000021.1, read as the reverse complement.
TAATGAGTTAATTAAAAGGAAAATTAAACTTTGCAGGATGATATCTTTCGATCGTACTGGAGGTTGCACACATGTAAAGTAACAATTGCTTTACTTAATTCGTCAAACAAGGTAATGTAGAATCAAGAAATTCGAGAGTATGTATCATCAGGAGAGAATGATAAAATGGATATCGGTAATCAAATCTTGAATATTCGTAAAGACCGTCAAATGACTCAGGACCAGCTCGGTGAATTATTTCATGTGACTAGGCAAACTGTTTCAAGCTGGGAAAACAACAAAAGCTATCCGGATTTGCAAACGCTAGTGGATATAAGCAATCAATTTGGTATTTCATTAGACACACTGTTAAAAGAAGATAGCAAAATGGTTGAATCCATTGATAAAGATAGAGCCATTGGCAGGCTAAGACGTAAGAAGAGGGTAATAGGTGCTTTGCGCGGCACGGGAATAGGAATATTAATAGCCTGCTTATATGCACCAGATTCAAAAGCCAAAGCAATAACGATTGTTGTCGGAATTGTTTTGTTTGCAACCAGCTTGGTATTGGATGCCGAGTATAGTGTAGAGATTAATAGAATTCAGAAAGCTAATAATCTCAAACTGAACGCATGCGAAGATAAGGGGGATCTCAATGGTTAAAAAGATGATTAAAAGGATAATGTCAATTATTCTTGTATCTAGCTGTCTGCTTATACCATTATGGGTAACTCACAGTGGTGTGTTTGACGAATTTAATATCAATGTCCCAAACACACTTAAAGAAGGTAAAGCGGTCTACAAGACTCACAAAGATTGGCACATCCAAAAGATTGATAAGGAAGAAGTGTATAGTATAGAGGTTTACGACGGTAAATCAGGCATGAGAAGGACATTTTCCGCTTCAGGAGAAGAAGGGCAAATTGTAGCCGACATAATTAATGCTTTTACAAATGTTACTATTGCTCAAGAAGTCAGTCCCACTGAGATTGAAGGAACGCGATATGAGCTGACCTTTGAGTTCGACTTACAAGCGAAGCGCACAGTGAATTTTGTAGGAAACTATTATCAGAATATTATAGTACAGCCTTTACAGTTTGAGACTTATGAGGTAAATGGTTCGGATCTATTATATAACCTGATTGTTGATGCATTAGAAAAAAGTTATGCTGAGGATGCTGAAAAACTAAAAGAACAAGTGTATACAAGCGCTGGTTTGCATACATATGATGGAAGCCCTGAAGGCGTGCATCCTGCGGATTTTTGTCAGTTTATTTGTCTTTATGATTATGGCGATATGCAGATTCCTATAGATGATAATTACTTGGAAGGCCATAACTCTTTTGAAGGCATGAAAGCCGGAATTGACCAGCTTATGAAAGAGAATATAACCGCTGATTCAATGAAGAAACTGTTAGAAAGCGGTTCACCGATCGAGGGAGTCGCAGATGCAATATTCAGCATTCCGGATATATTAAAATACCTTGAAGCGAGTGAATTTGAAGTAACAGGTACAGAATTTGAAATTGTCGAAAATGATGGTGTCAACTGGGGATTTTCGAAGCCTGCCAAGACGACATTCAGCGACCGCTCCGGCGATCCAGGGGCTATCGCGCAACTTATAAATTTCTTTATGAAGGGCGATACAGATAGACAGGGATATCAAGAATTGGGTGGATATAAGTCTATAGATACATTAAACGTGTTCCAGATAGGTGACTTCTGGTATTATTGTGATATCGTAGATTATTGGCTTATGAAAAAAGCAGGTAACGAAAACTATTCGCCATTCGTCTATATCACTTTTGCTTTTCCTGATAATGAAACGGATTATTATGAATTCTGGAGAAATTGTGTGTACCAGGATGAAAATTCAATTGAAATGGTTAATCACGCAGACAATGTGGTTGTAAAATGGTGTGACTACTTTGAACGTGTCCACTGTGATGCGGCAGATTTTGCAGTAGGTGGCGCTTACTTCAAGGAAGGAGCAAAATATCCTTTAGGGCTTTCTTTAGAGGAACATTACCCTGTTTGGTATTTCTTCCCTTCGCAGTTTGAAAAAGCTGCTCATACGTGGGAAGATGAAACATATATGGCGGCTGAATTGATACAAATTACAGGGAATATTCCGACATTTTTTGAGATGCCAGACGAGAGCACCTGGCCGACATACAGAGACTGGGAAGCTAATTTAAAAGGGGCAAGACTAGCCTCTTGACATACCGCTTCGCAGAAGCATCATAAAAAACTCCCGGTTTTAAACCGGGAGTTTTTCGTTGGTATCCCTGGGCGGAATCGAACCGCCAACAAAGCTTTAGGAGAGCTCCGGTATATCCGTTTACCTACAGAGACATGTCGTGTATATATTTTGTTAAAGGCGAGTCATATCGCCTATTGCCTATTTATTTTAGCACAATTTTATGATAAAATAAAGTATCAATATTAATGTGGGATAGAGTTCGAATTAATAAAGGAAAATATTATGAAGACACTTATGATTTATACTGATGGGGGATGCTCCAACAACCAAGAAAAGGAAAACGTTGGTGGCTGGGGTGCGGTCCTGGAATATGGCGAGCATATCAAAGAACTCCACGGTGGAGAACTGAATACGACTAATAACCGCATGGAACTCACTGCTGTCATCGAAGCTCTAAAGGCGCTTACGAAGGATGGTCAAAATATCAAGGTGTTTTCAGACAGTTCCTATGTTATGAACTGCTTTAGAGAAAAGTGGTATGTAAACTGGGAAAAGAACGGCTGGAAGAATGCAAAGAAAGAGCCGGTAGAGAATAAAGAACTCTGGCAGGAACTTCTCGCCCTCACGAAGAAACACCACTGCGAGTTTTATAGGGTGAAGGGACATGTGAACCTTAATAGCAAGGTCACGGATTTTGAAAAGCTCTATGAAAAGTTCGTGGAATGGAATGGGGCGGAGTTTAGCTTCGAAGATTTCCAGAAGATTACTGAAAAGAATAACCGCTGTGATGAGTTGGCGAATATTGGCATTGATGAAATCAGGCCAGAAGAGCCACCATTCGAAGAGGATTAGTAAGGGGTAAAGATGGCCTTTGGAATTTGTTCCTTGGCATCCAGCAGTGCAGGCAATTGTTACTTACTAAAAACTGACAATACCACACTGATTTTGGACTGTGGAATTAGTGTTAAAAAAATTAAAGAGAACCTCGCATTAAAGGGCGTAGATATAAAAGACATAGATGCCGTACTCATCACGCATGAGCACATAGACCATGTAAAAAGCTTAAAGCAGCTTCTAAAAAAAGCTGATGATGCGAAGGTCTATGCATCCGAAGGTACTTTTTCAGGAATTCGTGAGAAGTATAACGAAATCTACACGGAACTTTTGGTTCGCGGTGCGAAAGATATGGTTAGGGTAGCTCATCCAGGGGAGACTTTTGAGGTTGGGGATATAGATGTGACACCGTTTAGGGTTTCACACGATACGAATGAGCCCATCGCTTACACTTTCTCATCCGAAGGAAAGCGAATCTCCGTGGTGACGGACACGGGTTATGTGACTGAGGAGATATATGGCGCAATCAAGGATTCGGATGTTCTGGTGATTGAGTCGAATCACGAACCGGAGATTTTGCTCTATGGCAGATATCCGTATCCGGTCAAGCAGAGAATATTGTCTGATCACGGACACCTTTCGAACGAGGCCTGCGGAGAATGCCTGGCAAAGATGATAAAGGAGCTCGCAGGAACGAAGAAGCCGAAGATTTACCTCGCGCACTTAAGTGACGAAAACAACACTCCGGAGCAGGCGATTTTGACTGTAAAAAATTATCTCGAGGAGGAAGGACTTTTCGTGGGAAAGGACCTGGAACTCGAGACTTTGAGAAAGGATCAGGCGAGTCGCTTGATCATAGCGTAGATTCATAGGAAAGGATAGGCAGTGCCTAGCTAGAATAGTGAATATAGATATTATCACAATTGGAAAACTTAAAGAGCAGTACTGGACGGATGCCATCAAGGAATATTCTAAGCGCCTCTCGAGATTCGCGAATATAAACATCGTGGAGCTCAAGGAGTCGAAGCTTCCGGATAATGCATCCCCAAAGGACGAGGAAAATGTAAAGCTCGAAGAGGGCCGCGCAATCCTAAAGGCGATAAAGGAGGATTGCTATGTGATTACCCTTGAGATTTTAGGAAAACAGCTCGATTCAGTGGAGCTTGCGGACAAGATGGCAAAGCTTGCACTCGAGGGCCATTCGAATGTGGCCTTTGTTATCGGTGGCAGCTTAGGACTTTCACCTGAGGTGAGCGCCCGTGCGAACTTCAAGCTTTCTTTCTCCAAAATGACTTTCCCGCATCAGATGATGCGCGTGATTTTGCTAGAGCAGATTTATAGAGCATTTAAGATTAATAACAATGAAACGTATCACAAATAAACTTACAGAAATCTGGCACTTTTTCACCACATACGAGAAGTGCTGGTTCATATCAATATCGGTGCTCGCGATAGCCTTTGCATTTATTTTCCCTGAAGAGGATGTGAACGGCATAAACGGCAAGTGGATAATGGCGCTCTACTTGATCGACACCTTCTCGAACGTGCTTTGCGAACTGTTAATCTCTAAGCAAAGCCGCTGGAATTTCATCGTGTCGGTCGCATTCGTAGAGGTTTCAGAGATTCTGATTTGCCTTTTACTTGCCTACAGATTCGCGACGATGGCAGAGACGATATTCTTCTGGATTCCGATTGACATCATAAGCTTCGTGAACTGGACAAGGCACCCAGATAAAGAAAAGAAAGAGCTTACAGAAGTAAGAGAACTCACAGGCAAAGCGAAGGTGTTCATCATAATTGGTATCATCGTTTGGACTGTGGGTATCGGAGCGCTCCTCGCATATATTACGGAGAGCGTCACTGTGACAGATCTTTTCGGAGGAAACCGCAACATAGAAGTTGTAGTTTGCTACCTCGATGCGTTCTGCTCGGCACTCGGAATTTGTAACGGCATCTTCATCTTCTTTAGAATCAAGGAGCAATGGCTCGCGTGGTTCTTGTATGCGATAGATGAAGCGATAATAAATATCCTATCCGGCCAGTTCGTGCTTTTGGTCTTAAAGGCCGGCTACTTGACGAACACGGTTTATGGGTATATTAGATGGACTAAATACATCAAAGGAGGAAAAAGTGAGACTTAGGAAAGATAACATCATGGAAGAAGAAGTGGAGCTCATCGCAAAGGTATCTGATGCTCTCGCACATCCTGTTAGAGTCAACCTCTTCAGATATATCATGCAAGAAAATCGTGCGATGAATACTGTCTGCACAGGCGATCTCGTAAAGGAATTCGGCTACGCGCAGGCAACGATTTCACAGCACATGAAAAAGCTCGTGGAGTCCGAACTTGTAGAGGCGAAAAAGAAAGAAAAATTCACATACTATTATGCTAATTTAGGTATGCTCACAATGTACCTTAATGCAACAAAGAAGTTCTCGGTAAAATAACGTTTCTACTGATTGTACGGCTTTGCCGCAAGGAGGAAACGATATAATTCGCTGCTCTTCGCTTGCGAATTATAGAGGAAAGGAGACAATATGGAAGTTAAAAAAGTAATAAAGGACAGATATGATGTTGCAGGCCCTAAGCTTTGCGACACACTTACTAAAAAGGGCTATGAAGCCTACTATGTTGGAACAGCAGCTGAAGCAAAAGAGCTTGCACTCAAGCTCATCCCAGAAGGCGCTAGCATTTCATGGGGCGGCAGCGCAACAATCGCAGACATCGGCCTTCAGCAAGAATTAAGAGCCGGTGGCTATAAGATCATCGATAGAGATACTGGTGCAACTCCAGCCGAAAAAGATGAAATTATGAGACAGAGTCTCTTAGCAGATGTGTTCCTCATGAGCACTAATGCCATCACAAAGGACGGCGAAATGATTAATGTGGACGGCCGTGGTAACCGCGTGGCTGCACTTTGCTTTGGACCTAAAGAAGTTATCGTAATCTTCGGTATGAATAAGGTTGTCGGAGATTTGAACGCCGCATACGACAGAGTTCGCAATGTCGTAGCGCCAATAAATACACAAAGACTTGGAGTCGATACGCCTTGCAAAGTAACAGGATATTGTGGCAACTGTTACGGACCAAAGTGTATCTGCTCGCAGGTTGTCGTTACACGTCAGTGTAAGCCAGCTGGCCGCATTAAGGCTATCGTAGTTGGTGAAGATTTAGGTTTCTAAAATTCACCATGTCTCAACGAGATATTCACTAATAAGTGACATAAAAAAACTATAATATTACATAAGGGGAGTACTATGAATATTCCAGCACTGATAATTGACCTTGCAGTAATGATGCTTACTGCAGGAATCATTTCTATCATTTTTAAGAAAATCAAACAACCGCTCATACTAGGATATATCCTAGCAGGTTTCTTACTTTCACCATATTTTCCATGGTTCACGAATATCTTGGATAACGGAAGTGTAGAGACTTGGTCAGAAATAGGTATCATCTTCCTGATGTTCCACATCGGACTTGAGTTCAACCTTCACAAAATGGTTGAGGTCGGACTTTCTGCCATCCTCACATGCGTCATCGACGTAGTAGGTATGCTCGGCATTGGATATTTTGTGGGCTGCGCACTCGGATTCTCAGAGATGGATTCTATCTGCTTAGGCGGAATGCTCGCCATGAGCTCCACGATGGTTATCATCAAAGTATTTGGCGAAATGGGTATCAAGGGTAAATACGCAGAGTCCGTAATCGGAACACTGGTAATTCAGGACATTGTCGGCATCTTCCTCATGGTAGTGCTTTCGACAGTAGCCGTTTCACAAAACATCTCCGGCGGAGAAGTAGCGATTAAGCTTTCACTCATGCTTCTCTACCTCGTAATTTGGCTTGTACTCGGAATTTTCCTCTTACCAACTTTCTTGGATAAGACTATTAAATACATGAACGATGAAATGCTCATGGTAGTTTCGATTGGTATATGCTTTGGCATGGTACTTCTCGCAAACTGGCTCGGCTTCTCATCAGCGCTCGGCGCATTCCTTTCAGGATCATTGCTCGCAGGCACTACTCACGTAGAGCGTGTCGAAAAGCTCACATCCGGAGTAAAAGACCTGTTTGGTGCGGTGTTCTTCATCTCAATCGGTATGATGGTTAACCCACAGATGATTGTAAAATACATCGTTCCAATCATCGTACTCGTAGTTGTTGCTATCGTAGGTAAGATTATCGTAAATGCTCTCGGCTTCCTGATTTCTGGCGAAAGCTTAGAAGTGGCAACAAACGGTGGTTTTGCACTTGCTCAGGTCGGTGAATTCGCGTTCATCATCGCAAGCCTCGGAAACTCCCTGGGAGTTATCGATGACTTCATCTATCCTATAGTTGTAGCCGTATCAGTTATCACGATATTTACTACACCTTTCTGTATCAAGCTCTCACCTAAATTCGAGAGCTGGCTCGAAAAGAAACTTCCAGAGAAAATCCTTGCCAAACTCAATAGATTCAATGAAAGCAGCGGAACACTCGATGAAAAGGATACAGACTGGCAAGAATATATTAAAAAATTCTTTATTAAACTCGTCATCTTTGGCGGTATCATGTTCGTCGCAGCTATGGTTATCATCAAATACCTCGAGCCTGCAATGGAAGGCTGGAGACTCGTACCGATTATAGCTAAGCTCATCTGCACAGTTCTAGTCTATGCGGTAATGGCGTTGTTTATTGGAAGACTTGTTAATTTTAAGGATAGATTATTCACATCGCTTTGGCTAAAGAAGATGGCGTATAGACCACCACTTCTTACACTTAACGCCCTAAAAATTATCCTTATCTTACTAATCGCTATTTGGCCTCTTAGAACATTCTTTAGTTTACCAATCTGGTTACTCGCTATTATCATCGTAGCAGCTGTAGCACTGCTCTTTAAGGTATCAATGAGCGGCAAGATGGCTACTTGGTATTTAAGCATCGAAACTCACTTCATGCGTAATTTGAATGAGAGAATCATTTCAGAGGAAGAAGCAAAGGGTAACAGACAGACATGGCTTTATGAAAAGCTTCACATCATTACATTCTATGTTCCACACGATGCGAACTTTGTCGGAAAGAGCGCCATCGATATGGATCTTGCTAATAAATACGGGGTTTACCTCGTAAAGATGAAGAAGGGTGGCAAGTCAATCATCCTTCCTAGCCCTAAGGAGCCATTCGAACCGGGGGATAAGCTCTACCTCGTAGGTGAAAAGAAAGCCCTGGCAAACGTATATCAATTCACTGGAATTGAACAGACAAAGCCTATTAGAACATTAAAAGAATATATGTCCAGCGACACTAAGGAAGAGAAAGATCTGATTGCATTAGCAGCGATCAAGGTTGATGGTTCCGATAGCTTCGCAGGAAAGACTGTAAGACAGAGCAACATCCGTGGCAAGCACGACTGCATGCTTCTCGGTATTCAAAAGGACGGTTACCCTATCTCTATGCCAGACCCTGACCTCACGATTTCCAAGGGTGATATCCTTTGGCTCATAGGTTCAGCAGAAAGCGTAGGTAGTATTCAAGCGGCACACGCAGAGGAGTAAAAATGACCTTAGATTATAGTAAACTTCAAAACGGATCAGACATTAGAGGAGTTGCAATGGCCGGTGTAGCAAACGAGCCAGTCAACCTCGACCTTGAGGCGGCGGAGAGACTCACTCGCGGCTTTGTAATGTGGTTAAAGATCAAAGCAGGAAAGGAAGCAGGCGACCTCAAAATCTCTGTCGGCCATGACAGCAGACTCTCGGCTGACATACTCCAAAAGACTTTGGTAAAGACATTAAAAAAGGTTGGCTGCAAGGTTTATGATTGCGGTCTCGCATCGACTCCAGCCATGTTCATGTCCACGGTTTTCGATAGATATGATGCAGACGGCGCGATTATGATTACGGCTTCACATTTGCCATTTAATCGCAACGGTTTTAAGTATTTCAGTAAAGCCGGTGGCTTGGATAAAAAGGATATCGCTAAGATTATCGACTACGCAGAGTCAGACCTTTGCTTTGATTCACTTCCAAAGGTGGAGGATGCGAAGGTAAAAGAGCGCGATCTGATTGAAGATTACTCAGAATTTTTAAGAGAAAAGATTAAAACCGAAGTTAACGCTAAGGATTATGAGCATCCACTCAAGGGACTCAAAATCGTAGTGGATGCGGGAAACGGTGCAGGCGGATTTTACGCCAAGAGAATATTAGAACCTCTCGGTGCAGATATCACGGGTAGCCAGTTCCTGAATCCAGACGGATCTTTCCCTAACCACCAGCCAAATCCAGAGAACAAAGAGGCGATGGCCGCAATTTCAAAGGCGGTAGTGGAAAACGGTGCGGACTTCGGACTCATCTTTGATACAGATGTGGATAGGGCATCCGCAGTGGATAAGGAGGGCAACGAAATCAGCCGTAATGCGATAGTTGCAATGGCTGCGGCTTTGATCGCAAAGGAGCATCCGGGAACTACAATCGTTACAGACTCCATTACATCAGACGAACTCACTACATTCCTTACAGAAGAACTTGGTGTAAAGCATCTAAGATACCAGCGCGGCTACAGGAATGTAATCAATAAATCAATCGAGCTTAACAAGCAGGGTATTGATAGCCAACTTGCTATCGAAACATCAGGCCACGCCGCATATAAAGAAAACTATTTCCTAGACGACGGCGCCTACCTTGCGACTAAGATAGTAATCAGGGCAGCACAGCTTAAGGCTCGCAACCTCACAATCGACAAGCTCATAAAAAATCTTGCCTACCCTAAAGAAGCAAAGGAAGTCAGATTCCCTATTAAGGCCGAATATTTTGTAGCATACGCAGATACGGTGCTGGAAGGACTTAAAACTTGGGCAAAGGCCAGAGAATATAAAGGTGTCACTATCGTAGAACCAAACTACGAGGGAGTACGACTTGCCTTTAATGCACCAGACTTAAAGGGCTGGTGTCTCCTTAGAAAATCTCTTCACGACCCGCTCATGCCACTCAATATCGAAGTGACTATCGGAAGCTGCGATGAGATTTTGGAAATGATAAGGAATTTCCTTCGTAACTACGAAGATATCGAAATCAAATAGAAGAGGAAAAATATGAAATCATACATTCACTTAATTAGACATGGACTCACACAGGGAATCATGGAAGACTGGTTCTATGGCTCAATGGATATTCCTATCACGCCAGAGGGCTTCGGAATTTTGCAAGAATTCAAGGAGCAGGGAGTTTATCCCGAAGCAAAGGAAGCAGACTTCTATACTACCGGCATGCTCAGAACTAATCAGACCCTGAATGTAATCTATGATAACCCAGAGCATTCAATCATCCGCGACCTTAGAGAACTCAACTTCGGCGACTGGGAAGGAATGTATTTTAAGGACATGGACAGTATGACTGACTGGGTAGCATGGTCGCACGACCTCTCCGGCACATACACTTTCCCTAATGGCGACTCCGCAAAATCTTTTAGCGACCGAGTTTACCGTGGCTGGGATCAGCTCATGGAACTCCATAAAGAAAAGGAGAAAAAGATGTTTGCCAAGGGAAAGGACGCAGAATCCGTATTGGTGTGTCATGGAGGCACTATCTCGGTTCTCATGGCGACATTTTTCCCTGATGAACGTCCGGGCGACTTTTTCGCATGGTCACCAGAGACGGGAAGAGGCTACACACTAGAAGTTGTAGATGGCAAGATAGTAGGTTATACATTTATTTAGAAGGAATAGTATAAAATGTCCAAAAGAATGAGAGCCAATCTTTTGCTCACGGTTACCGTACTTATTTGGGGCACGGCATTCGTAGCGCAAAAGGTAGGTGGAGGCATCGGTGCTTTCACCTTTGGCGCGGTCCGTATGGCAATAGGTGGTCTGGTTTTGACACCGATTGCACTTATCACCAGAAAAGCGCGCGTGTTCGGCTCAGATGAAGAAAAAAAGAAAAGAAAAAAAGATAATATCATCGGCGGAATTTGCTGCGGAATAGCGCTCTTCTTTGCGACAACTCTTCAGCAGTTCGGCATTAACTATACGACTGTCAGCAAAGCAGGATTCATCACTGCACTCTATGTAATCTTCGTACCGCTCGCAGGGCTGTTTTTTGGAAGAAGAGTAAACAGGAGGACATGGCTTTGCGTAGGACTTGCGGTTGTGGGCTTCTATTTTCTCTGTCTGTTTGGCGGAAGCTTCAAAATAGAGCTCGGAGATTTTCTCACACTTCTCTGCGCGCTCGGCTTTACAGCGCATATTTTGACAATCGATCATTTTGCACCAAAGGCTGATGGTATCACCATCACATGCATCCAATTTTTCGTGGTTTCATTCCTGAACTCAATTGGAATGATACTGACAGAAGATCCGAGCATACATGTCATTATGACAGCATACTTTCCAATCCTGTACACAGGTGTAATATCCTGTGGCATTGCCTATACATTCCAAACGATCGCACAGCGCGATGCGGAGCCTACACAAGCTTCTCTCATCATGAGTATGGAGGCTGTGGTTTCATCCGTCGCCGGAGCGATTATACTTAACGAAAAGTTGACGCTAATTCAGTACATGGCTTGTCTTTTCATACTGGCTGCGACAATTATAGCCAACCTTCCCGAAAAGCAGAGCAGAATCTCATAGGAGGAAATCATGGAGAAACTTAAAGAAAGAATCAAAAGAGAGGGAGTATCAGTCGGTTCTGATAGAATCAATGTAGATGGATTTATCAACCACAGAATTGACACCGCTTTTATGGATGAAATCGGAGAAGAGTTCGCCAAGCGCTTTAGCGGAGTCAAGGTTGACAAGATTTTAACTGTCGAGGCGAGCGGCATTGCAATCGCAGTAGCGGCAGCTAGATATTTTAGTTTTGTACCTGTAGTTTTCGCGAAAAAGGCCAAGCCAAACACAATGCAGGATGGTTGCTATGAGGCCGAAGCTATGTCATTCACTAAACAGCAGCTCAATGTGTTAAGAGTAGCGAAGAGACATATAAGTGAAGGCGAAAATATTTTAATTATTGACGATTTCCTTGCGCACGGCGAGGCATCTATGGCACTCGCAAAGATTGTCGAAGATGCAGGAGCTAAAGTAAGCGGAATCGGTATAGTAATCTCAAAGGATTTTCAGGGTGGAAAGGAAGCTTTGGAAAAGAAGGGCTATCGTGTAGAAACACTCGCCTCTGTAAAATCACTCGAGAACGGGGTAATAGAATTTGTATAAGGGGGAAAATTATGAAGAACTATGATGTAATTATCATTGGCGCTGGCCCTGGCGGAATTTTCTCTGCCTATGAGCTCATGAAGCTCAAGCCAGAAGCTAAGATCGCAGTATTTGAATACGGCGGAATGTTAAACGAAAGAAAATGTCCTATCGATGGAGTCAAGATTAAGTCTTGCATAAACTGCAAGGTTTGCTCTATCATGAACGGTTTCGGTGGTGCGGGCGCTTTCTCAGATGGAAAGTACAACATCACTAATGCGTTCGGTGGATCACTTCACGAGCACATCGGTAAGGAAGAAGCAATTAAGCTCATGCACTATGTCGATGAGATCAATGTTTCTCACGGTGGTGAGGGCACTAAGCTTTACACTACAGCGAACGAAGAGCTCGCAACAACATGCCTAAAGAACGACCTTCACCTTTTGGATGCGAGCGTTCGTCACTTAGGCACAGATATTAACTACAAGGTTCTAGAAAACATGTATAACGAAATGAAGGACCATGTAGAATTCAAGTTCCACACACCGGTTACCGATGTAAAGGCTATCGATGGGGGCTATGAAATCGTATCCGAAAAGGAAAGCGCTACTTGCAAGGATTGCATAATTTCTGTAGGCCGTTCCGGATCCAAGTGGATGGAAGGAATCTGCAAGTCACTCGATATCCCTACACTTTCAAACCGTGTAGATATCGGTGTTAGAGTAGAACTTCCAGCAAAGGTTTTCGAGCACATCACAGATAGAGTTTATGAAAGCAAAATTTTATATAGAACTAAGGCCTATCAGGACCAGGTCCGTACATTCTGCATGAATCCAAAGGGCGCAGTAGTAGCAGAGAACACTAACGGTATCATCACTGTTAACGGACACTCATACGAGAGCCCTGAGCTTCAGACAGAAAACACGAATTTTGCGCTCCTCGTATCAAAGCACTTCACAGAACCTTTTAAGGATAGCAATGGCTATGCAGAAAACATCGCTAAACTGTCCAACATGCTCGGAGGTGGAGTAATCGTTCAGAGATTCGGGGACTTACGACGCGGTCAAAGAAGTACAGAAGCGCGTCTTGCAAAGTCATTCGTAACACCTACGCTAAAGGCAACACCTGGCGACCTTTCGCTAGTGATGCCAAAGCGTATCTTAGACAACATCATCGAGATGATTTATGCACTCGATAAGATTGCACCGGGTACAGCATCTGACGATACACTCCTCTATGGCGTAGAAGTTAAGTTCTATAACATGGAAGTTGCAATCGACGAAAACCTCGAGACAAGACACAAAGGACTCTATGTAATAGGCGATGGCTCAGGTGTAACTCACTCACTTTCACACGCCTCCGCCTCAGGAGTATATGTAGCGCGTAAAATCGCAGATTAAGGGAAACCTTAATCGCTTCGCTAAAGATGATGTGTGACGGTTCCGACTCGTCGGTAAAATAAAAATTGACCGAGCGAAGAATAGCAAGAGGTTGGCAAACGCCAACCTCTTTTTTGTTATCTAAGTTTTACACTACGGCTGCGCCTGTAGTAAGGAGTGTTTTGGCTACAGAGCATGCTGACTCGAAAGCGAGGCGCGTCACCATGAGTGGATCTATGATTCCGGCTTCAGCCATATTGACATATTCCATAGAAGCTGCGTTAAATCCATGGCCGCGTTCCAATGTTTGAACCTTATCCACTATAGTGCTGCCGTTCTCGCCGGCGTTCTCTGCGATCTGCCAGAGCGGCTTGGAAAGACAATTAAGCACAATCTGCGCACCGATTTTTTCTTCGCCCTCAAGCGTCAAAACGAGCGCACTAAGCACAGGGATGCAATTTATAAAAGCAGTACCTCCGCCAGGAAGGATGCCTTCTTTCGCTGCAGCTCGCACTGCATTCACAGCGTCCTCGATTCGGAGTTTTTTCTCTTTGATCTCGAGTTCTGTCCTGCCGCCCGGAGCGATTGTAGCAACTCCGGATACAAACTTTGCCAGTCTTTCTTGATGACGCTTTTTATTGAACTCATAGTCTGTGGAATCTACGAGCTTACGGAGCATATTTTCATGCTCTTTGACTTTTTTAGGGTCACCGCCAGCTCCGAGGATGATGGTTTCTTTTTTAGCTACTTTAACATATTCCGCTGTTCCCAAATCTGCGATATGTGCGTCTTCGAGGCGCATTCCGAGCTCCTTGGAAATGAAATTTCCACCTGTTTGAACTGCTAAATCCTGAAGCCTCCAAACTCGTCCTTCGCCGTACATCGGAGGCTCAATAGCTATGAATTCGAGGTCTCCCTCTACCTTATTCTTTATGAGCATACCGAGCGGCTCTTCTTCAATTTTTTCTGCGATGATCAGGAGCGGCTTATTGGTTTCGGCAACTTCAATGAGAAGGTCAAGAATCTGGCGTGAACTGTTGATAGTTAAATCTGTCATCAGGACATAGCAGCTGTGAAGTTCCGCTACCAGGGTTTCCTGGTCAGTAATCATGTGCGGGCTCAAATAACCGCGGTCAAAAGTAATGCCGTCTTCGTATGTCACATGCGTCTCCGTCTTCGCAAAAGTATCATTAATATTAACGACTCCTTCCGGTCCAACCTTATAGAACGCTTCTCCGATTAGTTTGCCGATTTCTTGATCCTGGCAGGAAAGTGTAGCTACCTGCGCGAGTTCAGCTTCTGTATTTACAGGAACCGCCATAGATTTTAACTCATTCAGCACAACGGATTCGGCTTTTTCTATGCCTCTTCTGAGCGCGATAGGATTAACGCCAGCTGCCATCATATGATAGCCTTCCCTTATAATTGACTGTGTGAGAAGTGACGCAGTAGTAGTACCATCACCTGCGAGTTCATTAGTCTTCTCAGCCGCCTCCACGATGAGTTGAGCACCCATGTTTTCGAGAGGGTCGTCGAGTATTATTGATTGTGCGATAGTAACGCCATCGTTAGTCACAAAGGCCGGTGCGCCAGGCTGCGGTGCATCTGACCATTTCGCACCCTGTAGATCAGGCTTGCGGTAAAGTATTACATTACGACCTTTAGGTCCGAGCGTGAGCTTAATTGTATCGGCGAGCTTGTCTACCCCGGCCAAAATTTTCTTTCGCAATGTTTCGTTGTATGATAAATCTCTGCTCATTTTAGTTCCTCTTCACTCGAGAAGCCCATGATCATGAGGCACATCCTCCATTAATGGCTTCTACTGTTAAACTAATTTAGTATATCATAATAACATGAACTTCTAAATACTAAAAATTATTTATAAGTAACCTTTTGAATTGCAAACTCTATTTAAAATATTCTAAATTAATTAAATTTTATTATTCAAAGCGGCTGGATTCTTTGGTAAAATTACTTAAAGAATATATCTTTGATGCAATGTGCGCAGGTGCCTACGTTCCAAAATGTCAGACGATGCGATGCACACAGACAGATACATTTCGGAGCAATAGACTAATGACAGACATTAAAGAACAACGTGCAGCAATTAGAAAAGAAAAAGTCGTAGCGAGAAACACGCTTTCTGAAGAAGAAAGAGCGGATAAGTCGAGGGCAATCGTGGAGAGGCTCGCAGCTTCTCCCGAATATCAAAGCGCCCGGGTTATAATGATTTATCGCTGGACTAAGGGCGAGGTTAAACTCGACCTGCTGGAGCAGATAAACGAAGCGGGCGGCTCCGGTAAAAAGACTTTGCTCTATCCTCTCTGTGTGACAGATAGCGAAATGATAGCGCTTTTGCCGGAGGGTGATAACTCATGGATCGAGGGCTACAAGGGAATCTTCGAACCTGTACGCGAAAAGTCCAAGGAGTTCAAGCCTGAAACAATCGATCTCGTTGTCTGCCCTTGCTCATCATTCGACGAAGCTGGTGGTCGCATGGGCATGGGCCGTGGCTTCTACGACCGCTTTATCGAAAAGTGTGTGAACGCAAAAATCGTGGCGGTGGCATTCGAGTGCCAGAAGTCAGAAAGCGTCCTCGCGCAGGCATGGGATAAGCCGATGCAGGCAGTATTTACAGAAGAAAAAGAATATCGTTTTTAGGAGGAATTATGAGCGCAGAAATCACAAAAGATAAGCCATTCGTATGCACGAATTATAAGGGCGTGCAGCCGGATAATCCGCGCGGCAGCAAAGAAATAGTGACAGACCGAATCCTTGACAAAATCATTGAGACCAATGAGTTCGTTATTCCTGACGACCTAAAAGGCGAGATAGATTATGTATTTAAGGGCACGATTCAGGGCATTAAGTATCAGAATATTTTCGGCGGCGCCGCTGCTATGACTGAGATAGATTATGAGGGTGTTCATAAGAGCGTTGAAGAAGAGGTTACTCGCGACTATAAAGTAGGTCTCATCGTGAACAGCATAATCGAGCAGGAAGGTCTCACTACGACGCCTGAAGAACGCCGCGAAAGAGCAGAGCGAATTGCCGCCAAGGACAATACGACGATAGAATTAGTGCAAAAGTTTATGGGTGAAGATTTTGCACTGATCGAGCATGATTTGCTCGTTGAAAAAGTGCGCGATCTGATCTATGAAAACGCAATTTTATAGCGAGGAAGGAGCAAAAGTCTTAGGCGTAAACGGCGGCTGGATGTGCTTGATGCTTTAGGAGCAAAATAATATAGTTCGATACTTCGTTTTGAAGGCATAACACCATAATAAAAAGACCCGACTTCCCAGCCGGGTCTTTTGCTTCTACGTACACTAAAACCACAGCATGCGCTGTGGTTTTTCGGTCCTTTAATCCAAGTCTTCTGACAACTCTTGCTCTCTGAGGAGTTTTACCAGGAGCTCCTGCTGAGATGAGACGGACATTTTGTCATAGATATGAGCGATATGTTTATATGTTGTCGAAAGAGAAATATATAAAATCCGTGAGATGTTAGCAGGGGAGATTCCCTGTGCCATCAGATCGACAACTTCGATTTCACGGGCGGTAAGTTTAGCCTTTGCCCATGTCTTTTGCTTAACCTTTTTAAGAGATGCCCCCACATAGTAGAAATTTTTATGGAGGTCATTCAGCATGAATACGGCTTGCTGCAGATTATAGAGCTCTTTGTTGGAGAATGGCTCTTCTTTTAGCCTGTCCAAACTAAAAATAAGTCTGTAATTACCGTGAAGGTCATAGAGAGCAAAGCCGCAGCTGTATTTGAGACCGCGAGCGTATATATAGTCATCTACGAATTCGCCGGGCTTTTCCTTTTCCCAGGCATGCACGTTTATGGTAGGGGCGTTTGGATTTTCGCGGACATCTTTAGCATAGCTGTACTTTTTATTCTCCGCTTCAGAGTAATGCTCCGTATAGGTTTTAAAGGACTTGTCATCAACACCACGCAGGTATTGACCGACGAGTTTTTTATTGCCGTCGATAAACATAGCCATACCCTGATCGAAAGGGGCGATTTTATTAATGTGGTGAAGAATGTCTATCGCAAAAGAACGTGGATTGTGTGCCTTGCCGCAACTTTGCACCACATCTAATAGAACTTCGTAGTCTAACTTATCCGGATATATGTCTGTAAAGTTTGTTTTTTTCATGGTTCCACCTGCTTTTCGCGCAAGCAATGCGCCATTAACTGCATATACCTATCAATTTTATCTTATTCGATTTGATTTTTTAAATCAAGCAAAAGCCTTAATCTTAAGTAAAAATGGGTAATTTTATCTATATATTTATAGTATATGTTAATTTAACATTAATATGATATGGACGAATAATTTAGTGTCGTTAAATATACACTAATCGATTATATGTTAAGGGAGGAAATAAAATGGCTAATAGACTCGATGGAAAAATTGCTTTAGTCACAGGCGCCGGCTCTGGAATGGGTAAGTCAATCGCACTCGATTACCTCAGAGAAGGGGCTAAGATTGTTGCTTTTGATATGAACGGAGAAAGACTCGAAGAGTTCGTAGAAGAGGCAGTATCAGAGGGCATCGATGCTAAAAACATCGCAACTTTCAAAGGCAATATTTTGAACGATGATGACTGCAAAGCTGCCGTAGATTTATGCGTAAATACATTCGGAGATATGAATGTCCTTTCACATAACGCAGGTATTTCTGATGACTTCACGATGGTAGAAGACATGCCTAATGATATGTGGGATAAGCTTCTCGCTGTGAACTTAACAGGCTCAATGAAAGTTACTCGTGCGGCACTCCAGTATATGGCTCCTAAGGCTAGGGAAGACGAAGAATGGACAGCATCTATCGTAATGATTACATCCAATGCTGCTTTCGAATCTGCCACAGGCGGTCCGGCATACAGTGCGTCCAAGGCAGGTGCGAATGCGCTCATGAAAGCAATCGCATTCGAATATTATAGAGACGGCATCAGATGCAATTCTATTTGCCCTGGTCCGATTCTTACTAACATCACGGATACTTTCCCTGTTTATAATCCAAAGGGATCAGCTGTTCACCAAGGATCCGGCTACAATTCAGACGGTTGGAAGTGGACTGGTGGCATGATTGGTTTCCCTGAGCAAATCAGCCCGCTCGCAGTATATCTTGCATCCGACGAATCCACTTTCATGAATGGTAACTCTTGCGTTATCGACAGCGGCGTTTGCTTATCCAGATAATATAGATAGAAGATGGATAAATTTGTCCATTTCGATATTCGGACAAAATCAATATAATTTTATCAACACTGATTAGTATGGTGCCACTCGCGTGGTGCTTTGTGCAGAAAGTATATAGTATTAAGGAGGAAAAACTATGGCTATCAGCAGAAATTCAAAATTAAGAGATTGCCTCGCAGTTCCAGAGGCAGTAGAAGTTATCGAAAAGTACTTCCCTAATTTCGTAGAGGAAAAGGCTTCCCAACTCGGTCCTGTTATGGGCATGAAGATTGGTATGTTACTTAAGTTCCCTCAAGTAGGACTTCCTAAGGATGCTGTAGAAGCTATCCTTAAGGGTTTAGATGAACTCGGAGAAAAGGGTCTCTAATCTCTAAAGCGAACTTATTTAAGGAGGATTTAATAATGGCAGAAGTAAAAAGCTCAAGAGTATCCAAGGAAAGAAAATCCCTTGCATACCTTCAAAAATGTAAAAATGAAGGCACTAAGATCGTACAGATGTGCCCAGGCAACCGTGACTATTTCTTTACTATGGCTGCTGATATGTGCGACATAGATATTTGCAGACTTACAGTTCCTGGAGATGGTTCCGACCCAGAAATGCAGATTAAGATTGCACCTTGGTGGATCAAAACTGTTCACAACAACACTCACACAATTCACATCAATTTCTATATGCAGACACCTACATACGCATCCGACAGAGATGCACTCTACAATGGTTCAATGTACATGAACTGCGGTGCTGATTCCCTTTTAACAATGGGCATTACAAACGAGAGAGTTAAGCACATGTCTGATTACTATCTTCCACTCTTCGGTCACATCGGAGCATTATCCGGTTGGCAGACAGTAAAGCAAGGCGGTTACAAGAGATTAGGCAAGACTGCTGAATCCGCTATGGAAGTATTCAAGATGGGCTACGAATACCAAGAAAACGGTATGGGATGTATGACTATCGAATTAACTCCTATCGAAGTAACTAACGCTATCGCAAAGAAGTTAAGAGTTCCTGTAATTTCAATCGCTGCCGGCGGCGCTGCTGACGGTTCTGAAATGGTAGACTTCGATACATTCGGAATGATGCCTACATTCGCAACTCACGCAAAGGTTTATGCAGAATTCTTCCCATTCGCTTGCGAAGCTTACATGCAGTGGGCAGAGGATGTACGCTCAGGCGCATATCCAGAAGACAAGCATGGTTTCCACATGGATCCAGTAGAATACGAGAAGTTCCAAAAGGCTCTCGACAATTTCTAGAGATATGTCTGATAAAAAAGTATGCGTCATCACAGGCGCCACAGGTGGCATAGGATCAGCTGCTGTCAACCAAATGGTTGAAAAGTATAAAGTTTTGATGGCAGACGTAAGCCAGGAAAAACTGGATGCCCGTGTAAAGGAACTCACAGAGAAGGGATATGAAGTTGCAGGCATGGTTTGCGACACTTCAGTTCGTTCGCAGTGCAAAGCTCTCGCCGAGAAAGCGGCTTCAATGGGTACAGTTCAGGGCGTAATTCAGCTCGCCGGACTTACTCCTGCTGTTGCATACTATAAGGACATTGTTGCTGTAGACTGCATAGGTATGATGAATATCGACGAATGCTTCTTTGAAGTAATGGGCCCAGGGGCTTCTATCATGAATATTTGCTCCTGCGCAGGTCATTTCTTTGATGAAGATTCATTGCCAATGGATATTTTCGAGACTGCGCTTACTGATAAGCAAAAGTTCTATGATGACTTTACTGAGTATCTCGGTGATTTTGGCGACGATACAGCGGCTGCTCAGATGGCATATTGCTATGGTAGATCATTCGCTTATTGGTTTACACGTAAGGCGGCATATAGCTTTGGCAGAAAAAAGGGCATTCGTATCAATACTGTTTCAATAGGATTCGTGCGTACTCCAAGAACGGTTGATGACTACGTAATCAGCGGTGAAGATCCAGATCAAAAGATCAACCAGCAGATGTCATGGTCAGCGTTCGGACGAGCAGGCAGACCTGAAGAGGTTGCATTCGTATTCGATTTCTTGATCGATGAACGTAACTCATACCTCACAGGCACAGATATCTATTTTGACAATGGCTGCGATGCAAACGGATATATGGGTCAGCAATTCGACTATGATTCAGCAGACAATATCTATGATCCCGAAAACGGATCAGTAATGGTCAGATAGGACAGTTTATACTGACAAAATATCTGATAGGACGTGGATGTGACTGAAGCATTTTACACATTTACGAATTATAACAAAATTATTTTATGGAACGTTCGGTAATGTCCGAACGTTCTATTTTTTATATAAAAAATATATCGAAAATATCCGTACAATCTATTGCACAGGGGATTTTGACGGGTATAATTATAGTATATTCATTTTGCAAAACATATATTTTGCTCGAAAGAGTGAAAAAAGCGAATTTCACACATTATTAAAAGGAGAGAAAATCAAATGAAAAAAGTATTAGTAATTGTTCTCGCACTTGCAATGGTATTCACAATGTTTGCTTGTGGCGAACAGGGACAAGAAGAACCACAAAATCAAGTTTATAAAGTAGGTATGGTTTGTATCGGAGACGAAAACGAAGCATACGACAGAAACTTCTACATGGCTGCAGATGCTGCTAAGGCAGAACTCGCTAAAGAAGGTATCAACATCGAATGGGTATATAAATATAACGAAGCAGTTGATGTTGCAGACTACTGCACAGAACTCGCTGATGACGGCTGCGTAGCAGTTGTTTGCAACTCCTACGGCCAAGAACCTGCAATGCTCACAGTAGCAGGTGATTACGAAGACACTATTTTCGTAGGCTCCACTAACGAAGGTTCCTGGAAGGACGATTTAGACAATACAGTAAACGCATTTCCTTCAATCTACGAAGCTAGATATTTAGCAGGTATCGCTGCTGGTTGCAAGCTCCAAGAAATGATTGACAACGGAACTATCAAGGCTAATGAAGCTGTTATTGGTTATGTAGGCGCATACACATTCGCAGAAGTAATCTCTGGTTACACTGCATTTTTCCTTGGCGCTAGATCAGTTTGCCCAGACACTACAATGCTTGTACAGTTTATAGGCGACTGGGGAGATCCTAAGCTCGAAGCTCAGGCAGCTCAAGACTTAATCGATAAGGGTGCAATCCTCATTTCACAACACTCCGACTCCACTACTCCAGCTACAACAGCTGAAGCTAACGGCGTATTCCACGTAGGTTACAACATCGACATGTCAGGTTCAGACGTTGCTCCTAACGCTTCCATCATTTCTTCCAGAATCGACTGGACAAAGTACTATGTAAAGCTCATCAAGGCTGCTATCAACGGTGAAAAGTTCGAACAAGACTACTATAGACACGGTCTTGCAACTGACGAAGTTTGCTTAACTCAATTAAACACAAAGGTTGCTGCAGCAGGAACTCAGGAAAAGATCGACGCTGCTAAGAAGGCAATCATAGACGGAACACTTCAAGTATTCGATACAGACACATTCACAGTTGGCGGACAGAAGGTTACAAGCTGCTTCGCACTTGATATGGATGGCGACTTCACAGCAGATACAGAAGAAGCAGTATTCGATGGTGCATTCCACGAATCCTGGTTCCAGTCAGCTCCATACTTCGCATTAAGAATCGATGGAATCACTCTTGTTAACGAAGCTTACTAATACAAATCAATTTGATAATGTGATATAATAGACCGAAAGGGGACTAGTTCCCCTTTCGGATTTTGTTTTATATAGGGAAAGCGCAAAATCTTATTAAGCGCGACATGAAAAACTACTTTCCCACGAAAAAAGAAGGAGAAAATCAGTGGAAAATGTCCATGCAGTAGAATTCAGAGGCATAACGAAACGTTTTGGTTCGGTAGTTGCGAACAACAACGTTAACCTTTATCTCGATAAAGGTGTAATTATGTCCCTCTTAGGAGAGAACGGCTCCGGCAAAACTACACTTATGAACATGCTCGCAGGAATATATTTTCCTGATGAGGGCGAAATTTTGCTTAACGGCGAACCAGTGATCATCAAATCACCAAAAGATGCGTTCGACCACAAGATTGGTATGATTCACCAGCACTTCATGCTAGTAGACGTGTTTACGGCTGCTGAAAATATCATTCTTGGACTTGAAGAAAAAGGCAAACTCGACCGCAAAGAAGTATCTAAGAAGGTTAAAGAAATCTCAGAGAAGTACGGTTTCGAGATTGACCCAGACAAGAAAATTTACGAAATGTCTGTATCAGAAAAACAGACAGTAGAAATCATTAAGGTGCTCTATAGAGGCGCAGATATTTTAATCCTCGACGAGCCAACAGCAGTGCTTACACCTCAGGAGACAAAGAAACTTTTCGACGTTCTCCGTGCGATGAGAGAGGATGGCAAATCCATCATCATCATCACTCACAAGCTCAACGAGGTTATGGAAATCTCCGATGTGGTTGCAGTACTTCGTAAGGGTGAGCACATCAAGACAGTAAGAACGAATGAAACAAATGAGCAGGCCTTAACCGAAATGATGGTAGGTCGCAAGGTTTCACTTAACATAGACAGGCACGATCCTGTAGACCCTAAGCCTCGACTCACAATCGCCGGTTTAACGGTTAGAGATAGCGAGGGTGTAACAAAGCTCGACAATGTAGGTTTTATCGCTTATAGCGGCGAAATTTTAGGTATTGCAGGTATCGCAGGTTCAGGCCAGAAAGAACTCTTAGAAGCGATTTCTGGACTTCGCCACATTGAAAAGGGTTCCATCATCTACAGCCCAGAGGGAAAGGCCCCAGAAGAGCTCGTAGGAAAGACTCCTATGGAGATCAAGGATGCGGGTGTAGCGCTCGCCTTCGTACCAGAGGATAGATTAGGCATGGGTCTTGTCGGCGGCATGGGCATGACAGGAAATATGCTCTTAAGATCATGGAACAAAGGTAAGGGTATTTTCGTAGATAAGAAAGAACCCGAAAAGTTAGCAAAGCAAATTTATGACTACTTAGAAGTAGTTACTCCTTCTATAAATTATCCGGTTAGAAAGCTTTCCGGCGGTAACGTTCAGAAAGTTTTAGTAGGTCGTGAAATTGCATCCCGCCCATCCGTTCTAATGAGCGCGTATGCTGTAAGAGGCCTCGATATCAACACATCTTACGTAATTTACAACTTGATGGCCGACCAAAAGATGGTAGGCACAGCCGTAATTTTCGTAGGCGAAGACTTAGACGTTTTGCTTGCACTCTGTGACAAGATTCTTGTACTTTGCGATGGCAAGGTATCCGGTCTTGTGGATGCTCGTAAAACTACAAAAGAAGAGCTCGGCCTTCTAATGACTAAGCTCGGTGGAAAGGAGGAGAACTAATGCACGAACATACTCCTCTCATTAGACTCGCAAAGCGCGAGAACATTTCAAAAGGCAAGACTTGGGCTATTAGACTTACCGCTTTCGTTGTAGCGCTTATACTTGGTGGCTTAATATTCGTAATTGCAGGTGCTAATCCAATCGCAGCCTACGGCGCTATGGTCAAGGGCGCTTTAGGAAAAGCATCCGGACTAAAGCAGGTAGCTAAAATCGCCACTCCACTTTTAGGAACGGCTCTTGCACTTGCTCCTTGCTTCCAGATGAAGTATTGGAACATCGGTGCTGAAGGTCAGATCACAATGGGCGCTATGGGCGCAGCATTCTTTGCTATCAACTATGGTGCTACTTGGTCATCACCAGTTACACTTATCCTAATGGCTATCGGCTCTATTATCATGGGTGCTCTTTGGGCAGCAATCCCAGCACTTTTCAAAGCTCGCTGGGGCACTAACGAAACGCTCTTCACACTCATGATGAACTATATCGCAATCGGTATTGTAGCTTGGCTCCAGGGAGGCCCTTGGGAAGGAAAGCCAGGCTCACAGATTATCCCTAACTTTGCTAAGGGTGCCGTACTCCCTAAGGTTTTAGGAGTTCATATCGGTTGGATAATCGTTTTAGTTTTGGTAGTGGTAATGTATATATACCTGAACTACACTAAACATGGCTATGAAATTGCAGTACTCGGCGAATCCGAGAATACTGCTAGATACGCAGGCATGAACGTTACTAAGGTTATCGTTCGTACAGCTTGCTTATCAGGTGGTATTTGCGGACTCGTAGGTTTCATGGTAGCATCAGGTGCTAACCAGACACTCTATTCTACAGTTGCTAACGGCGTTGGCTTCACTGCAATCACTGTAGCATGGCTCGCTCAGCTCAATCCATTCATCATGATCATCATCGCAATATTACTCGCAGTGCTCCAAAAGGGCGCAGCTGCTGTGCAGACAGCACTCGCAGTTCCTGCTTCCATCTCAGATGTAATTACAGGAATCATCCTTTTATCACTTCTCGCTTGCGAATTCTTTATAAACTATGAGATGCATTTCCGCGGAAAGCAAGAAAAGGAGGTGGCATAGATGAATTTTATTATTAATCTTATCAGAGCTGCTATTTTAAACGGCGCACCACTTCTCTTCGGTACTTCCGGAGAAATCTTAACAGAAAAGTCTGGCAACCTTAACTTAGGTGTTGAAGGATTAATGTTCATGGGCGGAGCTTTCGGCTTGGCTGGAGCATATATTTACGACAAGGCCGCAGGCGCTAGCGCAAGTGGAATAGTAGCGGTTCTAATCGCCCTTGCTTGTTCATTCATCGCAGGTTGCCTCGGCTCACTCATCTTTGCATTCCTCACTATAACTTTAAGAGCCAACCAGAATGTAACAGGTCTCGCACTCACAATCTTTGGTACAGGCGTAGGCCAGTTCGTCGGCGAACTTTTAAGAGTTAAATCAGGAGCTAATGTAAGCGTTTCCACAACATTAAGAGGTGCATTTGCTAACTCTATTTTCCCAGAGGGAATGCGTAATATTCCAGTGCTCGGACCTATATTATTCGACTATAATATATTCGTATATATCGGACTTGTAATGGCTGTTGTCATGGCAATTTTCATCAAGAAAACTCGCTCAGGCTTAAATTTACAGGCAGTAGGTGAATCTCCTGCTACAGCAGACTCCGCAGGTATCAATGTAATGAAATACAGATATTTAGCTACTATTATCGGTGGTGGAATCTCCGCTGTTGGTGGTATGGTTTATACGATGACTATTTCAGGAACTGTATGGAACCACACAGGATTGTCAGGCGAAGGCTGGGTAGCAGTAGCACTCGTAATCTTCTGCCTCTGGAAGCCAGTGAACTCAATCTGGGGTTCAGCACTTTTCGGTGCGCTTTTAATCCTCTTCCTTAAGCTCCCACTTCCATTCATCCCAACTCAGATTTACAAGATCGTTCCATACATCTTTACTGCAGTTGTACTCGTAATGGTGTCCATGAGACAGAGAAGAGAGGACCAACCACCTCAAGGCTTAGGCCTCAACTACTTTAGAGAGGAACGTTAGCTTGTACTAGATAAAAATCTTGACTATTATACTAGCCAAGGGGTAAAATATTTATATCAATTGAAAGGAAACGCAAAAGATGTACAATTTTAGATTATCCTCATCTTCATCATCATCTAAGAGCTCTTCATCAGAAGTGCTCATGTTTGCGTATCTCCTTTAGATTGATGATTAGATAGTATAAAAAATCAGAAACCGAAGGAGCAATCCTTCGGTTCTTTTTTTACCGAGGGATGTGAAGAAAGATGAGGTGACACTTAGTGAGGCGTCGCCACACTTTCCCCGAAAAAAAGAAAGGATATAAAAATGGAAAGAGTATTTAATTTTTCAGCAGGACCATCGATGATGCCGGTAGAGGTTTTGGAGGAAGCTCAGCGCGACATGCTTTGCTATCCAGGAGCAGGCTGCTCAGTTATGGAGATGAGCCACAGAACTCCAGCTTTCGAGGAGATCATAAACGCCGCTCAAGAGAATCTTCGCAAACTCATGCATATTACGGACGACTATGCCGTGCTTTTTATGCAGGGAGGCGCTACTACACAGTTCTCAATGGTTGCTATGAATCTCGCGGCTGAAGGAGACATTACTAACTACGCTATCACAGGAAACTTCGCTAAAAAGGCAATGGAGGAGGGTGCGCGCAGAACAAAGGCAATCGCTATCGCCTCATCCAAGGAAGCGAACTTCACATATATCCCAGAGATTACTGATGATATGATTACACCAGGTGCAAAATATCTTCACATCACAGGTAACAACACAATCTTTGGAACTCGCTATACTAAGACACCAAAGCATGGAGATGCTAAGCTCGTAGCAGACTGGTCCAGTGCAATCTTAGGCCAAAACATTCCAGTAGCAGATTATGATTTAATCTATGCGGGCGCACAAAAGAATATGGGCCCTTCTGGTCTTGCGGTAGTAATCATGAAGAAAGAACTAATCGGTGCTATCGACGACCCTAAGGTTCCAATCATGCTCCAGTATAAAGCTGCATACGATAACAACAGCATGTACAATACACCTCCTACTTACTCAATCTACATGGCAGGCCTCATGTATAAGTGGGTGCTCAAGATGGGTGGCGTAGATGAACTCGAAAAGATCAATATCGCAAAGGCCAATATGCTCTATGATTTCATAGATAATTCAAAGGTTTTCACTAATCCAGTGAACCCGGCTGACCGTTCCATCATGAATGTCACATTCACACTTCCTACAGAGGAAGACACCAAAGCATTCCTCGCTATGGCAAAGGCGCGCGGTTTGATTAACATCAAGGGCCACAGATTAGTAGGTGGCTGCCGCGCATCCATCTATAACGGAATGCCAGTAGAAGGCGTCAAAGCCCTCGTAGACCTCATGAAAGATTTCGAAATGGGAAAGAGAGATTAGCAATGATTAAAGTTAGAAAATTCAACAAAATAGACGATGTCATTTATGACTATATGAATAAAGCGGAATACGAATTCTTTGAAGAAGGCGAGGACTACGATGTAGCTCTTGTAAGATCCCAAGAGCTCAAGGATGAAGTCTTTCCGGAGAAACTTTTAGCTATCGCAAGAGCCGGGGCAGGAGTGAACAACATTCCACTCGACAAGTGCACAGAAAAGGGTATTTGCGTATTCAATACGCCATCTGCTAATGCTAACGCAGTAAAGGAACTTGTGCTCTGCGGTATGCTCCTTTCCTGCCGTAAAATCGTGTCCGGCGTAGAGTGGGTAAACGCCCAGGCAGAGGCCGGTGCGACAGACATCGATGTCACAATGGAAAAGGCCAAGAAGAATTTCGTGGGACGCGAGATTTCGGGCAAAAAACTTGGGGTTATCGGACTTGGCGCAGTAGGTGCTTTGGTCGCTAATGCGGCGCTTGCACTCGACATGGATGTAGTGGGCTATGACCCGTTCCTCTCCGTAGAAGCGGCGCTTAGACTCTCTCCAAAGGTTAAAATCGTAAAGTACATCGACGAGATTTATGAGAACTGCGATTTCATCACGCTCCATCTTCCACAAACCAACGACACTAAGGGCATGATCAACCGTGAAGCGCTCGCAAAATTCAAGAATGATGCGGTTTTACTAAATTATGCAAGAGGTGGCCTAATTGATGACGATGCAGTACTGGAAGCACTCGAAAATGGTAAACTCGGCAAATATGTTACAGACTTCCCTAATGCGAAAATCGTAGAAAGCGATAAGGTAATCGCCACACCTCACCTCGGAGCATCTACACCAGAAGCAGAGGTCAACTGCGCTATCATGGCAGCCAAAGAGATCGACCTTTATGTGAAGACGGGAAACATCCGCAATTCTGTAAATCTTCCAGCCTGCGACATGCCATTTACAGGTGGCTATAGAATTGCTATAATTAATAAAAATGTCCCTAATATGGTGGGACAGGTAACTGCAATTCTAGCAGCTGAAGGCCATAATATTGACCACATGATTAACCGCTCCAGAGGGGACATCGCATACACTATGATCGATGTCGCAGAGAAGCCAAAAGACGCTTGTGTGGCAAGGCTTAGCGCTATCAACGGTATTGTAAAAGTAAGAGTGATAGGATAATAAAATGAACGAAATTTTTAAGTCAATCGGAGCAGCAATTCCAGAGATATATTTCCCTAAAAAAGAGATAGATTTAACTAAATTTGCGGTTATCGCTTGCGATCAATATTCTGCCGAACCAGAGTACTGGGAAAAGGTTGAAGAGAACGCAAAAGATGCACCGTCCGCAGTGAATATGATTCTTCCAGAGGCCTATCTCGGACGTGGAATAAGCTACGATAAACTCAATCAAAATATGCAAAAGTATCTCGATTGTGGAACTCTCGAAAGCCTTGGAAAAGGCGTGATTTTCGTGCATCGTGAGACTAGCTCCGGTGTGAGACGTGGCATAGTTATGTGCCTTGATTTGGAGGAGTATGGTAAGTCGATTAGACCTACCGAAAAGACGGTCAAAGAGCGACTCCCAGAGCGTGTAAAAATTCGTAAAAATGCGCCTCTCGAGATGCCACATACGATGGTACTTTTTAACGATAAGCAGGATGTCATTAACATGCTGTTTGAGACATATACTGGTGGTCAAAAGCCACTCTATGATTTCAAACTTTTCCCAAAGGGAGACAGGATCACTGGCTGGTTTGTTAAGGACGAGGAATTCTTAAGTGACATAGAGAATACTTTCGCACTTTTGAAGTACGAGGACATCCAGTTTGCGATGGGTGACGGCAACCATTCGTTTGCCGCAGCTAGAGAGCATTGGGATAACTTAAAGGAGACTTTAAGCGTTGATGAGCGAGAAAATCACCCCGCTAGATATTCTATGGCAGAGGTAGTAAATCTCTATGATCCAGCACTTGAATTCGAGCCTATTCATAGACTTGTAATGGGTGCGGATGAGGCGGATATTAAGGCATTTTTAGGTATTACAGATACTTTCACACCTGACCTTCAGACACTTCAACCAAAGCTCGATGAGTACATGGCGCTACACCCAGAAGTAGAACTTGAATATATCCACGGAAAAGAGAATTGTGAGCGTCTCGCAAAAGAAAAGGGTGGCCTCGCAATCACTTGGGACAAGTTCGACAAGGAAAGTCTCTTCCCTGATGTAATTGCGCACGGCGAACTTTGTAGGAAGTCATTCTCTATGGGTCAAGCCGACGACAAGCGCTTCTACCTCGAATGCAGGAAAATTAAATAGCGTTAATTAATAAACCAATTAAAGGTGGCTCATAAGGGCCACCTTTTTGTTGCAAATTTGCTATAAGCATGGTAAGATAATATGCAAGATAATAAGCAAGATGGAGGAAACATGTCAAACTATAAACCGCCATTTACAATTACAAATAGAATGTTAGAATTGGTCGCATCTATATCTGAAAAAGTGGGGCTGGTGAGCGGGCATAGAGAACTGGAAACCAAGCCACACCTACGCAGAATTAATAGAATTAAATCTATTCATTCTTCCTTAAAGATTGAGGCTAATTCACTCTCGTTATCCAATGTAAGGGATGTCATAGACGGCCATGTGGTATTGGGTAACCAAAAGGAAATTCAAGAAGTTAAGAATGCTTACGAAGCCTACGAAGAGATTCCAAAAGTAGATCCCTATAGCCTTACTGATTTGAAGAAGGTTCATGGAATTCTAGCAGCTGGCACTATAGCAGAAGCGGGAACGATTCGTAAAGGTAACGAGGGGGTATTTGATGGGGACGCGTGTATTTTCGTAGCGCCACCTCCAGAGTTAGTCCCGGAATTGATGGACAATCTGTTTGAATGGATGGACCAAAATAGAGGTGACATTCATCCGCTGATACTATCATCGGTATTCCACTATGAATTTGTTTTTATCCATCCGTTTAGCGATGGGAATGGTAGAATGGCAAGGCTTTGGCAGACAACTCTCTTATACAATTGGCGAAGCGTATTTCTTTACATTCCGATTGAAAGTCAAATTGAGAAGTATCAAAGCGAGTACTATGAAGCTATCGCCAAATGCCACACTAAAGGAGATTCTAATATCTTTATTGAATTCATGCTCGAAATGATAGATAAGACGCTTGACGAGATAATCGAGCAGATTCATAAAGCAAATGCAGATACGAGCGAATATGTGAACAAACTTCTAAACGTTATGGACTATGATGTTCCGTACCCTGCAGTATCACTCATGAAAGCATTAGGACTAAAGTCGCGAGAAACCTTTAGAAAGAACTATATGGGTCCAGCCATAGAGATGGGGCTAGTCAAAATGACACTACCAGACAAACCAAACAGTAAAAACCAAAGGTACATCAAGATTTAATATTGCTAAAAATGTGTTATAATAATGACACCTTTTATTAGGATTTAGGATTATATATGTATATCAAGTTTCTTTTATAGACATTACAGATAAAGGAGAACGGCTATGCCAGGAAAAACACTTGAAGAATTAGTAAAAAAATTAGACCTAGAGAACATCACACCAGAACAACGACTCGAAGGAATTAAAAAAATGAACGAGGAGTTTGTTAAGGTTGGCATTAAACCTATGACTGAAGAGGAAATGGTACGACTCGCCAACGATGAAAAGACTCTCGAGACATATAAAAAAGCAAGAAAAGTTCAAAAAGTAATAAACAATAAAGAAACAGTCAGAGAAAAAACAAAGGGCAAATTTGAGAATATACCTTCCCCACTTAAGCGCTCAATATTTTTCCTTTATGATGTTTCCGGAACTAAGGAAGCAAAGGAAAAAAATAAAAAGCTTGCGGAAAAGATGAGTACGATTGAAGGCCAGAGGGAAATCTTTAGAAACTTGTTCGAAAAGATGAAGGCCCAAGATTTAGCACCTTTGCATACTGATGATTCCCATGAGCAAATTGACTTTTTATCCACTAATACCATGGAAAAGATGTTTATGTTTGAAACTGATTATCCACGTGGTGAATTTAAAAAGTATCCGCCTGACATATTCTCAGAAGAAGAAAATGAAATATATGAGCAGATAAAGGGCTCTCTTCAGGGTGGCGGACAATTCACGAGGAATGTGATGGCGATGTCAAGCCCTCTCAGCCTTTTTATGCCACAACTTTCAGTGGAAGATATAGGCAAATTGTATGCGATTCATGGAGCCGATTCACTTTCCAAAGACTTCAGTGATTTATTAAATTGTCAAGTTAATAAGGAAGCTTTAAAATATCACAAGCCAGTATACAATATTCTGAATAGAAATGATTTCTTTGAGGAAGGCTACGGCGTATATGCTTTACACAAGGACACAGAGCTCACAAGAGCTATGGGTATCGATTATCTTTCCACTCATGAGCCTAAGAATGTAGTATTCTTCAAGTATAAACTGGGCGATAAGGACAGAACACCTATTGATTCCATCCGAATCACAGAGGATGACATCCTTAACAATCCAGAAAGTAAGCGCTCTGTTAATAGGCAGTTCATTTTTGACTCTATTGAAAATGCTAAATTCACAGGAACAAAAGAAGAAATACGCTTTAAGCAAAGTATAGCATTAGCAGAAATCGTAGGAGCGGACTATAAGCATTTAACATTTACAGCGCTCGAAAAAACTATTGAGTCGAAGATTAGGATTGCCGAGAGTGGTGATAACGAATATCAAAAAGCTTTTAAGGCATTTTCAAAGCAGGAGCAATCCGAAATCCTCGCCAAACTAGCAAATAGTGAAGATGCAGTAAAATACATGGATGCTATCAAGCCACTTGCTAATGAGATAAAGCAACATGGTTTTGTTGACAATCCAGGAGAAGCTATCTTTGAGGCTGTTTTTGCACCTAAGGCTAATGGCTCAAAGATGGCCAAGCTTAGTGGAAACGAAGAAACGATTGCAAGAATCAATCAGATTCAGAAGGAAGCTGAAGCAATAGAAATTCCTACAGATACTTTGAATGAAAAGGAAGTTTCCTTTGCTGTTTTCTCTGAGTTTATTAAGCCTGAATATATTGAAACTTCGTTTATCGAAAGTACATTTGGACCAGGATCTTCTTTACCAGCTGGTTTTAATGCATACGATGGTGGCATCACGAATTTCTTCCAAAACACAGTAGGCAATGACTCCCGTGAAAATATGCATTATTCTCGTCTTTATTCTGCCAAGGCTAGAACTGGCGCAAAGGAACTGATCGAAAAGTTCAAGAATGGTGACAAGCAGCCTTTAGCAGATAGCATGAAGCTGGCATTTAGCAATTGTTTGGGCGTTGCTAAGACTGGAGTTGATGTAAGGTCTCAAACAAACCTCATGAAGTACACTAGCGTTATTGAACTTCATGATATTTTGTGCAGCGAAAAATTCAAAGGTCTTGTGAAGTTCACAGAGGAAGAAGAACAATTCGTAGACTTCTTCCGTGCACAAAAGAAGATCGTTGATGAGTACAGATCTTTAAGAGAAGAAATCTACCATGATGCTGTTATGAAAGCTACTACGGGTGCTGACATAAAGAGCGATCGCGCGCTTCAAGATAAAATCGTTCAGTACAACGCTAGAGCATATTTCATAGAGCGACAGAAAGCATATCTCACAGATTATAACTATGCGATGGCCGCTAAGGTGGGCGGATTGGCTGGTGGAAGCGAAGCCAATAAGCGCAAAATGTTCGAGTTTGAAAGGAATTTCTTATATAATCCAGATGCTTATATGAAGGAATTAGAAGAGCATTTTAGAGGTCGTGAAGATGAATTCGTTAGTATCAATAATATAGACAGCTATTTGGAATTACCAGAGGCATTATACAAGGAAGACGAATTAGGAATAGCTAAATCTGGCCTTATCTCACACCTGGCAGAGAATCTTACTTTAAGACATGATTTCCAAGAAAGACTAGAACAATTTGAGTTCACAGCAAAATATGCGACTGAACATGGTGGAAAACCAACAAAGGATACACTTAAAGTTATTGAAACTCTAAAGGGCCTACCTTGTTTAAATAAAGATTTCCCTGAGAGACCAACAATGCAAGAACTCGATGAAAGAATTCAGGCATATAAGAAGGCATACGAAACTTTAGATCAACATGTATACGATTTCATTTTAGAAGAGGATGGTGAAGTCGATAGAGCCCAAGCCGATTTAGGAACAAAGCTTGAAGTTGCCATTAAAAGACTGGAGGCAGCAAAGAGTGAATACATTCTAGAGGCCAAGCTTAAGGCAAAGGCAGTCGAAGCTGAGAGAGTTACGCTTCAAGAAAATTATGTAAGAGAAGAAGTTCCTCAAGTTGAAGATTTCTCACCTAAGGATACTTTCAATAGACCTTCCAGAAGAGAAGCAGACCAAATTTTGGACGAATCTGTCAGGGTGATTAAAGACACAAATGCTAAGAAGTTCAAGAACGAAAAGATTGATGAAATCTTTGACCTTATGAATGAGTGGAAGAGTAATAGAGATAACCCGGTAGGCTCAGTATTCGCCGAGAATGTCCAAACTAAGATTAGTGACCTTATCGATGACCTCAATGAAAAAATGCTCGATAGTGATGATCCTATGCTTGAAGAGGAGCTCGGCATGGTTATGCGTTTGGGATCATCAATGGAGGTATGCGTAGAAGCCAAGGACTTGATTCCAGAAGCTGTCGCTGAAAATTCACCATATAGAGAGGCGTACGAGCGTACTACTGAGATGATTGGAAGGTTACAGGAGGAACGCCAAGGCGATTTCTTTGATAACATTACCGCAGGACAGAAGGACCAGTATCATAAGACTACAGATAGCACGATAACGGCTTTAGAGCACATTAGGGATGCTATTGAAAACGAAGCATACAACCTTAATGGACCTAAACTTAAGGACATCGAAGCCAAGGATTTGATGGCGGTATCAGCATATCGATTCCTGCATGCTAGCCAGACAATGGAGATCAGCAAATCGATACTTAAAAATAGCGATAAGGCGATAGATACATTAGCTAACAATAAGATTGTTAAGGAGAACATGAAGGACTTTAGCATCTATGATTTGAACGAGCACTTGAATCCTCGTTCCCTCGGATTCGCTAACATCATGAAACAAAAACCAAAGGTTGAAGTTCGTGAACAAAACGCTAACGTTAAAGAAATCGACCCTAACGCAAAGTCCCTCATCTAATTAGCACAATATAAAAACCCCGGCCAAACCGGGGTTTTTTAGTGCGATTAATAGCGCTTTCTGATGGTTACTTCGCCGCTCTTTAGGGTAGCGATTTGGCGGGCGTAGCTGCCCTCCATAAACTCGACAATTAGGCCTCCCTCATCATCAATTCCGATGGCTTTCGCACGTATGCCCTGCACCGTTTTACCAGTGCGCCCCATCTTCTCAGAAATCGCGGAATTGTAGACAAGGATATCCTCGCCAATCAAGGTTGATTTAGCACGATATTCGTCGATATAAGCGAGTTTATCGTCAGAACCGAACATTGTACAGAACTCTCTAAAAATCTCTGCCGCGAGGTCTTCTCGCCTGAAAGCCTCACCTGTCTCATCCAGGCTTATAGCAGTATTGTCAAGTTCATAAGGAAAATCCATTTTGTAGCAGTTTACACCGATGCCAACGATTATCTTTGAGATTCTTCCAGTCTCAAAATTCGTCTCCGCCTCGGTCAATATACCTGCTACTTTTTTATCGTTAAAGTAGATGTCGTTCACCCACTTGATTTTAGTCTTAAGCCCACAGATTTTGGCGATGGCACGCGATACTGCGACAGCCGCAATTACCGTCGCGAGCTGGCCTTTTTCGAAGTAACAATCCGGTTCAAAAACGATGGACATATAGAGTCCTAATCCAGCTGGGGAGTAGAAACTTCTGCCGAATCTACCTCTTCCGTTCGACTGTGAATCAGAGATTACGAGCTTTGGAAGAGTACTGATAGGAAGTGCCTTGGAATAGGCATTGGTAGAGGATGTTTCTTCCACGTAAAATACGTCAGCCAAACCCTCGAGCTTGCCTTTCAGATACTGCTCATCGATTTTTTTATAAGCCTTGTCGCCCAATGCATTCCTCCGTTCTAAAGACTATAAAACATTATACTAATATTTAGTATATATTATAGTTGTTTACCTTGTCAATTTCTTTGAAAAATGTTATAATAAATTGAATTTTTATAGACTATTTTAAGAGGACTATTTAATGAAAGAAGAAACTAGGAATTACATTCTATATGCATTAGGAACTAGAGGCTCTAGACCTGTATGCGGAAAGGACTACGAGATCTTCGGTGGACAGACTACATGCTTTGTTATTAAGCATAAAAAGCATGCTGTAATCGTTGACTGCGGCACAGGTTTATATGACGCTGGCCCAATCTTAAGCGATTGCGAACTCATCGATGTTATCTTTACCCATGTGCACTATGACCACATTATGGGTTTACTTGACATGTCTGTTTTTCCTAAGGACGCTAGAGTCAATTTCATTGGAACATTTAAGTCTTGGTTCTCTTATAGCACAATAGACGAATTCTTTAGGCATCCATTCTGGCCGGTTCAGCCAAGGGTAGGTGCGGTTTGCGAAGTTGCTAACGATGGCACACCATACAACTTAGCAGACGGAATGAGTCTTAAAGTATATAGCTCAGATCATCCGGATTCAGGCAATATCATCATCCTGAACGTCAATGGTAAGAAGGTCTTTTTCATGTTCGATATCGAGACTCCTAACAAGTCTATGGTCGATGAAATTAGAGCTAGTGACTACTTAATCTTTGATGGCATGTTTGAAGACAGCGAATATGGCGATCACCTAGGTTGGGGCCATTCCACTTTCCAAGAAGGTTGCAGACTTGCGCTTACCTACAACTGCAAGGAACTCTTAATCACACATCACAATCCACAAAACTCCGACAAGAAGCTTCTTAAGATGGAAGAAAAAGCTAAAGAGATTTTCCCTAGAACAAGGTTCTTAAGAGCAGGAGATGTGTTCAGCATTGAGTAAAGAAAAAATGAAGAAGAAAAGAAGAAATATTAATATCAATTCCAGAATATCCCGACTTGAAACCTTAGAGGAAAAGTCATTCTGGACCATCGCACCAGCGATTGCGATAACGGGTCTTTTAGCTTTATGTACGACTGGCCTTTATTCGACAGGATTACCACCTATTATGGCTGCAACAATGTGCTTCGTTGCACCTTGCTGTTTGATGATATTCGTGTACTTTAGAGGAAATTATCACTACGCTTATCCATTGCTCTGCATCGCTATCGGTGGAATCGCTGTTCCTATCACATTCGTGTTTAACGGTGGCTATATGTCAGGTATGCCACTCTTCTGCTTAGCGATTACTTCAGTATGTGCGCTTTGCTATAGGAGGACGATGAGATGGATCTCCTTAGGAGCTTGTTTCCTCGGTAACGCCATAGCATTTATCTATGTGCATAGACTCGGTGCCCCATACGCTTTAGGCACTGAGGAAAATGTCTTCAAGGATGTTTTCTTTAGCTACTACCTCACATCGCTTGCTATATTCGTTGCAATCAGCTTGATTACAAACGAAATCAGTAAATATAGACTCAGCCAAGAAGTCCTCCAAAAGTACTTCGACGAAGGAGTCAGAAAAGAGATCATGAAGAGCGCAGCTACTAATAAGGATATCGAGAGCGAGACTCGTAAGGCTGTAATCCTCTTTGCAGATATTTCACGTTTTACAACGGCAACAGAAAAGATGGACCCTAAGATGGCAGCAGAATTCCTGAATGAATTCTTTGCTATCGCAGAAAAGAAAATCCACGATACCAATGGTATCATCGATAAATATATCGGCGACTGCGTCATGGCATATTGGTTCGAAGATAAAAACGGCAATTGCGTTTTGAATTCCATCATGTCCGTAATCGCTATGAAAAAAGAGCTGTACATGAAGAGTGAAAAAATCTTCGAAAAGTATGGCACAGAACTTAATTTCTCAGCCGGAATTGCATACGGCGATGTAATTTTCGGTAACATCGGTACAGATGACGTTCACAACTACACAATCATCGGCGATGCAGTAAACACAGCAAGCCGTATCGAAAACTATGCGAGCGGTGGCGAAATGCTTATCTCAGATAGCGCCGCATCCATGGTTCAGGGACTCGCAGTTCTCGAACGTGTAGAGACAGACGTTTACTTTAAGGGCAAGAGCGAATCCGTTAACCTCTATAGAGTAATCGGACTTGATGTAAAGGCGGATGAGAAAGTAGCTAAGCCAAACTTAAATGGCTACAACCTTTATATCTGCGGTTGCAGAGGATCCTTCCCAGTATCCGGTCTTAGATTCTCGGAGTATGGCGGTGAGACAAGCTGCTATGTTTTGAAGAAAAACAAATATGCAATTATCATCGACTGTGGTACAGGACTTAAGAACACAGGCGATATTCTAAAAGATTGCGAAAGAGTCGACATATTGCTCACTCACGTACACTACGATCACATTCTAGGCCTGCTTTCATTCAAACTTCCAGAGAACATCGAAGCGAAGATGTATGGCAACTTTGGCAAGTGGTCATCCAACCCAACTACTCTATCCAACTTCATGGATCACCCATATTGGCCAATCGGTATCAACCAGATCGAAAACGTAGATATCAAAATCGGCGAAGAAATCGTTTTGGGCGAAGACATCAAAGCGACATTCTATGAATCAGATCACCCTGACGATGCATGTGTAATCAAACTCATGTGTGGCCAGAAGAAACTTTGCATCTATGCAGACTGCGAAGACCCTAACAAGCTTGATCCGGAAATTTCTGCTGACTGTGACCTTCTTTTATTCGACGGTATGTATGATGACGACGATAAGGTGGATCACACTGGTTGGGGACACGGAACATGGCAAGCGGGTTTAAAGTTCGCACAAAAGCAGAACATCAAGGCGCTTATGATTACGCACCACAATCCAGAGCTCGGAGACCACACACTTTTGGAAAAAGAGCAGAAGGCAAGAACTGTTTTACGCAATGTAACATTTGCTAAAACAGGAGACTGTGTTCAGATATAGCGGAGATACTAGATGAGATATAATTTGGGATATATGGATTTATACCCAATTGAGGCAACAGGAAGCGTCGTAGAGAACAACCCTATGTACGTTATCAAGCTAACGACTCCTGTGGACCCAATTCGACTCGAAGCAGCGCTTAATAAGGCAGCTGAGGTTTATCCATTATTCAAAACTAAAGTTAAATACGATAAAGAATATTATCTGACAACTAACGATAATCCGATTAAGCTCATCCACGCCAAGGAAAGCGAAAGACCTTTGGTGTTCGGTAAGCTCACAAACGATTATCCTTGGCAGTGTTGCTACTATGACAATACCATCACGTTCGAGTGGCTTCACGGCGTGAGCGATGGAGTGGGCTCAGCCAACTTTATCACTTATGCAATTTCAGTATATTGCGGTTCAACTATAGAACCAAAGCTTCGCTATTTAGTAGCACCTGGACTTGAACCTTTCTTTGATAAGGCAGAAAAGGGCGAGACATTTGAGACTGATCCGGAGGGCTTTTCCTTTAAGGATTTCCCTAAGATTAAAAACAGAGGATACAGGACGGACTGCCATTTTTTAAAGGCGCCAACTAGCGAGATCCTCGAGTGCGCACGCACTAATTCAAGTTCTGTCACTCCTATAATTGCGATTCTTTTCTCAAAAGCTCTAAGAAAGCATTTGCCAGAAAAGCTCAAGAACAGAAGAGTGGCGAGCAACATCGTTATGGACCTGAGACGTCCACTTAACTATGACACAATGCATAACTGCGTAGAGTATAAGAGAATTACTTATGTGGACGAGTTTGATAACTTAAGTTTCAGGGAAGTTGCAAAGATATACAAAGAAAAACTAGACGTAGCAAGACTCACTCCTAATGTTGTTAGAATGATGACGGAGAGAATCAAGCTTTTCAAGGCATACCACATCTTTAAGGGCAAGAAACTATTAAAAGCCGTTGTGAGACTTATTGGCTTAATCCTTAAGGATACAGATTGCAATTTTGTAGTCACATACCCAGGCAAGTTAGAACTGCCTCCAGAGGTTTTGGAACATATCGATGATATGTATTTAAAACTTTGGCACGATTTTGGTGAGTGCATTATCGGCTGCATGGACTTCAATGGTGTGTTTAATATCAATATCTGCGAAAACTTCAAGGAGAAGGGTGTCGTAGAAGATTTCATCGAAATAAGTAAAGAAATAGGCATTCACTGGGAAGAAGTAAGGGTTGATGAATTCGAGCAAGCCCACTTCTCGGAAGATTAATGAGTAGGAAGTGGCAAGCGCCGCTTCTTTTCTCGATAAGGAACAATGGGAAAAATAATCACTATAGTGGTGCTCCTGCTTTTCTCCGCATACTTTTCAGCTACGGAGACAGCATTCACATCACTCAACAAAATTAGAATAAAAAACATGGCGAACGATGGCGACAAGCGCGCTCGCAGGGTTTACGAACTTTCGGAGAAGTACGACGAGATACTTTCCACAATTCTTGTGGGAAACAATATCGTAAACATCGTACTCACTGCGACAGCGACTGTGCTCTTCATCACTCTATATCCTGAGTATGGCGCAGCGCTCTCCACGGTTGTAACGGCCCTCGTGGTTTTGATCTTTGGCGAGATTACTCCTAAGAGTTTGGCCAAGGAAAACCCCGAAAGCTTCGCAATGTTTTCAGCGCCTTTACTCAAAATCCTCACATACATACTTTATCCTATAAATTGGATATTCGGTGTGTGGAAAAAGTTCATCGCTCTTGTATTTAAGGTTAAGAGCAATGTAACGATTACAGAGGATGAGCTGATTACTTTGGTTGAAGAAGCTGAGACGGAGGGTGGCATAGATGAGAGCCAGTCGGAACTCATCCAGAACGCCATTGAATTCAACGAACTTACCGCTTGGGATGTATTAACTCCTCGCGTTGACATCCAAGCAGTAGAGATAAATGTCACAAAGGCAGAGGTTGAAGAAATTTTCGTGAGCACTGGCTTTTCCAGGCTTCCGGTTTATGAGGATGATTTGGACGATATCAAGGGCGTGCTCAACCAAAAGGATTTCACAAACTTTGTAAAGGGCAAGAAGGTTAGCGTCACAGATTATGTCAAGCCGGTTGTTTTCGCAGCTGGTTCGTTGAAACTCTCAATACTCCTAAAGCGCCTCCAGGCGGCCAAGACTCACATGGCGGTAATCATCGATGAGTACGGTGGCACAGAGGGTATAGTTACGATGGAGGATATCATCGAGGAACTCGTCGGAGAAATCTATGATGAACACGACGAAGAGGCGAAGGCAGAGATGGTCAAGCTAAAAGATGGCTCTTACCGCGTGCTTAGTAGCATGAACTTAGACAAGATGTTCGAGAAGTTCGACGTGGAAGAAGACATTGATTGCACTACCGTTAACGGTTGGGTTGCAATCATGCTGGACAAGCTTCCAAAGAAGGGCGACAGTTTCGTTTATGAAGCTGATTACAAGCGTTTCGATGTGACGGTAACTAAAGCGGACACACGCAAATCCTTAGAAATTAAAATGGTGGTAACTGAACTGCCACGAGAAGAATAAGAAAGGGTAAAAACATGGGATTTATGGACAAGGTCTTTGGTGATAGTAGCGCCAAAGAAGTAAAAAAAGCAGAAAAGCAGGCTGAGCTCGTCTTAGCACTTGAGCCAGAGATGGCTAAACTCACTGACGAAGAGCTTCGCGCAAAAACAGAAGAGTTCAAGTCAAGACTCGCAAATGGAGAAACTCTCGATGATATTTTGGTCGAGGCTTTTGCGGTATGTAGGGAGGCGGCTTGGAGAACTCTTAAGATGAAGCACTTCAAGGTTCAGATTATCGGTGGTATCGTTCTTCACGAGGGCAACATCGCCGAGATGAAGACTGGTGAAGGTAAAACATTGGTTGCAACTTTACCTGTATATTTGAACGCACTTGAAGGCAAGGGAGTTCACGTTGTCACTGTCAACGACTACTTAGCAAAGCGTGACAGCGAATGGATGGGCCAGATCTATACTTTCCTGGGACTCACAGTTGGTTGCGTAATTCACGGAATCACAGACGAAGTTCGTAAGGAAGCATATAAGGCAGACATCACATACGGAACTAACAATGAATTCGGTTTCGATTACTTAAGAGACAACATGGTCATCTATGAGGAACAACTCACACAGAGACCATTGAACTTTGCAATAGTGGACGAAGTCGACTCCATCCTTATCGATGAAGCCAGAACACCTTTAATCATTTCGGGCAGGGGGGAAGACTCGAGTGATGCATATCAGATTGCAGATAGATTCGCGAAAACGATAAAAGAGGAAGACTACACTTACGAAGAAAAAGACAAGAAAATCGGCCTTACTGATGAAGGTATTGCAAAGGCAGAAAAGTTCTATCATATAGAAAACTTCGGTGATCCTGAAAACATGGAAATCAACCACTATGTGCTTCAGGCCTTAAAGGCAAGAATCACTATGAAGAGAGACGTTGACTACATCGTAAAAGACGGTGAAATCGTTATCGTAGATGAATTCACTGGCCGTTTGATGTTCGGTCGTAGATATTCCAACGGACTTCACCAGGCCATCGAAGCCAAGGAAGGTGTACTCGTAAGATCAGAGTCAAAGACTCTTGCGACTATCACTATCCAGAACTATTTCAGAATGTACCAAAAGCTTGCCGGTATGACAGGTACTGCTAAGACAGAGGAAGATGAATTCCGCGACATTTACAATATGAACGTAGTCGTAATTCCTACTAATAAGCCTGTCATCCGTGAAGATAAGGAAGATGCAATCTTTGCGACAGAGCCAGCAAAATATAAGGCAATCGCAGATAGAATCTGTGAGGTTCACGAGACTGGTCAGCCAATCCTCGTAGGTACAATCTCCATCGAAAACTCCGAAAGACTTTCGCTCCTCTTAAACAAGAGAGGAATTAAACATAATGTCTTGAACGCTAAGCAGCACGAAAAGGAAGCTCAGATTGTAGCAGAAGCCGGTCGTCTCGGTCAGGTTACTATTGCTACTAACATGGCAGGCCGTGGTACCGATATCATCTTAGGCGGTGCCGAAGCCACACCAGAAGAGC
This sequence comes from Anaerovoracaceae bacterium, assembly GCA_045629065.1. Taxonomy (GTDB): domain Bacteria; phylum Bacillota; class Clostridia; order Peptostreptococcales; family Anaerovoracaceae; genus JAKSSM01. Next base: position 116,391 of record JAZQQK010000021.1, on the reverse strand, counting down.
AGGCCGAAGTAAAGGCACTCGGCGGACTTTGCATCATCGGTACAGAACGTCATGAATCACGCCGTATCGATAACCAGTTAAGAGGCCGTGCTGGTCGTCAGGGAGACCCTGGTCAGACACAGTTCTTCATTTCACTGGAGGATGACCTTATGAGACTCTTTGGTGGCGACAGACTTCAAGGTGTGATGAACAGATTCGGAATGTCACAAGATGCACTTGAAGCAGGTATGCTTTCAAAGACTATCGAAAACGCACAGAAGCGCGTAGAATCCAAGAACTTTGAAATTCGTAAATACGTACTCCAATACGATAACGTAATGAACAAGCAGCGTGAAGTCATCTACGATGAACGTCGCAAAGTACTCTTTGACACAGATGTTAAGGAATACATCATGGGCATGATGGAGGAAATGGTTGGAGCTGTTATCGACACAGAAACAGCCGATAAGAAGTTCAGCGAAGAGTGGGATTTTGATGCTCTCAATAAGAATTTAAAGAGAATCACACCTTACTTCCCAGGAATCAAGCCAGCTTCACAGGAATTCATCGAAAAGGAAGACTTAAAGCAGGATGTCATCGACATGTTCCGCGACCTTTACGAAAAGAAGGAAAAGGAAATTGGCGATGAGCGTATGAGAGCTATCGAGCGTATGATCATGCTCCGTGTAGTAGATAACCGTTGGATGGATCACATCGATGCGATGGATGACTTAAAGCAAGGTATCGGCTTAAGATCACTCGGACAGATGGACCCTGCAGCAGCATATGCTAACGAAGGTTTCGATATGTTCGAAGAAATGATTTCAGACATCCGTGAAGAGGTCGTTAGATTCTGCTACAACATCACAATAAAGACTACTACAGAACGTAAGAAAGTCATCGCAGACGGCGAAGAACGTAAGGACGAATATAAGGATCAGCCAAGAGTTAAGCCAGCTGCTCAGCAGACGATGCCAAAGGCAGCACCAAAGCCAGAGGATGCTAGAAAGCCTGAGACATTCAGACGTGAACAGCCAAAGGTTGGACGTAACGATCCATGCCCATGCGGTTCAGGAAAGAAGTATAAGAACTGCTGTGGTAAAAACGCATAGGTTATAGTTTTTATCGCCCTAAAATATGAGATAAGGGCACTAAGATATGATTAAATTAGACCAAATTAAAACAGAAATACCCGAATTAAAATCGCAGCTGAGCGAAATCAGCTACTCTCTTTGACCTAGATCATCTAAGAGAAGAGGTCGAAAGAGCGAGCGCCGAAATCGAACAGCCAGGTTTCTGGGATAAGCTAGAATATGCGCAGAAGGTTGTAAAAGAAAAGAAGCAGATGGAAGACACCATCGCTAAGTGGGAACGTCTAGATTCTGCCATCGGCGACATAAAAGACATGATAGAACTCGCCGAGATGGAAGATGACGAAGACCTAGCAGATTCGATTTTGACGGATTTTAGTTCACTAAAAACTGATATTACCGCCCTGAACCTCAAAACGCTTCTAACGGGCAAATACGACCCAAATAACGCAATCGTATCAGTACATGCGGGAGCAGGCGGAGTGGATGCGATGGACTGGGCGCAGATGCTTTTAAGAATGTATATCAGGTGGTCGGAGAAAAAGGGCTATAAGACGACCCTAATCGACTGCCAGGATGATACAGAAGCAGGTATCAAGTCTGCAACTTTCATAGTTGAGGGTGAAAACGCCTACGGCTACCTAAAGGCCGAAAAGGGCGTGCACCGTTTGGTTAGAATCTCACCTTTTAATGCACAGGGAAAGCGCCAGACATCCTTTGCGAAGGTAGAGGTAATGCCGGAACTCGATGATGATGTGAAGGTTACAATCGCACCGGAGGATCTGAGAATAGATACTTACCGTTCATCAGGCGCTGGCGGCCAGCACATCAACAAAACTGATTCGGCCATCCGTATCACGCATATACCTACAGGCATCGTGGTCACTTGCCAGAACGAAAGAAGCCAGTTCCAAAACAAGGACATGGCGATGAAGGTTTTGATTTCCCGGCTCACGGCGCTCGCCGAAGAGCAGCACAAGCAAGACCTGAAGGAAATCAAAGGTGAGGACATGTTAAACGCATGGGGTTCACAGATCAGGTCCTATGTTTTCCAGCCATACACGATGGTAAAGGACCACAGGACGAATGCAGAAGTTTCCAATGTATACGCCGTAATGGACGGCGATATCGATACATTTATCACAGCAAAATTACAGCAAAAGGACGAATAGAAAATTGGATATCATTTCAAAATTATCAGCAGAATTTCACGTTAGAGTTTCACAGGTAGAGCAGACGGTTAAGCTTATCGACGAGGGTAATACAATCCCTTTCATCGCAAGATATCGTAAAGAAGTAACTGGCGGTTTGTCAGACGTAATCCTTCGTGATTTGAACGATCGCTTGACATACTTAAGAAACCTCGAGGAGAGGAAGGGCGAAGTTATTGCTCTTATCGAGGAGCAGGGTAAGCTCACAGAGGACTTAAAGAAAGAGATTGAAAAGGCAGAGGTGCTCCAAAGAGTTGAGGACCTCTATAAGCCATTCAAGCAAAAGAAGGCAACTCGTGCATCAAAGGCAAAAGAGCGCGGACTCGAGCCACTTGCAATGTTAATCTATCAGCAAAAGGAAACTTCCGGCGACCCTAGAGATTTTGCTAAGGAATATATCAACCCAGAGAAGGAAGTAAATACTGCTGACGAAGCAGTTCAGGGCGCATGCGACATAATCGCAGAGATGATTGCAGACGACGCAGACCTTACAGAGGACATCAGAAAGGAAACTTACGACCACGCAACAATCCAGACAGAGGCAGTGGATAGCGAGGAAAAGACGGTCTATGAGATGTACTATGATCACGTAGAATCCCTCGCAAAGATTCCTAACCATAGAGTCCTCGCCATCAACCGTGGTGAGAACGAAAAGAAGCTCAAGGTTAAGCTTAATGTGAGCCAGGATGACATTCATGACCTGATCGCAGATGGCTATGTAACAAACGACCGCTCCATCTTTAAGACACTTATGGATGTGACTATCGATGACAGCTATAAGCGTTTAATTGCACCATCAGTAGAGCGTGAGATGAGAAACCTTCTAACTGAACGTGCTGAGGCAGAAGCGGTAAAGATTTTCGCAAAGAATACCGAGAATCTTCTCATGCAGCCACCGGTTAGAGGTAAGAAGGTTATCGCTATCGACCCAGGTTATCGTACAGGCTGTAAGGTTGCGGTGCTCGATGAGACGGGTAAGCTCAAGGCCTACACTACAATCTACCCTACAGAGCCAAAGTGCGATGTGGTAGGCACAGAAGCGACATTAAAGAAAATCGTAGAAAAGTTTAATACAGATATAATCGTTATTGGTAATGGTACAGCGTCCCGTGAGACTGAAGAGGTTGTAGCGAACTTTATCAAGAAGAACGGCTATGCTATTCAGTACACAATCGTAAATGAGGCGGGCGCATCTGTTTACTCCGCATCCAAGCTTGCGACAGAAGAATACCCAGACTTAGATGTTACTACTCGTGGCGCTATGTCACTCGGCCGTAGACTTCAGGACCCTCTAGCAGAACTCGTAAAAATCGACCCTAAGTCCATCGGCGTAGGCCAATACCAGCACGATATTAACCAAAAGTTGTTGGAAGAAGCTTTGACTAATGTAGTAGAAAACTGCGTAAACCGTGTAGGCGTAGACCTCAACACTGCATCCCCATCGCTATTAAGCTATATCGCTGGTGTTAACATGGGAATCGCAAAGAACATCGTCGCTTACCGCGAGGAGAACGGCAAGTTCACTAATCGTAAACAACTTCTGAAGGTTCCTAAGCTTGGCGAAAAGGCCTTTGGCCAGTGTGCGGGCTTTATGAGAATTACAGGCGGTGACAATCCGCTCGATGCTACATCCGTTCACCCAGAAAGCTACGCAGCATGCGAAGCCATGATGAAGAAACTCGGATTAGATATAGCTGACATCACAAAAGGTGGCGCAACAGATATTGATAACAGACTTAAGCTCGCATACCCGGCAAAGTCTCTTTCGGAGTCCATCGCAAAATGTGCGGCCGAACTCGGAGTTGGCGAGATGACCTTACAAGACATCGTCGAAGAAATGAAGAAGCCAGCGAGAGACCCTCGTGAAGATGCACCAGCTGTTGTATTCCGTAACGATGTTAGATCCTTCGAGGACCTCAAGATTGATATGGAGATGACCGGCACAGTTCGAAACGTCGTAGACTTCGGAGCATTCGTAGATATAGGCGTAAAAAACGATGGTTTGGTACATATATCGCAATTAAGCGATAAGTACGTAAAGCATCCTATGGACGTGGTTTCTGTAGGCGATACTGTAAAGGTAAAGATTATTTCTATAGATTACGACAAGAAAAAAGTAGGGCTCACTATGAAAGGCCTTGGCAACTAAAAAGTGCATAATACACACTAATAAAACCTAGAAACTTACTAAACGGGGACAAAATATTTCATGAAAAAGACAACATTACTATTTGATTTTGATGGAACTTTAATAGATACGAATGCCTTGGTAATCGAATCATTCCAGGAAATTTACAGACATTTCAAGGGACATGAAGTGCCGCTCGAAACTATCACACCATTCTTCGGAGAGGCGCTGGTTACTACGCTTTTAAGGGAGTTTCCAGAAAACAGCTTAGATGAGGTAATCAATCACTTTAGAGCCCACCAGAGAGCTATCGCAAAGGATTATTTGCGAGTTTTTCCTGGCATCCCAGAACTTCTCGAAACACTTAAGCAAAATCACTACCACCTGGCTATCGTAACATCCAGAACAACGGACTCCACGACAAGATATGCTAACATGGTAGGAATCGGTGACTGTTTCGAAGTCCTCGTTTCTTGTGACGACACAGAAGCACACAAGCCAAGCCCAGAGCCAGTTTATCTCGCACTCGAAAAGCTCGGAGTAACAAAGGAAGAAGCCATGATGATAGGCGACGGCCCGTTTGATATTAAGTGTGCGAATAATGCGGGTGTGGATTCAGTCTTGGTCGGCTGGAGAATCACAGATGATGAACATGTAATCGTAGAGGGCGCAACACCAGATTATGAAATTGCGCGCCCAGGTGATTTAATAGATTTACTAAATAAGCTCAACAAATAACTATGCTAAATATCTACTACGGTCGAGAAAACCTCGATAAGGAAAAGTTCATATTTGACAACCTCGACCCTAAAGGTAGAGCACTTCTCGTAGTTCCGGACCAGTTCACGCTGGATTTTGAACGCGACCTCTTTAGCCATTTGGGAACTAAGGCGCTCATGGATATCGAGGTAATTTCGATGTCCCGCTTGGGCTATAATCTTTTATCCGAACTCGGTGGTAGCAAGCGTACTTTTATCGACCAGTATGGTCGCCACATGATACTCGCAGAGATTGCAAGCTCCGAGGCCGAAAAGCTCAGTTGCTTTAGAGGACTTGAGCGTAAGTCCGCTTTTATCGAGTCGGTGAATGACATCATCTCTGAACTTAAGCAATATAATGCCAAGCCAGAAGACCTAAAAGCTATCGCAGACTCTCTTAATGAGAACTCATACACACGCATGAAACTCAACGATTTATATCTGCTCTTCTCTAAATACGAGCAGAAAATCGCTGGAAAATATACAGATTCAGAAGACTATATCGATCTCTTCTTGGGAAAGATTAGCCAATCGAAGCTCATAAAAGACAACACGATTTGGGTTTATGGCTTCGACAGTTTCGCACCAAAGGCACTGTCTGTTTTGGGCGAGCTTATGAACTACGCAAAATCCGTCAATGTGGTACTCACGTATGACGATAATAATACAAAAGACAAAGATCTCTTTAAACTCACCGAGAAGGTCATAGAGAACCTCATAGGGGAGGCCGAAGCAAGAGGCATAGAGTATTCCAAGCAGGCTTTACCAAAATATTACGAAAAGTCCCTAAAATCTGGCATTGCAACACTGGAACGCGAGCTTTACGCAGTGCCGGCAAATCAGGCGATAGACTCCGACGGACTTAAATTAGTCGAAGCAGCAAGTCTGTATAATGAGGCAGAGAGCGCAGCAAGCTATGTTTTAGGACTTGTTAGAGATGAGGGATATAAGCTTAAGGATATCCGTGTAATCTGTAATGACCAGGAGATTCGCGGCCCTATAATGAAGCGCATTTTTAAGGAGTATGGCATAGAACTTTTCTCCGATGAATCGCGTGCAATTTCAGACCATCCTATCATCCAATTCGTAATCTCTCTCATGGAGGTTGTAACCGAAAGCTATCGCACAGACCGCATCTTTAGGATGCTAAAATCCGGCTTCAGCGACCTGGACGAGAATGAGATAATTGACTTAGAAAATTACGCAATCAAATATAAAATCAAAGGCAACATGTGGAAGAAGCCTTTCATAAAGGGCGAGTTGGAGTTCGGAGTAGATGAACTCGGAAGACTCGAAAGCTTAAGAGTTAAGGCACTTTCGCACATGGAATCCTTCTTGAAGCTCGTGAAGAGTTCAAAGACAAATCTCGAGTTCATCGATCACTTCTATGATTACCTCTATGATGAGATTAAACTTCCAGAGCGTATCCTCGAGATGATAAAGCTCGACGAAGCGGCAGGCCGCGTGGACCTCGCAGATCAGGCGGAGCAGGTTTGGTCGAGTATGATAGCAATCTTAGATCAGATGCGCGCCATCATAGCCGATGACAAGTTTGAAATCGAACAGTTCAAGGAACTTTTCACAATCGGTCTAAAGCAGGTCAAGGTCGGAGTTTTGCCACCAACAAAGGACGGCCTAATCATGGGAAACATCGAGCGTACTCGTATGGAAAACGTGAAGGCGGTTATTGTAGTAGGCGCGAACGAGGGCGTTTTACCAAAGGAAGGCCAGAGCCAAGGCGTATTCCTGTCTGACGAAAAGGAACTCTTCGAAGACCGTGGCATGAAACTTTTCAAGACAGATAATATAAAGCTCATGGAGGAAAGGCTCGCCATCTATCGTAACCTTTCAAAGGCCAAAGAAAAGCTATACATAAGTTACAGCATGGCGAACGAAGATGGTAAATCTATAAGCCCATCTACAGTCTTCACCAAGCTTAGAGAAATCTTTGGTAAGGAAGTGGTAGAGAAGGACGTTCTGAACCAAGCTGACTTACGAAAGCTTGTGAATCCGAACATTTCAGGCCTAAGACACCTCACTGAAGCTCTGGACGAGGTCAGCGCCAAGGATAGCAAGCTTGCCGAGGAATATAAGGGCATGCTTGACTGGTATAAAGAAAATGCCCCAGAGAAGCTCGCAACTATTAGAGCAGGTCTTACATATAGCAACAAGCAAGAAGCAATCGGTGCGAAACTCGCCGATAGTCTCTATAAAAAAGACATAAACGAAGCGTTGAGCCTGAGCCCATCTAGAATCGAGAAGTTCGCACGCTGCCCATTCTCACACTTCATCAACTATGGACTAAAGCCAGACGAACGTAGAGTGTTCGAGGTAGCACCTAGAGAAATCGGAGACATCTACCACGAATGTTTGATGGCGCTCACAAAGGAGCTCACGAAAGAGGGCCAAGCACTTAATGACCCGGATTCTCGCTGGATGACAATCACGAGAGAAGAGACGAAAGACTTCGTGGAAAAGACCGTAAAAGAGCACGTCAAAACATACCGCGAGGGTCTCTTTGAACTCGGCAGTGAAGAGAAGTACAGGACTAAGCGAATTATAGAAATTTGCGATAAAGTTTGCTGGGCTGCAATCGAGCAGGTTCGCCAGGGCGAGATCATTGCTTCTAAATTCGAAGAGAGTTTTAATCGCTCAGGCGGATTCAAACCTATAGAGGTTAAGACTAAAGACGGCCAGACGGTTTACATCGAAGGAAAGATTGACCGCGCAGATATTTTGCCGGGGGATAGGGTAAAGATTATCGATTACAAGACTGGCAAAGAGGAGTTCGACATAAAGGAAGCAAAGGCAGGTTACAGACTGCAACTCATGCTCTATCTACGTGCAGCCAAGGAAGAAAAACGCAAGCCGGCAGGGGTTTACTACTTTCACATCCAAGAGAACAGTTTCAATGTTAGTGGAAAAGATGTCGAAGAGGTAGACTTTGATCAGGAGAGCAAGAAAGCGTTCAAACTGAATGGCCTCACAGTAAACAATGACGAAGTAATCAGGGCGATTGCAGGAGATTTTAGTGGTTATTCCGATACTATTCCGATCAGGAACACCAAGGAAAAAGGAATCTCAGGGAATGAGAACTGCCTGATTTCTGAAGAGGAATTCAAGGAACTCGAAGGAGCAGTCGAAGCTAAGGTTAGCGAGCTAGTCGATAAGCTGACAACCGGCGACATTTCGATTTATCCTATGAAGACCAAGGACAGAATGCAGTGCACATACTGCCAATATAAAGGAATTTGCCGCTTCGACCCAATATTTGAGGGAAGCGAATTTAACAAGATAGAATAGGAGAAAATTATGAACACACCTACACCTCATATTCAGGCAATGAAAGGTGATTTTGCGAAGACAGTGCTGATGCCAGGAGATCCACTCAGAGCAAAATACATCGCAGAAAAATTCTTAAGCGATGCTAGACTCGTGAACAATGTTCGCGGCGTCAATGGTTACACAGGAAAATATAAGGGCAAGGATGTATCCGTTATGGCATCCGGTATGGGTATTCCTTCCATCGGTATCTACTCATACGAACTTTTCAATTTCTATGATGTAGAAAACATCATTAGAGTAGGATCGGCAGGTTCCATCAACCCTAACGTTAAACTTAGAGATATCGTGCTCGCTATGGGTGCCTGCACTAACTCAAACTATGCTAGCCAGTTCAAACTTCCAGGCACATTTTGCCCTATCTGCTCATACGAGCTCTTAGAGAAGGCAGTCGTAGCAGCAGAAGTTCTCGGAATCAAGCCAATAGTTGGCAATGTATATTCACAGGACAATTTCTACGGTGATTATGACGAGGTTCAAGACTGGTCCAAGATGGGTGTATCAGCTATCGAGATGGAAGCGGCAGGTCTCTATATGAACGCAGCAAGAGCCGGTAAAAATGCTCTTGCAATCTGCACAATTTCCGACGAAATACTGACTGGAAAAAAGTTATCTACCGAAGACAGACAGCTTACATTCAATGAGATGATAGAAATCGCCCTTGAAATTGCATAGCTCAGATGGTAGAATCATATAGTTATAGAAGGGACAGGAAATGGACAACAGATACCCATACTTAGAAATAAATCTCAAATATCTTAAAAGCAACTGTGATGTAGTTTTGTCCAAGTGCAAAGCGCTCGGAATCGATGTTGCAGCAGTTACTAAAGGTGCATCTGGTAATCTCGGAATCACGGAGATTATGGACCAGGCTGGGTTCGTCTACATTTGCTCATCCAGGCTCGAGCATCTAGTGGAAGCTAAAAAAGCAGGCATAAAGACGCCAACAATGATGATTAGAATCCCTATGCTTTCAGAAGTTGAAGAACTCGTAGAATGGACAGACTGCTCGCTCGTTAGTGAGCTTGTCACAATCAAGGCCATGAACGAAGCCGCAAAAAAGCTCAACAAGGTTTACGATGTCCTCATGATGATTGATGTTGGAGACCTGAGAGAGGGCTACTGGGATAAAGAAGAGGCAGCCGAGGTTGCACTCACAATAGAGCGCGAACTTAAAAACGTTCACCTCTTGGGAGTTGGCTTAAATGTAGGTTGTGTAGGAGCGGTAGTCGCTACTCGCGATAAAATCCAGGAGCTCGTAGATGCTGCAGAGCTTATCGAAGCGAAAATAGGCCGCAAACTGGAATACATCTCCGGAGGCGCTTCATCCTCACTCATGAGAGTTTGGGATAAAGATATGCCAGTGCGTGTCAATATGCTGAGAATAGGCGAAAACCTTTTGAACGCCGAAGACTTAGGCAAGGTTTACGGCTACGATACCAGCGAACTTCACAAAGATGTTTTCGTGGTGAAAGCCGAGATCGTAGAGCTTAAGAATAAGCCATCAAAGCCAATCGGTCAGTATTCTGTAGATGCATTCGGACACACACCAGATTTCAAAGACCGTGGCATCAGGAAGCGTGCGATTTTAGCGCTCGGCAATGCCGACTATGCATATATGGATCAACTCATTCCATTGGATGAGGGAATCGAACTCGTAGGTTCATCATCGGATCACACGGTTATTGATATAGAAAATGCAAAGAGAGATCTCAAGGTTGGCGACACGTTGAGCTTTGGCGTTAACTACAAAACGATGATTTTTTTAACAAACAGTCCAAACGTACATATCAAGTACATTAAATAAAGGGAGGAACTAAAATGGCTGAAGAATATATTTTAACCAAAGAAGGTTATGACAAAATTGTTGCTGAATACGAAGAATTAGTATCAGTAAGAAGAAAAGAAGTTTCTGAAAGATTAAAAGAAGCCATCTCATACGGCGACTTATCAGAAAACGCTGAATATGACGCAGCAAAGAACGAGCAAGCAGAACTCGAAGAGAGAATCTTTAAGCTCGAAAACATGATGAAGGGCGCTAAGGTCGTAGAAGAAAACGAAAATAAAGACTTCGTAGGCGTTGGCTCCAAAGTTAAGATTAAGGATCTCGACTCAGGCGAAGTTTATGAGTACTTAATCGTAGGTTCTTCCGAAGCAGATCCTTTCGCTGGCAAGATTTCCAACGAATCATTAGTAGGACAAGCTTTAATCGGTAAGAAGAATAAAGAAAAAGTTGAAATCGAAGTTCCAAACGGAACATTCCATTATCAAATCACAGGAATTTCTAGATAAGCATAGAAAATCAGTCTAGAAATAAGAGAGGAAATAAAATGAGTGAAGAAAAGATGGTAGCTGAGGCGGTTCTCACACAAGAGCAACTTTCCGAACAGAGCCAGATCAGACGCGACAAGTTAAAGGGACTCCAGGAAGCTGGTCAGAACCCTTATGTAATTACAAAGTTTGAACAGACTGCATACTCCGTAGATCTCAAGGAAGAGTTCAAAGATCTCGAAAACGAGCAGGATGCAGGAAAGACAGTAGCTGTAGCAGGTCGTCTTATGTCCAAACGTGTAATGGGCAAGGCAAGCTTTGCTAATTTAAGAGATTACAAGGGCGACATCCAGCTCTACCTTACTCGCGATAATTTAGGCGAAGAAGTTTACGCAGGATTCAAGAAACTCGACATCGGCGATGTTGTAGGCATCACAGGCGATGTATTTAGAACTAGAACAGGCGAACTCTCCATTAGAGCCACAGAATTAAAGCTCCTTTCCAAGAGCCTTAACCCACTTCCAGAGAAGTTCCACGGCTTAACAGACTTAGAGACTAGATATCGCCAAAGATATGTAGACCTAATCGTAAACCCAGAAGTTAAGGACACATTCATCAAGCGTAGTATGATTTTGAGTGAAATCAGAAACTATTTGAATGAAAAGGGCTACCTCGAAGTAGAAACACCTATTTTGACACCATTCGAAATTGGTGCTTCCGCTAGACCTTTCCTCACTCATCACAATACACTCGATATGGATATGGTTCTCCGTATCGAAACAGAACTCTATCTGAAGCGCTTAATCGTAGGCGGCATCGATAGAGTGTATGAAATCGGTCGTATCTTCCGTAATGAGGGTATGGACCCTAAGCACAACCCAGAATTCACATCCATCGAGCTTTATCAGGCATTCACTGATTTCCACGGCATGATGGATCTCACAGAAGAATTATTCAAACGTCTCGCAGACAAGGTTTGCGGAACTCGTAAAATCGACTACCAAGGCACAGAAATTGACCTCGACAACTGGACTCGTATGACTATGACAGAAGCCGTAAAGAAGTACAGCGGAGTTGACTTCTCCCAGGTAAAGACAGACGAAGAAGCAATCGCACTCGCAAAGCAGTACAAAGTTGACCTCCCAGAAGGAACACCTACAAAGGGCTCCATCCTTCCAGAATTCTTTGATGCATTCGTAGAAGACAAGTTAGTTCAGCCTACTTTCATCTATGAATACCCAGTAGAGATTTCTCCACTTGCAAAGCGTTGCCCAGAAAACCCTGCATTCACAGAGAGATTCGAATTCTTCATTAACTGCACAGAGTTCGGTAACGCATTCTCTGAACTTAACGACCCAATCGACCAAAGAGGCAGATTCGAGCGTCAGGTAGCAGAGAGAAAGAAGATCGAGCCAGAGGCTAAGTGCCAGGTAGACTATGACTTTGTCAATGCCCTTGAATATGGTATGCCACCAACAGGCGGCCTCGGAATAGGCATCGATCGTACCGTAATGCTCCTCACGAACAGCGCTTCCATAAGAGACGTAATCCTCTTCCCGACAATGAAGCCAATTGAATAGGGAGAAGGTCGGAAACCGTTGAAAATTCAAGGTTATTATGCCGAAAAGAACAGGATTTTGTAGTCCTTGTAGACCAAATGTAGACCAATCGATGTAAGTATAAGATTTTACAGAGAAAAGGCACTTCAGAAAACGGGCTCGGCAGGAATGTCGGGCCCTTATTTATTATAGGGATTAGTTAATGAAACCAGTATTAAAATGGGCCGGTGGTAAATCGCAATTATTAGACGCCATCCAGGCATTAATGCCAAATGAATACTTAAATTATTTTGAGCCATTTATAGGTGGCGGTGCGTTGTTATTTTCAGTGTGTCCTAAACGGGCAATAATTAACGATTGTAATGAACAGTTAATTAATTTGTACCTACAAATAAAAAGTAATCCATTGGAACTAATAGCTGATGTGAATAAGTACGATTCAAAAGAAGCAAATAGCGAGTATTATTATGAAGTAAGAGAACGCTATAATACGAAAATACAGAATAATGAAATTGATACAGAGTGTGCAGCATTGATGATATGGCTTAATAAGCATTGTTTTAATGGCTTATATAGAGTTAATGCTAAAGGACTTTTTAATGTTCCATTTAATAATCGTAAGAAAGGTATGTCTATTGATCAAGATAATATCATAGAGATTTCAAAGTATTTCAATGATAATGAAATTGAAATACTTTGCGGAGACTTTGAAGATGTTTGTGAAAATGTTCAATCTGGCGATTTTGTTTATTTTGATAGTCCATACGTTCCAGAAAGCATAACCGCATCTTTTACAGATTATACAAAAGAAGGATTCACAATAAATGACCATAAGAGGTTGGCAGCTTTGTTTGAAAGGCTTGATCATAAAGGTGTTAAGGTTTTGTTATCAAATAACGATGTTCCATTGGTTAGAGAGTTGTATAAGAATTATTCAATAAAAGAATTAGATGTAAAAAGAATGATTAACCGTAATGCTGATTCAAGAAAAGGCAAAGAGGTTTTAATTTATAATTATGACATATAAGCTTTATAAAGAAGATTGTATTAAAAAAATGTCAAAAATGAAGCCTGGCTCAATAGATCTTGTTTTTGCAGATCCACCTTATTTTTTATCTACAAAAGACGGAATAACATGTCAAGGTGGAAAAATGGTATCTGTGAAAAAAGGCGATTGGGACATTGCAAGAACCGTAGAAGAGGTCCACGAATTTAATCGGGAATGGATACGGCAGTGTTATAGATTGTTGAAAGAAACAGGTTCCATTTTTATTTCTGGAACATTTCATAATATCTACTCAATTGGAATGGCATTGCAGCAAGAAGGGTTCACTATTGTAAATAATATTACCTGGCAAAAATTAAATCCCCCTCCAAATTTGGCGTGCAAGTGTTTTACTCATTCTACAGAAACGATAATTTGGGCAGTAAAAAATAAAAAGAAATACTATTTCGATTACAAATTGATGAAAGAAATGAATGGGGGAAAACAAATGAAAGATGTGTGGAGTGGTCCTCTTACTCCACAAAAAGAAAAACGATTTGGCAAGCATCCAACGCAAAAGCCTGAATACATCCTTGAAAGAATAATTCTTGCAACTACACAGGATGGATACAAAGTGTTAGATCCGTTTTGCGGTTCGGGGACTACGGGGGTAGTGGCAATACGGAATAATAGAAGTTTTGTTGGGATTGATACGGAGCAAAAGTATATAGAGCTATCTGAAAAGAGGATAATGGCGGCAAAGGTGTCTTCTAAAAATAGGAAAGGATCGCATAATGAGAAACTTTAATGAATGGCTTTCAACATTTAGAGAATCGATAAATGGGTACGATTATTATACAGATTTTGATAAAGTGTATGAGAACGCGAATGAGTTAAAAGTTGAGATTAACATCTTGAATGCGCTGATAGGTTCGAAAAACATAGAAGCAGAATTTGATGACATTATAAAGAGTTATCCAAACTGTCTTAAAGCTATTCCAATTTTGTTAGCTGTAAGAAGTAGTGAAATATTTTGCCAAGACGATAGCGGCGCAGTAAATTATAGGTTTGATTGTAAAACACAAAGCATTGAGCAGTATAAGTATTTTATGCATAAAACAGGATTGTTCGATATGCTACAGAATCATATCATTAGCAATTTGTTTGACTATGTAACTGGAGTCGAGGTGGGTTTAGGTTCAAACGGAAGGAAAAACCGCGGCGGACATCAAATGGAAGACCTTGTTGAGAGTTTTTTAAAGAAGTCAAATGTTGAGTATTATAAAGAGATGTATTTAACTGAAATAGAAAGAAAGTGGAATATCGATCTTTCAAAAATATCTGCAGAAGGTACTTCAACAAAAAGATGGGATTTTGTCGTAAAAACTAAAGATGCGATTTATGTAATCGAAACCAATTTTTATACAGGCGGAGGATCAAAATTAAATGAGACGGCAAGAAGCTATAAAATGATTACTGAGGAATCTTCTGGAATTAAAGGCTTCAAATTTGTATGGATTACAGATGGTGCAGGTTGGGTTAGTGCAAGAAGAAATTTGGAAGAAACATTTAATGTTTTAGAAAACTTATACAATATTAAGGACATGGAAAATGGCATATTCAACAAACTATTCCGTTCTTCCAATAATGTTGTAACTTATAATTTTTCTAACAACGAAGAATTATTAATGGTTGCGGAAGACAGGAAAGAGTACGGAAAGAAATAGGTGGCCACCATGAAAAAAGAAAAAGGATATGTATACATATTAACAAATCCAAGCTTTAGAGAGGATTGGGTGAAAATAGGGAAATCTTCAAGACCTGTGGATATCCGCTCCAAAGAATTATATAACACAGCCATCCCTCTGCCTTATGAAATCTATGCAACTGTTAAGACTTCAAAGTATGATGAGCTTGAAAAGAATATTCATAAGATGCTTACAGAGTTAGCTGATAAAAGAATTAATCCAAGCAGAGAGTTCTTTAATATTAAACCAGATAAAGCATTAGAATATTTAAAAGATTTAGCTGGATTAATTGGCGATGCTGAAATTGATGCCCCGGACGAAGACGATTCGGAAGAAGCAAAGAAATCTCCGGAATATAAAGGCAAGTATATTGTTGAGACTGATGAAATCTTCTATTTGGATAACGGAATATGTAATGGAAAGATGCGGGTAGAAAATGGGAATACATATATACTTTTGGAAGGGTCAGTTATAGATCCAAAAATTTATTCCAACGAGCCTCACATTAAACATCTTAGAAAAAAGTATGCTGAGCTTATCAAAAATGATGTGGTTATAAAAAATATTGAGTTGGGTTCACCTTCTACTGCGGGCGAAATCGTACGAGGTGGTGCAGTTAATGGGAAACGCTATTGGCGGACAAAAGATAATAAGCCATTAAAAGATTTCATTAAATATCTTGATGAATAATTCCTGTCAAATGTAAAGAGGAAATCAATATGCCGTTCCCTGCAAATAAATCCCACAACTTTTCCGGAAATTATTATGAATGTTTAGCAAAGGTAACGTTGGGTTATATATTCCCGGACAAGTATGATAATTTAATAAAAAGTGAACGTCCGGATTTTATTTCTGATGATGGCAGCATTGGTGTGGAAGTAACGAGAGCTATTCATCCTCTTGATGCAGAAAAGGATTCTTTCTTTTCCAAGCATTTATTAAAAAAGAATGCTAAAGAAATAGATAAAAATCGAATATTGAGTTTTTGTTCTGATGGCACGAGATTACTTTTGTATGGCAAGATTGGCGGAGTTCCAACTGATAAAATTATTGGTTGTTCATATGGAATGGATCGGGAAGGAGTGGACTTAATCACTGACGCCATTGAGAAAAAGTATAAGCTTCTGAATGAAGGCGGATATCAAAACTGCAGTTCCTTTGCACTGTATGTGCTTATCCATAATGGCGGTTATTACGAAGAATATGAGATAGATCAGATATTCCGGAATGTGTTGCGCATTGCGGAAGTATATGAAAAAATCTTTGATATAGTTTATATTGATGCGTGGGATGATTTTTATGTCTTTGATATGATAAATAAAACCATGACAAAGACGGATAAAAATGATTCGTTGGCAACAATTAAGAAGGCCGCAATTGAAATGGCTGAGAAGCTTGAAAGAGGGACTGTTTAATTAAACTATTGTATTTTATAAAATTTGATATATTATAAAACTTGCTAAAGACTCCCGCGCGCCTCTTAACAATGCGTACCATGCGGGATGTTGCTATTTATGGGCCAAATTATTACAACCTACAAAATTAAAAATATTTGACAAGTGGGTTGAAAAATGTTAATATACTTACAACCCACAAAATACAAATATTAAGAAAAGTAGGGTGTAGATATGGCAGTATTAGATGAAGTATTAATTGAGGAAAAAGATAGGCTGCTTCGGATGCAATCCCGGATGCAGTCTGAATATAATGAATTACCACAAGGCTGTTTATCAAAGAAGATGATTCATGGTTCCTGTTGCTATTATCTTCAACATCGTGAAGGCGATAAGGTTGTCAGCAAGTATGTTAATGCAGCAGATGTAGATGATCTTTCAAAGAAAATCGACAGACGCAGAAGCCTTAAAAAATCACTTCGCGAAATTGATTCGCAGCTTAAGAAAATTCAGAAGGTGGTGAAATAGTAAATGGAAGAAATGAATTATCAGGCGTTTTGGAAGTTCATAAAGCTTTTGCACGATAATGATCTTCTGGAGCATGTAATCGTAATAGGCAGTTGGTGCGAATACATCTATGCCCAGGGCGGAGTTCTTCCTGACTATTCTGCTATGATAAGAACTCTGGATATAGACTTTCTTGTAAAGAACATGAGAAAGCCGACAGAGAAAGTAAACCTAAGCACGATAGCTCAGGAAAACGGATACACTGTAGATTATGATGTTATGAACGAAACAACAAAGATCTACACTCCGGATCTTATGGAGATAGAATTCTTGATTGAGCAGAAAGGTTCCGGCGTAGATCCCGTTATTAAAACTAATCTTGGAGTTAATGCCCAGGCTTTGCATCACGTAGGAATGCTGAAGCAGCATACTATAACGGTGCCACTGTTTGATATGAATATTACGGTTCCAACACCGGAAGCTTATGCTGTACACAAAGTTGTAATCAATGAAAGCCGCGGCAAGAAGAGCGAAAAAGATATGAATGCGGTGCAGAACATTTTGCCGTATCTTGACCGAGAAAAGCTGAACGTCGTTATAGAAAGTCTGACAAAGAAGGAACGTGTAATCGCAGAAAACTTCTTTGCAGATAAATAGAAGTGTATATGATAGCATATACAAAATGATAAAAATGCCGGAATTCTAAAGCGTTTCGGCGTTTTTCTTTGCAAGGATATCTTGATATGCTATACTATACATATTAGATACAGGAGATTTTTGGCATTATGCCATATTAAAAAAGCGATCCAACTATCTGCCAAGTTAGGATCGTAAAGTAAAGGAGATTTTATACACCTATTTTAGTGTTGCCTAAAATAGCATAAACACAGATAAAGTATAGGTTTTGACCTATGCTTTTTTATTACAGGAGATTAAGATTCGATAGCTGCTTGCAAGGCCGGAACTGCTGATTTTGTAGAAGTTACTTCTACGGAATGCAGACCTATTCGTTATTGCTTGTAGTAAAAATTTATCGTTATCAGATTGAAGGGAGAATGCCTATGGACTATTTGTTTTTCATTTGCAGCCTCCGGTTCAGTCGCAGGGATTCTGAGTGAGTCTTTATTCAGAATCGAAAGCTAACGGACACAAAACAAATAATACAGGAGATAACAGACTTGCGAAATGTAAAGATCCTCAGGATGCAATCATCAAGTTGGTAGAGATATCAGGACTTAGTATATCTCAGTTTGCCATTGAAGCCGGGATCGATGTGAGTACTTTTTATAAGATCTATAAGGGGCAGCGTAAACTTACGCAGATTCACACCCTTGCAGAAATTCGCAGGTTCGTACATATTTCAGACGAAGAACTTATTTCTTTTCTGGAATTATATTAGCGAAAGTAACTTCGTTATAAAGAATGCGAAGTAAAAGTTTTGGGCAAAGTGCCCAAGACGAAAGTAGACTTTCATAGGAAAATGTAGCTGCGATGTAAATCAATTCATCGCAGTTACTTTTTTCTGAAAGAAGGGAGGATTTTCAAAATGAAACTTTCAGACATTAAGGTGGATGTTGATAAGACATTCGGCAGAAAATTTTGGCTTGTAGATGTTGCTCCGGTGTATGAGTACAAGGATGGCAACAAGACAGATCATCTTGAAGGATACCGTTATACTGTTACGCTTCCGGAAAAGAATTTCGAGAAAATTGGCGTACGCATTCCGGGTGATCCTGTGGTAGATCATGTAGAAGGATATTCCGAATGCAAGTTCGCCGGCCTTGAAGCTACTGTTTATCAGAGTGGCAGGGATTTTGCCTTCAGTGCAAAGGCTACTTCTATCGAGATAATCGGTAAGAAAGGCGCAGCATAGGGCAGCCGTTGGCTATGTGTGCGTTAAGAACAATATCCTTAAAAGATATTGTTTAGCACCAGAGCCGTAAGGCTGCCCGCGCTAAAGGTTAGTATTACCCTTTAGCGCGATTAAGTCGCACGTCGCACAATAAAAGGAGAATTCTTACATGGAAGATAATCAGCAATGTAAACGTTGGCTACTTACATTCGACAATATCGATGTACATGGTATAACACATGAGAACATCCGAGAATGCCTAAGCCAGTTTACTTTGAAGTACTTTTGCATGGAAGATGAAAAGACTGATAAGGGTATGCTGCATACACATCTGTATTTGGAAACGGAAAACAATTGCAGATTCAAAACAGTAAAAAGCAGATTCCCGTCAATAGCACATATTGATAAAGCGCTCGGTACTCCTCAGCAGTGCAGAGATTATGTAAGAAAAGAAGGAAAATATAAAGACTCGGAAAAAGCCACAACATCAATTCCGGAGACCTTTGAAGAAGAAGGCGAAATAACTGTCTTCGGAAGAGGTCAGAACAGATATGAAAAAATAGTTTCTCTCATAGAGCAGGGCTTAACCAATTTTGAAATCATAAAAATAGATCCAAGCTATGCCTTTAAGATAAAGGATATGGACGTAATAAGATACAGCATAATGGTTGAAAAGTATGCAAGGGAAAACAGGGATTTAGATGTTACATACATATATGGCGCTCCGGGTACAGGGAAAACAAGAATGATTTTTGAAAAGCACGATGGAACCGATATTTGCAGAATTACAAATTATAAAAAAGATGGAACTGTAAATTTTGATTCTTACAATATGCAGCCTGTTTTGGTTTTTGAAGAATTCCATGGACAAGTTGAAATTGAAAGTATGCTTAACTATTTAGACATTTATCCGATAAACCTGCCTGCAAGATATTCGGATAAGGTCGCTTGTTTTAAGACCGTGTATATCACTTCCAATCTAAGCCTGGAAGAACAATACGAAAGGATTCAGAAAGAGAAGCCTTTTCAGTGGAAGGCATTCCTCAGAAGAATTCATAAGGTACTGGAGTTCAGAGAAGATGGAAGCGTAATAGATCGCGGATCACCAAGCTGGAGGGATGAATGGGATGGTTGTCAAGGACAGATCGATTGTTAAAGAAAAGGATGGCCTTTCATACTTCCTGACATACACATGGATAGGATTTAAGAAGGTAATACAAAAGCCGATAATAATCATTTTTATCTTTATGATATTTGCATTAGAAATGATAGCGACAGTAAACCTTCTTATATGGTCTAAAAGCTGCACGGATGTAATTGATGAAATAACAAGGCCTATATGGTGCCTTTCGGTATTTTTGCTATTTATGTTTATAGATTTTGGAATGCTATATCGGATAGGAAAACCAATTGAAGCAAATAAGGCAGAAATAAGATTCATTCGTGCAGGATTTATAAACAGTGTCGGAGAAGCTCCATACTTAGTAAGTACAAAGACAGATCCGAAGAACAGCAGGATAAAGATATATACCTTTGATTCCAATGCCGTACCAATATCAGAGTGGAATGATAAGAAAGAATATATCGAAGCCGGGCTTGATATAACCATAATCAGCATTTCAATGGTTAACGGAAAACGATATATCGAAGTAAAGTTTGTAGATGCAAAAGGAGATCTGCCGAAATACATCGAATGGGAAGATCCATTATTATCAAGTGAAGACTTTACACTTATCGCCGGTATAGGCCCGGATTCATTACCGCTAAAGATTAATCTTAACAAGATTCCGATGGTTTTAATCGGAGGAGCTACAGGAAGCGGGAAGTCTGTTTTATTAAAGCTTCTTTTAATGCAGGCAATAAACAAAGATGCTCAGGTTATAATATCAGACTTTAAGGGTGGTGTAGATTTTCCGCATATATGGCATGAAAACTGCACGATGTGTTTTGATGAAGACAGGCTGATAGAAATACTTGCAGAACTTGTCGGTGAGTTAAACAAAAGAAAGTACATTCTAAAAGCTTCAGGTTATCCGAATATATCATCGCATAATGCCGGAACGGGGGATCATCTGAAAAGAATAATATTCGCCTGTGATGAAATAGCAGAGGTATTGGATACAAGAGGTTTATCTAAAGAGCAAAAGGATAAGGTCAATCAGATTGAGGGCTATTTATCAACCATAGCAAGGCAAGGAAGAGCCTTTGGAATACATCTGATACTTGCAACGCAAAGACCGGATTCAAATATCATACCGGGGCAGATAAAGAATAATTGTCAGTGTAAAATCTGCGGATCCTGCGACCAGGTATTATCACAAATTGTACTTGATTGCTCAGATGCAGCAGATCAGATCCCGAAGGATATGCCCGGAAGATTTATGATTAATGACAGCAAGATGACCATATTTCAAAGCTATGTAATAAACGAAAATGAGGATATAAAGAGAAGGAGAACAGCATGACGGAAGTGCCAGTATGGGAAAAGGAGTTTTTAACTCTGGAAGAAGCTGCAGCTGTTACCGGAATCGGAATTAATAAGCTCCGAAGAATGAGCAATGCAAAGGATTGTGATTTCGTTGTCTGGAATGGCAATAAAAGGCTTCTGAAACGTCGGAAATTAAACGAATTCCTTGAAGGTAGTTATTCAATATGAATTGAAGCGAAGGCACTCATTTGGTATAATACAAACCAATGAAGTGCCTTTTTTCAGAAAGGAAATGACATGGCAGAAAAAAGGCGCGATAAAGACAGAGCCGTCCTTAAGACGGGCGAGCTTCAAGTTAAAGAAAAAGATCTGTATAGATACAGATGGACCGATGCCAATGGAAAGCGTCATAGCATTTATGCTAAGACCTTAAAAGAGCTGAGGGAAAAAGAAGATCAGATCACACTCAACAATATTGAAGGTATTAATAGTGATGGGATGTATATCACCGTAAACGAAACTTTTGATCGTTGGTGCGAATTAAAACGCGGTCTTAAGAACAATACATTTTTGAATTACAAATACATGTACAATATGTATGTTCGCCCTTCAAAGTTCGGGAATATGATTATCAGCAAGGTTAAGAAAAGCGATGTAAAAGTTTTTTACAACTACCTTAAAGACAGTCATCATCTTCGGACATCAACCATTGACGGAATTCACACGGTTCTTCATCAGGTTCTGCAGCTTGCAGTAGATGATGATATGCTCCGTAATAATCCATCTGATAATGTAATGAGAGAATTCAAAAGATCCCATACAATTGATTCTGAAAGGCGTATGGCATTAACTGCACCTGAAGAGAAATTGTTTCTTGAGTATCTGAAAAACTCAGTTCAGTACAGACACTGGTATCCGATATTCTTAGTTATGGATAAAACCGGAATGAGAGTCGGAGAATGTACAGGGCTCAGATGGCAGGATATAGATCTTGAAGAAGGGATTATTGATGTCAATCATACGTTAGTCTACTATGCACATGCTCTTAAGGCCGGATGCTTCTTTGGAGTAAATTCCACAAAGACGGTTGCAGGCAAAAGAAAAATTCCGATGTCTGCAGAAGTAAAAGCAGCATTCATCGAAGAAAAAGAGTTTCAAGAGAAAATGCATATGAGATGCAATTCCGTAGTAGATGGTTATACAGACTTTATCTTCATTAACCGCTTCGGCGAGTGTCAGCATAACGGAACATTAAATAAAGCACTCGTAAGAATCATCAGAGATTGCAATGATGAGGTTCTTATGAATGCTTCAATAGAAGACAATCCGGTATTGCTGCCGCACTTCAGTTGTCATAGTCTTCGTCATACATTTACCACACGTATGTGCGAAGCAGGGCTTAATCCTAAGTTCATTCAGGATACCCTTGGTCATGCAGATATTTCTACCACATTAAATATCTATGCTGATTGTACCAAAGAAATGAAGACTGAGTCAATGAAACAGCTCGAAGCTTATTACGCAAGTTTGTAGACCACTAGTGGACCACGTAGACCAATTTGTAGACCAATTGGAACAAGATTTGCGTAGAGTTATAAACAATTACATTAAAAGCGATTTACAAGAACTATTGAAAACAAAGGGTTTTGGAGGTTTTTAATGACTTACGAAGATTCAACAAATAGTTTCCCGACAATGAAGCCCGTAGAGTAAAAAACCCTTGCGGCACAAGGAGTTTATGTGAAAGATGGGCTGATTTTACCCAACTTTTACCCAATTTGACTAGAGAAGAAATACAAAGATATATGACAAAGGCCGCTTAGAATTATTATTTCTAGGCGGTCTTTTTGTTTAATATGAAAAGTGCTATAATTAACACACAAATATTGCCACTTTATTCAAGGAGTTAGCCTTATGAAACATATGAACCATATGAAAAAGATTATCAGTTTATTATTAATACTTGCAATGTGCTTTGCGATGTTTGCGTGTGGGGATGGCACAACCTCAAGCGATGAAAACAAAGTTATAGCTGATGGTGAATTAAAACCAATCGAAGGCAACCCATATGGCGAAACAGCATCTATTTATGAGGAAAGAATCTCATTTGAGTTGGAATATCAGGGCGTAGTAAATGACTGCGAAAAGTATATCTTGACAGCAAAAAATTGCGACAATTATAGAGACGATATTAGTTTTAGCGTTTTATATAGCAATCTTGATGATCGCTATATTAAATCCTCGCTTAACCTTCAAAACCTTAAAGATGGATTTAGTGTAATGCTAAAGTCAGAGCTTATTCAAAAGGCATTTGATAATAGAGGTTCAAATTGTCTTACGCTACTTGCTGTAGATAAAAGCGGTATGCCTATTGACCCAATAACAGGAGAGGGATATGCAGACAAGAAGTCTTTAAAAATAGCCTGGGAAACGTATAAAACATATTGCGAGCGTCCTGTGGAGCTAGAGAAGAAAATCGAAGCAAAAGTTTCTGATTACAATGATTTTCTTAGAGCGTATAACTTACGATGGCACGAGTATCCAATGACGGAGGAAGATCATATTGATAATGTTTGTTATTGCATAGCAACGGGAAACTTCGCATGGACTAACAGTATCAATGGAAGTCTACCATTGCAAAACATTAGCACTATAAAGGTGGAAATAGCGGGGCATATGTTGAATCAACAACATGAGTTCTGCTTAGTTGATGGGCGCTACTATATTGCGCTTAAACCCGGGGTTGAAAGCCCTCTTAGTCCACAAGATATTTCAACTCAAATCGTTGAAGCATATAATGTTGCCAAAGAAATTCACGATGATTTGCATTTAAGCGGAAAAATAGCGGCCGAAATGAATCAAAAACAAATTGCAGAAGTTTATTCGGAATATATGCAAAAATATGGTGCTAAGACACCGGAGTATTTTATGGGGGACAATTTTCCCGAAGATTATGATAATCCGAGTGTGAGAATAAAGTATATAGTTGACGATACGGCTTATGGCTGTCTCGTTAACAAGTCTGGTGCTTGTGGAAGTAAAGCTGCTGCATATAATTTGCTTATGAATATTGAAGGCATATATACTATTGGAATTCATACAGAAGGGCATATTGTAAGCTATCTATTCCTAGATGGCAAAGAATACATGTGCGATTGGGGAAATAGATGGGGCTTGTTCACAGCCGAGGATGTTAATGCTGGAAAGGTTGGAAATATAAAGTTCGCAGAAGGAGAAAATTGGCTCGAAAATGTTAGACAGTTTTATAAAGATTTTAGATAAGGTAGACAGCTGGTACTTAAACACTGCCGCAAAGAAAGGCAAGAAGTATTACTACAAAGCAGTAGCAAAAGTTTACGATGAAAACGGCGAGCTTGTAGCAGAGACAGAACTCACTCAAGGCAAGTACGGCTGCAGAACTAGATAATAGTTTTGGCGACGCACTAAGAAACTCATTAATATCAAACTTTAGAGAACCTCGATTTTTTCGGGGTTCTTTTAATATGCTTTTCCAAGTGGTCTTTTCATATATTTTCCCCCGCTAAAATATCTAGAAGTTAATTTCACAGGTATACCGAAAGGAAAGATATAATGATTGATTTTGAAGATATTTTAAAAGTCAATTTTAAGAAGCCACTAACAATTGAAGAATTCTATGAAAGCTATATGTATTACTGCCAAGATAGCAAATTAGATGATTCAGTACCACAAGGATTTAGGACTTCTGCAAACGCTTACGGACATGAGCTTGTAGACGAATATGGTGAGATAAATCAGAAGCGTATTAAACAAAATTAAAAAAATATTGATTTTGTTTAATAGCAATTATATAATGCAAGTGGAGGAATTACCATGAAGCTTATAGAAAGAGAATCATATATAAATACCTTAGCAGGGGTTTATGGAACACCCGATATAAAAGTAATAACTGGCATTAGGAGAAGTGGAAAATCCAAACTTATGGAAGCATTCCACAAATATATAATGGACAACCATAAAGATGCAAATATAATTCATCTAAATCTTGTATTACCAGAAAATGAGAAACTGCTGGAATATCATGCATTATATGACTATATCAATGAACAATATATGCCGGACAAAGATAATATTGTATTAATCGATGAAGTACAAATGTGCTGCGGTTTTGAAAAAGCTATTATTGGTCTACATTCATCAGAAAAATATGACATTTATATTACTGGATCAAATGCTTTTCTTTTAAGTAGTGATTTAGCAACTTTATTTACAGGAAGAACATTCAGAATTGAAGTGTATCCTTTTTCATTTTCGGAATTTTGCAAGTATTACGGCTACACAGAAATGCAAAGTGCATTGGATAAATATATAGTAGAAGGTGGAATGTCGGGATCTTACTTATATAGCGATGCAGCTCAAAAAGAAAAGTATTTAAAGGATGTATATAATACGTTAATACTTAGAGATATCGCCCAAAAATTTAAAATAAGAAAGACAACTCTTATTGAAAAAGTATCAGATTTTTTGATGGATAATATTTCTAACATAACTTCTGCTAGAAATATTACTTCCGTAGTCACCGCTAGCGAAACTCCAGCATCCAATGCTACAGTGACATCGTACTTAAAATACTTATGTAATGCCTATGCCTTTTATAAAGTAAGAAAGTATGATATTAAGGGCAAAAAGTATTTAGCGTCTCATGATAAATATTACTTAAGCGATCATGCATTTCGGTATGCTTTGCTTGGAAAAAGAAATATGGATTATGGTCGTGTACTAGAAAATATTGTTGCTTTGGAACTCCTTAGACGAGGTTATGATATTTATGCAGGCGCACTGTATAAAAAAGAAATTGATTTTGTTGCGATAAAACAGAATGAAAAGATATATATTCAGGTAGCAGATAATATTGCAGAAGAAGGTACTTTAAAGCGCGAATTAGATCCACTTGCGAATATCAAAGATTCCTATAGTAAAATCTTGTTAGCGCGCACAAGAAATCCGGAGTATGATATCGAAGGAATAATAGTAAAAGATATAGCAGAATGGCTTTTGGAAAACAAATAAAATTGCTCCATTAAAAGCTATATTTTGACTTACTATCTTTCCGTAAGCCGTAAGCCAATTTGTAAGCCAATATGATGTGATGTATACCATTGTATGCCAATTGTATGCCAAATGCTGCAGCGATTTGCGCAAGAAATAGCATAAAAGATGGACAAGAAAAGTCCTAAACGATATAATCTAATATAATAAAGTGATATTAAATTTCAATTAAAATAAGTAAATTAGGCAAGGAGCGAAAGACGATATGAAAAGATTTTTTACAATCTGGTTATGCATAGTAATGATAATAGCTATGCTGCCACTGGCTACAGGAGTGGCGTTTGCGAATGAAGAATCATTCATATATGAAGGTATTAACTACAAGATTACTTCTGCAAGTGAAGTTGCAGTAAATAAAAAACAAACTACTACTGAAGCAAATATCGTTATTCCGGCAACTGTAACAAGCAGTGGAATTGACTATACAGTTACAGCTATAGAAGGAGAGGCATTTGCTTTTTGCTCAACTCTTACAACTGTAACTTTTGCATCTGACTCACAGCTTAAACAAATTGGTTGGGCGGCATTTAACAATTGTGGTTTAACTCAAATAGCAATTCCGGCAAGTGTGGAATCAATTGGCGGGTTTGCGTTTAATTATTGCAAAGCTCTCTCAGAAATAAAAATTCCAAAAAGAGTTACATCCATTGGAGATAATGCGTTTAATAATTGCACATCACTCACAAATGTAGAATTTGAACCTGACTCGCAGCTCAAAAATATTGAAGGTTCTGTATTTAGTAACTGTACAAATCTTGAATTTGTAAACCTTGAATCTTGCTCTCAGCTTGAGACCATCGGCCTTCTGGCTTTTGGTAGCTGCAGTAAACTCGCAAAAATTACTATTCCAGCGAGCGTAAGTAATATAATGGGGTCTGCGTTTGATGGATGTACAAATCTTGCAACTGTAACATGTTTAGCAATAACACCACCAATACTTAATCCGTCTGCTTTTACGAATTGCAACGCATTATCAACAATCTACGTTCCAGCGGAATCAGTAGCTGCATATAAGTCAGCTGCTGGCTGGAGCACTTATGCAAGCAAGATTACAACAACGGCAGAAGGCACTTACCTTAATCCATGGCAAATAGGTGCTACTACTCCAAGCAATGTCAATGCGTGGCTTGTAGAAAATACACCAGCTGCAAATCCAAAAACATACACCCTCCACATCGAAGGCAATGGCGCGATGAAGCAACTTGGACCTTTCGATGAAGACCGACCTTGGAATGGTTACAAAAGTAGCATTTCAAGCGTACAGATTAGTGAAGGCATTACTAGCATTTGCGATGCGGCTTTCAAAGACTGTACTGCTCTCACAAATGTAACAATTCCAGCAAGCGTTGCAAGCATTATAGATTGTGCTTTTAAAGAATGTACAAGCCTTACAACTGTAACATGCCTGGCGACAACGCCGCCAGCTCTTGGAACTAATATATTCGATGGCTGCACAAGCCTCGCTACAATCTATGTTCCATATGAAGCAGTAGAGGCATATAAGTCAGCAGCAAACTGGAGCACTTATGCTAATATAATTCAAGCAATCCCTGGCACAGAGCCACAAGCTCCATCCATTGGCTACTTCGTTTATGATGTAGAGAAGTATCGTGAGATCCTTGCAGAAGCTCAGAAACTTCAGGCTGAAATCGATGCTAAGTTAGCTGAGAAAAAGCAAACTGAAGAGGAAAAGCCGATTGGAACACCAATCACAGTAGAGCAAGCTAAAGCTTTAGTTACTGAGATGGTTCCTGTTGTAAGAACTGAAAACCAGGCTCGCGGAATTATGGTAACTATGTCTGACAGCCCAGCAATCAATAGACTTAAGGCTTCTGGCTTCAAGGTACTCTATGATTTCTATAGAGCTGAATCTAACACAGTTCCAGCTGCAGAAGACTACAAGATCACAAAGGTTATAAACAAAGAAGAGCCTTGGTACTTAAACACAGCAGCACAGGCTGGCAAGAAGTACTTCTATAAAGCCGTAGCAAAGGTTTATGACAAGGACGGTAACCTCGTAGAAGAAACAGAACTTACTCAAGGTAAGTATGGTATGAGAACTAGAAAATAACCCTAAAGATATAGGAACTAGAAAGTATAACCTAAAAGGAAACGAAACATGCCTAAAAAGCCTAAAAAAAGAGTGGTTAATCTAACCGGAAACCTATTTGAAAAGTTTGGTCAGTATTCGAACGAAGTCGGTACTGTTCCTGACGTATCAAAACACTTGAAATCAGAGACATCAGTGAGCTATGAATACATCACGTCGCCTGAATCAAGGACAGATGTACACAGGGTTTATTCAAGCAAATATAAAGTAAAAGGGCCAAACCTTGAACTTAATGAAGAGCCCGAAGCGCCAAAAGATTACGTCTTTAAGATGAACTTTGCGGGTTCTGGAATTAACCAGTGGCCAAAACTTTACAAGGGCTTCTCAGGATACAACCAGTTAATGGAGATTGTTCCTGACGAGCAAATAGACCCTGCAGAAAGAAAAGAAGCTGAAAACCTATATGGACAGCTTCAGCTTGACGTGTTCAAAAAGTATACTGCCACTGACAGAATCTATGAGGGCGAAGAGATAAGCGGCAAAGAGTTAAATGATATTCTTACCAAGGAATACGGACGCTTTATGTACTTAGGAGATGGTGGCGTACTCTATGATTCAGACCCTAACAGTAAGTACTCTCCAATAAGCGGCATCCGCAAAAAAATGAGTGCTGATAAGCGTCGTGGAACACTTAATTTGTCGGGTCCACTTGGCTCATTAATGGGAGGCGATGATGGCGGTGGAGAGCGTAATATAGGCAAGTATAGCATAGAAAATCTTAAAAGCTATGCGGAACAAGAGGCGCGCAAATGGCTCGATTCTATTCCAGAAGATAGCAACGATCCAATCATCTTTAGCATGAAAGGACATAGCCGTGGGGGCTGTGCATGTAATGAGGCTGCAACTATAATCAATAAGCTGGTTCAAGAAAAATATCCTAAACTGAAGAATAGGGTTAAGTTTGAAGTACAGCTTTACGATCCGGTTCCTGGAATCGGTTCATATGCTAATCACGCGCTGGTGGACCACAATGCTAAGAACATTCAGCTTTTGAACGGCAAGACTGGACAAGGATTGAATTCTGTTCCAGAAAATAAGAACGACTCTATCGTATATTACGGAATATATTCGAACCATAGTCATGCGTTTGACCCTCAGACTGTAGTGGGAGCCAATAAAGTAATACTCACAGGCATGTCTCACAATATGGGCCTGTTCGATATAGATAGCCAAAAGCACAAGAGAGGCTATGTTTTAGGATCAACAGGTGACAAATATAGAGGAACAGGAGTCCATGATTTGGCTGATGGTCTCTATGTTTTGGATGAACATGATGTGCTCTTTGAGATTAAGAATATGCAGGAAGCAACGAACTTCTTAGACAGCGTATACGCCACAAGAAAAGGACAAGCAGCTCGTAAGGAGACGATGTACAATGTCGTAAAGGAGTATTTTGCTCGTCATCCTGAAAAGGACATCTTAACTGAAAAAGATTCGCGATATGCACCTCAGAAAGCATTCGATAATGCTATCAGCGAGTTGAGCAAGATGGCCGAAGGCTTAAAGAACAATCAAATACCTTTTAGCAAAGTAAAAGAGCAATTGAATAAGGTAATTGCATATAGAGAATTAGTTGTACGTTGTTCGGCGGATAAAGACAGAACGTCCAAAAAAGCGTTCAAAAATTATCGTAGCCTTGCTGAAAGCGCAGACTATCCGAAAAAATATGCAGAGATACCACACGTCAAGGCCTTTGTTGATAATTTGACGCTGAGTGACATTATAAAATTCGCTCAGGACCCGGTAACAGCACTAAAAAATGCAAGGGTAAACACTAAACTATCACAAGACAATAAGAACTATAACGAAATAAAACTTGCTCTCAACGAAGTGGAACTTAAAACTAGCAATAAATTCTTCCTTGATGATCACATTATGGATGACGGAGCACCCGATATTAACATCCCAGAGGACAAGCAAGGCGTCGTTCTTAATGGTGGAAACGGCGAAGACCTGAATGCACTTGTATTTGCAGAGCTTGCAAGCAAAGGTCATTCGATAGATGATATTCTAGATAACACAAAGCTAGCCGCTATCAAAGAGTCTGCATTAGAAACATTGAAGTACAAAATGGGGAATATGACTGCTGAGGCGTTCAAAAAAGACTTGGCTAAAACTAATTTTGCAGCTCAGCAAGCTTGCCTGGATTACATCGACGAGAAGGTCTCCGAGATGGGTGGATTCAGTGTTAACAAGCTTGCAAAACCGGAGAACAGGGGCATCCTTGTGGCTAATAAGTTCATGAAGAATTTAAGTTCTAGGCTGATGGTTAATGAGTTATTTGAAACTATTGCAAGTGATAACTCAATCGGTCAAGAAAGGTACATGGAGCTTTATGATAAGCAATTTGGCACATCAAAGCTTATAGATGCCGCAATGGATACCCTCGAAACAGGTATTAAGCTTATTGATGGCGATCCAAATCTTGCGCCACAAAAGCTGACGGAAAAGACGATTTCCAGTTTGATGACGGGAAAGCTTGCTTCTGATCTTGTTAATGCAGAACTTAAGCGTGGCAAAAGCTTCTCTGAATCGGTCAAAATGACTTCGAACCTTCAAGAAGGCTTCTTAATGGGACAGCATGTAAAAGTTGATAAACAGAAGTTTATGAACATGTTGGGAGTGGAGAAAAACAGGAAGAGCATCGGCGAGGCGATCATAAACGGTGACAATAAAAAAATTGCCAAGGCTATTAAGCAAGCAGCAATTAAGAAGGAAGAACCAGTTCTTGCCGAAAGAAAGCTTCAATAGGAAACTGTGGCATGGTGACATACTAGAATATAGAGACGAAAGGAATATAAGGATATGGCTACATTAAAATCAACACTCACTAGAGAACAAGCGTTAGAACTTTTAAAGAAATATAACAAGGACTCGTTCCACATCCGTCATGCGCTTACAGTAGAAGGCGTTATGAGATGGTACGCAAAGGACCTCGGATATGCGGATGAAGAGGAATTCTGGGGACAGGTAGGCCTTTTACATGACATCGATTTTGAAAATTGGCCTGAAGAACACTGCAAGAAAGCACCAGAGCTTCTCAAAGAAGGCGGCGCATCCGAAGAGATGATTCATGCAGTATGTGCTCACGGATTCGGACTTTGCTCAGACGTAGAGCCAGTGCTCGAGATGGAGAAGGTGCTCTTTGCGGCAGATGAACTTACAGGACTTATCTGGTCTTACGCTTTGATGCGCCCAGAAAAATCTTGCGAGGGCATGGAGCTCAAGAGCTTAAAGAAAAGGTTCAAGGATAAGAGGTTTGCTGCAGGCTGTAGCCGCGATGTCATCGCAGACGGCGCAGCTAAGCTCGGTTGGGAACTCGATCAACTCTTAGAAAAGACAATCTCTGCAATGCAGTCCTGCGAAAAATCCGTAGAGGAAGCTTGCAAATAATAGTGCGGCTAACAGGCGACAAACGCCTAGCATTAAAGCATTAAAGAGGCAAAAGAACTACATAAACAACAAAGCACCGATGAAATCATCGGTGCTCTTATTTTGCAATTAATATTGATTATACCTAATCCTCATATGGCAATCTGTAGAGGTATCTGTTGAAGCCAGTGCTTGTGAGATAATGCTTATCTTCTATTGTGCTCAAAAGCTTTCCAACCTCTCCCTCTTCTTGGGTTATATCTCTTTGCTTGCCCGTGTCACGTGTGATCAAGTATACCCCGTTAGATTCAATACCGATAGTAAATTCGGCAACGCTTTCGCTTAACCTATTGTCATTGAAGATAAGCATACCAGTTTCTTCAAAAACCTTGCGAGCCTTATGCTGAATCGATTCGGGCACATTGTTTTCTTTAAGGAATGCATCGATCAAATCGCACGCTTCAATAACTGTTTTCTTGCTCAAAATGAAAGAAATGTTTAGGTATGAATTAACATTATCAGGGCATAACCACGGGAACTTTGATTTGCCGTAAACTATCAGTATGTACAAAATAGCCAAAACTATAGTTACGACATAGCCTATGATGAACGAATACCAAATACCTTTGAAACCGAAGCGGTTGGAAAGGACAAGGGCAAAGAAAATAGGTGAAACGAACTGCGCGATAAATAAAAGGAGAACCGAGATACCTGTTTTTCTAACAATTCGGAACTGCGCAGCAAAGAAGAAAATAATAGCAGTGAAAGGCAATGATAATGATAGAATTCTTATCGCGCTTACGCATACGCTAGCGATTTCAGGAGATGAGATTCCGTATAATGGTGGCACTATAGGTGCAAGTATGAATAATAGTTCGAGCGCCAGAAAACCTTCGACAATCGTAACACGAAGCCCGTATTCGGCGAGTTCCCTTTCGCCTATATAATTTTTCTCACCCATATATATTTCTGCTATTGGTGACATATCTTCAACCACGCTGTCAAAGATCAGAGTGATTTCCAAGATGTTAATCAACACTGCAAGAACAGGAAGGTATGCATCGGAATACTGGCTGAGTATCATTTTGTTTAGACATAAGTTGAGCAAAGCCCAGCAAATGTGAGGCATAGCATCTGTACTTGCCAGTGTAACGGTCTTTCTGAGCATTCTCCAATTGAAGAACAATACAGGGTGAAGTGTGTTTGATTTCTTGAAGAAATGAGTGAGACAAATCAGAAGCGCTAGTGATATTCCAATAAAGTTTCCCAGGCTTGCTCCAGCAGTACCCATTTTGCTAGCGAGAGCAAAAGAAAGGAAAGTGCTGCAGCAAATTTGAACAAATTTAGCCAAAGTGCTTGTCAAATGGTCGCTATCAAAATGCACTGTTTCTATCAAAAGAGAACTCAGTGGATATAAAATCAGCATGAACTTTTCATATTTCCAGTAGTTCTCAACTTCTACTCTTACTGCATCCGAAATACCCATATAGTCAATGTATGGATCTTTCAGGAAAGTAAATATGGCGAGTTGCAATACTGCTATAAAGGCAACAACGATTAAGCCTTGACCGAAAATACGATTTGCTGCATCTTTTCTAAACTTGCCAATTTGGCGGGCATATAGCCAAGCTGCTCCGACAACTGAAACTTGTGCAAGGGATATGCTGAGCTGTACTAAAGGCAACAAAATACTGATAGCTGATACGGCGGTAGAACCGACGAAATTAGCAACGATAAGGGTATCAGCGAGCAGCACAACATAGTTGGCAATCATATAGAATGTCGACGGGCCAAAAATTGCAAAGAATCTATTTTTTAAAAATGAAGTTCCATCTAGACTTACGTTTTTAATCTGCAACTTGCTAATCTCCTTTGAAAATTGATTACATTTTGTATTCTAAATGCGAAAATTGAAGATGTCAACATGTAAGACATAGACAAATTACAAAATAATGATATAATTCTATATATAGTTATAGTATATAATGGGAGTTATATAACCAAATGAACGAGGATTTGTTAGCAATAATCGTATACTCGGTAAGCGGTTTGGCAGAACTGGTTGCACTCATTTATTGTGAGTATAAGTTTTTTAAGGATGGAAGACCCGCCTTCTATCAACTGATACTCTGTGCATTAATAACTAGTGAGCTGTCATTTATATACGACACAATTGAATACTATGTGTTCGATGAGTGGTGGGACGGATTTACTCTTTCAGGAGCAGCTGCTATGGGATCAGCGATACTGCTGATTGGTGGAACGATAGAAATGTTTACTTTCTTGAAAGAAAAAGGACTGGACTGCACACTTAAATCAGGATTCAAAATTAAAGCAGTAGCATTAGCTCTAATTCCTGCTATTTTTGAAGTAGCACTACTTATATACTCTATTAGTCTCGAGATTTTCCTGGAAGACAAAGTTGAACTAATACTAGCACTGGTGACTATCTTATGCAGAATAATAGCAACCTACCTGGCGGGACTCGTTATCTTTAGAAAAGATGTTGATGCAGGATTAGTTAAGAGTTTGAAACTAGCAGCATTTGGAATAGTATTATATAACATTTTCGCTATTACGCTTTGGGTAACTGCATTATTATCAGATGCGATATATGTCACTAATGTGGCCATTGCTAACCTTTGCGGAGCATTCATCGCAATTGGACTTGAAAGGGGAAGCAAAAAATGGATATAAAACTTTATGCCTACTTTTTATGTTTCGCTATCCCGCTTACATTTATGCTATCTTTAATGGATAAAAAGGCACGCCTCTTGATTGTATTCGTGATCATCGGAGGAATTCAGTTCTTGTTCTCGCAGAACGTAAGCGAAGTACTGCTTTCGACGTTCCCATCACTTGGTAATGAATACATAATGACGACATTTGTACCGATTGTATTTGAATTGTCAAAGGCGTTTCCGATCGTGTTCTATATATTCATAGCAGATGTTGATGCGAAGAGCGCTTTAGGTTTTTCAACGGCAATCGGAACTGGATTTGCAATTATGGAAAGCATAAACTTAATGCCTTCTCTTACGGAAGATAACGTATTGACAATCTTTTTCATGATAATAATTTATATCATCATTAACATTGTGTGCACATGCCTTATTGGTATAGTTATCACATATGCAATTAAGAATGTCAGATACTTTTTATATTCAATCTTGGCGCTGATATTTGCAGCTGCTACTTTGCACGGAACCGTAAACCTTTTTGTAGAGGCACACATGTACTTAGCAGGAGCGCTAATATGCGTTATCATTTTCATCCCAATTGTAATTATCTTATCTAAGAGAAAGAAACGTCAGCGTATTTTGACAAGACTTAATTTCTAGCAGTTAGAAGGTACGAGACTATGTATAACAGAAAAAAGATTTTACTAATAGGCACAGGCGGTACTATAAGCTCTGTAGATAATGGCAAGGGCTTAAGCCCCAAGCTTCAAGCCGATGAGTTACTAAAGTATTGTCCAGCAATCAGTGATTATTGTGATGTAGATTGCATTCAAATTATGAATATGGATAGCACTAACATCAGACCAGGCCACTGGTTACAAATGGCTGATGCGGTGCAGCAAAACTACGACAAGTACGACGGATTTGTCATCGCACACGGCACGGACACAATGGCTTATAGTTCGGCTGCAGTGAGCTACCTGGTTCAGGACAATAAAAAACCTGTTGTA
Organism: Anaerovoracaceae bacterium; assembly: GCA_045629065.1. GTDB lineage: Bacteria > Bacillota > Clostridia > Peptostreptococcales > Anaerovoracaceae > JAKSSM01. The sequence goes on along the minus strand of JAZQQK010000021.1, from coordinate 80,877 downwards.
TTCACCGGTGCCCAAAAGCCAATCCAAGAGGTCGGCTCGGACGCCACACGGAACATAACAGATGCATTCATTGTTGCCTCTGACGATCAAAGCGCAGGAGTACAGTTAGTATTTTCCGGCTCGGTAATCGCGGGCACCAGGGCGAGAAAGAATTTCTCAAAGAGTTTCTCGGCATTCGGTAGCATCAACTTCCCCGAGATTGCGAGAGTGCAGGACGGGCAGATTGCAAGATACATATTAGACGATATGCCAGATATGCCAAAGTTCTACAACAATTTGGATCCGAGCGTAGGCTTGATAAAATTTGTACCTGGCATGCGTAACGATGTGCTTAGATACATCATCGACCAATACGATGGTTTGGTTGTAGAAACTTTCGGAGTAGGTGGTCTACCTGAATACTCAGATTTTTACGACCAAATTAAGAGGGCAATCGACCTTGGCAAACTAGTAGTTATGACAACCCAAGTGCCAAGCGAGGGTAGCAACCTTTCGGTTTATAAAGTTGGCTCATACTTAAAGAATAACTTCAAGATCCTCGAAGCGCATGATATGACCACAGAAGCTGCTTTTGCTAAACTGATGTGGATACTGAATCAAACTCAGGACTTCGAGGCGGCAGAAAACTTATTCTATCAGACGATTTGCCATGATATTTTATATAAGAACTGATAATAGTAAAAAACACATTTTTTAAGACAGGTGAGAAAGGCAAGAATATGAAGAAATTTTTATGCGTATGGCTTAGTTTAATAATGATTTTAGCAATGATTCCAATGACCACAGGAGTTGCATTCGCGGATTCTTATTCACTAAAAATCCTTGATACCGTTGCCGTAGATTCAAGTGGTAATGTGGAAAATGCATCTGGAGAAGGCTGGAGCGTAGCCACGACACCGGATAAGATAATTTTGACTTTAACAGGCGATATAATTACAGATGCCGATAATTCGTTTGTCTTCGAGATGATTGATTTACCACAGCCACTTTATATAAAGTTGGAAGGAAATAGAACGATACAAAGATTGTGTGATGAACGCGATGTTTTTTATTCTAATGGCTCAAATAACAAGATATACATCACTTCAGACAGTCCAAGCGCAAGCCTCACAATAATTGCAGGCAGTACAGCTGGCAGTGCCTTTAACGGGTATAATACCAAAGTGACTGTCGCTGAAAATGTCACACTTATTATGGAGGGCAATGACAATCGTCTAGTTGGCGATATAGAACTAGACAACAAAGGAACAGTAAACATCACTTCAGGTTCTAGAGGTATGACTGTATCCACGTTTACAAATAGTGGAACGTTTTATGCAAAAGCATCGGGAACTGATTATGGTGGATTGGGACCTCATGTCATTATTGTTTTAGATAAAATTAACCTAAATGCAGGTTCAATAGAAGTCGAAACAAATGGCGGTATTGATGCCAGCCTTATCAAAGCATTCAATGGTTTAGGCAATCCATCCATTGTAAATTATACGGGTGAATACCAAGATGTAAGTTCTGGTACTGAGTTAAATCTCACTGGAAGCCATGTAAAGCTTTTCATCGAGAGCGCTCCAACTCAGCCATCTATCAGCTTTGACATTGAAAAGTATCGCGAGATTCTCGCTGAAGCAGAGCGCCAGCAGGCAATCATCGATCAGCAGAATAAGAAGATTAGTTCAGATGCTGATGTAGTAGATATTTTGAAGAACGCTTTGATAAGAGCGAACTCAAAGTATGTTAAGAAGGGCACTCAAGTATATTTGACATGGCTTAATGGCTCAGAGAAGGCTTTGGAGGATGCTGGCTACGATGTAAAGTATGCTTACTACAGATCCACTAGAGCAAGAGAAGGCTTCAAACTTATGCTTTCAAAGGACGAGCCGGTTTATACTAACACAATGGGTGTTCGCGGCCAGATGTACTATTACAGAGCAAAGCTCATGGTTTATGATAAAGAGGACAATTTAGTAGGTACTACAGAACTTTTGAACTGCAAGTACGGTAACAGAAGATATCATAAATAGAAACGGCCGACCATATAAGACTGGTCGGACGACATCGGGAGGAAAGGCATGAATATTAAACCTTTTAAGGTAGAAGAATGGATGAACGAATTCGAGGACGGTGCGAAGTATAACATCGCCGAGACTTGCGTAGATTCCATCAGTATAGATGAATTATTCGAACTCACTGGCGAAGACAAAGAGGCGTTTTTGAAGAATCTTTGCGAGCGCCGTTTGACTTATGGTGACATCGTAGGAAAACCAGAGTTCAAAAAAGGTATTGCAGGACTTTACCACACGGTAAAAGAGGACGAGATTGTGACAACTCACGGCGCAGTCGGTGCTAACCATCACGTTTTCTATTCCCTGATTTCACCAGGAGATCGTGTAGTAAGTATCATGCCTACATACCAGCAGCACTATTCGATTCCAGAAGCTTATGGCGCTGATGTCAAGATTCTTAAGCTCAATAAGGAAAACGACTTTCTGCCAGATATGGAAGAACTGCGCACGCTTGTAACTCCTGAGACAAAGCTGATTTGCATTAACAATCCTAACAATCCAACAGGCGCTTTGATGTCCGAGGATATGTTAAAGGAAATCGTAGAGATTGCGCGCGAAGCGGATGCGTGGATTTTGTGCGATGAAGTATATAGACACCTCACACAGGTTGATGGATGGAGCCCATCTATCGTAGATTTGTACGAAAAGGGAATCTCCGTAAGCAGCATGTCAAAGGTATTTTCACTGGCTGGTATCAGACTTGGCTGGATTGCTACGCACGACAAAGAGGTTATCAAGAGCTGTTTATCACACAGAGACTACAACCTTATCAGCTGCAGCATGATAGACGAAAGTCTTGCAGCTATCGCGCTTAGACATAGCGACAAGTTACTGGAGAGAAGCCGCAAAATCGTTCGCGAAAATCTACAGATTTTGGATGATTGGGTAAAGAGCGAGCCACATGTAAGCTATGTGAAGCCAAAGGCAGGAACTACTGCTTTGGTGTTCTATGATTTAGATATTCCTGCATACGATTTTTGCAAGGAAATGTATGAAAAGACTGGCGCTTTCGTAACTCCAGGCGACTGCTTCGAGATGCTACACAGCATGCGTATTGGCTACGCTTATGGAAAGCAAGCTTTAATAGACGGCCTCAAGGCCATCAGCGAATATATCGCGATGAAGACTAAATAGTAGGAGAAAGTCATGCCACAATTAAGTAAGCGTGTCGGCACATTTACAGATTCAGTTATTAGAAGAATGACACGTATCAGCGATGAATATGGAGCTATTAACCTTTCACAGGGTTTCCCGGATTTTGATCCACCTAAAGAGCTATTAGACGCCTTAGCGAAGGCAGCGTACGAGGGACCACACCAGTACTCTGTCACTTTCGGTGCGCCTAACTTCAGAGAAGCCCTCGCAAAGAAAGTAGCAAAAACTCTCGAAAGGACCATCGACCCAGAGACTGAACTCTGCATCACATGCGGAGGCACAGAAGCCATGATGGCCACAATGATGACCATCTGCAATCCTGGTGACAAGGTTATGGTGTTCTCACCTTTTTATGAGAATTATGGCGCAGACGCCATTCTCTCTGGCGCAGATCCGATTTATATTCCACTGGTACCTCCTACATATAGCTTTGATATAAAGTTAATCGAAGATGGATTTAGACAGGGCGCAAAGGCGATTATCATCTGCAATCCATCGAACCCTTGTGGCAAAGTTTTTACTCGCGAGGAACTACTTGCGATAGGAGAGCTTGCCACAAAATACGATGCCTTTGTAGTGACGGATGAAGTGTATGAACATTTGGTATATGCGCCTAATGTGCACACGGCTATGGCATCGCTTCCGGGTATGTTTGAACGCACGATAACTTGCAGCTCACTCTCAAAGACATATTCGATTACGGGTTGGCGACTTGGCTATCTTTGTGGCCCAGATTGGGTTGTAGAAAATGCCAAGAAAGTCCACGATTTCCTAACTGTCGGTGCTCCTGCACCACTTCAGGAAGCCGCAGCGGTAGGCCTGGCATTCTCAGACAGTTACTACGAAGAACTCGGTAAATTATATACAGAAAAACGCGACTATTTCCTTAAGGGACTTGACCGTATCGGCTTAAAGCACAATGTCCCACAGGGAACATATTTTGTAATGGTAGATATTCAAGATTTCCTTGATCTGCCACAGTTCAAAGGATATACAGATTTAGAATTCTGCGAATGGATGATAAAGAACATCGGAGTCGCAGCGGTTCCTGGCTCGAGTTTCTTTAGGGAGCCAGTGAACAATTTGATTCGCTTACATTTTGCGAGACAGGAAAGCACACTAGACGAATCCTTGGATCGTCTCGCAAAAATGGCAGCTTTAATAAAAAAGTGACACCTTTTGAGCAAATCGGTAGTATATACTATGTACCCAAATTGTAATATGCATGTTTATGAATGACCTTAAAACAAATTGAAAGGGAAACGTTAACTATGAGTGAAGAAAACAGAGAAATTAACGAATTAGAGAATATGGCAATCGGAAGCCAAGAAAATGACATGATCAGGCTTCTGCTTGTGCGTTATCTGGACGCAATACATGAAAAGGGTATTGAATGCGATATTGATACTGACGAAGATGGCGTATTTTTCCTATTTGCCCCGATAAAAGGTATGGAGCGCCGCACCGCTTTCTTTACTCTTACAATAAACGAATTCGATAGAACATACACCTTTGCAGCATCATATTCTTCGGGTTTGATAAAAGTTCCTGAGGTCGCAGAGACGACTTTGACGGATCACACTAAGCCAGAGGTGGTAGCTGAATTTGTGGGTGACTTCATTTGGCGCTGCTTTAGCAAGGAGCACAAGAAATATTGCGGCTTTGAGCATATTAATGCAGACAGCCTCGGCAGATATATTCGATTCCTTCCGGATTTCTTTTTCGAAGATAAATCAAAAGAGTATTATGCCGCAGGAATTTGCCTGGCAGAGCCGGATACAATTATTCCAGCTGGTGCCGCAGTTTATAGCAAGGTTGGTAATCAGCTGATAATAGACCATGTAATGATAGATGAAAATTTGAGAGGAATAGGCCTTGGAACCTACCTCGTAAACCATATAGTTAGCACAGCAGTAGAAAATAGTAAGGATAAAAGGAAGTAGAAATTATGGATCCATTAGAAGCACTCAGCCGATTAAGTGAACAAGGATATTACGAGTTCTTTCATTTTTTTGATTGGCTTTTTGGTTTTGAAAAAGATAATCAAAGGCAGGGCGGGTCACGTAGTTTTAACATTCCACCAGAGACCCCTGTTAAAAGCGTATATATAAACGGACCATCCAACGGTCTAGGTAGTTTATATCAGACACCTGCAAGCCAAATCACCGCACAACTAGATGCAGAAACTCTTGAAAATCTCAAAAAGATCAAGCAAATGGATTTTGAGTCTAAGATGCAAAGTTCTGAGACTAAGGAAATCCAAAATAATGTTACTCAACTTTCTCAGATGGTTGAAAACCCTGAGACTGACAGCAACAAACTTAATAATACAAATGCTGTAATTAACGATGTAAAGACTCAATGCCAAACATACATTGACAATCACCAAAATGACAGATGGACTCCAACTAATATTGCAAAGAGTGCATTCGTCAATAACACATTACAAACTGTAAATGAGGTTGAGAAGGTTATTAACAACCCGGCTCCACAAAAGACTGAAGTAAAAGAAGAACCAGTCAATGTTCAGCCAAGTGTCAATGTTCAGCAACAGCCAGAAGTAAAAAACGAACCAATCAATGTTCTGCCACAAGAACCAGTCATTGAGGACCTTAAGACAATTGCAAAACAACCGAATAAGGTTTCTGCGCATAATAAGGTTTTTGAATATAGAAAAGGCTCGCACCGTGTTACTGATATTTCGAAGTTCTTCAAACCTGTAGATTATAAACTTCTCGACATAAAAAAGATGGCGCCTGACCTTATTAGGAAAGGATACAGGGGCGAGTATAATCCAACTCCAAATTTCAAAGGGGTGCAACCAAAAGAGCATGCTGAACAGGCAAAGAAAGTATTGGATACTCTCATAGATTTTGGTGTTACACGGAAAGATTTTGATTTGCTTTCTGATCACCTCGAAATAATAACGCCAAAAAAGAGAAAAGAAAAAACTACATATATCAGAACACAAGACTCCAAATATGATGTAAACGCATCCAAGCTTTATAAAGAGATAAATAAGTACCTTAAGCTAAGGCCATACGATTTGAATGATCCTAACAGCTTAGCATCTCGATTCAAACAAATAAAAGACAGCGTTTTCGCTGAAGGAACGCTTGAAATACCAGAAGATAGTGACGGTATATTTATCGATGCAACTGGAAAGTCTAAGGTAGAGGATGAATTAAACTTTGACGGTGATAAAGACTTACTCGCTAGCGCCCAAATGCTCGACGAATATAACGGGAAAAATGTTGAAAATAAGGAAACTTATATGCGAGATTTATCTGATATGCCTTTATTCCCTAAAGAGCCACATCCTTCAGATATATCGCAAGGAAGAGTGGGCGACTGCTATTTCATTTCCTATCTTTCAAAGATGGCACAAGAAGATCCACAAGGAATCAAGGACATGCTTAAAGATAACGGCAATGGTACAGTTACTTGCAGATTCTATAATGAGGAAAGAAAACCGGTTTATGTTACAGTCAACAAAACCGTTCCTTATGATCGTGTCCAAGAAGGAACAGATGTTACATTTTCTGCATCAAACGGTGAAAGAGTTCCTTTATGGGTTCATATGGCCGAGAAGGCATATATGATGTCAGGAATAAGGCCTTTCAGAGAACGCGATCAGGAAGATATCGAAAAGACATACAAGGAAGGACATCCGGACTACGAGATAGGGCAAGACCACCCTACAGCATTAGAACAAAAGCTATATACAAAGCGCTTCGGAAATGTTCCGTTTGACCAAGAACGTTATAATAGGTATATGCAGCATAACTATTTTGGTATTGAGGCAGGCAATGCCTCGAGAGTAGCTAGACACTTAACTGGCAAGAACGCTTATGTAACATTCCTGGATAGATTCAACGCGAATAACATAACCCGCATATTCCGTAATGACTCGGCTTTGTATAAGTTTACGGATGTTTTCGGTGATAAGTACAATCAAATAAGTGAAGACCAGCCAGCAGTCACAGAAGTCCTTTTGAAATTGGCCGCTGGTAAGATTGACCAAGCACTACACAAAAACGATAATGTGCCAGATGCGAAGAAGCCATCTTCTCATATAACGATTCAAGATATCGAAAAGCATATTATGGACTACAAAAACAGTAAGACTTATGAGAATTACATGAAGAGTAAGCCTAAAGTTGATATGTTTGAGAAGGTAGCAAAAGGACTGGTTTCTGCCATGAAAGAGCACCAAAAGAACAATATCGGAAAGACACCGCTTATCTCTGATAAGGGAAGTGGAGCTGCCCATTATTCAAAATATGATGAGGGCGTTTTCGATTTCATGGCTAAAAAACTAGATACGGGACTCCATATAGGTGTCGGTCTTCAAGGACACGCGTATTCCGTTATGGGATACAAAATAGATGGCGACAAAAAGAAACTTGTGTTAAGGAACCCGTGGGCTAGTACTAAAGAGCAAGAAGGCTTCGAATATAATAAATTGGATAAACGTGCTAAAAACGATTATTCTTCCAAGGTAGAACTCGGTGGACTCATAGAAATAGAAATCAATGAATTTACTGCAAAGGCTAGTAACTTTAACTTCGAAGAAGAAACTAAGGTCATGACTCTGGAAGACATGCAGAACAAAATCGTAAAGCAGCTCGTTGATACTTATGTTTCCGAACAGCCTGAAGAGGAGCAAGAAAGGCTTAGCAGAAGCATGAACTCTCCAGAAAGCATAGAAAATCTGAAAAAAGCGGATTTTGTTCAGCAACTTTCTAAAGAATATATGGAAAACGAAGCGATTAGGTATTATACTGAAAAGATGGGAGAAATTCCTGTTAATGCTTTCTATCGAGACATAATTAAACATACTGGCAGCCAATATCTCACTAAGCCACCTCAAGAAAAGCAGAAAGATAAAGAAATGACTGTTGAGGATGTGATAATAGAAAAGGGCAATAAAGCTGGTAAAGATGGCTTTGTATCAAATGAAGACGTTGAGAAAGCTAACGCAAAAGTTCAAGAGGATGTTCATCTAGCATCTTTATAATAAGCAAAAGGAGAAAGAAACATGAAAAAATTATTAGTTTTATTGATGGTGCTTTGCTTAGCATTCACATTCACACTTAGTGGTGCATTTGCAGACGACACTCTCACACTTACTCAATTACCTACAGGTGAACCTGGAATGACTTTAGGTCACTTAACAGCAACAGAAGATGGCATTGACGGCAAACTTATTATGCCACTTGTCAGTGACCTTGACATTCTATCAATCTCATATGATGACCTTCCTTATGGCCAGGAAATCTTATTAGCAGATGTAGTTGATCCTAGCACATTAACTTTAGATGAAGTAAAGGATGCATTAAAGAATTCAGCACTTACTGCTAGATCAGAAGTTGTTCAGTATAAGACTGGAAACGCTGCTGTTCAAGTTAGACTTTACGTTGACAGCACTATCAAGCTTGAAGGATTTGAAGTATTCAGATCACTCGCTAAGGATACTGGATATGGCGATGCTCCAATCTTCACAACTTCCAATTCCTCATACGTAAATACTAAGGTTCAAATCGGCCGCAAGTATTTCTACAAATTCAGAGGATTCGTAACTGTTGATGGCGTTAAGTATTACACTGATTTTTCAAAGAAAGCTTATAGAATCGTAAGAGGAATTCCAAACACTATGTATCACACACCAAAGCCATTATATGTTAATGAACTTACTCCAGATCCAAGAAAAGACACTCCTGAAATTGGTATTGTAGGTGGTTTTACACCAGTTGAAGACGGAACTATCACAGAAGAGCTCCAAGGAATCTTTGACAAGGCTATGGAAGGTTTTGCTGGAGTAGGTTATACAGCAAAGAAATTAGTTGCAACACAAGTAGTAGCTGGTACAAACTATAAGTTCTTATGCGACGCAAAGGTTGTATATCCAGGCGCACCTACTACAGAAAAGTACGTAACAGTTTATAAAGATTTACAAGGAAACTGCAGCGTTCTTGATATCACAGACGTAGCATAAAAACATTTGAGGAGAACAACCATGAAGAGGAAGCTAGTTAGCATTCTATTATCAATTGCAATGGTAGTGACTATGATGCCAGTAATGACATCTGTTGCTTCTGCTGAGACAGTCGCAGGAAGAGGAACGGCAAGCGATCCGTGGCAGATTGGTATGGGAAGTATGGCCAGTGAAGTAAAGGCATATATGTCAGGCGGTACTCTCGTCATCACAGGAAGAGGCAGTACTAACCATTTAAAGGAATCAGAAATTCCATGGGCGAGCAAAAAGGATACAATCTTGCAGGCAAGAATCGATGAAGGCATAATGGACGTTCCAGACTTTGCTTTCAGTGGTTGTTCGAAACTCACGAGAGTGACCATTGCTTCTTCAGTAAGAACTATAGGAATGAGAGCATTCGCTGATTGTACTAATTTAATGAGTATTGAATTGCCAAAGAATTTAATTCGCATTAATCATGATGCATTCGAAGGATGTACAAGCTTGCGAAGTATAAGTGTTGATTCAGGAAACTCTAATTATACATACTCTGGTGGCGTTGTGTACTCTAAGGACATGACAACCCTAGTACTATATCCTCTAGGAAAAACTGATTCTACATTTACACTCCCTTCAAGCGTAACATCGATTGAAGCTCGTGCATTTAGCGACAACCAAAATCTCACAAAGCTGGTAATTCCAAAAACGACAGGGTCATTAAACATAGGAATTGGCGCGTTTGCAAGTTGTAGAAATTTAACAACAATTCAGATAGAAACTAAGGCGATTCCAACTCTCAGTACTGCCGCATTCAGTGGTTGTAACATAAAAGAACTAATCGTTCCATCAGAAATGAAAGACGCTTACAAAACGGCTTCTGGATGGAAAGACTATAGCAGCAAACTTCCAAAGACAGGGGTAGCAGGCGACAGAATCTTTACTGATAGCGAAGGAAACTCCGCATCTACAGATAGCACTGGTAAATCTTTCGCATTTACTGTCACAGGTTCTGGAGAAGTTTCATTCGCACTTCTTGATGCAAGCGTATATGTGCCAAAAAGACTCGTTATTCCAGATGGGATTGGCTATGAAGATAAGATCTATAGAGTAACTAGCTTTGCGGCAAACGCACTTGCTCAAAAGGAAGATATAGAAGAAATTTCTATCACAAATAATATTACATCAATCAGTGCTAGCGTTTTTGAGGGTTGCAGAGATCTAGCAAGAGTAACCATCAATGGTAGCAATCCTAATTATGTAAGCGTTGATGGAGTGCTATTCACTAAGGATATGAAAACTCTCGTATACTATCCACCTGCAAAAAATAGCACTACACTTACACTCCCAACAAGTGTAACAAAGATCGAAAGCAATGCATTTAAGGGCAATAGATATCTTAAAGAACTCGTATTGCCTGTAGGATTAGGTAATCTTGAAATAGGAAGTGGAGCATTCACATCCTGTACTGCTCTGACAACGATAACAATTAATACTACTACTGTTCCAACTCTTGGAAGCAACGCATTTAGCGGTTGCACAGCATTAAAATCGATAAATGTTCCATCTGGAATGAGTGACACATATAGGACAACAACAGGTTGGAGCTCATACGCTAGTATGCTCAGTAAAGACGTTATCGTAGGTAACAAATTCTACACTAGTGAATATGGTGGCGCCCCTGCAAGAAGCAGCAGTGGTAAATTCTTTGAGTTTACTATTACAGATGCAGACAAACTAGAAGTTTCTGTAGGATGCGTAACGGGAAGTACATCAGTTTCTAGCAGTTTGACTCTTCCATCAACAATCAGCTTTGATGGTATTGGTTATAAAGTAACTAGTATTGCAGCAAACGGATTCGCTTATAACTCTAGTGTAAGAAGTGTTACTGTTCCTGACAGCATAACAAGAATCAATTACAGCGCATTCGATGGTTGTACGAATTTGACTTCTGTCAGCCTTTCATCAGGCATCACTAGCATACCAACTAACACATTCAGAGATTGCGAAAAATTAGTTAGAATTACTATCCCTTGGAAAGTAGCAAGCATCGGAGCTTCAGCATTCCAAAACTGCAAGACTTTAACTACTATCGATATTCCTGAAAGTGTAACAGGCATTGGCAAGTTCGCATTCCAAGGCTGTACTGGACTTACGAGCGTTACAATTAATGCATCGGAACCACCTCTTGATGAGGCACCATACATGGCATTCGATGATTGTAACCCTGCGTTAAAAATCTATGTTGCATCCGGTACTAGAAATGATTATGTTAGTGACTCTAGCTGGGATGATTATGAAGACATAATCTATGAAATGACAGGTAAGGGCACAACTCCATCAACTCAAGAGACTACTCAACAGCAACAACAGACACAGCAGGATGATTCCTTAAGAGCTGAACAGGAAAGACTTAAGCAAGAAGACGAGCGACTTAAAAAAGAAGCCGAGAGACTTAAGCAAGAAGAAGAAAGACTCAAAAAAGAAGAAGAAAGATTAAAAGAAGAAGCTGAAAAGCTAAAGAAAGAACAAGAAAAAGAAAAGACTGAGGAAGAAAAAGAAAAGCAATCACAAGAGCAAGAAGCTAAGCTCAGCAAAACTGAAGTTAAAAAAATTGTGAACGATATGCAACTCGTTACTAGAACAGCCGACCACGCTCGTGGAATTATGGTCCACGTATTAGACGTAGAGGGCGTAGATGTAATCGAAGATGCTGGTTACGAGGTTGTATATGATTTCTATAGTGCTCAGCAGGTAAACGTGCCAACTAATGGCAGATATAGACTCACAAAAGTCTATGGCAAGTCCGAAGCATGGTACCTTAACACTGCTGCTGGACGAGGCAAGAGATATTACTATAAAGCAGTTATAAGAGTACTCGATGCTAAGGGAAACGTGGTTGCAAAGACTTCACTTACTCAGGCAAAATATGGCTATAGAACTAGAAGATAAGCGCTTGCATACTTCAAAAGGCATATTAAAGGTAAACTAGTTACAAGATGAGAAGGCAAACAGAAACCTACAAATTCACATTAACATCAAAAGCTATCGACGAATGCTCAGATAAGGCAAAAAACTTCGCGAAAAGTATAAAGCTTTCGGATAGTGATTGCTTAAAATATGCATTTACTGTTGATGAAATCTTGCTTAAGACAAGCGATGTTGCAGAAGGCTCCGATGTCACATTCACTACGGGCACGAAATTTTTCCGCCCTTACATGAGTGTCGGAATTGTATCTAACCCATACAATGCATTTTCGGACGATGAAGAGGCCGGTTCACTTTTAGGTAACAGCATTTTAAAGAACTTAGGCCTATCGCCTGATTATTCATATTCAAACGGAACTAATACATATCTCTTCCATATGAAAAAGAAGAGGATGAATCCGTTCTTTACACTACTGATTGCGCTCGCACTTGCAGTAATCTGTGGTTCATTAGGCATGCTCATGCCGGAAGCACTTCGAATGGGTATTCTAGATGGTTTCCTTACACCTATCTACGATAAATTCTTTGATGTGTTAAGTTGCACAGCTGGACCTATGGTCTTCTTATCGGTAGCATGGGGTATCTATGGTATAGGCGATGCTGCTACACTAAGGCAAATCGGTAGACGACTTTTGAGCCGCTATATCGGAGTTGTCTTTTTAGCAACGATAGTATTCTCGTTCATATGCATACCAGCATTCTCGCTTAAGTTCTCCGCTGTATCTGGAGAAAACGCAGGAATCGGTGCAATATTTGAAATGATTCTGGACATTATTCCTAGGAATATTTTCAGTCCGTTCGTAGATGGCAATACATTGCAAATTATTTTCCTGGCTATAGTAATTGGCCTTGCACTGCTTTTCCTCGGACAGAAGACAACGAGTGTTGCAAGGGCAGTAGAGCAGATCAACTACATGGTACAGTTTTTAGTAGAATTCATCTGCAGACTCGTTCCTTTCTTCATCTTTATCGCTATTGTAGAGATGATGTGGTCAGATGCTACTGATGTTATAAAGTCTGTAGGAAAATTCTTTATAGTATTTGCTTTATGCGTAGTGGCCAATGTATTGGCTATGCTTACATATACATCAATCAATAACCGTGTAAGTCCGCTCTTGCTTTTTAAGAAAGGTTTGCCTACACTTTTGATTGGACTTACTACTGCATCGTCCGCCGCAGCATTCGGACCTAACATCACTGCCTGCAACAAATCTTATGGTATCGACCAAAAGATGACGGCATTCGGTGTTCCTCTCGGAATGGTAATATTCAAGCCAGGCACAGCTATCAACTACTTGGCGATTTCGTTATTCTGCTGTGGAGCTTACGATGTTCAGATATCAGCTTCATGGTTTGCAACATTGGTATTCACTGTAGCGATTCTAGCAATAGCAACGCCACCAATTCCAGGTGGTGCCATCACAGCTTATACGGTAATGTTCGCACAGCTCGGAATACCTGTTGAAGCCCTTGCAATCGCTATTGCTTGCGATACTTTAGCAGACTTCATATCAACTGGTTCGGACCAATTCCTGATTCCACTCGAACTATTGAACCAAGCAAAGAAGCTCGGCATGGTAGATCGAGAGATCTTAACAAAGAAAAAGTAAAATTCCAGTTAATTAGTAAGAATTTTTTAACAATAAAAAAGACCGCTCAGCGGTCTTTTTGTTATGTGATGAATAATTGTTTCGTATATTTTGTGGGCTACATGAGTGCATCGAGGGCTTTTTCAACTTCCTCGAATTTCTTTGGCTTGCCATTGACCTTAGCGCCCTTAAAGTAAACTGCATCTGGATCTCTTAAAACAGAAACATCTTCGAGTGGGTTAGATGTGAGCACGATGAAGTCTGCGCTCTTACCTTTTTCGATAGTTCCTACCTCATCATCGATTCCTGCGAGTTTTGCATTCAAGCCAGTTGCGGAATAGATGCATTCACTATAGGATACACCGATGAACTTGTGATACCAGTAGAGTTCACGCCACATGTCATAGTGTGTAGTGAAAGGACAACCTACGTCTGTTCCTAAACCTACAGGGATACCATTAGCACGGCAAAGTTTGATGCATTCTGTCATGTTTTCGAGAAGAGCCTTACCGTTGATTAAACCGACTTCATCTACGTGTGAAACGGACTGATCCATGATAGAGTATGGGAGAACAGGAGAAATAGTAGCTACGAGCGCAGCGCCTCTTTCCTTAAAGAGCTTAACAGTTTGATCGTTTGGTTTACCGCCATGTTCGATAGTATCTACACCGTTTTCCAAAGCAATCTGCATGCCTTCGGCACCTTCAACGTGGGCTGCAACCTTATGGCCGAGTTCGTGTGCTTTATCGCATACAGCTTTTACATATTCCTTAGGCATTCTAAGCACACCTGGCTCACCAGGAACTAAAGCATCCAAGACTCCTCCAGTAATCATGACTTTAATCCAGTCTGCACCATTGTCGTGAAGATCTTGAACCATTGCAACAGCCTCTTCTACACTAGTAGCTGGGAGTGCAACTGTTCCTGTCATGTGGCCGCCTGGAACGGAAACCGCATAGTCGGAAGCGATGATACGTGGGCCTACAGTCTTTCCGGCATTGATTTTATCTCTAAGCTTGCTGTCAAAGTGGAATACACCGCCGACTGAACGGATAGTAGTAGTACCAGAGAGGACCTCATCCTTGACATAGTTCTGGCACATATTGAAAATGACCTTGCGTACCAAACCGAATTTGAGGAGCTTGCCGAGTGCCGCATAGTTTGTTGGCTTATCCTTTGGCTTACCATTAGCAGGGATGTGAACGTGCATGTTGATAAGACCAGGCATGATGTACTTTCCGGCGAGATCTACCACCTCATAGCCATCGAGATTAGCAGTTGCATCTACGATATCTACGATTTTCTCACCATCTACCAAAATAGCTTTACCACTGACAGGCGCCATGTCCTTCGTTCCGTCAATTATAATACCGTTTATAAACGCCTTTTTCATATGTACCTCCGTATATTTTGAGAATTATATATGTATATGATACATCTTAGCCGTATGGATTTACAAGGGTTTTTATGATATACTATAAATATTAAGATGTATATCATTTTGGAGGTAGAGATGATCAAGCCAGGCAAATATCGTCATTTTAAAGGAAATGATTACGAAGTCATAGGTATTGCGAAGCATACCGAGACATTAGAAGAAGTGGTAGTTTATCGTGCGCTCTACGGAGAGCATGGACTTTGGGTGAGACCAGTGTCCATGTGGGAAGAGGAAGTGGACCGCGACGGCTATAAAGGACCACGCTATGTATATATTGGAGACTAACACACAACTGATTTTTAGCATTTACTTACTATGAAAGAAGCAGAAAAGACAACAAAAGTTAGTTTTGAGGTACGACAATTAAAGAGAGCGGATAAGATGGGCTATTATGACTGCATGAGTTCAGTGTATGGCCAGACTTATCCTAATAAAATCGCTTACCGTCCGGACGACTATTTGGATGCGGTAGAAGCAGGGAAATATTATGCGGTTGCAAGTTTCACTGAAAGTGGGGACCTCGCCGGCCACACATCACTTTGGGAATGGGAGAGCATCCCAGGGGTTTTCGAACTCGGAATGTGCGCCGTAAAGGAAGCTTATAGGCACAACTCGCTTCAGGAACGTATGGTTACGGCCTGCGTGGAAGAGGCAAAACGTGATGATAAAAAGACAGCGCTCTACACTGAGGCAATCTGCGACCACCCATATTCGCAAAGGACATTCTACAAGTGTGGACTTAGACCTTGTGGTTTTACGCTTAACCACTATAGACCAACTGTATTGGTGAGCTCATTCTCAGATCCGACGGCTTATACGTGTCTTGCGATGCTTTCGATGCCACTCACTGATGAGTGTGAGAAAGTCTATGTACCAAAAGAATTGGAGCTTGCATTAAAGGAAATCTATGAGGGCTGCGGATATAACCGCGAGCTTATAGTGGATGATAGCGAGAGCATGGCGAAGGATAAGAGCAAACTCACATATTCAGAACTTTTGAACGCATCCAATATCTGTTTCTATGAGATAGGTGCGGATAGTGTGGAGAAATTCAGGGCGTATCAGGAAGAAATTAGGGCGAATGGCTCAGATGTTGTACACCTTCATTTTTCAATGAAGGAGCCAGGCGTATCTAAACTCTACGATGAAGCCAAAAAAGCCGGATATTTCTTCTGTGGTATCATTCCTGGCACGCGCACAGGTGATATGCTCTACATGGAAAAGATGGTAAACTGCGAAGTAAAATTCGATGAGATAGTTTGCTCGGAGGAGACTAAGCCGATACTGGATATTATTAGGAAATTC
The DNA here is from genome assembly GCA_045629065.1 of Anaerovoracaceae bacterium. Lineage (GTDB taxonomy): Bacteria > Bacillota > Clostridia > Peptostreptococcales > Anaerovoracaceae > JAKSSM01. The sequence continues at coordinate 64,368 of JAZQQK010000021.1, read as the reverse complement.
GCGGAGGCAGTCGTATGAAAGTAACGCTTAACCCAGATGAAGAAATCGTAAAGACAATAAAGGAAGGTCTCGAGCATACGGGTGGCTATTGCCCTTGCAGACTCGAGCGCACGCCTGAGACGAAATGCATGTGTAAGGAATTTAAGGATCAGATAGCAGACCCGGACTACGAGGGATTCTGCCACTGCATGCTTTACTACAAAGCTAAATAGCAGAAGCGGCCGATGGCCGACTCAGAATATAAAGGAGAAATCATGTCAGAAGTAATAATTACAAATCAAAATTTCGAGAACGAAGTTTTACAATCAGATAAGCCGGTTTTAATCGACTTTTGGGCAACTTGGTGCGGCCCTTGCAAAATGCTTTCACCCATAGTGGCTGAACTTGCAGAAGAGAATCCAGACATCAAAGTCTGCAAAGTAAATGTGGACGAGCAGCCGGAATTAGCCAGCCAATTTAGGGTTGCAAGCATCCCTATGGTGTTCATGATGAAGGGCGGAGAGGTTGTAGATGTCTCTTTGGGCTATAAACCTAAAGAAGAATTTGTAAAAATGATTAAAAAACACAAATAATCCACGTCTTGTTTAATTAAAAAGACACAAATCCCACTTGTGTCTTTATACATTGTTTGCTATAATCGTAATGATAAACTGTTCTATTATTTAGAGGTGGTAAAAATGAAGGACAAAAAGATAATACTCGATATTATCATAATGGCTGTATGTGGTGCACTTGTAGCTTTACTTTGCACTTCATATGTAAATTCACAAGCTAATGCTAAGGAAGCAGCCATTAGAGAATTAATTGGCGATGCTGAAATCACAGTAGCTGAAGGTCATGCAGATGGTTATGCTGGTGACATCACTGCAATAGTTTCATACGCAGGCGACGTAATTGTTGATTTACAGATCACTAACGCAGGTGAAACTCCAGACATCGGTGGCAAGGCTATTGAATCTTTAAAGAATACAATATTAGAAAAGCATACATTTGAAGGTGTTGACGTAGTAAGCGGTGCAACATTCTCATCAAATGGTGTTATCAATGCAATAAAGGATGCTATGGGCATCAAGGTTGTTGTTAAGACAGACGAAGAATTACGCGCTGAAGCAGCAGCAACATTACTCCCAGGCAGCGCTAAGGTTGATACTGCATTATTTGCTGATGACTCCACAAGCTCAAAGGCTGTAGAAGTTTGGGCTGACAATTCAGGAAAGATTGTAGTATTCACTGAATCCTTAGGACACTATAATGGTGCAACTCCAAAGCAACCATTAAGCCCAGTTAAGTCCGCAGTAGTACTTAACGAAAAGGGAGCTGTAGAGAGCATACTCGTTGTATCATCACGTGAAGACTTCTTAGGTGAACTTGAAAAGGCTAAGTATTTCGATCAATACTATGGAGCAACATTAGTTTCTAAGAGAAGCGGTGCTGACGGTACACACATTGACACAGTTAGCGAAGCAACTGAATCTTCTGATGCTATTTACTACGCAGTAAAGGCAGCATTTGGTCAGTTCGCTATGTTATAATAGGCTTATATATTTTAGGAGGAAAACATGAAAAAAGTATTAGTAATTGTACTCGCATTAGCAATGGTATTTACATGCTTTGCTTGCGGCGGCAAGGAAGAAGTAAAAGAAGTTAACAACCAATTTGGATTTGGTCTTGCTAACCCAGTAGCAACTATTACTCCAGCAACAGCAGATACAGATGCTAAGGTACAGGTTAACCCATGTGCTTGCGCATTACTCGTTGACGAAGAAGGAAAGATCGTAGACGTTCTTTTCGACGCTGCTCAATCCAACGCTGTTGTTAGTGCAGATGGTGTAGTTCTTGATAAGGATCAAACTTTCAGAACAAAGCTTGAAAAGCAAGGCGACTACAACATGAAGGGCGCTTCCCCAATCGGTAAGGAATGGTTCGAACAAGTTGCATTCCTTCAGGATTTCTTAAAGGGAAAGACATTAGCTGACGTTAAGGCTGTAGCAATCGCTGATGGTTATCCAGCAGACGCAGCTTTAAAGGCTGGTTGCACAATCCACGTAACAGATTTCTTCGATTCTCTTCTCAAGGCATTCGAAAACCTTCAACCTGCAGGTAACGCAACAAAGGTTACTCTTGGAATCATCACTGACTTACTTAGCTCAACTGACTTAACAGCTGACAAGGATGGCCAAGTATTCTTCGAGAACTACTATGGTGCAGCTGCATTAAACGCAGAAGGTAAGATCAACGCTGTAGTTATGGATGAAACTCAAATCAAGTTCCCTGTAACTGAAGGCGGCGTAATTGGAGAATCTTCCAACTACAAGACAAAGATCGAACTCAAGGAAGCTTATGGAATGCAAAAGGCTTCTGGCCTCGCTCAAGGCGAATGGTATCAGCAGACTGCATTCTTATCATCAAAGCTTGTTGGTTTAGACAAGGCTGGCGTTAAGGCTGTTGCTTTAGACGAAGGCGGATATCCAACATCTGATGACATCAAGGCTGGTTGCACAATGAGAATCAACTCCATGCTTGATTGCTTAGTAAAGGGAATGTAATTTAGTGAGAAAGAAAATCTCTCAAAAATTAATACTAGCTATAATTATTGCCACATCTCTACTTTGTACGGGATGTGGCAATCTAGTTTCTAAGGAAGATTTGACTAGATACCAGGATATTTTCTTTGGTTCTTTTGATACTGCAATCACTTTGGTGGCATACTGTGAGAGCCAGGAGAAGTTCGACGCTTTAGCCGAAGAAGTAGAAGCAGATTTTAAGTACTATAATAATCTTTTCGATATCTATAGTGAATATTATGATATGAAGAACCTTCGTACGATTAATGCGGCTGCAGGTAAGGAAGCTATTGAGGTAGACCAGGATATCATAGATTTGCTAAAGCTTTCTAAAGAAATCTATCAGAAAACCGACGGAGTGGTTAATGTTGCCATGGGTTCGGTGCTTGTGCTTTGGCATAATGCAAGAATTTATTCTGAAAGAAATCCCGAGGAGGCCTATTTGCCAGAATTAGAGCGTCTTAAAAAAGCTTCAGAGCACTGCAATATCGATGACGTAGTAATCGATGAAGAGGCGCATACCGTATATCTGGCTGACCCAGATATGAAACTAGACGTAGGTGCTGTCGCAAAAGGATTTGCAGTAGAAAAGGTGGCTCAAAAGCTAATCGATGAAGGCTACAATAATCTGGTAATCAATGCCGGTGGCAATGTTAGAGTCGTAGGACCAAAGCCAGACGGAGATTGGAATATTGGTATCCAAAATCCAGATTTTACAGCGGCTAATTCGACTATCGCAAGCATTCCTTTAAGCAGTGGAAGCGTAGTAACTAGTGGCGTTTATGAAAGGTATTTTGAGGTTGATGGTAAGAGATACCACCACATCATCGACCCAAAGACTCTCTACCCAGAGATGCATTACCAATCAGTATCCATTATCACAGAAGATTCCGGTTGGGCTGACGCATTATCCACAGCGCTCTTTAATATGGAGCTCGATGAGGCAAAGGCGTTTGTATCGCAATTAGACAATGTAAAGGTAATTTGGGTACTTCCTAACTATGAGGTTGTATACTCATACCAATAAGAAACGGGTTAGTGTCCCATAAAACATTAATAGTAATCAGGCGGTTCGTGAGAACCGTCTTTTTGTATACCTAAAGGTGTGGTATAATTAACTAAATAAGAGAAGGAGTCACACATGAACAAGCTTTTTAATGCCCAAGGAAGTATTAAATATACAAAAGCGGAAAAGCATTTTTTAATGCCATATAAGTCGCTGTTTTTTGTTGCAGAGTTTTTGGCCACATTCAGCTTGCTGAACTGTGTAGATATACCGACAACGATTGCATTCTTACTTGGATTATTTGTTGCAGGTGTAACATGTATGTCACCGTCTATCGGACTGTTTGCTTTTGCGTGTTGTATTGCATGGCAATATCTTAGCGCAGGCGTTCTAATCTCAATTATTGCGTTAGTATGTCTACTGCCGTTCATAGTTTCATCGCAGCTCATGATCACACTGATTATGATGGCAACAGAAGGATTAATTAGAGGTGAACTGTTTGGAGGACAACTTTTCTTAATATTTATACTCGCATGTTTTATTGCTGATAAATATGAGAAACCTGAGGGAACTAAGTTATCTATTTCAGTTCCGCTATTTGCTATATATTTTGGCGCTTGTTATTCCGTGAAGAGTACAATAGTTTTAGCATCTCATATGGCGCAAAACACATTGATACTTGAGGCAGTCGTTTTCGCGGCAGTATTGGGTGCTGCAATTATGTTCACATTTGGTTTGGTGAAGATAAACTTTAAACTGCCAAAGAAGTGGCAAAAAAATCTCTCGAATGACTGCATACTTTTCTTAATTATCATAATTGAAATTATTGCCTTGTCATTTGCGGCAAAGCAAATATATAAGCTAGATTTCGCAATTTCATTTACTGAAATTATAGGTGGTGGCTTAGCAGCACTCGCTTTGTCCAGACTTTTCTCACACGAAGGTCTAATTGCACTTTTAAAGAAAAAGGCAAATAGAACTATCGAACCAGAAGTGGAAGATAACAGGACTAGAGATGAAAAAATACTCACAAGTTTGAATCTTAGTAAGAATGAATATAGAAAGAGTCTTTGGACGTATATCGCAAGTGGCGCAATCATCGCTATTGTAACATTCAGCATATTTATGACGATTAGTACAGTAATTCCACTTTGGGCGGTAATACTTATCTCTGCCTTCTCGTTTGGCCTTCCATTTACTTGGGAATTCGCAGACATCGTTCTCCCAAAGAAGCTTGATACAGATAGTGAAAAGATATTCTTCTCGTTTACTAATCTCTTAAGCTTCCTCGCAAAAATCAAAGATATTATTCTTGCATGGTACATTGCTATAGTAGTAGTGATTACATATAGAAAAGCTATCAAGAAAGCTCCGAAGGAAAGTCAAGAGAAGCGTGAGCAGAAGGGCGTAAAGGATTTCTTTGAGAATCTTATCAATCAAATTATTGATGTCTTAAGCAATGCTTCCGGAACTGGAATCCAAGGAAGTGCTGCAGTAAATACGGCTTACGCAAGCAGTGCAGTAGCTGCAAGTGCAATGTCTGAGGTAGGGGCGGTTTCAAGCGCAGGAGCTTACGGAATGGCTGGCTTTTTATCCCCAGTTACTACACAAATCGCAGCAGCCATACTTTCCGCAGTTATCGTTGCTGGAGGTGTCGGCATTGTAGCGCCAGCACTTAATCAGTCAGATGAGCCAATACCTGCCGTAATAGAAGAGCCAATTGATAACGAGACCACAGCGACAGAGATAGATGTGAACACAGTAAAATTTAAGGATTATGTGGACTCAAATGGTATTTTGATATTCCCTGTAGAGAAAAATAGGCCGCCTCATGCTACATATGAGGTACTTGATGAATTCGTAGTAGCAAGTTCCAACGATCAAAAAGAAAAAACTTTGATAGCTCCTGAAGATGGCATTTATGGAACGATACTTGACATCGAAGGAATAAGTAATATGGACTTCATGGATGCACTTTATGAAGGCAAAATGCCATATTTCTGTCAAATGGGAACATACGAATACAAAAAAGAAACTGGTTATTCGAGTTCTGGATATGGAACTAGCATTGACGCAAAGCATACTGTGCGCAATATTATGACAATAACTTGCAACAAAGGCGATACGATTTTCTACAATGTAGGCCCATTGGAAAGTGGAAATAAAATGACAGTATATTTTGTAAGATATAAAACGAGTGATGATGACCCAATAGATATGGCGCAGAGAGATGCGATAAGCGCTTGGGGCCAAACACATTAAGAAAAGTAAGAAAGATTTAATATAGAATGGTAAAATTATCGGATCATTTTACATTTAGAAGGCTTTTGCGATTCGCGGTGCCTTCCATTATCATGATGATATTTACATCAATCTACAGCGTGGTTGATGGATTTTTCATATCAAATTATGTAGGCGAAACAGAGTTTGCTGCGGTTAATTTTATATTCCCATTCCTTATGATATTTGACTCCGTGGGCTTCATGCTTTCCACGGGAGGCGCAGCTTATGTGTCGCTTCTATTAGGCCAAGGAAAGAAAGAGAAAGCGAACAAATCTTTCTCGATGCTCGTATATGTCGCTATTGCAGTAGGCATTATGATTGGGGTGCTTCTCGAAACACTAATGCGTCCTGTAGCGATACTTCTCGGAGCCGAAGGAGAAATGTTAGAGTATGCGGTTCTATACGGTAGGGTGATCTGCGTGACAGCCCCTGCATTTACACTCCAGTACACTTTCCAAAGCTTCTTCGTAGCGGCTGAACGTCCTAAACTCGGCTTGACCTTCACGGTGGTCGCAGGCGTTAGCAACATGATACTAGACTGGCTTTTTATGGCTGTGTTCAACTGGGGTGTCGTAGGTGCAGCAGTCGCAAGTTGCATCGGCCAGGTTATCGGTGGAATCGGACCGCTCATCTATTTTGCGTCAAAGAACACGAGCTTGCTCAGAATCTGCAAGACAAAGTATGATGCGCACACGCTCAAACAGACTTGTTCTAATGGTGTGGCAGAGCTTGTTACTAATGCATCAATGTCACTCGTTAATATGGTATATAACATTCAGCTCTTGAAGTTTGCGGGAGAATCAGGTGTTGCGGCCTATGGCATCATCATGTACCTGAATTTCGTATTCGTCTCAGCATTCATCGGTTATACAATGGGCACGGCGCCTATCATCAGCTTCAACTATGGCGCAGAGACTTATCTAGAACTGAAAAATGTATCAAAGAAGAGTAGAATTATAATATATACGGGTTCGGTACTCGCAGTGGCTATTGCGGAAGTTTTCGCCAAGCCCCTCGCTGCAATATTCGCAGGATATGACCCGGAGTTTTTAGAACTCAGCATCCATGCGCTTAAACTTTACTCATATTGCTATTTATTTACCGGTATCAACGTATTCACATCGGGATTCTTTGCGGCGCTTAATAACGGAAAGATTTCGGCGTTTCTGTCTCTACTGAGAATGCTAGTTTTCCAACTGTTATCCGTACTAATCATACCAATTTTCTTAAAGACGGACGGCATCTGGATTTCGATGTTAGTAGCGGAAGCCGGCACGGCAATTTTTACATTCAGCACACTAAAAAAATACAGCAAAGAGTATCACTACTAGGAGAAGACTATGAAAACGATTTTGTGCTACGGCGGTTCTCACGAACCGTCTTTTGCTTTGCAATTATTCAGCAAAATGCATTACAAAATAACTAGGTTTTTACATATAAATACGGCAAAAAATATTTTGCTTGATTTCATTGCTTTTGCAAACATGTTTATTTTAAACTTGATATAAGCAGCACACTTGACACACGTATAAAATACGTATAAAATGAGGTGAGAAATGAAGGAACACGAACTTATAAAACTTTTAAAAAAGCAAGGAATTCAGTTCGTTTCGCACGGTGCAAGGCACGATCTGTATTACAGCCCGATTACTAATAAATGTTTTACGGTTCCAAGACATAAAAAGGAAATTCCAAAAGGTACGGCAGAGTCGATTTTGCGCGAGGCAGGAATCAGGAGGCAGATATGAAATATGTTTATCCAGCAGTTTTCAAAAAAGAAGGGGACTTGTATTCAATTTCCTTCCCAGACATAAGTGGAGCTATTAGCCAAGGTAAAAATCTTACAGATGCTATGCTTATGGCTGAGGATGCTCTATGCTTAGTGCTATACAATATGGAATGCAACAAAATGACAATTCCAAAGCCTAGTGATATTAGAACAATTGAGCATGGGGTGGAAGATGTGGTTACTTTAGTTAAGTGTGATACAGATTATTACAAAAGGTACTATTCCAATAAATCAGTAAAGAAAACTCTAACTATTCCGGCATGGCTTAACGAAGAGGCAACAGCACATAATGTGAACTTTTCAAAAGTTCTCCAAGATGCACTAAAAGCGCATTTGATGTTGTAATATACAAGGCGGTTCTCACGAACCGTCTTTTCGATTTGCCAGATGAAATGCATGAATGTTGCACCTTTTATAGGCATTGAGATTATGATATAATACTTACACAATTAATCATGCAGGGCATTGATGAAATACTCATTACCGGGCGTAGGACGTTCGGTGGTAAGGAAATCTCGGTGAAAATCCGTGGCAACAGCCATTACCGTAACTGAGGGAAACCTCTCAAGTCGGAATGCTTACCGCTCTGTAAACCACTAAAAGTCTCTTGGGCAAAGTGAGGAGGCGGGTAAAATGTCCAAAAAAAGTAAATTAACCGTATTTGAAATGGTGCTATTCGCACTATTAGGAGGCATAATGTTTGTCTCCAAAATCTTGATGCAGGCTCTGCCAAACATCCATATGGTAGGAATGCTGATTATGATTTATACCATTGTCTTTAGGAAAAAGGCGCTGATACCAATCTACATCTATGTTTTCCTAGATGGCCTGTTCGGCGGATTCAGCATTTGGTGGATTCCGTACCTATATATCTGGGCGGTCCTCTGGGCGGTCACAATGCTCTTGCCGAGGGATATGTCCAAAAAGAAGAAATACATCGTCTATCCGATTGTTTGTGGCCTTCACGGGCTTCTTTTTGGAACTATGTATGCTCCACTACAGGCAATTATGTTCGGCCTTGACTTTAAAGGTACGATAGCATGGATCGTAGCGGGTCTGCCATTCGATGCGATACACGGGGCAGGTAATTTGGTACTTGGATTTTTAATAGTTCCGCTTTCGGAAATATTGTTAAAGCTATATAGTAAATGGAAAAGAGGGAAATTATGAGAAAGAATTTAGGCAAGAAACCGCTCATCTATCCACAGCCAGTTTTGATGGTTGCGACATACGACGAAGATGGAGTCCCAGACATCATGAACGCCGCTTGGGGTGGCGTAGGGGATGACACACAAGTTTTTCTCTGCCTCGCAGCCGATCATAAAACGACAAAGAACATTCTACTAAATAAAGAGTTCACAGTTAGCATTGCGACTGAGGATTTGAAGGCCACATGCGACTATTTAGGTATCGTATCGGCTAATAACGATATGGAAAAAGTAGCAAAATCAGGCCTTCACACACATAAGTCAGAGTTAGTAAACGCACCTATAGTGGAGGAATTCCCTCTCACTCTCGAGTGCACACTCATTTCTTATGAGCCAGAGCATTGCCACCTTTTCGGAGAGATTGTGGGAACGTCCGTGAATGAAGAAATTTTGACGGACGGCAATGTTGATATTAAAAAATTAAAACCGCTCATCTTTGATATTGATAGACACGGCTACTACAGCGTAGGTGAAAGAGTCGCTGACGCTTTTAGTGTAGGGAAGGAGCTTGCAAAGGAACAACTCGGCCTTGGCAATAAGTATTATTACGGTGAGGGTATAGAACTCGATCTCGCAAAGGCGGTTTATTGGTATACTAAGTCAGCTGAGAATGGAAACGCTGAAGCAAAGTGCCTTCTCGGATATTGCTATCGCGAGGGCATCGGAGTAGAGAAGAATCTCGAAAAAGCTGTCGCTTTATTTGAAGAATCCGCAGCTTTAGGATTCCCAATGGCAAAGGATAATTTAGCACTTTTAGGTAAATAAAAAGAGACTGACTCGGCGAATGCTGGAGCCAGCAGGAGACAGTATGTATAAGATTAGTATCAATAAGCACAGCAGCATTAAGCTTTCTGGTGATAAAACCGTATATTTTGATCCGTGGGGCCTTCCGGCTGATAGCGAAAAGGCCGATGTGGTTTTCGTAACGCATTCGCATTATGACCACTACATCCCAGAGGATATCGCAAAGGTAGTAAAGAAGGGAACAGTAGTCGTAGTTCCACTTTCGATGAGAGACGTTGTTGAAAAAGAGACACTGCTATCGGATGTAACTAAGGTCTTTGTTAGACCCGGCGAAGCGGCTATAGTAGCAGGAATCGAATTCGAGGCGGTTGCATCATATAATCCAGCTAAGCAATTCCACCCAAAGGCTAACGGCTGGTGCGGCTATGTGGTTAAACTCGCAGGCAAGTCATATTATGTGACAGGAGATATGGATGTAACACCAGAAGCTAAGGCAGTAAAGTGTGATGTGCTTCTTTTACCAATCGGTGGTAAATTCACAATGAATGTAGAAGAGGCGGTGACACTTGTAGAGGCAATCAAGCCAGAGCTTGCAGTTCCTACACATTATGCAGACATCATTGGAGAACTTGCTGATGGTGAAAGATTCAAAACAGCAGTAGAAAAGCTTTGCCCAGAGGTCAAAGTAGAACTTGTTATCTAGGAGGAAACCATGGCAATCACAAGGTTAAAAAAGGACGATACACTTCTCGTCGTAGTAGATATTCAGGGCAGAATTTTACCTGCAATGTATAAAAGTGAAATGGTGGAGGATAATGCCATCCGCCTAATCAACGGATTTAAGGCATTCGGTGCACCTATAGTTGCAACAGAGCAATATCCAGAGGGCTTAGGACCTACAGTGGATTCCGTAAAGGAAGCTTTAGCAGATAGCCCAATTATAGCTAAGCGCACGTTCAGTTGCTGTGGCGAACCTGCATTCGTGGATGCCGTAAAGAAAGCTGGCAAAGGAACTATCGTAGTCTGCGGTATCGAAAGCCATGTTTGCGTAATGCAGACAGTATTCGACCTTACGGAAATGGGCTACACGGTCTACCTTGCAGTAGATGCTGTTTCATCCAGATTTGAAACTAACCGCGACCTTTCATTCAAGCGCATGAGACGTGCAGACATCATGCTCGATAGCGTAGAAGCAATTCTTTTCGATATGCTTGAGACATCGACAGCACCAGAATTCAAAGCGATTTCAAAGATTGTAAAATAGCCCGTAGAAGAGTAATAAAAAACTCTCGGTAGAATGCCGAGAGTTTTGTTTTGCTATTAGATTTTGAATGAAAACGAAGCCTAGATTCTCTTTAAGAGTTCTGCTTTCTTTGTTTCGAATTCTTCTTCTGTGATGATGCCCTGCTCCTTGAGTGCCTGGAGTTCTTTGATCTTTTCAATGGCCTGGTCGTCTTTACCGATTCCCATGTCAGATACGGCATCAGATGCCTTGTCAAATGCATTGGAAACGAAATCTTGAGAAGTGTTAGCCTGTGAGCCGTCACCATATACAGCATTCTTGCTGAATCCAAGGATTGCATAGAAGATGTATGGGAAGAACGCCATACCTACACCGAATCCAGAGGATTTGTTAAATGCGTGTGCCCAGTCAATCATGAGCTTGAAAATGAAATAGATATTATAGACAGGAATGAGTAAGAGTAAGAACTTCCATCCCTTGCCATATAACTTTTCGCAAAGTACATAAAGGTTGTAAATAGGAACGATACCTTCCCATCCTTCACGACCCATTTTCTTATAAATCATCCACTCTGATGCGAGGACGATGACTAAAATAATTAATCCACCAACTGTCATAATTACCTCCGAAATAAATATTGAATAATTGCAACTTAATTATATGATATCCATATACAATTTTCAAGAAGCATGTGCTATAATTAGAAAAAGACAAAATTGCACTAGATACAAAAGCTAGAATTTGTGATATAATACAGGCTACAGTTTATTTTTACCAGAGGAACGTATGGCAAAAGAGAAAAAAGTTAAAAAAAGAAAACTTAGAAAAAAGATAATGCTATTATGCATAATATCTTATCTTGTCATGGTTATTGCTGTCAGCGGAATTGTAAGCTTTTTGTACTACACGGCGACAGTAGATAGAATCACGGAAGAAGCATACCATTATACGCATATGGCAGCTCGCTATGTCGATTATGATATGATTAAAAAGTATAAGCAGACAAAGACCAAGGATGCTGAATACTATGAGGTACAAGACAAACTTCGCCAATTAAGGCAAGACAGTGGCGTACCATACATATATGTAGCTGAGTCTGACATGGGTGGCTCTCTTTCATATTTTTGGTTTGTATATGATGGAACCGAAGAAGTTGATATAGGATATAACCAAGTTGCTCCAATATACATTAATGGAAAAAGCGAAAAATTCTATGAAAAAGATAGACTCCTTCTAACATATAGCAAAGAGGAAAAACTTGTAGGCACGAGTTATGTTATCATAACAGACGAAATGGGCAAGTACGCCGCTACTGTTGCGATAGATTTTTCGCTTAGGGAAGTAGTGCAGAGCCTTAGGAATATGTTCTTCTTTAGTACTAGTGCAATCATATTGGTTGCTGTGATTTGCATCTATATCTTCTATCGCAAGTCAACTAAAGAAATAATTGAACCTATCAATAATGTAAACAGAGCCGCTCAACATATGTTGGATCATATCGATAGAGAGACCCGATTAAAAATAGATTGTAATACGGGTGACGAAATCGAAGAACTCGCTCATTCATTTGAAAAGATGGATAGTGAAGTTAAGCAGTACATCAAGAAGAATGCTGAAATGGCGGCAGATAAGGAAAGAATTGAGACTGAACTTAGCGTAGCTACTCATATTCAGGCATCTATGCTTCCTTCTAGTTTCCCTATCAATGAAAACTATGTAATAACTGCAAGCATGACCCCTGCCAAAGAAGTCGGCGGAGATTTCTACGATTTCTTTGAGCTTGATGATACTCACATCGGATTCGTAATGGCGGACGTCGCTGGAAAGGGCGTTCCTGCGGCCTTATTCATGGTAAACGCAAAGGCTCTTATTAAAGAAACAGCCATGAAGGAACAAGATTTAGGCAAGCTATTTGAACAGGTGAACAAAGAACTAGATGCAATTAACACAGAACTCTTATTTGTCACGGCGTTCTTAGGCGTCCTCAATCTTAAAACTGGCAAATTCAGCTATGTAAATGCTGGCCACGAACCGCTGTATGTCAAGAAGGCTAACGGAAAGTTCGAAAAGATGAAATTAAAATCGGCGGTAGCACTTGCTTGCTTACCAAACGCAAAATATACGGAGGAGTTCATCACACTTGAACCTGGCGATAGAATTTTCCAATATACAGATGGTATAACGGAAGCCATCAATGAGGCTGGCGAATTCTACGATTTTGATAGACTTACAGAATCCCTTAACAAGCATGCCAACGAAAGCACAGATGATTTGATAAAGGGAGTTAGGGCTGATCTCGATAGTTTCGTAAACGGCGCTGAACAGGCCGATGACATCACAATGATGTGTTTAGATTATAAGAAGAGAATGTAAATATCAAAAAGGACACATTCACATGAGAATGTGTCCTTTTTATTGTTTTTTGCAGCCCGCTTTTAGGGGTCGTTTATGATTTAAAATTGTTTACAGCTTGAGCTGTGGATATTTTGTGCGGATGATTACAATTGGATCTTCGTCTGGATTGTTTGAATATATTTCGAATAAAGTATCTATTACATCACTGGCAAGAAGGCGTCTTCTCATACGAATATCACTTGAATCGGCTTGATTTCGGAAACTGTCCGAATGCTCTTTAAGAAGTTTAATTCCAGCATCTCGCATTTGCTTGGTTGAGGCAGAAAGAGAGAAGCAAGAAGTACATTCTTGTATAGCATCAAATAGTGTTCTATATTGTTCGGTTTCCTCGACCATATTGCTGTTTGTTGTTACTAAATACGCATATAATGCAAGGCAACAGTTTTTATACGAGGATAGAATTTTGGCTTCTTTTGTGTTTCCTGGAACAACAATCTTATCCTCGCTGAATGTGCAAAAATCAGTAAGACTTATCTCACTAATTTTGCTTCCGAGTATGTAGCCGAATACTTCTTCTGGATCAGAATCGATGCTTACTTCCATGGCTTGAAGCGCAGAAATAATATAGCCTGGCCAGTAGCAAAGCCCACCGCCGCTAATAACCCAATTACCACAAGACTCGGCCTTATCGATCTCTATATATTCCTCAGCAAAGTCGCTAAATAGATCATAGAGTTTTACATAAACTTTTCCATTGTTGCAATCCCTAAACATACGCTTAATAAATAAAGCATCTGATTCGGCAAGGGTTCTTAAACCGTCAAAAAATGGACCCGTCTTTCCCTCAGGAATATCTGTGCAAAACGGCTCATGCGTAAAAAGCGGAACTTCTTTTGCAGTGAATGCCTCACTTGAATCTTCTTCAGATTCAGGCAACGGCTCAGCTGAAAGCATACCATACATAAGGCCATCAAAATACATTTTGAAACAGGCACCAATGTCGAGCATATTTTGCGCATCCGCTTGATTAATGATATATATTAGGTCGTTTTTTCTGACATCGATATCCCTTTTATCTTCTTCGTCAATGTCGCTGAAAATGCGTTTAGATTTATCCTGTAGAGATGCAAGCTCTTGTCCTATCAAAGCTATATATTCATCTTCCATTTCAACAATTGTTTTGAGTAATTTCTTTTCCGCATTAAACCCATGTAGGTTTGTGGGATCGCAATTACAATACTTTTCAATCGCACTTAAAATAGTGGAATAGCGACTATCGTTCTTTCCACATATTTGCTTTGATAAAGCTACTATGCTCATAAGATCCGGCTTTGCGTTTCTTCCGTAAGAATCGTAAACTTCATAGTCGGAATCAACAAATCCGTACAATCTCTCTAGGGTTTCTTTTTCAAATTGTTCTTGTTCTGAAAACATCTTTTCCCTTTCATAAAACAATGCAACATTTCTGCAACAATTGATGAAATATAATATATTATATCATATTACGCTACAATTATACATAGTATTATGATATAATCAAATATTAAAGAAAAATGACACTAACGGGGTTTTGTACCCCTTTTATTAGATAGGACGATTCTTAACATAAGGAACTATTAACTGGAGGGCAGACAATGTTTTTTACTTTTGAAGAAGTGAATTCTTGGTTTAATGACATCTTAAATCTACATGAGAACAGCATTCTTAGTGATGCGATTAATAATCAAAGTCTAGATACAAGAGCCTTGGATACAAGCATAAGAAAATTACAAGATGCAATGTCTAAAGTTGCGGATGTGTTTGGAGACGCCACGGATACTAAGGACTTTGCTATGTCTGTGCTAAACAAGATGAATGAGACTTTTGATCCATTTAGGGATGCACTTAAACTTGTTAGGGAAGATATGAATAACCTTATGGGTAAGTATGACCCAGACAAGGAGCTTGCTGGATTCAAACCCATTTTAGAAAAAGTTGATAAAGCTCTCGAAAACTTTGAAGCTGGTAAAAAGGGTTTCAGTGATGCTATTCGCAAGCAATTCAATATAAAAGAGGCACCTAAAAAGAATGGCATCGTGCCAAAAGAACTGAAGTATACAAACGAATATATTGCTAGCGAAGTTGACAGAAATGAGATAAGAGAAAATAAAAATGTCAAAATACGTGACTTATACTACGGGGGAATTCCGCTTGAAGTCCAAATGACTAATGACGTCAAATATCTGAGCAAGTGGTATGATCAAAACAAGAAGAACATAAGCAAAGAGGCAGATGCATTTTTCCAGTCGCATTTCCAGGCTTCTTGCTATTTTGATATGCTTTCTCATGGCAATAATGTTCTAAGAAATAAAAAGACTCCTGATGATAAGAGTATAGGTTTTTATCAACCAGGTAGTGATAAGTTCAAAAAGGGTGAATACACTATCCTCAATCTACCAAAGCAGAGAAACCAAACTTCCAAAAACGGCTGCTGGAGCTGCGTCCTTGAAAACTTCATGGCAAGCAGGGGTGTGTATATCCCACAAGAGATGATTCGTTCATTTAGAAGCAATGATAATATCAATTCGCTTGATGTTGAAGGCTATAAAACGGATTCTAACGATCGATATGGTAAAAACGTTACTGGAAAGCGCAATATTGCAATTGAATATATGGCAGACGTTCCAAGTAGCGTAATGACAAGAGCAGATTTAATGCTCAAAGTCCTTCCGAATACGGCAATGAGAACAAGGGAGTTCAGTCTATATACAGAAAAGCAAATGCGTGAATTGGGAGCCGAACAGGATTTAGACGAAAAGCTCATCGGCAATAAGATGCTCGAAACCATTCGTGATGCAATCGGCCTTAAAAAGTCCCCGGTTGGACTTTTGTTTGCGGGTCATTATCGCACTATTACTTCTGTCAATCTCGAAGAGCGCACTATCAAATGGGTTGATTCAATGGAAGTGAATCCAAACGTTGAACGTGAAATGAAAATCGATGACCTCCTTGCTCATATTAGAACAACACGTTCTAACGCTACGATTGAACTTTCATGGATGGAGGACCTTATCCCAGATGAAAAAGGTAGCTTAAACGTTAGCGGATTTGAAGATTTAAAATACAATAGAAAAGTACTGTACGAAAAAGATAAGAGATTGGATAATGTAAAGAGTACGGATGACCATGTTAAAAACGGACATCTTAGCAATAAGGTTGGTTATATTGGCCCTTGCATGGTTATGGATACCGTTTGTCTTCCAAAAACTCTCCAAGATCCTGTTGCATACATTAAGCAGACTCCTCCAGAGGTTGTAGCGACTGGTAAACCACGCTCATACACGGATAATCCGCATACTCTTCCAATCAACGCGCGTACCCTTGAGCAGCCTGTTTCAACAGCGCCAGACAAGGTTGATGAACTTAAGATAGAAGATATTACAAAGGAAAATAAGGTTTATAAAGATCCAAAATATGCAATAACGGTAGAGGACACACGCCGCATTATTGAAAACTGGGATGAAAAAGATAAATATTTTACGGATGATGTCTCAACAAAAATAGAACTCAAAACTGAAGCATTCAAAGATCCTGAAATGCAGAAGAGTCTATTAAAGGCTATTGAAAAGACAAACGCTGAGGCACTGAAAAATAATGAGAGACCAGTTATATTTAATGGCTTGGAAGATTTAAATAAGTTGTCATACCACGTTCGATATGCTCAACAGATTCATTACAGAATATTGTCCAGACTTAATGAAAAGATTGTCGCAAATCCTATTGCTAATCCTGTAAACCAAGAGGTTAAGAAGGAACCAATAAAGCAAGAGGATGATGTGGTAGCTGAACTCAATAGGCATTTTGAAGATTCACTCTTTGAAAAGATTATTAGTAACTGTACTCGTCCGCACGAGCTTGTTTTCGGCGTTCCAGGCGTGCCTAATAATTATAATACATACTCAATTGCTATCAAAAATATCAGCGACGAGCCTTTGTCTGAAATGAATGTTGTAGATACTAGGGCTTTAACCAAATTCTATAAGGACTGGCTAAGGAAACCTGAAAATATTGAGGGATTTAAGAAGTTTTGCACCAAAGATGAATTAGGCGTTCTTGCAAATCTCAATGCGGAAAGATTCGTGCAGAAAATGACTGCAATGCAGACTGATAATTTAACTATGTATTGTGCCGCTATTGGTAGGGATGTTCCTAAGAAGTCTAACAAGAAAGTAAAGGTTGAAGCACCTAAGGTAGAAATTCGAAAAGTTCCGCAGTATGCGCAACGTCCTATATTAGTGCAGACTCCGGTGGTATTCCAGCGCCCTGTAATAGTGCAACGCCTTGTGCCAGTGCAAAACCCTGCATTTATGCAGCGCCCTGTAGTACAAAATCCTTCAGTAATGCAGCGTCCTGTGGTAATGCAGCGCCCGGTAATGGCTCAGCGCCCTGTAGTATTCCAGCGCCCAGTGCCAGTGCAACGCCTTGTGCCAGTGCAACGCCTCGTGCCAATGCAGCAGCCTGTTGCAAAGCAAAATGTGCAACCAGCACGGAGAATCAGCGACAATCAGGTTACTCCATTTACTGCTGAGATTGTACGTCTATCAGGTAGACTTACTAAAACTGAAAGCGATAAGCAAAATAATTCTATTAGCTATAAGGGCATGAAGCTTACGATTTCTGATTGTGCATCGCACATTAAAGAAGTAAAAACTGCTAATGATCTTAGAAACGTTTTGAATAGTCTTAATGACAGCGTTGAGGATTATTTATTTGACCATAATAATGAGAACCAAGGCTTACCAACAACATGTGGAAAAGCCCGCAAGGAGCGTATTAAAACTTGCGCACGCATTAAAACTATGAAGAGCCTTTTTGATAGAGGAATCGCATATGATTCGCCACAAGGCCAAAAGGAAATGCTTGCTTGCAAGCTTGTGTGTGCAGAAAAACTCGAAAGAGGTTTTTATGGATTTAAGGAATTATGCGTACCAGAAGCCATTAGAAAGGCTATTCAAGTAAAGCTGAATGATCCTGCTTTCAATATGATAGCTAATAAGGCTCTTGAAAAGAGCAAAGATTATAACAAGCTCGTAAAGATGACTGGTAGCAAGTGCCTTGAAGCATACAACAAAGTAAAATCCAATGTTATGAACGCTAATGGTATAGATGTAAACCAGGCAAAGAAGCAAGCACAAATGAACAATCAATACCTTAAATAACGCAGGAGGACAATATGGCTAGAGATTTTCTAATATTTGAGAACGATGTTGAAAAAATTTATACAATGCTTAATAATGCACGAGCTGCAGATAAGGCAGGTAAGGAAAATTGGTACCGTGTACAGGATGCATTAGAGCCGATAAGGGAATCATTGACTGATATTTCAAAGAAAGAGAATTTGAAAGAAATAGATGTAGATTCTTTATATGCAATGTACCAGAACGTTATTGGCCTTGTAGAGGAAGCTGTTAAGCAAGCTCCACAGGCAGATGTAATAAAAAAATACGATTCACTAGTAAAGAATGCATATTCAAAAGATGAACTTAAGGAAAGCGCAGATACATACGTAGCAGACTTTAAGAAGCCAATAGACATAGAAAAATTGGTGAAACCGGAGAAGCCGCTAAAATACAGTGAAGATCCTGTGCAAAAAAAGAAGCAGCAAGCCGCATTGAAATTGGTATTTTGGAAGAAGTACAAGGTTAGATATTATAATGGAGAAAGTGAAGAAGAATTAAACAAACTTTATAATAAATACGCCAAGACTATTGAAGATGGTACTGATGAGAATTTGATTGCACTCAATAAAGTTGATGCATCAAAGGTTGAATTGATATGTGACATAATTTTGTCGAAAGGAAGCAATTCATCATTAATTGATTTTAATGAATACATTCCAAGCAATGAACCTTTGCGTAAAGCAAAACTCAATACTAAATTAGCTTTTGATACATTTTTTAATCCGAAAACAAGTGTCGGAGCATACAATTTTTTGGAAAAAACAATTGAGTCTTCAAAACAGATTGTTGAAGATGCAGATAAAAAAATCCATTCAATAGATCTCACTGTTCCTGAAGGACTCGAGGACAATGATGTTGCTCTGCTCACAGCAGCCGAATTTCTATCAGATAAAGTAATTGGAGAAACATTCGAAAAAACCGGCGAACTAAGTGGATCTACTATTATAGCGGGCACTGATTTGGTAGGTGGCGGCAGAATGGCATTTACGGTCAACCTTCTTGACGGAGATGAGCGCCCTAATATGCAGTATATGAGGTATGGTATTGCTGATGCCCGTGCAAATGCCAAGGAAGTATTAGAGCAGTATAAGTCTGGAAATAGAAAGCCAATGGCTGATGTCCTTTTACATAGCCTTATACAAAATGCAAAGTATCAAAAAGTATTCATGCAGATAGATAGCAAAGGCGGCTCATTCTATGCAAAATGCATTACTGATACGATTAAACTGTTAGATTCTGATCAATTTAAGGATCTTGTTGAAATACCTCAAGAAGTAAGAGATATTGACAAACTAAACAGAGCACATATTAAGATGGCTGAGGAAGCTGCCGAGTTAAAATCTCAATTAAATGATTATTGTCTCACAAAGGTTCAGAACGGTGATACGCAAAATCCAAAAGATGACCCTAAATTTGTAGAACTTTATTCCAAATGGTATGCGAGAGTTTCTCATCTCAACACAGTGAATTCTATGGCCTTAGCTAAGCGCTCAATCGGCATCTTACCAAAGGATATCGAAGAAATAGGCAAAAACCGCGAACTTACGGTATTTGAGAAAAAAGTGATTGAAAACGCAGATGAGTACATCAGCCTTAGAGAAAAATTCTTCTTAGACTCAGATACAAAAAAACGAATTTTTGAAAAGCAATATAAGAGTTGGAAAAATGTTCTTTCAAATAAAATTCAGATTAAGGACGGCTATGAAATCAGGCCGACGACATTTGATTTATCGGATGAAGAATGTACTAACAAAATAAAGTGCGCGATTAAAGGCGCAGACGACAAAAAGTACCCTGGTCTCAAGGAATTATTATCAAGAGCCCCTCTTGATGGTACGAAACTATCTCGTGATGCATCAAAGGCTGAACTTGATTTTAGAATTAAGCAATACGATGATTTCCTTAATCATTTTGATAGCTTAAAGCTTGGTACTATACCTTTCTCATATGCTAAACATGTCCTTGAAGGACCGGATTTGAGAACAGAAATAGAGTTCAAAATTTTCCAGTATAAAAAGAGTATTAACGCAATCAGCAAAAGTATAGTTGACGCGAGAAAATTCGAAAAGAGCATCGGTGCCTTTGAAAAAGAATCCAATGCACTTCAAGAACAGCAGGCCGCAAAGAATGCTCAAATAAAAGCGGAGCCTAAAAAGAAAACTAGCGAAGACCCGATTACTCCATTTGCTGATGAGATTATACGTTTATCAGGTAGAATCAATAAGACTCATAGTGGAAGTCAAAAGAACTCAATTAGCTATAAGAACCTGAAGATTACGCTTACAGATTGTGTATCAAAAATTAAGAAAGAAAAAACTGCTGATAAACTAAAAGAAGTATTAAACGATCTTGATAAAAGCGTTGATAGCTATTTGGCAGATCATGCTAATGAGAACCAAGGCTTACCAACAACATGTGGAAAAGCCCGCAAGGAGCGTATTAAAACTTGTGCACGCATTAAAACTATGAAGAGCCTTCTTGATAGAGGAATCGCATACGATTCACCTGAAGGCAAAAAAGAAATGCTTGCTTGCAAGCTTGTGTGTGCAGAAAAACTCGAAAGAGGTTTTAACGGATTTAAGGAACTTTGCGAACAGGGAGCTATTAAAAATGCTATTCAAGAAAAGCTGAATGATCCTATTTTCAAAATGATAGCTAATAAGGCTCTTGAAAAGAGCAAAGATTATAACAAGCTCGTAAAGATGACTGGTAGCAAGTGCCTTGAAGCATACAACAAAGTAAAATCCAATGTTATGAACGCTAAGGGCATTGATAAAAACGAGGCAAAAGAGAAAGAACAAGCAATGAGACAATAGTTCTAGAAATGCAAAAAACAGTTATTCCTTTTATTAAGAAAAATATGGTGCTCGTGATAGCGGCACTTGCTGCAATAATCACATCTTGCATCATCAAACCGGATGCTGAATATCTCGGATATTTTGACTTAAAGACGCTCACTTGCCTCTTTTTGACACTGGCGGTTATTTGCGCACTTAAAAATATCAGGTTCTTCAGCATCATAGCACACAAAATTATTCTAATGACGGGCAACCTTAGATGGCTTGCCCTCGCATTAGTATATATAACTTTTATCGGTTCCATGCTCATCGCAAACGACATGGCGCTCATAACGTTCTTGCCACTTGGATATTATGCACTTAAAGAGACGAATAATCATAAGCACATGGCTTACATTTTCGTCCTGCAAAATATCTCTGCGAACTTAGGAGGCATGCTCACACCTTTTGGTAATCCGCAGAATCTCTATCTGTATTCTGCATTTAAGATTCCAACAGGCGAATTCATGGCTATCATGTTCAAACCTTTCCTTCTCGCAATCGCTATGCTTACGGCTGCTTGCCTACTTCTAAAATCTGAGAAGTTAAAGATAGATAGGACAGGGGATGATAGTTTAGACCCAAAGCGTGTCACTTTATATTTGGCATTATTTGCATATTCGATTCTCATCGTTTTTAGAGTAATACCTTATTGGACTGGTTTAATATTAATTCCAGGGGTTCTACTATTCGTTGATAGAAAAGCTCTAAAACGTGTAGATTATGGCCTATTAGCCACATTTGCATTCTTCTTTATTTTCTCTGGCAACATGTCGAGAATAGATGCAATTAGCAACATTTTAGGGAACCTTCTTGCTCGCGATACACTTCTTGTGAGCGAACTTTCCTGCCAGTTTATCAGTAATGTCCCATCGGCAATTCTCCTGTCGAGATTTACGGCAAACTACCAGGAACTTCTGCTTGGAGTAAACATCGGAGGCACAGGCACACTGATAGCCTCGCTCGCAAGCTTGATTACTTTTAATAACTTTAAATTCATGAACCCAGGCCACACAAAGCAGTACATGCTTACATTCACCGTGCTTAACGTGATTTTCCTAGTAGTGATGACGGTGATAACACGCTTTTTCTTTTTAGCGTGATGGTGGGTAGAAAGATATTGGCAAAATTTTCTTAATAATCGAAAGGTAAAATGATGAAGAGAAAAATTACTAGTATAATTTTAATATTGGCGCTGGCTACAAGTATGTTTTTGCTGACTGGCTGTGCTCCGAAGGAAGGCGACTATGTCTTTGAAACTTATGATAAAGGTGCGCTCAGTAGATTAAGCGAGGAATCGCCTACAAGTGTAGAAGTTTATCATGACGAAGCAGGAACGGGCTATTGCTTCTATATGGATAGCGAAGATAGCCAAACGGCCTTCGACATCACGGATGCTTTTAGAAGTCTAAAGATAATTAGAGAGGTTAGCCCAGATGCTGGATCCGGAACATATTACGACATCACTTTCGACTTTGCTACAATCGGAGCGATTACAGTATCATTTAATGGAAACTACATCAGCTATTTTGACCCAAAGACAAAGGCATTCCATGTTTATGAACTCGAGGGCTGTGATGTTTTGCAAGAATTGATTTTGAACGGCATCTACTCAAAGTGCGGTTGGCCAACGGTTTATGAAACTATATTGGATTCCGAGGGCATCAAACTAGAAATGGGCGATTACTACGAGGACGAAGATGGTGACTTCATTGTAGAGATTCGTGGCCAAAACAACACGGAAAATGATGTTTATTATAGCTTAGACCCAACGGTTAATGGCTTTTCAATCTATTCATCTCAAACGCTGTCTTTACCTAGCGGTGGAGATGTAATGACTTACTTTACAATTATCCCTTCCAGCATATTAAAAGGTTATGGTATCAATAATATCGGTGAGGTTAAATATACTATCGACGTCTATGAAGACAACGAAGATGGCTTCCAAATTCTAAGCACAGATGACCCAGTTGTAATTCAGACAGATCTATATTACGTGAGGGACACTCGCCTTATCCTGAATACACCGCTTTACGAAAAGAATGGCATCACAATCTATGGTAAGCGCGATGAGGCGGATACTTATACAGGTCTCATGATGTATTACATGAACGATACAGAAAACGAAAAGGCGTTTTCACTCAATAAACTTGTCACTGACAAGTCATCACTCGACGTAGAAAGTTACAACGAAGCATTCACCGTAGTTGTAGAGCCTGGTGAGACTGAATTCGTATATATTCCACTATATAATTTTGAGTGGGATGAGAGCACAGGAATAACGACAAAGAAAGAGATTAGCACTATAAAAGCCGCCTTTGATATTTATGACGGAAAGAAAGTCATTACTACTAAGTCTGCGGTTGTAAAATAGAGAGCAGTTGTGATATAATACTCATAATTGTGAATATACAAAAATTGGTTTTTACAATATATTAAAATATGCCTTCACGAATAAAAGGAAGTACAAAATGAAAGAAATTTTATTAAAGGAACTCTTTAGAAACACAGCAAACTATGCTGATCAAGAAGTTTTAGTAAAAGGTTGGATTAGAAACAACAGAAACTCTAACAAATTCGGTTTCATCGAATTAAACGACGGATCATTTTTCAAATCAGTTCAGGTCGTTTATGAAGAGGCAAACCTCACAAACTATGAAGAAATTGCAAAGTCCTATGTAGGCGCAGCTCTCGCTATTAAGGGTAAGGTAGAACTTACACCTCAGGCTAAGCAGCCTTTCGAAATTAAGGCCACAGAAGTTACAGTTGAAGGAACTTCAACTCCAGACTATCCACTTCAGCCAAAGCGCCACACAGTTGAATTCTTAAGAGAAATCGCTTACTTAAGACCACGTACTAATATGTTTAGTGCAGTGTTCAGAGTAAGATCATTAATCGCTTATGCAATCCACAAGTTCTTCCAGGAAAGAGGTTTCGTGTATGTTCATACACCAATCGTTACTGGTTCCGATGCTGAAGGCGCTGGCGAAATGTTCCAAATCACAACTTTGGACGTTAACAATCCACCTAGAACAGAAGATGGCAAAATCGACTACTCACAAGATTTCTTCGGCAAGGCTACTAACCTCACAGTTTCCGGCCAGCTCGAAGCAGAAATCTTTGCTATGGCTTACAGAAATGTATATACATTCGGACCTACTTTCAGAGCTGAAAATTCATACACAGCTCGTCACGCTTCTGAGTTCTGGATGATTGAACCAGAAATGGCTTTCTGCGATCTCGAAGGAGATATGCAGGTAATGGAAGACATGGTTAAGTACATTATTAGCTACGTCCTCGAAAACGCACCAGAAGAAATGGAATTCTTCAATAGTTTCGTCGACAAGACTTTACTCGAGAGACTTAATTTCATCGTAAATTCAGACTTCGGCAGAGTAACATATACTGAAGCGGTAGACATCTTGCTCAAGTCCGGCAAGGAATTCCAATACCCAGTATCCTGGGGTATTGACCTTCAGACTGAACACGAGAGATATCTCACAGACGAAGTATTCAAGAAGCCAATTTTCGTAACTGATTATCCAAAGGAAATCAAGGCATTCTACATGAGACTGAACGACGACAACAAGACAGTAGCTGCTTGCGACTGCTTGGTACCTGGAGTTGGCGAAATCATCGGTGGCTCACAGCGTGAAGAAAGACTCGATGTCTTAGAAGCTAGAATGGATGAATTAGGATTAAAGAAAGAAGACTACTGGTGGTATCTCAACCTTCGTAAATTCGGTGGTGTTAAGCACTCCGGCTACGGCTTAGGTTTCGAGCGTATGATTATGTACTGCACAGGCGTTGCTAACATCAGAGACGTCTTACCATTCCCAAGAACACCAAAGAACGCAGAATTCTAGTTCTTACGGAGGAAAATCTCCGCGTGGCATAATTACCTAAAAAATCACAAAAACTCACTAGAAACGTAAAACGGAGGGCTAAATGGCAGCATATAAGTCAGATATTGAAATTGCACAAGAGTGCAAGATGGAAAAAATTACAGAAGTAGCAAAGAAGGCTGGCGTACCTGAGGAATACCTCGAACAGTACGGCAACTACAAGGCAAAGATAGACTACAGATTACTCACTAGCTTAAAGGATAAGAAGGATGGTAAGTTAGTCTTAGTAACTGCTATCACTCCAACTCCAGCAGGCGAAGGAAAGACTACAACATCCGTAGGTTTAGCTGATGGATTAAGACAAATCGGAAAGAACGCAATGCTCGCATTAAGAGAACCTTCCTTAGGACCAGTATTCGGTGTTAAGGGCGGTGCAGCAGGTGGCGGATATGCACAGGTAGTTCCTATGGAAGACATCAACCTCCATTTTACTGGTGATTTCCACGCTATCGGAGCTGCTAACAATTTACTCGCAGCAATGCTCGATAACCATATCCAACAGGGCAACCTTTTAGGAATTGATCCTAAGCAGATCACTTGGAAGCGCTGCGTGGATATGAATGATAGACAATTAAGAAATGTAGTCGATGGACTCGGTGGTAAGGCTCACGGTGTTCCTAGAGAAGACGGCTTCGATATTACTGTAGCATCCGAAATCATGGCTGTATTCTGCTTGGCTTCTGACATTCCAGACTTAAAGCAGAGACTTGGCAGAATAATCGTTGGATATACATATGCTGGCAAGCCAGTAACAGCTCATGACTTAAAGGCTGAGGGCGCAATGGCTGCTCTCTTAAAGGATGCCTTAAAGCCAAACCTTGTTCAGACATTAGAAGGAACTCCTGCTTTCGTGCACGGCGGACCTTTTGCAAATATCGCTCACGGCTGCAACTCAATCACAGCTACAAGAATGGCTCTCAAGCTTTCTGATTACACTATCACAGAGGCTGGCTTCGCTGCTGATCTCGGCGCTGAAAAGTTCCTCGATATCAAGTGCAGAATGGCTAATTTAAAGCCAAGCGCAGTAGTATTAGTAGCAACAGTTAGAGCTCTCAAATATCACGGTGGAGTACCAAAGGCAGACTTAAATAACGAGAACTTAGAAGCTCTCGAAAAAGGCTTACCAAACTTACTCCAGCACGTAGGAAATATCAAGGATGTATATGGACTTCCTTGCGTAGTAGCTATCAACGCATTCCCTACAGATACAGCTAAGGAACTTGAACTCGTAGAGAAGAAGTGCGCTGAACTCGGTGTCAATGCAGTACTCGCAGAGCACTGGGCAAAGGGTGGCAAGGGCGCAATGAAACTTGCTGAAGAGGTTGTAAGAGTTTGCGAACAACCTAACGACTTCAGACAATCCTACGAGTTAGACATGACAATCGAAGAAAAGCTTAATGCAATCTGCACAAAGATTTATCACGCTGATGGCGTTCAGCTTACAGATAATGCAAAGAAGCAACTAAAGCAGCTCACAGAGCTCGGCTTCGACAAGATGCCTATTTGCATGGCAAAGACTCAATACTCATTCTCAGACGACCCTACTTTACTCGGAGCTCCAAAGGGCTTCACAGTAACAGTTAGAAACCTCAAGGTTTCTGCAGGAGCTGGTTTCATCGTTGCTCTTACTGGCGACATCATGACAATGCCTGGACTTCCTAAGGTTCCAGCAGCTGAGAAGATTGACGTTGATGAAAACGGCAAGATTACTGGTTTATTCTAAAAATAGATTTTATCGGCCCGTGTTTTTGACACGGGTCTCTTAAAAGGTGAAAATATGTTTGAAAATAAAACAATTACTGAATTCACAGAGATGATAGCATCCAATAGCCCAACTCCAGGTGGTGGCGGAGCTAGCGCATTAGTCGCAGCAATCGGTATCGCTTTAGGCGATATGGTAGGTGAGTTCACAGTTGGCAAAAAGAAGTACGCAGATGTTGAAGAGGACATCAAAGCCCTCATGGAAAGAGCGCAGAAGTTAAGAGTAGAGCTTCTCGAATTAGTCGAAAAAGACGCTGAACTTTTCGAACCGCTCTCCAAGGCTTATGCAATTCCAAAGGATGATCCGACAAAGGATGAAGTGATGGAAGCTTGCCTAAAAGATGCAGCATCTGTTCCACTCAAGATTTTTGACCTTTCATGCGAATCCATCGAAATCTTGGAAGAATTCGGCAAGAAGGGTTCAAAGATAATCATCTCAGATGCGGCTACAGGCGTTGTTTTTAGCTGGGCAGCAATGTATGGCGCAGCCGTAAATGTCAAGGTAAACACTAAGTCCATGAAGGACAGAGAGTACGCAGAGGCAATCAACAAGCATGTAGATAGCGCAATGCAAAAGTATTGGCCAATCGCAGAGAAAACATACGAAGATATTTATAAAACTTTTGAATAGGAGAAATCATGGCAGAACTTCTTAAAGGAGCACCAGTTGCTACAGCGCTCACAGAAAGCTTGGCAGCAAAGGTAGAAAATTTAAAGGCAAAAGGTGTAGTTCCTACACTGGAGATTTTACGCGTGGGAGAGAACCCAAGTGACCTTTCATACGAAAAGGGCGCACTTTCACGTGCTGCGAAGGTAGGTGTAGAGGTAAAGGAGGTTGTCCTTCCGGCTGATGCCACAAAGGAACAGATTCTTAAAGAGGTTAAAAAGGCCAACGAAGATACGTCAATTCACGGCTTACTCATGTTCAGACCTTTAGCAGATAAAGACGCGGAACTAGAAGCTACTAAACTCATCGACCCTGCAAAGGACGTAGATTCCATGAGCCCTATTTCAATGGCTACTGTTTTCTTGGGTAAGGGCGAAGGCTATGCACCTTGTACAGCACAGGGATGTATCGAAATTCTCAAGTTCTACGGCGTAGAACTCACAGGAGCTAATGTTGTAGTTATCGGTAGAAGTCCTGTAATCGGAAAACCTGTTTCCATGCTTCTCCAGAAAGAGAACGCCACAGTTACTATGTGTCACACAAAGACAAAGAACATGGCAGAGATCTGCAAACAAGCGGATATACTCGTAGTTGCAGCAGGTAAGGCCGGCGTGGTAAATAAGGACTTCGTGAGAGAAGGCCAAATTATCATCGATGTTGGTATCAATGTAGATAGTGAAGGTAAGCTCTCAGGAGATGTGGATTTTGAATCAGTTGAGCCAATCGTAAAGGCAATCACACCAGTTCCAGGTGGTGTAGGTTCAGTTACTACAAGTGTGCTCATGTCACACGTCGTAGAATCAGCGGAGAAGCAGTTATAGTGTAGGCGAGTAACCAAGGGCAAATAAAAACGGTAATGAAAAAATTAGGCACGAAACAAATTTGCCTGATAGGTATTCTGTCGGCAATATATGTGATCCTGTCATATCTTTCGATAGGAAGCAATGATTTTAAGGCCTCCATCGAAAGCCTTGCAATCTTAGTGGCTGCAGTGATTTTTGGGCCGCTTGGTGGAATGCTTACAGGTCTTGTAGGCGAATTTGTTCACCAACTTTTGCTTTATGGTTTGGACGCGACTACGGTCTTTTGGCTCATGCCATATGTTATAGAAGGTCTAGTAGCTGGCTTCATCGCAAAACCTCACATACCAAATCTTGAAAAGAAGCATCTAGTCCTTGCTATTGCTATTGGCGAGCTAACACTGACAACTATTGTTACGCCAGTTAACTGGATTGCAGCAACTATTCAAGGTTGGGGATATTGGCAAGCGATTGCAGCCGCAATTCCATTTAGACTTTTGGTAATGGTAATTCGAATTGTAATTTACATATTCATCTTGCCGCTCTTATATAA
Source organism: Anaerovoracaceae bacterium (assembly GCA_045629065.1). GTDB lineage: Bacteria > Bacillota > Clostridia > Peptostreptococcales > Anaerovoracaceae > JAKSSM01. The sequence goes on along the minus strand of JAZQQK010000021.1, from coordinate 35,434 downwards.
AAGCCTAAAAAAGTCGGCTTTGTAGTTTGAAACTTGCACAATAAACTAAAATGGCAGAATAAAATACGGAGGAACCCCAAAAGGTTCCTTTTTTAATACAAAAATGGCTTGCGTGAAAGCCGTCATTTTGTTATAATGTGGCTAGATGTGTGCGATGCGAAAAACATCGCTAGCACAATGAGTTCGTAAATTTTAAATCTAAATCTAAATAGGAGGATTTATATATGAAAGGCTACACAGCAGAAACTATTAGAAACGTTGCGCTTTTAGGTCACGGCGGATGTGGTAAAACTACATTCTTAGAGGCTTGCTTACTCGCAACAGGAGTTATCTCCAGATTAGGAAAGGTAGAAGATGGTTCCACAGTTTCCGACTACGACAAGATGGAAATTGACAAGGGATATTCAATCAACACTACACTTGTTCCAGTTGAATTCAACAAGGTAAAGATTAATTTCCTTGACACACCAGGTTTCTTCGATTTCCAGGGAGAAGTTGCAGGTGCATTAAGAGCAGTAGAAGCAGCAGCAATTTTAGTAGATGCTTCAGCTGGTATCCAGGTTGGTACAGAAAAAGCTTGGGACGCAGTTAAGAAGGCTGGCACACCAAAGTTTTTCGTAATCACAAAGACAGACAAGGACAATGTAAACGTAGAGAAGACTATCGGAGAATTACAAGCTAAGTTCGGTACTTCCGTAGTTACATTAGACGATAAAGATGCTTTATCAGAAGCTATCGCAGAAGTTGATGAAGATCTCATGAACGTATACTTTGAAAACGGTGGATTCACAGATGAAGAATTCAACAAAGGTTTATCAAAGGGTATCAAGCAAGGTGATGTTTGCCCAGTATTCGTAGTATCCTCAATGAAGGGCGAAGGAGTCAAGGAACTCTTACAAAACATCATAGACCTCGTACCAAAGGCAGACGTAGATCCTAACGGCAAGCCAGTAGCATTCGTATTCAAGACTTTAGCAGATGCTTTCTTAGGAAAGATTTCATTCGCAAAGGTTGTATCCGGCAAGCTCACTCCTGGTACAATGATGTACAACCACAACTTAGAAAAGGAAGAAAAATTAGCTTCCATGTTCTATCTCCGTGGTAAGACTCAGTCAGAGTGTCCATTCGCTCCTGCTGGCGATATCGTTGCTTTAGGTAAGTTACAGTTCACAAAGACTGGTAACACATTAGCTGAAAAGGCTAACGAAGTTAAGTTAGATCCAATCGCATTCCCACAGGCTGTTTTATTCCAGGCTATCGAAGCTGCTGATAAGGGCGCTGACGATAAGCTTTCAACAGGCTTTGGTAAGCTCTCCGAAGAAGATCCAACATTGGTACTTCAGAGAAACGAAGAAACTAGACAAACTTTAGTTGGAGGCCAAGGCGAAATTCAACTCGCTATCGCATTCCAAAAATTAAAAGATAGATACGGCGTAGCTGTAAACGTTGTTCCACAAAAGATTGCATACCGTGAAACTATCAAAGGTCAATCCGAAGTTCAAGGTAAGTATAAGAAGCAAAACGGTGGCGGCGGTATGTACGGCGACTGCTGGGTAAGATTCAGCCCATCCGAACAAGACTTCGAATTCGTAGAAGAAATTTTCGGTGGTTCAGTTCCAAAGCAATACATTCCAGCTGTAGAAAAGGGCTTAATCGAATGTATGGAACACGGTCCTCTTGCAGGCTGCAAGGTTCAGAATGTAAAGGCTGTATTATATGATGGTTCATATCACCCTGTAGACTCTAACGAAGCCGCATTCAAGGCTGCTGCTAGACTCGCATTCAACAAGGGTATCGTAGATGCTAAGCCATGCTTACTTGAACCAATCATGAAGCTCGAAATCTTAGTTCCAGATGATTTCGTAGGTTCCGTAATGGGAGACCTTCCAAACCGTCGTGGTGCCGTACTTGGTATGGATCCACAGGTTGGTGGCGGACAACTTCTCCACGCAGAAGCTCCACAAGCTGAACTCTTCGATTATGCTATTGCTCTTAGATCAATGACTCAAGCTAGAGGATCCTTCACAATGGAATTCGCTAGATACGAGACAGTTCCACAAGCAAACGCTCAGAAGATCATCGACGCTCACAAGGCAGAAATGCAAGACGAAGACTAATCATAATGACATACCAAAAACGCATCGCTTAACTGCGATGCGTTTTTTATTGCTATTTTTATTTTTCCTATACTATTTTTCAAACTTCTTTTCTAACTTGAAGAGCATTGGATAGATGCCTGCTTCAACGAATAAAATGATTGCGTATCTAAAGAAGCGAATGATGAACTGTGCGTATGTAGCGCTGGCGAGGAGCTCACTGGAGAATGGGAACTTAAGCACTGTATAGAGTATAAAGTAAACTGCGAAACCGCCCAGCAGGCGAGTAACCCAGAAATACCATTTCTTTGGCATTTCGAACTTTACATATTTCTTTTCAAAGAATGCCCCGGCGAGTAGACCACACATCATTCCGTGGAAAGTGTAGAAGTCATTAGTCTTGCAATAGAACCAGCCGAATCCGCAAACCACACATAGAATGAGGGCTGCACGTGACTCGCTTTTAACTCTGTCTGCAATAGCGGGTACTGCGAATAATACGATAACACCGATAGCCCAGCCCACGAGAACATCTGTAGGGAAGTGGTTGCCAAGGATAACTCTAGAGAGACCAATAAAAAGCGGAATACCGATTCCGACAACTTTTGCCCAAGGCTTCTTTATAAAGTATCCTAATGAACCATAAACGGCAGCCGCATTAGCAGAGTGACCGCTAGGGAAAGAATAACCCTGTGCTGCGATATCCATGATGTCAGCTTCTGGCTCGACAGGTCTTAAACATTTAATCCCTTCGATGTCCATATAAGGGCGTCTTCTACAAGCGATGTTTTTAACACCTGCGAATGCAATACCGGATACTGTTAGTATGGTACCTATCAGAACACCTTTTCTCTTATCGATGCACCAGAAGAAGAGGCCCATGATAAAAATGTAGACAAGGTCTTCCCCAAAGAAGGATGCGAAATTTGCGAGCTTTACTATGAAGTCACTAATGTGAGCTTGAATCCAGATCATCAGATCTGCTTCCCAGCCGAAGTAAAATACGTTACCCATAACTATCTCCTTATGTTTCATATAAACATCTTACAATTACATAATAACACAGCGAGCTGGAAATACTAAGCCCTTTTATATAATATTGTTCTAACATGGCAAACGGCGCAGGATAATATAATAATGTTTGAGATTTTTTATAAAATAGTGTATAATATATTGGTTGTCGCATTTCGCAGACATTTAATCAGTTATTTTCATCAGAAAGAAAGGAATTACACATGAAGATTGGTACAACAAGAGAATTAAAGAATAATGAATATCGTGTTGGCCTTACTCCTAATGGTGTTAAGTCGTTAGTTAAGGCTGGAAACGAGATTTTCGTAGAAACTAAAGCTGGCGCTGCGGCGGGATTCGAAGATGAAGAATATATTAAAGCAGGCGCTACAATCTTAAAGACTTCAAAAGAAGTTTTCGACACTTGCGAAATGATTATTAAGGTTAAGGAACTTGAACCTGAAGAGTTTGGACTCCTTAGAGAAGGTCAGACACTTTTCACATATTTGCACTTAGCATCTAGCCCAGCATTCGCAAAGGTGCTCATGGAAAAGAAGGCAAAGGCAATCGCTTACGAAACTATTAGAGATAAGCAAGGCTTCTTACCATGCTTAAGACCAATGTCACAGATAGCTGGTCGTCTTGCTATTCACGAAGGTACTAAGTATCTCCAAAGATCATTCGGTGGTCGTGGAATCATGCTCGGTGGTGTACCAGGAGTTGAAAGAGGAAAAATCCTTATCATCGGTTGTGGTACAGCTGGCTTCTACTCAGCAAAGGCTGCAGTAGGTGTAGGCGCAGAAGTTGTAGTACTCGATCGTAGTTTATCTAAGCTCGAGAGATTAGACGATGTATTCGGTTCATCCGTTACAGGACTCTATCTTACAGAAGCAAACATAGAAAAGGAAATTGCAGAAGCTGACCTCGTAATCGGAGCTGTATTAGTACCAGGCGGTGCTACTCCAAAGATTATTAAGCGCGAGCACTTAAAACTCATGAAGAAGGGTGCAGTTATCATCGATATCTCTATCGACCAAGGTGGATGTTGCGAAACTTCCCACACTACTACTCATGATGATCCTATATTTATTGAAGAAGGCATCGTTCACTACTGCGTAGGTAACATGCCAGGTGCTATCCCTTACACATCAACAGTTGCCCTCACAAGCGAAACTATTAAGTATGCTACAGAAATCGCAAAGTATGGCGTAGAGGAAGCTGTCGCAAGAGATAAGGGCCTCGCAATGGGCCTCAATATGTATGATGGACACTGCACAAACGAAAATGTTGCAGAAGCATTAGGCTTAAAATACGAGCCAGTTGAGTTCCAAAATTTTTAATAGGAAAATGTATAAAGTAGTCGGTATGCAAATACCGGCTATTTTTTATGCAATATATGCATAAATATTCATGTCTTGTATACAATGCAATACAAAAACCACGCAATTACGTTGTTTTGTACCTTAAAAAGTGCAAGAAAACTTCAAAATTTATGAAAAAATATGCTTGACAATGAATAATTATGCGATTATAATAGCCACATACTTAAAAAAGAATTGACCGTGGCTTCACGGCCACGATGAAAAGGAGATAAAAAAATGAAAAAGGCTTTAGTATTATTACTCTCATTATTAATGGTATTTGCAATGTTCGCTTGCGGACAAGAACAGCAAGATGTTAACGCTCCAGAAAAGCTCATCTTTGCATCATCATTTGACTATGCACCATTTGAATTCATGACTCAGGATGCTTCCGGAAACATGCAATTCACTGGTATTGACTATTTTGTAGCAGAAGAAATTGCCAAGGACATGGGCAAGGAACTCCAAGTTGAAAACATGGGATTCGACTTCTTAATCACTGAACTTTCAAACGGCAACTACGATATGGTACTTGCAGCTATGGAAGCTACTCCAGAACGTTTACAGGCTGCTGACTTCTCAGATCCTTACTACACAGACTACCCACCAATGGTACTCGTAAAGAAGGAAAACTTCGACCTCTACAAAGAAGTTGCAGATTTTGCTGGTAAGGTTGTTGGAGCTCAAACTGGTACAACTAAGCTCGATTTAGTAAACTCCGATTTCGTAGGCGCAACTCCACTCGGTGAACAATTAGTAACAGACTTAGTAAACGAATTAGCATACGACAAGGTAGACGCTATCGTATTAGACGGTGCAGTTGCATTACAATATGCAGCAGCTAACGAAGACTTAGTAGTAGCGAACGTAGACTTAGGAGAAGCTTATCCTTACTGCGTAGCAGTTCAGAAGGGTGACCCTAAGGGATTACTTCCATCAATCAACGCAACAATCAAGAAGTTAGTTGATGGCAACAAGATTGAAGACTTCGTTAAACAAGCTGAAGATTTACTCGGCGTAGCTATTGAGTGGGCACCTTATGAAGAAGGCGAAACTTACCAAGGTTAATAAATTAAATTAAAGAAATATAATTCTCCGGAAAATCGCCCAAAATAATTTGGGCGATTTCCCTGCGTTTAAGAAAGGATAAAATTATGTGGTGGGACAGTTTATTTGAAGGAGTGAAAAACACATCATTTTTCAACTTCAGTTTCTTACCTAAATATGGAACTTACTTCCTACAGGGTGTAGGATATACGCTCCTTCTTGCGGTAGTTTCCGTACTGCTCGCTGTTATCCCAGCTCTTTGTTTAGCTCTCATGAGACTCAGCAAAAAGAAGTGGGTAAAAGCGATTGCAGGCGCATACATCGCAGTCTTCCGTTCAACTCCAATGTTAGTACAACTCTCTATCGTATACTTTGGATTGTTCGGTGCTATCATTCACATTCCAAGAATAGTAATCTTTGGATTCGTTGATATCTCTAGATTCATCCCAGGCGTCGTAGCACTTGCATTTAACTCGTCAGCTTACGTCGCAGAGATTTTCAGAAGTGGAATCTTGGCTGTAGATTACGGCCAGACTGAAGCTGCAAGATCACTCGGCCTTTCACAGTGGCAATCAATGAAACTCGTAGTATTACCACAGGCCATCAAGAATGTACTTCCGGCACTCGCTAACGAAATCATCACAATGGTTAAGGAATCTTCAATCTGCTCCATGCTCGGTATGGTAGAGCTCATGTATGCTGCAAAGACTGTAGCTACTACAACTCTAATCACAATAGGACCTTATGTAGTTGCTGCACTCGTTTACTTCTGCATCAACTTCCCAGCATCCAAGGCAATTGAAGCAATCGAAAGGAGGATGAGACGCGGTGATAAACAATAGTAATAGTTTGATTAAGGTTGAAAACCTTTCAAAGATTTATGATGACAAACAAGGAAAAACGGTCGCTTTAAGCCACTGTAACCTTGAAATAAACAAGGGCGAAGTAGTAGTTATCATTGGACCATCTGGTTCCGGTAAATCCACAATGCTCCGTTCTCTTAACCTCTTAGAAAAGCCTACTAATGGCGCTATCTACTTAGATGGTGAGAACCTCTTGGACAAATCAATCGATTTGAATAAGCACCGTCAAAAGATGGGAATGGTATTCCAAAACTTCAACCTTTTCCCTCATAAGACAGTTATGGAAAACATAATTATGGCTCCTGTAACGCTTGGACTTATGGATAAAGAAGAGGCCACAGCACTCGGCATGAAATATCTTAAGAGAATAGGTTTAGCAGATCGTGCTAACGAATTCCCATCCAGACTTTCCGGTGGTCAAAAGCAGCGTGTAGCAATCGTAAGAGCGCTCGCTATGAACCCTGAAATTATGTTATTCGACGAGCCAACTTCGGCCCTCGACCCAGAAATGGTAGGAGAAGTATTAGACCTCATGAAAGACCTCGCAAAGGAAGGCATGACTATGGCTTGCGTAACTCACGAAATGGGTTTCGCAAGAGAAGTTGCTGACCGTGTAGTATTCATGGCCGATGCGCAAATTCTCGAAGTAGGTACACCTAGTGAAATCTTTGATCACCCTCAGTGCGATCGTCTCAAGGATTTCTTAGCTAAGATTTTATAGTGCATGTTAAATAAAGCGGCAGGTATATATACCTGCCGCTATACTAAAGATATGATAGACATTAAGAAAAAAGTCCTTCTCGGCGGTTTTCCGCAGAAGGTGCATATTAAGACAAACGATGAGTCTAAGCCGGTGCTTTTATTCCTGCACGGCGGACCAGGAGTTTGCAATAGACATACAATTTTCGCAGATCACTCAGACCTCTTAGACACATTCACTATGGCTACTTGGGACCAGAGAGGAAGCGGTGGATCATATAAAGGTGTAGATGTAAATACACTCACAATCGATCAACTCGTTGAAGACGCAAAAGAACTCGTAGAGTGGCTTTGCGGTCGCTTCAAAAAAGAAAAAATCTTTGTAATCGGTGGTAGCTGGGGTTCAGAACTTGGCACATATCTCACTAACCGCTATCCTGAACATATCGCAGCGTTCGTGGGCTTCGGACAAGTGGTAGATGGCGCTCTCAATGAACAGTTAAGCTGGGAGTTCTGTATGGAAGAGGCAGTGAAAGCTGACGACCAAAAGTCCATCGACATCCTTAATAAGTGCGGTCCACCAGTTATGGGCGTCTATAAGGGTGGCAACTATGATGGCATGATGATGCAAAGAGAAGTCATGATGAAGTACGGCGGCTATTCGCCTAACGAAAAGAAGCGTGGTTACTTCTCATCTACTGTATGGCCTATGCTCACAGCAGGCGAGTATTCGGTATCTGATCTTTGGGGACTTGTCAAGGGACACAAGGTGGTGCTTGAAGCTATGTGGCCTGAATGTGGCAGAACATGCTTCCCTAAGACTTGTACAAAATTCTCTGTGCCTTTCTATATTTTCGACGGAAGACTCGACCAAAATACCCCTTCGGCTTTAGTCGAAGATTGGTATAACACAATCGAAGCACCCGATAAGTGCTTGGTATGGTTCGAAGAGTCAGGCCACAACCCTATGAATGACGAAGGCGAGAGCTTCAAAAACCTCTTAAGAGAAAAGCTGCTTGCTGTTAAGAAAAGAGAGGATGCAATAATATGACAACAGAAAAAATCAAGTTTTCTGAAAAGATAGGCTTTGGTAGTTTCTCTGCTGCTACTAATATCGTTTATCAGTTTAAGAGCCTTTACTACCTATTCTTCCTTACAGAAGTTTTAAGAATTCCAATGGGAACAGCAGGTACTATACTTTCACTCGGTATCGTTTGGGATGCCATTAACGATCCGCTCGTAGGATATTTTGCAGTAAATCACCGCTTCAAAAACGGTGAAAGAGTTAGACCTTTCGCGCTCTACAGCGCTATTCCTTGGGCCGTAACGGTAGTCCTTATCTTCACGAATTTCAACGCATCCAAAACGCTGACACTAGTGATTGCGTCTCTCGGATATTTCTTGTTCGAACTTCTCTATACTGCGACAGATATTCCATACAACTGTATGGCAGGACTCGCTACGAATAGGGATGAGGATAGACGTGATATCAATGTCCATAGAAACATTGGTGCTTGCATCGGTACAGCAATAGGAGCAGTTGGCTGCTTCCCACTTTTAAACTTGTTTGGTGGTTTGGATGACAACGGCAACTTAAACCCAGAGACAGGCGGCAGGGGATTCTTCCTCACAGCATGCGTAATGGCTGTAATCTGCGTTGCGGGCTGTTTGATTCACTACTACACAACTAAAGAAAGAGTAGTGCCACAAAAGGAAGAAGAGGAACACATCGGAATTTTCCACATCTTCAAAGCACTCTACACATATAAACCATTCGTACTTAACACCGTATATATTCTTTTCTACGGCATCATCAATCTTTCACTCTTAACATGCCTCACATACTATTGCACTTATGTAAGAGGCTCTGCAGACGATGCAACAGTGATTGAAGCGGTATATCTCATCGCTTCTCTCGGAACTACAGCATTAGTACCAAAGATTGATGCGAAGCTCGGAAGAAAGAAGACGATGGTTCTCGGTGGACTCTTCTTTGCACTCGGCAAATTGTGGTTCATTATCAATCCGTTCTCAATCGCAGCACTTTATACGAATGCAGCGACAACAGGCATTGCAATCGCAATCTCATTCGTAATGTTTAATACTAATCGTAACAATCTCTCCGACTTAATCGAGTGGAGAGAGGGTAGACGTTACGATGGTATGATCGGCACTGCAGATAACCTTTCCACTAAGCTTGGAGAAGCATTAGCAGCAAAGATTCTGACAGGTTCCTTAGCTAGAGCTGGCTACGACGCAGCACTTACGGTACAGCCAGACTCAGCAATCAATGCTATTAACGCAATGCTCGGCTGGGTTCCAGCCCTCTTCGGTGTAGGCATCATCGTCGTTGTTCTATTCATAAACATTGAGCAAGAACTTGATAAGATGCATAAACAATAAATTAAAAGCGGTATGTGTATATATCCAGAACGTTTCCACAGCGGCCACAGTATTAGACTTAGGGTCTATGCTATTCCGCGAGGACTAGTGAGGGGTATATACACTACCGCTTTATTTTATTTACGCATTATGCTATAATTATGTAGTTATGAATAGAACTACAACTGCGCAAGGCGCACCAACAATTGAAAATCCTCTTGGCACATTGCCAATTATGCCGCTCATTCTGAAATTCGCTGGTCCATCAATCATCAGCATGCTGACACTCAGCTTGTACAACATCACTGACCAGGTTTTCATCGGAAACGTAATCGGTATGCTCGGAAACGCTGCAACTAACGTAGCTTTCCCTACGGTTACACTCGCTACCGGCTTATCAATGCTCTTTGGTATAGGTACGGCTTCGAATTTTAGTATCAATCTTGGAAAGGGCGACATAAAAGAGGCAAAGAAACATGTAACTACAGGACTTACATCATGTGCCTACATGGGCATCATAATGTTTGTATTCCTTTTCATATTCAAAGAGCAAGTGCTCTGGATCTGTGGTGCTACTGAAGACTGCTTTGGTTATGCATTGGACTATTTTACTATCACTTGCTTTGGCTTACCGCTCCACGTATTTACACATGCTGGCCAGAATGTAATCAGAGCAGATGGAAGCCCAAAGTATGCGATGGCCTGCACGGTATCTGGCGTACTTCTTAATGTAGTGCTCGACTGGCTCTTCATGTTCCCATTCGATATGGGTATCAAGGGCGCAGCACTCGCTACTATTATCGGCCAGTCCGTATCGTTCATGCTTTGCGTAGCTTACTTCCCTAGATTCAAGGCCTTCAAGATTTCCATGAAGGATATGTGGAAGATTAGCAAAAAGCACTTATTAAAGAATATGGCTACAGGTATTCCAAACTTTGTAAGCCACATGTGCATGCTCATCACTAACATCACATTAAACAACATGTTAGTAAACTATGGTATGTTATCAATCTATGGCGAAGATATCCCGCTCGCTGTATCGGGCATCGCAGCCAAAGTTAATATGATAATGGTTGGTTTCTCAGTAGGCCTCGCCCAGGGTTCACAGCCAATTTGGGGCTTCAACTTGGGAGCCGGCAAAGTCGATCGTGTAAAGGGCACATACAAGCGCGTATTTGCTCTCGCGTTCGGTATCGGTGTGATAGCATTTATTTGCTTCCAGACTTTCCCTAGAACGATAATTTCGCTCTTTGGACCAGGTTCGGATTTATACTTCGAGTTTGCTGAGAGATATCTCAGAACATTCATGCTCCTAGTATTCTTCCAAAACATTCAACCAGTTACAATCAACTATTTCTCAGCAATCGGCTATGCAAAGCACGGACTCATCGTTTCCATCTCACGTCAGGGAGCTTTCCTCGTTCCACTTCTCATAATCTTACCTAAGTTTATGGGACTTGACGGTGTGCTCTATGCTAGCCCTATCGCAGATACGCTTGCATTCATCCTCTCCGTAGGAATGGTGCTTCTCACATTTAAAGATTTAGAGAAATACAGGGTAGAATAATATGGGATTATTTAAGACAAACTATTCAAGCGACAACCTAAAAAAGTCAATTCAAGCCGTTCAAAAGCTCACTGACGAAGGCGAAATCTTCGATTGGGCCATGAATAGCAAGTTTGAAGAGGTCCAAAGGATTGCAGTTTCGAAACTTAAAAATCAGGAACTCTTATTAAAACTTGCGGATGCTCAGTTTAGAGATTGCAACGAAGAGGCGCTCGAAAAACTTGACAATGAGCACGCACTTAAGTTTGCCATGGAATCCATGTTTGGCGGTTTGGTGCCAACTGCGATTAAAAGATTCAAGGATGAAAAGACTCTCCTCGACATCGCCTTAAAAGCGAAGAGTGAAGCAGCTAGATATTTTGCTGCTAAGCATTTAAGTTCACAGGAGTTTATCACAAAGTGCCTTTCGGGAACTGAGGATTTGAAAGTTTTCAAAGAGCTCAGCCCTTTAGTAAAGGATGTAGAACTCAAGCAACGAATCGTAAAGAACGCGAAGATTAAAGACCAGAGAGTTTTAGGCGCACTGATCGGTCCTAACGAACTCATGGACAAGTGCATCAAAGACAGAATTCCACAAATGGCAGAAGCACTCTACGAAACGACTTGGGAAATCGACGAGCTCATTCAACTCGAGGACATCACGAATGTCCCAATGATCAAGGAAAGAATCCAGCAGAGAATCGATGTGGCAGCGCAGTTTGAAATCTTAGCTGCAAAGGGATATGAAGTAGAGCCAAACGATAAGACAACGGTTTACTTAAAGGCTCTCGAAACAAAGAGTGCACTCCTGGATAATCCGAAGGAAGCGCTTTGGACGGTAATCGCAGCTAAAGGTCTGGCAGAGGACGAGCAAATACTCGCAAAACTCGACCCAGATATGACAGACGACGAAGCAAAAGATTTGATACTAGATATCTTGGCATAGGACCGGACAATCAGCCGGAAATATCAGTTATCGCAAAATTTAACACAGGTAAAAAAGATGAAATTTGACTATAGCAATAATAAGCCATTCATTTACCTTTCCTACCCAGAAGCAAGGGCGGAAGAGACTTTCCGTGCGCTTGAATTTTTAGACGCTAAAGAGGTTTCTTTTTGCCATGCAGACGAAATAAATAAAAAAGAACTTAAGCACATCAAAGCAAGCTTTGCTGTGCTTGTTTTTTTGGACAAAGATAATTTCCATAATGAAAACTTCCGAAAGGTCATCGACCAAGCGGTTAAGTGTAACAAGAACATTTTGACAGTATATTTGGAAGACGTGGAACTTGACTCCTGGGGCCATATGCAGCTCGATAGTGCGCAGGCGCTGTTTAGAGAAAACTTCAAGTCTGAAGAGGACTTCTTTAACAAACTTTCCGAGGCAGCCGTTTTCCAGAACATGTCGGTTACTAAAGAGCAAAAGCAGTTCCAAAAGGTTAGGGGAATCTCTATGGTTGCGATTCCGATTGTAGCAATCGCACTCATATTCGTAACGGTAATCAACCCGCTTTTGATTGCACCTAATAAGGCGATGAAAAACGAGTTCGGTCTCACAGGCTTATCCAATTCTGAACTCCAAAATCTGGAGGTGCTCGCTATAGGCGGCGACAGGGTATTCACGGGCGAGGTCAGCCATGTTCACACATTTTATGATAATAACAACAAATCGAAAATAAGATGCGAAGTTGCCGATTGGTATGGCTTCGTTGTAGATTCAACGACGGTCAAGAGGGGAAACATAGTTGATGTTTCAGATCTGGCAAAATTAACGAATCTAAAAACATTATGCATTTCCGCGCAAAAGATAACAGACATAAGTCCGCTTTTCGAGATGGAAGGCTTGGTCGAGCTCGATGTCGAGTGCAATCCGATTACATCCTTGGAAGGCATAGAAAAACTCACGAATTTGAAAAAGCTCAATCTTTGCGGTACAGATGTCAAAGATCTTACACCTCTTAACAAACTTGAAAATTTGAAAATTCTGAGCTTCGAGCAGAGCAAAGTGACGATCGCACCGAGCGCTGAACTGCTGTCAAGAGTGGAAAGCTTATGTGTTAACAGCTGCAAGCTTCCGAATGTAGGAAAACACACCGACTATAATTTTGATATGAGAAATGCTAACGGACGCGAGGTTAGAGACTTATCTTTCCTGGATGATGTGGAGAGTTTTGATTCACTTAATGCCAGCGATTTGAACTTGGATATTGTAAATAAATATTTTGGTGATCGAAAAATAAGGGAATGCAATATTTCAAACATCGGGGGTCTCACAAGAATTTCAATGCTAAATCTCACAGGTGTAACTGAAAGGTTAGACGTATGTTGGTCAGGAGATCTCGTTTCTTTGGAGGGAATAGAAAAGTTTGATAATCTTCCAATCATAGTTATAAAGAACTGCAACAATATAGCAGATTTGAGTCCGCTCAATAATTTGCAAAACCCTAAGGAAATTGTCGTAAGTACTGATATGATAGAGCAGTACAAAGCTCAGGTGCACAACGATAAGCTAAGGATGGGGATAGAGGATTAGCCATGTTAGAGAAGTTTGAATATAAAAATTACATAGGTTCCGGCTTCGTTTATGTGGGCGCTGCCTCTTGCGACAAAAAGGCGGCAACTGTTATCGGTAACTACTTCGTAAAGTCGGGAATCAAGACTTTCTTTGACATGAAGGGCGCAAAGGACGCCGAAGAAGCGCGTGTCGTTGCGGATGCAATCGAAGGCGCAAGCGGCGTTATCTTCTTAATCAGCAGAGATGCCTGCGAGTCATTAGAATTCAGAAATGCGGTGAACTTCGCGCTCTCGATTCATAAGAGTATTGTCTGTGTGAAACTCGATGATCTCGACTATTCTAAGGGACTTGAGATGCAGCTTGCGAATGTTCCTTCCTTAAGATTTGAGTCTGAAGAAAAATTAATTGAAGATCTTAAAAAGGACTACTTCATCACGCAGGATGTTCTCGGTCACGAAAACGAAAAGAAAAACGTGAACCTGAAAAAGCAGATAACCGTAGCGGCGCTCGTCTTAGTTATGGCTGTCGGTTTTATCGTGGGTTCAACTGCGATAGTAAAAAATAGAATTGCTTATTACAATTCAGCAGAATATATTTTACGAGACGTTGACGGCGCAGAGTACGTGAACATCGCAAAATACGGCGCGGACGGCTTAAAGGCTCTCGCAGGAAAGTCTGTAACGGAACTCGATTTGACAGATGGCAACTTTGATAGCCTTTTTGGAATCGAAAGCATCACAGCGGAGACTGTTAATATCACAGGTCTAAACGGCGTAGACAATTTAGATTATATATTTTATTGTGATGGCCTAAAGAAAATTAAACTTAGCCAGGATATGCTGACTAAGTTCGATAGCAATATGTTTGAGATGTACGATTACGAAATCGTGCTGACTAGGTAGAAAGGAGAGGCGTTATGAGTTTAGTACCTGCTTATGAAGGCAACAAGCCATACATATTCGTGAGCTACGCACATAAGGATTCAGACTTTGTGCAGCCAATAATCGCCGAACTTTTCGAAAAGAAATACAGGATTTGGTACGATGAGGGAATTGCGCCAGGCAGCGAATGGCCGAAGAATATTGCAGACCGCCTAAACGGCTGTAAGGGTGTTATAGCGTTCGTGTCGGAGGCTTCGACTCACTCAATAAATTGCGAGAACGAAGTGGTGCGTGCTAGAGAAAAGCAGTTCATCAGACAGTTCTCAGTGGACGGCAACAGACATCGTTTGCTAGAAGAAGCCGTAAGTAAAAGCGACGGTGAGATGCTTGAGAGAAGCGCAAAGACCGTGAATACAGTAGAGGAACTCATTTCTTCAATTCCGGACGAATATATCGGAGACGGTACTGGTTACGATAGAGACGTCAGCAAGAAGAAGCACGGCGGAGTCTGGAATATTTTAATCGCAGTTGCGGTTATACTCGCTATTGCAATCGGAGTGGGACTATATGGACTTAACCAAGGTTGGTTTGATAAGTACCTTCCTGCATTAGCCGAAGCAGAGAGCGTAGTAGACGATAGCGAAACACTGAAGGCACAAGAGGCAGAGATTAAAGACGCAAATCTCGCGAAGCTCATCGCAGAAGCTACAGGAAGGACCGATCTCACGGAGAAGGTGAAGTTCACTTCCGAAAGCGACTGGTATGATTTTTGTGGTTCTTTAGGTCTCGACCCTAAATATCAAATCACGATTATGGATTTGCAATACTCAGAGCAAGACTTTGTCTATTTTGATAATGCTTCAGATGAGATGCTTTCATATTTGAAGCACATGCCTAACGTAAGAGAGATAGAATTGAATGGTAACCGCGTTACTACCCTTGAGGAACTCGTATCATGTCCAAGACTGGAAATAGTATGGGTCAGAGAGTGCGTACTTCCGGTAACGATTCCAGAGGCCGCAAATTTTGAGGTTAGAATTAGACAATAAGCAATACTATATAACTTAATAAATTCAAAACATAGGCGAGAAAAGTGGAAAGAAAAATACCTATTACAATTGGAATAACAGGACACAGGGATATTAAGCCCGAGTGTGTCGATGAGATAAAGGCCTTACTTAAGGCAGAACTCGAGAAGATTAAGGCCCAGTGCCCAAATTCTGACATAATCATGCTAAATTCATGCGCTAGTGGGGCAGACTTACTGGCTTTAAGTGTGGCTCAGGAGCTCAAAATGCCTGTCAGAGCGATTTTGCCGCTCGAAAAGGATGATTATGCGAAAGACTTCGACGAGAGCGCTAAAACGCAATTTGAGGATGCCCTTTGTTATGCAAAAGAAGTCATCGTGGTGCCAAGCAAAAAAGGCGCAACCAGGGATGATTGCTATAGGGCAGCTGGCCTCTATGTAGCGAAGCACAGTCACATTTTGTTCGCTCTTTGGGATGGAAAAGAGGGAAGCTTAGATGGCTGCGGCACAGCGGACATAGTGAAGCAAACTATGGAGCATGAGAGCGAGTATGCAATCGTGCATATTTTGACAGCTCGCGGAGATATGTCAGAGAAGCCTTCCGTGGAGTTCATCGAGCATGAGGATGGTGCCACAATGGAACTCTTATTTAAGACTGATAAGTTCAATTCCGAAGATGCTGAAGATGCGATTTATGAGCAAGCGGATAGACTATCTGTAAAGTACCAGAAAAAGTATAAGAACTCACTGATTTCGCTAGCGTTCATAGGAGTTGCGATGGTACTCGCTTTCCTACTTTACGATGAGCTGAATTACAGAATTTGCGTTCCAATCTGGGGCGTGCTCCTAATAGCAGGAGCTTTGGTGCTAAAGTTTGGCAATAAAAAAGAATACCACAGAAAATATATCGAATACCGCATGCTGGCGGAGTGCCTCAGGGTGCAGGCGGTGCTCGACAAGGCAAAACTAGATGTGAACGCAGCGAGCTTCTACACATGGACCCACTCGGACGAAACCTTCTGGATTAGAAAGGCAATTTATGCTATAGACAGCGATTTGCCAAAGAATCCTTCCTACGACAAGGGATGGATAGAGGAACAACTCGCATATCACACTAGAGCCGCCGAATCTACTAAGAAGAAAGACAAGGTTAACAATGGTTACAGCACAGCATTTAAGTATCTAACTATCGCAAGCTTTGCGGCTACTTTGATATTAGAATTCTTCTGTGGCGATGCAATGCAAAACATGTATCTCGGTATCACGTTAAAGACATATTTTCTCGTGCTCATCGGTGTGTTGTCAGCGCTAACTCTATTGTTATCGCTTTATTACGGCAAACTGAATTTGAACAGAAAATACGAAGACCATATCAATATGATTAAATTATATAAGCGCGCTCTTAAGCTTTTTGAAAGTGGCGAAGTCACTGAAGAGGGCATATTGAAGATTGCACGCGAGGAAATAATCGAGAACGGCAATTGGTATTCCTATACTAAGGAAGAAACATTGGACATCAATATTTAGCGAATTGAGATGGAAATACAAAAGGGAAACATTTAGGAGTAACTTTATGAATGATTTGAAGTTTTATGTAGAAAAATTCTTTGATGAACTGGAAGTCTATGAAGACAAGGTAAATGGACACTGTTACAAAATTTATATCAAGCAGTCGATTTTGGCGTTCCTAAATAAACAGACGAAGGAGAGCGCACTTGAGGTTTACCGTGCTTTCTTTGACAGCTATCGAATTACAATTCCAGGTGAGAAGAATCCATTTTTAGACATATTAGATATACTGAAGGACTATGAAGAGAATGCGGCTATCCTCACAGAAAAGCAGCGTGATCACTACATCCATTCCGTGAATGTTTTCGTGCTCGGGCTTGCTGTTTTTGCATCTAATGCAAATTTCCAAAGTGCATTCAAAAGAGCCGTTCTCGATAACCAAATTTACACAAATTGCTACTCGACGAAGAACGAAGAGTTCTTTTATAGATGGGGAATTACGGCACTTTTCCACGATATCGGATACCCAGTAGAGATTGCCGGCAAGCAACTTAACGAGTTCATCGCGATGACGAGCGACGTGAGTGAGCAAAAGAAGACAAGGGTAGAAATTGACTTCTCAGATTTTAATGCGCTTAATAGCATCCCTGAAGTTTTACCAAAGAAGGAATTTACAAAGTGCTTCTATGAGAAGTATGATGACTGCCTTGAAATAGATATGTTAAAGCCGTTAGACCTTTTGTCGCACAGGCTTAGCGAGGCCCTCGGGGAGGATCTCATTAAAATCAAATCGTCATTAGACGATTTTACCGAAGTAATGGCAAAATGTGGCTTTGTTGATCATGGATACTATAGTGCTATCATAATCTTAAAGTGGTATGGATATTTGATTCAAAAGGCTGGATACAAGCCAGAATATCTCTATTGGCCAGTGTTGGATTCCGCTTCCGCGATACTTATGCATAACTATTATCGTGGCACGCTTTCAAAGAAACCGGGATCATCTAAGCCAGGCAAATTCGATTTGCCAGCTTTAAAAGCAGAGCAACATCCGTTAGCATATTTGATTATGCTTTGCGATGAACTTCAAGAGTGGAACAGGCAACCTTACGGAAAAGTTGATAAGCTACGCACTTTGGCTGAAGATGCTGAGGTTATGCTCGGTGAAAATGCTTTAAAAATCAAATACATCTCACACAAGGGTGAACTCGGTGAAAAGTATATTACAGACAAACACGAACTTTTCGCGCAGCTCATAGATGTGGAAGAGATGTTCAATGAGTTTGAGCTCACGACACATTTTGACGGGGCAAAGGGCTTACCTAATAAGCCAAAAAAAGAAATGGCAAGACCACTGCTCTCAGACCTCGAAGATTTAGCAAAGGCCATCAACGAAGACTATGAAAATATGCAGGTCGCTCGTGGCAATAAGACTGCGGAGCAAATAATACGCTTCGAAGACTTGAGCGAAGACCTAAAATACTCCAACCTTCGCCAGGCCATGGATATTTTCAAAAAGATAGAAATGATGGGCTATGAACTCGCTAATGAAGGCGCAAGTGGGGCGATTACCGAGATCCCTAAGGACTATGTCGAGGCGCTCGCAAAGATGGAACATGACTCATGGTGCGAGGAGAGACTCGCTAGCGGATGGGTACTCGATAAGACTTTAGAAAAGGCGGATAGGGAAGGTAAGCGTTCACCATATTTGGTACCTTATGATGAGCTCTCCGAGGAAGTTAAAGACCTCGATCGCGACACAATAAAAAATATCCCACACCTGGTGGGACTAATCAACAAAGTTCTAGTTGAAAGGTAGAGAGAAAAGTATGGACGATAACGCAAAATTGCAAGCGCAAGCCGTCGAGCAAATAGAGAAAGAAATTAAAGATGCGCAGACGATAAAGGAAGAACGCATGGACCCTATGGCAAAATTGCGCAAACTGTGGGAAAACTTTACTTTTAAATCCAAAATCGGAAGCTGGGTTATAAAAGTTGTGGCTGCTGTTGTGGTATTCATTTCGCTTAAAATGGCTATGACCTTCGGACTCGAGTGCGAGGGCAGCTTACTGAACAGCGGGCTGGAGCTACTCGCGAAGTACACTGACAAATTTGTTTTAATAATCACAGCGCTCGAATTCGGCATACCTGTTTTATTCATCTTTTGGCCTATGCTCGGTGGATTTTTAACCATGCTGCTCTTATACGCATCGCTGGCAAGCAAGGCACCGATTGTTTTGATGCTTGTGTTCTTCATGCTTCTCTGTTTTATCGCAGAGGACAGAGCAGTGCTTGCAATGCTAATCGCAATGCCGGTTTTGGCATTGCTGACACCGGTTAAAATCGGGCTGGCTTTATTACTGATTGCGGGTATGGCTTCTACACGCGGAAACAATGGCTCCGTAAAATCCGCCGGATTTATGTACTTAGCGCTCATAGATTTAGCAGCCGGATATTTCGGACCGGTATTAGGCAGTAGCGGGGCGCAAATAATTCCAAATTTGACAGAGAATCAGGCAGTTGCTGCGCAAATTAAGAGCTTGTTTGCAAAGCTCGGCACTTCCGAAAATGTTAACGACAAGACAATGTGGCAAGTGCTGATTTTGCTCGGAGTGGCGCTTGTAGCAGGGATCGTTTACTCGCAATTGTTAAAGCATAGGTTTTCAACAAAGAAGCAAAATCTGGAAATCAGGGATGCAATTTTCTTTGCGGTAATGATTGTCATTATCTGCATTGTTCCTACGGTGCTTAAAAAGTTTACAGTCTTCACAGAGTTTGGATATAGTTATGTGTCGATTGCCCTTCAGGTAATTGCCGCTTATATTCTGACGAGACCGATTGCAGGCAGATCGCCTAACCGCAGCAAGACGATTCTGGAAGATGACAAGAATTTCATATTCATAAGCTATGCGCATTCCGACATCGAAAGGATTAAGCCGTACTTAAAGATGCTCGACAAAGAAGGCTACGAGTTCTGGTATGATGACAGCATCAAGACGGGTACAGAGTGGCAGGGCGTAATCGCATCGAATCTGGCTAATTGCTCATGTTTCCTGGCATTCATATCCGATGCGAGTATCACTTCAGATTACTGCCTTAAGGAAATCAACTACGCGACTAGCAAGAAGAAGCCGATGGCAGTAATAATGCTTGACGAAGTACCGCTTCCACCGGTTCTTGAGATGCACCTCGCATCACTTCAAGCCGTACAGCGCGAGAAATTCTCAAGCGACGAGGACTGCATGAATAAAGTCTTTGAGATGGAACAATTAAAGAGCTGCAAATATTAAAAAAAGACCATTTAGATTGTTTACTAAATGGTCGTTGTATAAGAAAATTTTTGTATAAGGAAAACCCCGCGTTTGACGCGGGGTTGAGTTATTTTATCTATATCCTGTGCCATGACATGACGGACATGTACCGCTGACTGTCTGCATTCTGTATCCACCTGTAACCGGATCATATACGTTAGTCATGTAATTTGTAAATCCGGAGCCTCCGCACTGCGAGCATTTTGCTCTTGTTGGAGGATTACTATTTGATGTACCTCCGCTATTAGGTTTACCATTTCCGGATCCCGAGCTGCTTCCACTGTTCGTATCTATACCTACGCTATTAACTGAAAGCTTTTTAACGCTGTTATCGTTCTTGTTTGTTGCCGTAAGGTTTCCTTCAGGTTGTAGATTAAGATCATAAATCTTTGAAGCTTTCTCTGTGACCTTTTCTCCGAGCTCAATATAGGCAGCGCTCTTGTCTTCGGAGAAATGAACACTTGCCCCAACAGTTTTTTCAAGGAAAAGCGTTGTACAGCAATAATCTAAGAAGTCTTCGTAGACCTTTTGCTTTTCCGGTGGAAGATCTTCAAAGAATTCCCCGTCTATATTTAAGGACGCATTACCAAGCTGTCCCAAGACAAGCTTACCGTTAACGCTCGCGCCGAATGATTCGTAGGCTTTACCCTTCTTTTCTGTGCTGCAGCATGTTCCGTCAGCGCCTATCTCATTTACTAACTCAAGTGCAATTGCAAAGAGCGTATCAGGATGGTCATCTTTATAGTATCCATCGCAGAAGCATTCTTTGCCGTCAATGTATAATTTGCAGAGGTTGATTTCACCTTTTTTAATAGGATAATCCTTTACGTTCGGATATTTCTTTGCATATTCTTTTGTTTCCTTTTGAGAAAGCTCTCCGACGCTGCCTTGCTCCGCACCTTCATTTTCTAAAGTTTTATCACCACATGCAGCAAAAGAAAAAATCATAATTACTGAAAGTAAAATGCAGATTAGTTTTTTCATAGCTCTCCTCATTTTTATACTTACTCTTATAGAAATTATTCTTATATGCGATACTGATTTATATATAAACTATATACTAATTCCTTTTTTTGTCAATGTTTTGCTACCCATGTAGATTTATAAAAAAGTATATGAGCTACTAAATCACGAGCTTATTAAGAATTTCCGACTCAACGATGCGCAGGTCTATATCGCCGTTAGCATTATCATATGTGACGATAAAATTATCCCAAGGCACTATCCCTTGCGTTGCGTAGATTTGGCTTTTTCGCAATTGCTTTTCTAGATAGGCCTTTTGATTTGTCAGCCCTTCGTGTTCCCAAATGAATATTTTCCCATCATCTCGTCTTATAGTGAAATCAGGTGCAAACGAAAAATTATCTATGCGTAGAATTTGCTCATACCTAAACGGTATATTATGCTGGTAGAGTTTTTCGGCGATGAGCGCCTCTGATTTTGACCTAACTTTTAGTCCGCGGCTTGTGGTATGAACTTTAGCTTCAGGCATAAAGTCACTTTGCTCGTATGGCTCATTCGCCCATTCGGTAGATTCTTTGTCTATTAAGGCATCGCATATGCAACGCTGATTCAATAACGGAAAGCATTCGCAAAGTTTGGCTCCGGCCACACTTGGATCGAAGTCTTTATATCGCTGCAAAAGGTATTCAAGAGTTTGTAAGTTGGAGTGCAATTGTTTAAGTTCATCTGTAAGGATGTACTTTTTTACTAATGCTGCGCATAATTCTGATGTAGGGTCTATGCGGATTCTGCGCCTTTTGCCATTCACCTTGCTGTTATGCACTAAAAACGGTTTATTTTTATATTTACCATTTTGCAAAGTGCCGCGAGGACAAGATTTTAGCTGTTTTGTGACTTCTTGGATGCGCTTCTTTGTAGAAGTCACAATTCCCCTGATTTCGTTCTCGTTTTTCATTAAAATCCCTCCTTTTCCCGCAAATTATGACTTTGCGGTCTCAAAAAATATAATAAGTCATCAAAATTCGTTAAAACGATGACTTATAGCAAATCAAGAATTTAAAGAAGTCATAATCGAAGGTATTTTGATGTCAGAGACAGCTAAAACACATAAGATTGTGACTTTTTGATAAGTGGCAGTTATTAAGAGGCACAAAATAAAAAAGTGACCATAAAAAAGCCACTTTTCAAATTGCATCTTGCTACAATTACATATTAACACGGCGAAACGGCAGTTTCAATACATAAAGCACAACAAAAGCCCCAGTATAGAGCGAAAGTTAGGCCATATATACTGGGGCTTTATTGTGTCTTGAATTATTCTACGACTACAACGCCGTCTTCTTTGATAGTGATTTTCATGCCGTCCTTTACGTAGTTAAGGAACTCGTCTCCGAGGTCATCAACTACAGGCATAGTTACATCTGGAAGCCAAACGTCTGCAAGTACTGCGCCAGCACATGCGAGCGAGTCGATTTTGTTCGAGAAAAGCATGCAAGCTGGGTTGCGCTTCATAGAGCATGCGCAGTAGATTACGAGTCCACCTGTAGTGGAACCGATAGTCTGTGGTAAGCAAAGTGCTTTTCCGCAGATTGGCTTGCCATAAAGGTCAGTGTTGTTTTGGTCGCCGACCTTAGTTTCCTTGTCGCCGAATTGAAGAGCGTTCTGCATGGAAGCTAAAGTGTTGAAGCCTTGATGTGATACTACAGCCTCAGCTGTTACTGTACCAGGAGTTACTACTCTACCTTTGAATTCTTTCATGATTAACGTCCTCCTTTCGTAATCTGAGCTAAGATTTCATCGTCTGTGTAGAATCTAGCTGTTGTATAAGTTCTGAGCTTGTTACTTGATGTGATAACAGGCATTTTCTTTGAAAGTGGGTTATTCATGTACATGAGAGGGCAGATGTAGGAGAGGATGATTCCAGTCTTATCTAAACGCTCCCAGTATTCAGTCTTCTTGAATTCCTTGATAACTCCAGGAGCTGCTGTAAATACTGTAGGGATAACAACTTGTGAGTTGCCAGCTTCCTTTAAACTAGCCTCTACCTTGTCTGTCCAGTCCTTTAATTGTTGTAATGACATGTGAGGGCAACCCATGAAGCAAAGCTTTGGCTTAGCATCTGGATTCTTCCACATTATTGGATAGCTTGCCTTTACTCTTTCGAGTTCAGCATCGTCAATCACATATTCTTTAGCATCAGCTACTACTAACTTTTCACCAAATTCTTTTGCTTCTGGTGTGAGGTTATCGATGTGATAGAGACCTACAGCACCGTTTGAAGCTGTAGCTGCACCGAAGTCTTTAAGGTATGTGCAAGCGCTGTCGTCAAGTTCGGATCCAATCCATTTGTCGAGGCCTACAACATAAGGTACATCTTCCATAACCTTCATGCCTATAGCACTTCCTAAGAGTTGTGCTTCAGGCTTTTTTGTTGTAGCGATTTTTACTACCCAAGTTGCCTTACGGCCTTCGTCTGTTAAGAGTCCAAAGTAAGGAACGAAGCCTACGATTGAACCCATGAGGTCCATGATACCGGAGTTACGGTTGCATCTAGCACCGAGTACGGAGTTTGCGTAGACTACTGCAGAGGATTCTGACCAGGAAAGCACATCGCCTTTTTCTGGCTTGTTTCCTACTTCTGGCATATAGCATGTGCAAGTGTAGGAGTCGTCGTCGATCAAGCCGAGCTTCTTTAATTGGTCTTCATAGTAAGCTTGCTTGCTATACATGAATTTCTTGAATACTAAGTTTTGAATGATGTTGGCAGGTACATTAGGGTCGAGTGGCTTTGGGTCAACTGTGAACTTTTGGCCGGACACTGCACCTTCCTTTAAAAGTGTTTCCATGAGGTCATAAACAGGAGCGAGTGCCTTAAGACCAAAGGAAGTTACTAAGTGGTTATATTTTGAAGTAACTGGCACCATCTTTGTAGCGCCGAAAGCATCACCGAACATAACCAAAGTCTTCATGACTTTGGACATCGTTTCGCCTTTTTCACCATCTAATATGGCTTGTTGTTCTTTTGTTAATTCCATGGTATATTCTCCATCTTTATATATAGGAAAGCTAGGGCATAGTTTGCCCTAGCACGGATTAAATCTTCATAGCTATTTCGTAAGCTCTCCATACGACAGATCTTAAGTTGCCTATTTGCTTGCAGTCACCAACTAAGTGAACCTTGCCTTTTTCCTTAGTGAGAGGAGCAGGGATGTAACCAGCGGAACTGATTACGCTATCGCAAGCGATTTCTAATACGTGGCCGTCGCCATCCTTAACGATAGTCTTGTCGTCTCTAACTTCTTGAAGAACTGTGTTGAGGTATACAGGAACTTCATGAAGCTGGAACCATTCTCTTAAGTAGGAACTGTTAGCCAAGCAAACGCCAGTCTGAGCTACTAAGTCTTGCTTCATCTCTACGATGATAACCTTCTTGCCTTGGAGTGCAAGCTCGTAAGCGATTTCGCAGCCAGTGAGTCCGCCGCCGACAACGGCAACAGTCTGACCAACTTGCTTCTTTCCGAGTAAGAAATCGCAAGCTTCGATAGTCTTTTCGAAACCTGGTAAACCGAGCTTTCTAGGAGTTGAGCCAGTAGCGATTATTACATCCTTTCCGGCAAACTTTCCAAGATCTTTAATATTTGAATTAAGGTGAACTGGAATTTCCATATCTTTCATCTGCTTGATGTACCACTTGAGTAAGTCTCTTAACTTGCCCTTGTAGCTTTCTGCGGATGCTGCTATGAAAGTACCACCAAGCTGTGCTTCTCTTTCATAGATAACAGGTTTATGGCCTCTGAGCTTTAATACACGAGCTGCTTCCATACCGCCGATACCACCACCGATGATGATGACTTCTTTTGGCTTCTTTGCCTTTGCGATATAGTGCTTAGTAGTCTGCATTGTTTCAGCATTGATAGCGCAACGTGAAAGGTGTAATGAGTCGGACAAAGCCTGGTCATTAGGAACGCCTTCATAGTGGCACATATTGAAACAACCATTGTGGCAAAGGATGCATGGACGGATGTCAGCTTCATCGTTGTTGATGAGCTTTGTAACCCATGCGCGATCTGCTAAGAATTGTCTAGCAAAGCCAGCACCATCTAATTTGCCAGCTGCGATGGATTCTGCAGCTACTTCTGGATTCATTCTGCCTGCGCAAACAACTGGAATGTTGCAGAACTTCTTAATGTGCTCTACATCGCTTAAGTTGCAGTTTTCAGGCATGTAGATAGGTGGGTGAGCCCAATACCAAGCATCGTATGTTCCGTTGTCGCAGTTTAACATATCATAGCCTGCTTCTTCTAAGAACTTAACGGCCTTCTCGGATTCTTGCATGTCACGGCCAGCTTCTACGTAGTCTTCTCCAGGGAGTGCGCCCTGACGGAAGCCCTTAGTCTTTGAAATTACAGAATATCTTAATGAAACAGGGAAGTCTTGACCGCACTGCTTCTTGATTTCCTTAACGATTTCAGCAGCAAAACGATAGCGGTTTTCAAAGCTTCCGCCGTATTCGTCTGTACGCTTGTTTACATAGTTTAAAGTAAATTGGTCTAAGAGATAGCCTTCGTGAACTGCGTGAACTTCTACACCGTCTACGCCAGCATCCTTAAGCTTCTTTGCTGTCTTTCCGAATGCAATGATGTATTCTTGGATTTCTTCTACTGTGAGAGCTCTTGAAGGAAGTTTGTCAGACCATCTGTTAGGGGATGGGCTTGCTGTAGCTGTAATCTTATCCAAGTTCATGAAAGGTTTGGAAATCACATTTACAACAGGAGTGTTGTAGAGAGTTTCCATCATCTTGCTAACGGTAAATGATCTGCCGAATCCAGCTGTGAGCTGCACGAAAAGTTTAGCACCAGTTTTGTGGAATGTAGGCATCCATTTTGCAAGGTCCTTGAACATCTTGTCATTCTTATAAAGCCATTGACCAAACATTGGGTTGTAAACCGCTTGGCAACCAGGGAGAAGTAAGCCACAGTTATTCTTAGCTACTTCTAGGATAAAGTTAGCGCCCTCCTTGTCAAAGTGGTTGTTTTCCATCCAACCCAAAAGGTTAGTACCGCCCATTGATGTGAGAACTATACGATTCTTAATCTCACATTTTCCAATTTTCCATGGAGTAAATAGGGCTTGATATTTTGGATCCATTTCTGCCATAATTTTCACCTTTGATTAAATTTAATAATATAGTGATAATAACTTAGATACATTTTAACACAAAGAAATGTTAAAAGAAACGGATATTTCAAAGCGTATAACAAAAGATTAGGCAAAACGAGGGAGTTTTTTAGTACCGAGCACAATTTATTGCAAAACACAATAAATTTTGACAAAAATTGTTGCAAAAAATAAAAAAGTGGTGTATTATATGTAAGTGCATAACAAAGGGCGTCCACGACTTATTCTGTTGCTAGTTTTGTATGGTAAACACCTTCCATCCACTTACCATTGGACGCCCAGACCTTATACGCTTCCGCCTGTCAGGCGGTTTTTTTATTGCCTCTTGACAGTTGAGCACTTGTTCAACTATAATAGAAGCAGAGAACAGTTGAACATACGCTCAACTGTTAGGAGGAGAACTATGGCACGCGAAAGATGTAATGACCCCGGCTGCGAGTGCTGCAACCGCGAGGAGAAAACACTTCTAGACAAAATATTCAACGAGAAGGTACTTATGTGCCTTGCAGTGGGTGGCGCACTTAGCTTAGGCAAGTTTGGCGAAGCCATTGCTGTAGTTGTTTTATATATAATAGGACAGATTTTCGAAGATAGGGCAGTCTCCAAAGCCAGACGCAATATTAGAGAATTGATGGATATCAGACCTGATCGTACATATATTATGGACGATGACGAGATGATTGCGGTTGATCCTGCGCTTCTAAAGGTGGGTGCAACCATTTATGTGCTTCCTGGTGAAAAGATTCCAATGGACGGCAAACTAATCGGCGTGATTGGGGAGGGCCGAAAGGTTATAGAAAAGAATATTTCAGCCAAGCTAGACACGGCGGCACTCACAGGTGAGTCCAAGGCTCGCGAAGCTAATATCGGTGATGAGCTGCTCTCGGGAATGATAAACATCGCCGGCTCAAACGCAGAAATTTTAAAGGCCAAGGAAACTGGCGAAACGCTAATCCCTGGCACTTTGGTTATAGAGGTAACAAAGGCCTTCGAAGAATCCACGGCTACTAAAGTTTTGGAATTGGTGGAAAACGCCGCTGACAAGAAGGCTAAGTCCGAAGATTTTATAAAGAAGTTCGCACGAATCTATACTCCAATAGTATTCGGGCTAGCGGTTTTACTCACGCTTGTTCCAGGGCTCATCACAAAAGACTGGGGCACTTGGTTCTACAGGTCACTCACTTTCCTCGTAATTTCGTGTCCATGTGCACTGGTGATTTCTGTGCCATTAAGCTTCTTTGCTGGAATCGGCGGAGCTTCTAAATCTGGCATCCTAATCAAGGGTGCGAACTATATAGAGACCCTCGCAAAGGTTAGAACTGTAGCCTTTGATAAGACAGGAACGCTCACAGTAGGAACGGTAGACCAGGTTGACCATCTTAAGCAAACGACACCGGATGCCATTTCTTCCTTGAAAAAAATCGGTATTCGTTATACAATAATGCTTACGGGTGATAAGAAAGACATCGCCGAAAACATCGGTCGCGAGGCGGGTGTCGATAGCGTACTTTCTGAACTGCTCCCAGTTGATAAAGTGACTTCGGTAGAGAGGTTGCTCGCAGATAATAAAAAGGGCGAGACATTGGCTTATGTGGGAGACGGCATCAACGACGCACCTTGTCTCATGCGTGCCGACTGCGGTATCGCGATGGGCGCACTTGGAACGGATGCTGCAATTGAAGCAGCAGACGTTGTCCTCATGGACGATGACCCAAGAAAGGTTGCACAGGCAATCTTGATTGCGAGAAAGTGCATAAGGATAGTAAATGAAAACATCTATTTTGCTATAGGTGTGAAAGTGGTTTGCTTAATCCTCGGCGCTTTAGGAATAGCAAATATGTGGCTGGCGATTTTCGCAGACGTGGGCGTTATGGTTTTGGCGGTCCTTAATGCGATGCGCGCTCTCCGCGTGAATAACAAGCAAAAGGAGAAAATATGCTTGAATTAAAAAACATCTGCTTTGACGTAACAGATGAAAATGGTAAAAATAAACGAATCCTCGATAACGTAAGCCTCACAGTTGATGAGGACAAGTTCATCGTAATCACAGGCCCTAACGGTTCTGGCAAGTCCACACTTGCAAAGATTATCATGGGCATCGAGAACCCTACTTCGGGCCAGATCATTCTGAACGGCGAGGATATTACTAATAAGACAATTACTGAGAGAGCAAATGCGGGCATCAGCTTTGCACTTCAGCAACCAGTAAAGTTTAAGGGAATCAAGGTTCACGACCTATTAAATATTGCGGCAAAAAAAGAACTCACAAGCGGCGAAGCTTGCCAGTATCTTTCATCCGTTGGACTTTGCGCGAGAGACTATGTAGAGCGTGAAGTGAATGCATCACTTTCCGGCGGCGAACTCAAGCGTATCGAAATCGCTACAGTGCTCGCACGTGGCACTAAGGTAGTTCTCTTTGACGAACCAGAAGCTGGCATCGACCTTTGGTCATTCCAAAGTTTGATTAAGGTATTCGAAAACATGCGTGAATCCGTAAAGGGTAGCAGCATTATCATAATTTCTCACCAAGAAAGAATTCTTAATATTGCTGACGAAATCATCCTCTTAAAGGATGGGCAAATCGCAAAGCGCGGCCAGAAGAAAGATATGCTTATCGATATCTTGGGAGCTGGACTCAACGGACTTTGCGGAAAAATTGACGGGGAGGTGCGCTAGATGGCAGGTTTAACAGATGCTCAAAAAGAGTTATTAAACGAAATCGCTGGTATTGACTGCATGCCAGGCGGCGCTATCAATATCCGTGCTAACGGCGAAACTCAGGCTAGACAGGTCACAGAAAATATAGACATCACTACAAAGACAGATGTCCCAGGCATAGATATAAAGGTAAAGAGCACTTGCAAGGGTGAAACTATGTACATCCCTGTAGTTATCGACGAGTCCGGTCGTAAGGAAACTGTGTATAACGATTTCTTTATCGAGGACGGAGCTGAGGTTACTATTATCGCAGGCTGTGGTATTCATAACTGTGGTGGCGAAGATAGCGAGCACGATGGCATCCACCGTTTCCACGTAGGAAAGGGCGC
The DNA here is from genome assembly GCA_045629065.1 of Anaerovoracaceae bacterium. Lineage (GTDB taxonomy): Bacteria > Bacillota > Clostridia > Peptostreptococcales > Anaerovoracaceae > JAKSSM01. The sequence continues at coordinate 5,998 of JAZQQK010000021.1, read as the reverse complement.
GAAGGTTAAATATATCGAAAATCACTATGGCTCAGGTGATGGCAACGGTAAGCGCATAATGAACCCTGGCACTGAGGTATATATGGACGATGATTCATCCGTAGAGATGGAGATGGTTCAGATTAAAGGCGTAGATTCCACAATCAGAACTACTAAGTCCGAACTCAAGAAGGGCGCAAAGCTCGTAGTTCGCGAAAGACTCATGACACATGGTAATCAGTATGCAGAGTCAATCTACACTACTGACTTAAACGGTGATGGTGCATCTGCAGATGTAGTTTCAAGATCTGTAGCAAAGGATAAGTCTTACCAAAAGTACACTTCCAGAATCACAGGAAATGCAGCTTGCACAGGTCATACTGAGTGCGATGCTATTTTGATGGATGAAGCAAGAGTACTTGCAATTCCAGAACTCGACGCAGCCAATCTCGATGCAGCGCTCGTACACGAGGCAGCCATCGGAAAGATTGCGGGAGATCAATTGATTAAACTCATGACTTTAGGCTTAACACCTGAAGAGGCTGAGGAACAGATTATTAACGGTTTCTTAGGATAGAATGTGTCGAGATGTGGCTCAGTTTGGTAGAGCGCCGCGTTCGGGACGCAGAGGCCGCGGGTTCGAATCCCACCATCTCGACCAATGTTTTTTTAAAAAAACATGAAAAATATGTTGACAACCACCCTTAGGGGTGGTATATTTATCACATCACCACTTTAGCACGATAAAGTGATAAAGAAATAAACAACACAATTTTGGAGGAAACAAAAATGAAAAAGACATTAGTTATCGTACTCGCATTATTAATGGTATTCGCAATGTTCGCTTGCGGACAACAACAGCAAGATGTACAGGAACCTGCAACTGATAAGGACTATGTACAACAAAAGGGCAACTTAATCGTAGGTATCACAGATTTCGCACCTATGGATTATATGGAAAACGGCCAATGGGTTGGCTTCGATGCTGACATGGCAAAAGAATTTGCTAAGTGGCTTGGCGTAGAAGTTGAATTCATCGAAATCGACTGGGATAACAAAGAACTCGAACTCAACAACAAGACTATCGACTGCGTATGGAACGGCATGACATTAACAGATGGTGTTAAGGCTGCTATGGAAACATCCAATCCTTACTGCAACAACCAACAGATCATCGTAGTTAACAAAGACCTCGCTGCTTCTATCACTACAGCAGAAGATGCTAAGAACTTACAATTCGCAGTAGAAGCTGGTTCAGCTGGTGCTGAAGCTGCAGAAGCAAACGGATTTACTTTCACAGAAGTTGACACTCAATCCACAGCTGTTATGAACGTAGCTGCTGGTACTGCAGAAGCTTGCATCATCGACTCACTCATGGCTGCTGCTATGGTAGGTGCTGGCACTTCATATCCAGACTTAATGTACACAGTTGGTTTAACTGATGAAGAATACGGCGTAGGCTTCAGAAAGGGATCCAACTTAGCAGCTGAAATTAACGACTTCTTCAAATCATACTATGGTTCAAAGAAGACATTACCAATCGCTGAAAAATACGGCGTACAAGCATCAATTATCGGATAGTATTCCAAAGTTGTTGATATAGATAGGTAATTTACTGAGATTTTGCTCGGGCAGAAAGCTGCCCGAGCACTGTCGCGTTTAAGGAGAATATAAAATTATGTTACAAAACGTAATGACTGCTCTTAATTCCGGTTTCTTAAAAACACTGGAATTGTTCTTTTTAACCCTAGCTGGCGCCTTGCCGCTTGGACTCATCATTTCGTTCGGATCGATGAGCAAATTCAAACCATTAAAGGCCGTGGTTAGAGTTATAGTTTGGATCGTAAGAGGCACACCTCTTATGCTCCAACTTTTGGTTATATACTTCGGACCTGGACTTGTGCTTCACCACAATATTTGGGGTATGGGTACATCCGGAAGATTTATTGCTGTAATGGTGGCATTTATCATTAACTATGCTTGCTATTTCTCAGAAATCTATAGGGGTGGTATCGAATCCATTTCACAGGGACAAAAAGAAGCCGGTCAGGTGCTCGGCTTAACTAAAAAGCAAATTTTCTTCAAGATTACACTTTTACAGGTTATCAAGAGAATCTTGCCTCCAATGTCTAATGAAATCATTACACTCGTAAAGGATACATCCCTTGCGAGAGTAATTTCAGTTTATGAAATTATATGGATGGGTGAAAAGTTCATCAAGTCTGCTGGACTCATCTGGCCGCTTTTCGCCACAGGCATCTATTACTTGCTGTTCAACGGCATATTAACTATCGCATTCAAAAAGCTCGAAGAAAAGCTTTCATACTTTAACTAGGAGGAAATTATGGCAATATTAGAAGTAAAAAATATTCATAAGTCCTTTGGTAAGGAAGAAGTATTAAAGGGTATAGATTTTGAACTTGAGAAGGGTGACGTTCTCGCTATCATCGGATCATCCGGTGGCGGCAAGACTACACTTCTTCGTTGCATCAATTTCTTAGAGACTGCCGACAAGGGAAGCATCACTTTGAATGGCGAGAAGCTTTTTGATGGTGATGCCCCAAAGATGACAGCGGAGCAGATTAGACAAGCAACTCTTCACTTTGGACTCGTATTCCAACAGTTTAATCTTTTCCCTCAGTATACGGCTCAGGGAAATGTCGAACTAGCTCCAAGATTGTTAAATAAATATCCTGAGGAAGAGATAGAAGAAAAGTCATTAGCGCTCTTAGAACGTGTAGGATTGTTAGCAAAGAAGGACAATTATCCATGCCAGCTTTCTGGTGGTCAGCAGCAGCGTGTTGCGATAGCTAGAGCTCTTGCAATGGACCCTGAGATTCTCTGCTTCGATGAGCCTACATCGGCTCTCGACCCAGAGCTCACTGGTGAAGTTCTCAGAGTAATTAAGAGCTTGAAATCTAAGGACACGACGATGATTATCGTTACTCACGAGATGGAGTTCGCGAGAAAGGTTGCGGACAAGGTGATGTTTATCGCGGACGGCGTCATCGAAGAGATGGGTCAGCCAAGCGACATCTTCGAGAATCCTAAATCGGAGAAACTCAAGTCGTTCTTGAGGACGTCTTTGGAAAAGATATAAATTTAAAAGAGACATATATACCTTCACTTTCGCTCGCGCGGGTTCCTCCCGTAGCGGTACTAGGCTCTGCCCAGCTAGCGCGGGCAATCGCCAAGGACCGACGGTCGTCAAACCCGTTCAGGTATACATGTCTCTTTTCTATTACTATTTACCGAAGGCGTAGAGCGCGTCTTGGATGCGTTTCGCGCCGATGATTTCGATTCCGCTGACCTTAATACGGTCGGCGTTATTTTTTGGGAGAATGACGCGCTCGAAGCCGAGGCGGGAAGCTTCCTTTACGATTTTCTCTGCGTTTTGGATGGAACGAAGGTCGCCGGTCAGACCGACTTCTCCGAGTGCAAGCGTTCGCTTGGTAGGTGCGACGCGCTTATACGATGAATATACTGCGAGGGCTACTGCTAGGTCTTGGCCTGTTCCTTCTGGTCTCATACCGCCAACGATGTTCACATAGATGTCTTGATTGATGAGCTGAAGCCCGCAGAGTTTTTCCATTACTGCTAGTATCATATTGAGTCGTGTATTATCTACTCCGACAGCCGTTCTTCTCGCAAAGCCTACGTTCGCAGGTGAAACCAACGCTTGGATTTCAAACATGAGAGGTCTACTGCCCTCATAGATTGCCGCTGTGACGGCCCCTTCGGCCTTCTCATCGATGTTTTCCAGAAATGTGGCAGATATATCGTTTATTTCAATAAGCCCCTCAGAATCCATTCTGAAGGCTCCGATTTCGGAGGTTGTACCGAATCTATTCTTATAGGATCTTAATACTCTTAATTCTTGGTCGCGTTCGCCTGTAAAATTGAGGACACAATCTACTAGATGTTCTACTGTCTTAGGGCCAGCGAGATCGCCGGACTTAGTCACATGAGCAACAATGAAAATAGGGATATTTTTAGTCTTTCCGATTTTCATGAGCTGGTTACCACACATTCTAACCTGTGATACGCTTCCTGGTGCAGAGTCGATATCATTAGAGTACAGAGTCTGAATTGAGTCTATAATCAGGAACTGTGGTTTTATATTTTCGCAGACAGCTTCGATGTTTTCCATATTGGTCTCAGAGAGTACGAAAAGCTTATCCGAAATGTTGTGGCAGACACGGTCTGCTCTCAGTTTGATTTGCTCTTCAGATTCTTCGCCTGACACATATAGCACGGTTTTGCCTTGAGATGCGATGTTTGATGCGGCCTGGATAATGATAGTGGATTTACCTATGCCGGGCTCACCAGAGATAAGTGTGAGTGAACCTTTAACCATACCTCCACCGAGCACGCGATTGAGCTCGCCTATGCCAGTATTGATTCTTTCATATTCAGCTGTGCCGACTTGATTAAGTACCGAAGGCTTAGCATTGCCTGTGACACGTCTTCTAGTGTCTTCCTCTAGTGTAGGCAGAACCTTTTCTTCGATGAATGAGTTCCATGCACCGCAGATGCATTTGCCCATCCATTGGTCGCTTTCGTAACCACACTCTTGACATACGAATACGGATTTTCCCTTTTTAGCCATAATCTCCTCCATTTGCGAACATTTGTTCTTTTTATACAATATAACATAGCAAAAAGGACTTTGCAAGAAAATTATTGCGATAAAAGAAAAAAGTATTGCAAACACTAATATGGTGTGGTATTATAACTCACGAAGAAGCTGGTTTGGCGTAGGCCCTCACCACTGAACAAGTGGTGCACTAACTTCTTTTTTATTTTTTGATTTTGGCTATTCTCAAAATATCATATATCTTGAGGTTGTTGTTTTTATCTGCCATTACTAATAGTTCGGCACTATAAATATTAAAATGCGTTATGCGATTTTCCATGTTATAAACTGGGAGCGCAAACCGCGTGTCGTACCTATACCAGCCATTAGTGGCGTCATTTTCGTGTTTTTCTTTTAAATTATCGAAGTGGCGTTTTTTATTTGCGATTTGAATTATTTCAGGAATCCCTTGGGCAGCATTTGCTTTGGCTTTGGCAATTGCACCTTTTAGAGAATGTGAATAATTCGAGTTAACATATTCATCCGGGAAAGAAGTTCCTATGTAAACCAAGTCGCCAGTATCTTTGATTATGACTTGCTTACCGACAAACTGTTTGAGATAGCTCTCTATTTCATGCCAGTTGATGCGTTGCTTTCCCTTGAAAAACACATCATTAATGATTACTATGTCTTTCCCATTTAAATCTTTAATTACATCGATTTTTCTTTCTTGAATGATTTTCATAATTGTTCCTCCTGCTTTTTAATGATAAATATATGTTTCTGATTTGTGGCGTTGGCCACTTATTTTTTTGGTGTTGAATATTCGCAGACTCTTTTTTATGCAGCTCCAGAATGCGCTTATAGAAGGCATCTCCTAGATTATCTCCAAATGCTGTTATAAATATATCAAAAGCTTCTTCTAGGTTTTCCACCTGGGCAGCACCTGCGATTATAGCTTCTGAAATGGTCTTGACACAGCGAACACTTGAGCGAGGATGTATCTTATTGTTTAGCACTATTGCAATAGATGAAAAATGCTTGTCACCACTAATCAAAAACACTTCACCGGCCTTGTTATTTGCAATGTCTAAGGCCGCCTCTATGGCCACTGCAAAGTCCACTGAATTCTTGCCAGAAACCATTTTTATAAAGTTTAATTCTCCTTTGCATTTATTCTTTAATGCAGTACGGTTTTTTTCGGAAGCATAATACGCATTGCCACTGGCATAAAAAATTTTCACACAGTCAGATTCCTTTAAAAGTTCAATTCCCTGAGTGCAGATTCCAGGATTATTATCGCCATCGATGTAAATACTTTTCATACGCGCCTCCTTGATAGGAGAATTATATAAGAACGCGCGTTCGGATAGCAAGGAAATCGCATGAAATTTTTCTGCTAGTGAAACGGCGTTCTTTTTCAGTGCGATATTGAAACAAAAA
>JAZQQK010000020.1:0-17022 GCA_045629065.1 Anaerovoracaceae bacterium | reverse complement strand
ACCGATAAGTCTTAAAAGATATGCATATGCATGCTTTGGAGACTTTGCAAGGAGAGGAGCAACGCAATCACGGAATGTGTCCATTGCATCGGAACCTAAGGCTTCATTCTCTGATGAAGGAGAAGCGGCAAGCTCAAGGTCGAATTCTTCTCTGGCCTGGTCCATAGAAAGGGCTGATTTTTCCCAGTAATGTCCAAGAGCATCATTGACCATATAGTTGTTCTGAGAACGAACTGCTGCAGCGTATGCTTCAGGGACTGCAGTAAGTACAGCAGGGAAATATGCACCGGGACGTCCAACTACGGTGATGCTATCAGGATTTGTTACATTTTGCTCAATGAAATCTTTGCTTTGAATCATAGGGACAAGTACTTCACCAGCTTTAAGTGGTTCACCGTTGTAATTACGAAGCGGCTTCTTAGCTTCTTCAATACCAGCGGCTACATTAACAGTTACATTGATGTTTTCAACTATCATACTTTTTTCCTCCGTGGAAGTTCTTAGATGGAGGAAACTCCGATAGTTGAAGGGCTTTTGAGCGCACTAACCTATCCAATTCCAGTTTCCTCCTGGTTTATTGGTTCTTAGGTCAGTAGCCAAACACCGACGCTATATTCAGTTGCCCGCACAGGTGAGCCTTTGGCTAATGAGGGGAGCTACCCCTGAACTCAGCTGCTTGGGTGGAAGCGGTATTGCCGCTCTCCATGATTAAATTTTATCTTGGTTGCCGGGAATAAGATAACGAGCGTTTCGACTTGAAATATTCTTAAAGTAATCGTTAAAAAGTGTGGAAGAATGATCCTATTCGTGATAGAATAAAATTATTCGAGAAGGAATATTGTATTCGTGTCAGGAATATGGAGAATTGAACATGGCTTTTGATATGAACAAATTTGTTGAGCGATTTAATGCTGCGGTAGGGAAGGACTCACAAGAAGAAATCGCTGCGAAACTACATATGACTCAGGGAAACGTGAGCAAGATTATTACAGGAAAGCAAATGCCAAAGCTTGATACTGTTTATTTGATTTCTGAAGAATATAAGGTATCAGTTGACTGGCTATTAGGTTTATCTGAAGAGAAAAGAATAGTACAGGTTTCGAATGAGCAACTTTCATATACAGCGGCTGTCGACACTGTTATGGTGCTTGAAAGGCATGGCAGTAAAGTTGAAGAAAAATCAGGAAGCGAAATACTTGTTAGTATAAAAGATCCTCTTTTCTTTGCGTTGTTGAAAAAGAGTCGTGCGTTGTATGCTGCGGATCGTGAACTGTACAGTTCATGGAAAGGCGACAAACTTTCGCAATTCGCTGACAAACCTTTGCTGTGGCAATTTTCTTGGAATGAGGAAGGCTTTGATTATTTAGCATGCGAAGCTTCGACTGAAGCACACTGGCTAAAGCTATACGAAGATGTTAAAGCTTATGAGGATGAGATGGCTGAAATCATGCGACCAGAACCAGGTCCATTTGATGACTAAGAGGTGAGGTGGTGAATCGATTTTATGGAAGACTTAACTAAGATTGTAGCTGCTCGTTTATCAAAGCTTTTTGAGAATGAGACACAAACGGTTACAGCACGGAAACTTAGTTCGACGCAAAGTAATATAAGTAAGTATGTTAATGGGCAGCAGCTTCCTCCTGCTGATACATTAAAGGAAATAGCGAAGGCTTATAATGTATCAATTGATTGGGTTCTTGGTATAAGCGATGATCCAGAGATAAATGGTGTCCTTGTTGAAGAACTTACATATGAGCAGTCAGGAAGAATAATAGATTACCTAATTAAAATAGGTGCAATTGAGGTGCCCGATGTAAAAGAAATTGTGGAAGTGATTGGTGAAGAAGTATTAGCGTTGCCGGATGATAGTAATATTTTGAAAAAGAAGGACTCCGACATTATTAAGATTAAAGATCGCGCACTGTCACATATGCTACGTCGAAGGTTAAAAATGTACGAAATGGGTGAGGATATGGGAGATACATGGAGAGAGAATAATCTGCCAAAATTCCGAGGACTTAAGCTCTTGACTACATCAGAAAACATGCAGGCAGCCATCGACTCGAGAAATTGGACAGGCTTCACCGATGGCGACTGGGTTTCAACAATAAACGAGTTATCAAAATTGAGCGACGAAGAATTACTTATCTTAGTTGCGGCATTAAATAAAGAGAAGGATGGTAGAGAAAATGGCTGAGAAGAACACTGCAGATATTGGATTTGAGAAAGAAATATGGGATGCGGCCTGTGTATTAAGAGGAAACATGGATGCGTCAGAATACAAGAATGTTATTCTTGGACTTATTTTCCTTAAATACATATCTGACACATTTGATGAGAAATATAATGCGCTTGTAGCCGAAGGTGCAGGTTTTGAAGAAGACAGAGATGAATATGAAGCCGAGAATATTTTTTATGTTCCTGCAGGTGCTAGATGGAAAGATATTTCTGCGGCAGCATATACAGAGGAAATTGGTGTTGTAATTGATAAAGCCATGCAAGCCATCGAGTCCGAGAACAAGAAACTCAAAGGAATATTACCTAAGAACTTTGCTCGTCCGGAGCTTAATAAAGATAAGCTGAGCGATGTCGTAGATTTGTTTACAAACGTAAAGATGAATGAAGGGTCTGATGAGAAGGACCTTCTTGGAAGAACCTATGAATACTGCTTAACAAACTTTGCAGCGCAGGAAGGCAAGAATGCTGGACAGTTCTATACCCCTTCTTGTGTAGTTAGAACAATAGTAGAAATATTACAGCCATTTAACGGCAGAGTCTATGATCCTTGCTGTGGTGCAGGTGGTATGTTTGTACAGTCAGCATCATTTATTAAGAACCATTCCGGAAACATTAATGATATTTCTGTTTACGGTCAGGAGTCTAATCCTACCACATGGAAAATGGCAAAAATGAATCTTGCTATCAGAGGTATTGATTGTAATTTAGGTGAAATCCCTGAAGATACATTTCTAAATGACCAGCATCCTACAATGAGAGCAAATTACATAATGGCAAATCCTCCTTTCAACCTTACACCTTGGGGCGCCGATAAGCTTAAAGAGGATCAACGTTGGAGATACGGTATGCCGCCAGCTGGAAATGCAAACTATGCTTGGATTCAGCATATGATTTGGCATTTAGCTCCTGATGGCCGTATGGGCATGGTTCTTGCTAACGGTTCACTTTCTACACAGACTGGTGGTGAAGGTGAAATTAGACAGAGAATAATAGAAGATGACTTGGTTGAGTGCATTATCTCATTGCCGGGGCAGCTTTTCTATACAACGCAGATTCCAGTATGCTTATGGTTCTTAGCAAAGAACAAACAGCAAAAAGGAAAAACATTATTCATCGATGCCCGTAATATGGGAACCATGGTTACTAGAGCTCTTAGAGAACTTACAGATGGCAGCGAGGACCCGGAGAAGAATGATATTAGGAAGTTGGCTGATACGTATAATGCGTTTGTAGCTGGAACACTTGAGAACGAATCAGGTTTTTGCGCAGTGGTGTCAACCGATGAGATAAAAGCTCAGGATTACATTTTGACACCTGGACGCTATGTTGGAATTGCAGAGCAGGAAGAAGATGACGAGCCGTTTGATGAAAAAATGACAAGACTTACATCTGAATTAGGTCAATTATTTGCAGAATCACACGAGCTGGAAGAAGAGATTAAGAGTAAGCTTGCGGCGATTGGTTACAACATTTAAATGTGTTGATGAAGGAGGGAAACTAATGTCTAAGTGGCATAGTACGACATTAAGTGAAATTGCATTTTTTAATCCTCGTGAATCAATACAAAAAGGCGAGATGGCAGTTAAGGTTGGTATGGACAAGTTACAGCCTTTTTGCAGGGATATTCCAGAAATCGAGTATGAAGAGTTTTCTGGTGGTACGAAGTTTCGTAACGGGGATACAATTATGGCAAGAATTACTCCTTGTCTGGAGAATGGCAAAACAGCTATGGTTAATGTTCTTCAGGAGGGAGAAGTTGGCTTTGGCTCTACCGAGTATATTGTTTTAAGAGCAAAGCCAGGAATTTCTGATCCTTATTTTGTGTATTATTTGGCTTGCAGTTCATTTGTCAGAGAGCCTGCAATAAAGTCAATGGTAGGTTCTTCTGGCCGCCAGAGAGTTCAGACAGATGTGCTTCAGGCACTAGAGATCTTGGTGCCTGATTATTTAGAACAAGTTAAGATCGGAAATTTTCTGAAAAAGATAGATGACAAGATTGCTGTGAATAATAGCATTAATAAGAATTTGTCAGAACAATTAGCCGCGATATTTGATGAGGCATGCCAACACGCAGATACAGAGATTACACTATCTGATTTGTGTGAATTAACTTCTAGTAAAAGAGTTTTTGCAAAAGACTATAAAGAGGCAGGGGTTCCATTTTATAGAGGAAAGGAAATATCATTACGAAGTAATGGTAGTCCACTCACAGATTTACTTTATATTTCGGAAGAACAATACCAAGAAATTAAGGATCGCTATGGCGTCCCTAAAAAGGGTGACATTTTACTTACCGCTGTTGGTACAATCGGCAATTCTTTCATGGTAGAAGATGACGTATTTTATTTTAAGGATGGAAATATTATTTGGTTGAAGGATTTCAAATCAGCAGAAATTAACTATTTTGTATACGACTATATGAAATCGCGTCTCTTTAAACATGATGTTGATGCAATAACAATTGGGTCAACGCAGCAAGCGTTAACAATAGTTGCTCTTTCAAAGGTAAAAATTTGCATACCTCCGAAAGAAGAACTAGTCAGCTATTTTGAGAAAAGCAAGGCATATCATGAAACAATTATAAATAATCAGAAAGAGAATAGAGCATTAACCTCATTAAGAGATAGTCTACTTCAAAAATTGATGTCCGGAGAACTGGATGTGTCAGAACTGGAGTTATAAATGACTTCATAAGGGGGTAATTAGCATAGTAGACATGGAGGTGTTAGCCTATGATAGCGTTTAATGAGGCGAGCTTCGAAAACTCAATAGTAGAATTGCTGGAGGATATTGGCTATAAGCACGTTTATGGGCCTGACCTGGGAAGAACTGAGGAAGAGTACAAGAGCCCATTTATGGAATCGGAATTACGTTCTTCTATTGAAAGGATCAACCCCACTATGCCGGCAGTGGCGATAGATGAGGCAATTTACAAGATAAGAAACTACGAAGCTGGTTCTTTGATTTCAAAGAATGAAACATTTACGGATTATATCCAAAACGGCGTAACGGTTACTTATGCTATCAATGGAGAGAGTAAAAGTGAATTAGTTTATCTAGTTGATTACGATAATATTTCTGCAAATAGTTTTATTGTTGCAAATCAGTGGACTGTGAAGGAGTATGAGACTAAACGCCCGGATGTGGTAATTTTCTTAAATGGTATTCCAGTAGTAGTTATGGAACTAAAGTCACCAAAAGCTGATACCGTAACCATTGATGATGCGTATCAGCAGATTCAAAATTACAAGAAGTCTATTGAAACCTTTTTCATATACAATGCTTTTTGTATTATTAGTGATCAATCTCAAACGAAAGCCGGAACCATTACAGCTTCGATTGATCGATTCATGGAGTGGAAAACGGTTGATGGAGATTACGAGGAAACCAGATATGCGGATTTTACAACCTTGATAAAAGGTATGTTCACTAAGCATAGGTTCCTTGATATTATTCAGAATTTTATTTGCTACTCAAAAGATATAACTGGTGATGCAAAAATCCTTGCTGCATATCATCAGTATTATGCGGTGAAAAAAGCGATAGACTCTACAAAAAAGGCCAGCGCGGACGGCGGAGACGGACGTGGTGGTGTATTTTGGCATACACAAGGTAGTGGTAAATCATTGTCAATGGTTTTCTATGCTAGATACCTTCAGAAAGCGCTTAACAGTCCAACTATAGTAGTTATTACAGATAGAAATGATTTAGATGATCAGCTGTTTAGCCAGTTTTCAAAGTGTAAGGACTTTTTACGCCAGACTCCGATTCAAGCGGATAAGAGAAGGCTGTCAGATGAGGATAAAGAACGAAACAGTACAGCTACTAAGAATAAAAAGCAGGTTATAGGATTAATGGACTGGCTGGCTGGACGTTCTGCAAACGGTATCATTTTTACTACGATGCAAAAGTTTGAAGAGAGTGATGAACCTCTTTCGTCGCGTAGAAATATAATCGTAATGGCCGACGAAGCCCACCGTAGTCAGTATGGCTTTGAAGAGAAAATTAATGCAAAGACTGGTAAAGTCACCATTGGCAATGCTAGGCGAGTAAGAAATGCGCTGCCAAAAGCTACATACATCGGCTTTACTGGTACGCCTATTGAGTTAGAAGATCGTAACACACTTGAGGTATTTGGTAACTATATAGACATTTATGATATGTCTCAGGCTGTTGCCGATGGTGCTACAAGGCCTATTTACTATGAAAGCCGTGTAATTAAACTTGAGCTTGATCCAGATATTTTAGCAGTGATTGACGAAAAGTATGAAGAGCTGAAGTATACTGCAAATGAAGTTGATATTGAGAAGAGCAAACATGAGCTTGCACATATGGACAGTGTGCTTGGTAGCCCGGAAGTATTAGCTTCTTTGTGCGGCGATATTATTGATCATTATGAGAATTGCAGACAGTATGAACAGACGGGTAAAGCAATGATTGTGGCTTACTCACGTCCAATGGCAGTTAAAATTTATGAAAAAATTCTTGAGATGAGACCGGACTGGGATAAAAAGGTCAAGATAGTAATGACCGGCGGAAACCAGGATCCTGTTGAATGGAAAGAGCTAACAGGAAATAAAGCATATAGAGAAGGGCTTGCTAGAGAATTCAAGGATAATAATAGCGAATTTAAAATTGCAATAGTTGTGGACATGTGGCTGACTGGATTTGATGTTCCTTCGATGTCGACTATGTATGTATTTAAGCCTATGAAGGGGCATAATCTGATGCAGGCTATTGCCAGAGTTAACCGCGTCTTTAAGGATAAGGAAGGTGGTCTGATTGTAGATTATATCGGTATTGCCTCCGCGCTTAAAGCTGCGATGAAGCAATATACAGAGTCAGACAAGAAGAACTTTGGCAACATGAATATTGCTGATACTGCATATAAGAAGTTCCAGGAAAAGCTGCAAGTGTGTCGTGATCTCATGTATGAGTTTGACTATTCAGAATTTCTCACAACAGAGAGTGATTTAAAACGCGCAACGCTTATTACTGGTGGTGTTAACTTTTTGTCTAATCCTTCAATACAGGAAACAAAAGAGAACTTCCTCAATGAGTGCTACTTGATGAAACAAGCCTATTCATTGTCAAAGAGTATGGCTAATGCTGAGGAACGTAGACTTGAAGCCTATTTTGAAACTGTGCGTTCAGTATTGATTAAAATCGTTAAGCCAGGTGCTGTTTCTCTTAAGGACATTAATAAGCAGGTCAATGAATTAATAAAGCAGAGTGTTCAAAGCACAGGAGTTATAAATCTATTCACCGATGTTGAGACTGAGTTTAACTTATTCAATACTGCCTTTATGGAAGAAATAGCACAGATGCCTGAAAAGAATCTGTCTATTGAATTGTTGAAGAAGCTAATTGCTGAGCAGGTTCGTCTGTATCAGAGAACTAATGTAGTTAAGTCGCAGCAGTTTTCATCAATGCTTGATAGAATTGTTAAAGCTTACTTAAATGGAATGCTTACAAATGAAGAAGTCATCCAAGAGCTTATGAAAATGGCGCAGGATATTGCCAATGCTCACAAGGCTGGCAATGATATGGGATTGACTATTGAAGAGCTTGCTTTCTATGATGCGCTTACGAGACCAGAAGCGGTAAAAGACTTTTATTCTAACGACCAGCTGATTGCAATTACAAGAGAGCTGACTGAGGAGCTCAGAAAATCTCGTACTGTTGACTGGGAAAAGAAGGAATCAGCACGTGCCGGTATGAGACGAATGGTTAAAAGGCTTCTTAAGAAGTATGACTATCCGCCAGAGGGCATGGAAGATGCAATACAGACAGTTATTAGTCAGTGTGAAATGTGGACTGATAGTGACGAGTTCAAATAAATACTGATATTGCTAATTTGTTTATGATATCAGGGAAAGGAGAGCTATGGAATATCAGATGGAAGATGCTCTGGAGAGTCTTATTGATTACAGAGGAAAAACTCCGGAGAAATCAGATAAAGGCATTCCAACATTAAGTGCAAAATCAGTTAAAAATGGATATATAGATTATTCTGAGTGTTACTATATCTCACCGGAAGAATATCAGCGATTTATGGTTCGTGGCTTTCCACGTGTAGGTGACATACTACTTACAACGGAGGCTCCGTTGGGAATAGTAGCAAGGCTGGATAGAGATGATGTGTGTATTGCTCAAAGACTTCTTACGTTAAGAGGAAAAGAAGGAATCTTAGATAATAATTATTTAATGTATTACCTTCAATCACCTTTAGGGCAGGGAAAATTAAGAGAGAAAGAATCAGGGTCGACTGTAACGGGAATTAAGCAGGCCGAATTTAGAAAAATAATTATTGATATCCCCAGCATAGAGGTGCAAAAGAAAGTTGCTGCTTTTTTATTTTCGATAGACTCAAAAATTCAGTGCAATAAGCAAATTAATAGGAATTTGTCGGAGCAACTGGAGGCTCTTTATACGGAACAGTTCTTAGACGATTGTAATGGTGTATTATCGGATCTTTGTGATTATACAAAAGAGCGAATTGATGTTGAAGCGCTGACAGAGGAAACATATTATTCTACAGAGAATATGCTACCTAATAAAGCTGGAGCTACTGTGGCTTCGGGATTACCAACAACAGGTAAAACTCCCGCATGCTTTCCAGGAAATGTTTTGATATCAAACATCAGACCTTATTTTAAGAAGATTGTTTATTGCCATGAAGAATCGGGTTGCTCTGCGGATGTTCTGTGTTTTGTTGCAAAAAAATCGTTGCTTGCACCATACATATTCGCAACTCTTTATGTTGATAAGTTCTTTGATTATATGGTTGCAGGATCGAAGGGAACTAAAATGCCTCGTGGTGATAAACAGCAGATTATGAAATATCCAGTTCATATTCCAACAGAAGAAGAGCTTAAGGTGTTCAGTTCAACAGCAAGTAACATTCTTGAAATGATTCGTTCGAATACACTTGAAAATAAAAGGCTTGAGTCAATTAGAGATAGTCTACTTCCAAAGTTGATGTCAGGCGAACTTGATGTCAGCAATTTGGATATTTAGTTACACCGACAAATGGTAATAGCATAATATAAATCAGCACCGTCAGGAGTGATCCCGGCGGTGCTTTCTTTTAGTCTTTCTTATAGAATGGTGTTTCGTACCCGTCTGCCCTTAACAGTATGTTAGGCATCCAATCAGGGCTTTGACCCATTCGGTCACAGATGTCTTTAAGTGATGCATTCTGCTTGCATTCGATTATAAGTTCATCATGCACGGAACCGCAGATAAATTCTGCTTCCAGGTTCTTCATTGCAAAGCACAGGATATCACGGCTGATGGCCTGCACTATGTTCTCAGTAAACTTGGGGCCGTAGGACTCGATACGTTCCCACTTCTTATCAGAACCGACACCTTCATAGGTGACGCTTTCGCCGCCGAACTGATTCTCACCCATTTTAGGTTTAACATAGGCAAGTTGCCTGCCGGACGGAAGAGTGATGAAAAGCATAGCACTTTTGTATTCAAACACAATACCATGTGTTTTTGTTTTGGTGCGCTCCTTGACTGCAGTTTTTACTGCGGAATCAACGTCCCACCAGAACTGAACGATGTTAGGGTTTGAAGCACGCCAGGCATCTACAAGCGGCTGGAGTTCTTCTTCGGTAAGTCCCATATCAAGTGCGCCCATTGCTTTGAGCGCGCCTACGGGTCCACCGTACCCGAGGGCAAGTTCAGCAATTTTGCCTTTCTGCCTTAAGTGAGCGTTTTGACCGTGCTTCTCAACCGGTACATGAAACATCTGCGAAGCTGATGCGCAATAAATATCTTCGCCTTTAGCAAATACTTCTGAGCGCCATTTCTCACCGGCAAGGTGAGAGAGGACACGGGCCTCGATTGCAGAAAAGTCGCTGACAATAAACTTGTAACCGGGTTTTGCAATAAAAGCAGTACGAATAAGCTGTGAAAGTACATCCGGTATGTTGTCATATAGCATAGAAGCCATATCATAATCACCGGCTCTTACAATGGACCTTGCTTCCGCTAAATCTTCCATATGGTTTTGAGGAAGGTTCTGCAGCTGTATGATGCGACCAGCCCATCTGCCGGACCGATTAGCCCCATAGAACTGGAACATACCACGGGCCCTTCCGTCATCGCAGACCGCAGCTTCCATAGCCTGATACTTCTTTACACTACTTTTTGCAAGCTGCTGACGGAGCTTAAGTACCTCTGCAACATCTGTAGGTACTGTTTTGAGCAGGTCTACAATAGCTTTCTTATCTAAAGACTCTGTGTCGATACCCTTTGATGATAACCAGTCTTTCATTTGCTGAACTGAGTTAGGGTTTTCAAGTTCAGTTTTATCTTTCATAGTTGCTATAAGTGCTGCCTTACTGAAGGCGTCAAACTTGATAGCATTCTCAACTACAGCCATATCAAGCAGAATACCACGGTCATTAATGACTTGATCGCGGTGATATTCATCCCAGACGAACTCAGGAATCGGGAAATTTGAAAGCTTCTGCTGGATAGCCTGTTCGACTTCAACGTCCCTCACATTATATTGTTTAAATACTGTCCATTTGTCTTCATCATGTATTGGAAAGTTACGAGTACGGCCACCATTGGTTTTAGTAGGTGCGCAAGGGCAGCAGAAGTACTTGATAAGTGCCTTACCTTCCTTCATTTTCTGCTGTTCAAGGCCAAGAACTGCGCCTACACCCTCAAGTGAAAGCGGTAATCCCAGGTATGCCGACCAAATCATGCTGCAACGCCAGGAGATAGGGTTTAGATATTGTGTTGTAGTGTCTTCGGGAAGACCATATCCTTTGAATTTTTCAGGGTAGTGTGTGCGTATGTAATTGCTTAAACATATTCTTTCGAAGGTGGCGTTGAAGGCCCATTTGATAACATCATCCGACACAATAGCATCTATGAGCCACTCGGGTATCTCTTCGCCGGAAGCTATGTCGATTACAACTACCGGACCGCCATTTATGGAATAAGCAAACAAAAGAATCGTGAACTTTTTAGAACCGGAGTATTTGTAAACTCCTGCTTTAGAAATATCGATGTCGGAGAAGGTCTCCAAGTCGATAGATATTGTTTTAATAAAATCTGGTCTTTTCATTGATTTTCACCTCGTAATAAAAGTAGCGGGCAGCCAGGTTTCCCTGACCGCCCAGTTTAGAAAGGAGAACTACTTATGACAGGAAATCGTCATCATCTTCGGTGTCGAAGTCATTCTCTGCAGAAGACTTACCTCCGAGAGGTTCACCGTCGCGGATCTTCTGTAAGTTGTTAAGTCCGCAAGCGATACCCTTGTTGCCGTTACTGTTGAAAGCGTAGAAGTTGATGGAAGCTCTACCGTAAACACCGCTGTATACTTCGCTGCGGTCGATGATAGGCTGTCTTGCTGCATCTACGATACCAGGAGCGGTAGAAGAGTTAGCATTGATAAAGAAGCTATCTGCATATGCTTCATCGTCAGGTCTCTCAAGGTCGCCGTCACGAAGAGGAGTCTTGATTGCTGCAAGAGGAGGTACGGACTTACCGTTACCCTTGAGCTTAGATTCGCCTTCCTCATAGGCTGCCTGGATAGCTGCTCTGATTTTCTCAATAGTAGCTGTGTCTGACTTAGGAATGATGAGGCTGACCGAATACTTAGGTGCGCCTCCGTTGATTGACTTAGGATCCCAGACGTTAGCATAGCTCCATCTTGTTGCGGGACCTGTAATAACCTTAGTAGCAATAATAGGTTTCATAAAAATTTCCTCCATTAATTGTCTTTGAAATCGTCGTTTGCCGAGTTAATCTCTGGACGCTTATCTGCGTCTGTTACAAGTGTGGGTTTGCCGGGCGGCTTGTAGATCATGCTGCCGAGCAGTTCTTCAAACTTCTTCTTACCCAACAAAGAAGTCATAGCTGTGATACCAAGGAGCTTCTTTTCGTAAGGATCGAAGCCAGCATCTTTGACGATGAATGCAACAGCGGCATCATCTGTATACTTGCGGTTGGACTTGCCCTCTACTACTTTGAAACCAGTAAACTTTGTACCGGACAGCGCTTGCTGTAATGCATATTCTTTGATGTCGTTACCCCAAGATACAAGCTCATCAATTCTTGGAAGAATAGCGGAGATTTCCTCTGTGCTTAACTTGGACGGCATCTCGAAATCGTACTGAGCCAGTTCAAGGTTGTGCTCTGCGCGCTTTCTGCAGGTGGCTTTTACCTTACAGAACTGACAGTGGTCACCTGCTTTATATTCGCCGCCGCCTTCAAGAGCAAGCTTGGCAGTAGGAGCAAGGACCTCGTCTGCCCATTTGAGGAGTTCCTCTTTGGTACAGATGTAAGTGTTGACGTTATCACGTCTCGGCTGGTAAATGGTCATATAAATCTGGTTGATATCGTAAATCCCGTCGAATACTTCTAAGGCGCCAAGCGCATAGAGCATCATTTGCGGATTCTTAAAGGCGTCGACCATAACACCAAGTCCATATTTGAAATCAATTATCTGCAGCACATCGTCTGCAACAATGACGCAGTCACCGGTTCCGAACCCATCGGGCACCCAACGTGAGAAGTCTAACTTCTGTTCAAGCATTATCACGGGATCGGGGCAGAGCCTTTTGGCTTCTTCCAGCTGCTCCATAACAAAGGAAGCATAGCTGTCGGAGTGATAATCCATCTCAGAATTGAAATACTCTAAGTCCTCAGTGGGATTCTTAGCAGCACGCCCGAGTGCTTTCATTACCTTATACTCACATAACTCATGAGCATCGGTTCCTTCCTGGGCGAAGGTGGAAGTTTGGTCTGAAACGCCCGCACATTCAAGTGCTGAAGGCGGGCAGTTGAGCCAGCGGTGTGATGCAGATGCGGAGAGTAATGCATGCTTCTTAGGCATTGCCGATCACCTCCGCTTCAGCGACTAAGGCTGCATACTTGTCCTCAGGTACACCTTTAAGGTTTCCGGTATCTGAATACTTAGCAACGAGGGCTTTGACCTGTGCTTTGTATTTGCCATCCTCCTCACTGGATTTACCAGCAAGGACCTTACGTACCTCTTCGAAGGTTATTGTTTTTGCAGGCTCGGTAGCTTCGGCCACCGGTGCTTCATCATGTTTTACAGGTGTTGATATTGTTTTAGGTGTGTCGGAGTAGTATTCCTTAAGACCATTACCTACATCAACTAACTTCTGCCCACATTCGATAAGGCTATCGAGGAGGGCTGATAATTCGCTCATCTTACTCATGTGCACCTCCTAAAAAAGATCTTCGGGATCGTCGCATCCGCCACAGAACCCGCAGCAGTCGTCGTCCTCGTCTTCAACTTCGTTAAACAAATTAGTGAGTATCGAGTCTGATAAGTCCCTGAGTAAAAATCCAAGGAACTGTGTGAAAGATTTCTTTGTTGCGTCGCTTAACTTCATCTGATTGCACCTCCGTTAATAATCATTACCCCTGTAAGAATGTCATGCTTATCGATTGTTACCCTGTAAGGTTTAGATAAACCAAAACTGTGTGGTGCATGATGCGGGAGCACAATTCCTACTAAGAAGTTAGGGTACTCACTTTCAATCTTGATGTTCTGTGTCATTCCCTGCCAAGGGTATGCATCAGAATCACCTTTCTTAAACTTTACCGTGACAGTCTGTCCTGTCAGTCCGTATTTCTTGTACATTCTTTTTCTCCTTCGGTTGCCTGTTTAGTCTCGAGCTTCGATGCGAGCCGCTTTGCCACTACTGAAATTGCGATAAGAACATCTCTTAGTTCTTCGCTGACGTCGTCATGGTTGGCGGCCTGGTCGTTCGTTTCAGCGCCCATACGTTTTACCTCGCTTTCCGGAAGCGTTTATCCCTTCCTGAGAGTTATGTATTTGAGAGGGGCTGTTTTTCCGGTTTTTTGAAAATTTCTTAAAAACTTTTTTTGAAGCCTCATCTCTTACAGGAGTTATGTATTTGAGGCACCACGAATTTCCGGTTTTTGAAGAAGAAAATAAAAAAAGATAGCAGCCGGGAGATAGCTGCTATCTATATAGGAAGTATTCAGTTTTTATAGGAGCTAATAGTAATAGGAAGTTTTAGCACGGAAGTTGTGCGGGGACAGGACGTGCAGTCCTTGCCGTAGAGCCTAAGACGTAGGAGTCGTGGTTTTTAAGAGTGGAGAGTGCCTGCGAAACAGTATACAGTTCACGCTGGACATGATAGTAATCAGAAATACGATGCTTATGATATAAGACGACAGGCTTTTTAGGCGAGCCCTGTGGTGTTTTCATAATCAGCCAGCAATGGCCGGTGTTACGAGATTGGACTTCATAAAAGTTCTCCGTGATCCTGATGACATAAAAATAAGGATCCGTTAGTTGCGCTATTTCTTTTTTAGTAAACAATAGTGTCCTCCTTTAAATATAGAAAATGTGCGTAGCAAAAGTAGCCTAATAAAATATTGGTTAATAAGTTAATTAGGAAAATTGCGGAACGAGATGTTCCTAAGAAGTAGGTTCTGAATCAGCAGGAGCTGGTTCAATAATGAGCCTACCATGATCATCGCAAGATACGATAATACGATCACCGATATGGTAACCGAGATTTGTTAGCCACTTGCCTTGCAGGTTGATGCGCGGGACATCAATTAATTGGCCAGGGGCTTCATACACTTTTAATTGTCTTTGCTTCATTGGTGCCATCCTTTCCGGCTACCAATGCTACAGGGGTATTATACCAGATACTGGTAAATTATAGAAGATACTAATTTCACCGAGGGGCGACCTCGGTTTTTTCTTTATATAAGGAAGCAACACATCTTTTTTCAAAAACTTTCAATTTCTTATCTAAAAACCGGAAAATCCCACCCGCTCAAATACATAACTCCTGAGAGGCCAGAATAGGTCTTTTCAAAATTTAACGAAAGGAGAAGGTCCGATGGAGACAGATTTCTTAAATTCGGAAGGCTACAGCGACCCGACACCTTATGAGGCGTTAAAGAAAGTAGACAAAGGCATCAAGAACTACAGACCGCTTGTCTATATCTGTTCACCTTATTCAGGGGATACGGAAGGGAACACGCTGAAGGCCAGACGATACAGCAGATTTGCTGTTGATAAGGGTGCCATTCCTATCGCGCCGCATTTGTTACTTCCGCAGTATATGGACGAAGCGACTGAACGTGAGCTTGCAATGTTAATGGACATGGTGATCCTCGACAGGTGCAAGGAAGTGTGGGTATTTGGAGATTTCATTTCAGCTGGAATGCAGAGCGAGATCGACAGGGCCCAGAAGAAGCAGATGACGATTCGCTATTTTACTGATGTTTAGGAGGAAGGCTAATGATGGAATTTACCTTATTTTTAGCTGACTGTACCGGGAACAAGGCCAATTGCAAATATCCGCATGAGGTAACGGTCAGGTCAGCGGACGAGCTTGCAGATGCGGTCACGAAGGATCACGTTTGCGGAGCTTTCACAGATAACTATAGAAGTAACAAAAACTTCTTAGCTTCAGATGTCATTGTCATGGACTGTGACAACGACCACTCTGATAACCCGGTGGATTGGGTAACACCTGAGATGCTTCAGGAAGAGTTAGCAGATTATGAGTTTGCGATTACACCCAGCCGCCACAACATGATGCAGAAGGGCGACTTAAGCCCGAGACCAAGATTCCACGTTTACTTCCATATTAAGAAGTGTACGGATGCAGAAGAGTATGCAGCTATGAAGGTTGCAATTCAGAAGAAGTTTCCATTCTTTGATGATAATGCCCTGGACGCAGCAAGATTCCTCTTTGGCGCTGATGCACCTGGTGTTTTGTGGAACGACGGATGGTCAACCATTGATGAAGATATTGTTTTGGATGACACAAATGAAAACAATACCAACACATCAACACACTATACCGGACCCATTACAGAGGGTAACAGAAACAAGACTTTATCGCGTTTCGCCGGGAAGTTGGTAAAGCGCTACGGAGCTTCGGATGAAGCACACGAGAAGTTCTTAGAAAGAGCAGAAAAGTGTGATCCGCCGCTTCCACCTGAGGAACTGAACACCATATGGAATAGTGCTTGTAAGTTTGCAAAGGTCGTGCAGTCGCAGGACGGATATGTACCTCCGAGCGATTATAACGACGATTTCGCAGATGGCGAAAGTTCTGTAAAGCCTGAGGATTATTCAGACGTGGGCGAAGCCAGAGTGCTTGTATCGGAATATGGCGATGAACTTAGGTTCTCAGCCGCCACCGATTATCTTCGATACGACGGAGAGGTTTGGTGCGAAGACTTGCAGCTTGCAATTGCAGCAATGGAGGAACTTACCGACATTCAGTATCTTGATGCAAAGGCCAGAGTTGATAAATGCGTAGAGCGTTTAGTAGCAACCGGCATCAATGAGAACCTTGCAAGAACAGGTGGTGCAGCGCTCCTTAAGGTTTGCACCGGTCCACAGATACCACTTTATTACATGCTGGAAGGTGAGAAGGCATATCTCAAGTTTGTTCTTAAGCGCAGAGATTACAAGTATATCGTTTCTGCTCTTAATACCGCAAAGCCTATGGTGGCGGTTGATGTGAACGACCTTGATAAGAACGAAAATCTCATCAATACGCCTTATGCGACCTACGACCTTACAAAGGGTATGGCGGGAGAGCAGGCGCACGATCCGAGAGACCTGATTACCAAGATTACCTGTGTTTCACCGGGTGATGAAGGCAAGGATATCTGGAATGACTCACTTCAGCTTTTCTTTTGCGGCGACCAGGAACTTATCGATTATGTTCAGCTCATTATTGGTATGGCAGCTATCGGCAAGGTTTACGCCGAGCAGATGAT
>JAZQQK010000019.1:0-14332 GCA_045629065.1 Anaerovoracaceae bacterium | reverse complement strand
TGATAATAGCGAAGAGGTCACACCTGTTCCCATCTCGAACACAGAAGTTAAGCTCTTTAGCGCTGAGGATACTTGGCTGGAAGCGGCCTGGGAAAGTAGGACATCGCCAGTTTAATAAAGCTGCATTTCATATGCAGCTTTCTTGGCTCCATGGTCAAGCGGTTAAGACATCGCCCTTTCACGGCGGTAACTCGAGTTCGATTCTCGATGGAGTCACCAAATGAAAAGCGACCTAAAAAGGTCGCTTTTTTCGTAACTAAAAGTATTAAAATATTTGTATATTATCGTACAGTATTTGTACTTTTCTTTCCTATTATATATATAGCACAGGAGAAATTATGAAGAACAAAGAATTAACAACTTGGGAAGCAGCATGTATTATCACCGGATATGGCATCGGTGCAGGCGTATTATCAATGCCATATTTAACAGAAAAATGTGGTTTCATTATTTCTGTTATTATTCTAATTGCTGCCTTATTTGCATCATATTTTTTACATGTTATGATTGCAGATCTGGCTATGAAAACCAGTGAGGGTGGACAGATAATTTCTTGCCTTTCACAATTCCTTTTTAGAGGAAAACTAAAGAAGCCTTTATCAATTACTTTCTTTGTATTAATGGCTGCTATACTTGTAACAAATTTGGCAGCATATATTACTGGGTCAGAAGAAGTAATTTTAGGCTTATTTAACATGCCTAAGATTGTAGCTGATATTATCTTTTATGTAGTTGCGGCGGCTGTTGTTTTGTTCGGATTAAAGGTAGTTGGTGTGAGTGAGAAGGTAGCGGTAACTATCATTTTCTGTCTTATTGGATCACTGACTATTGCTTCAATAGTTGCTCCACATAACCAAATTTCACTACGTCCCGGTACCGTGAATCAAGCTTTAGCTTATTATGGTATGGCCATGTTTGCAATGTCAGCTTTCTTTTCTGTACCTCAGGCAGTAGAGGGACTAAGGGGTAACAAGAAGAAAATTAAGAAAGCTTTGTTCTTAGGCTTCCTTAACAACTTTATTCTTATTGTCACGATATCGTTCTGCACACTTTGGGCATCGACAGAGGTGACAGAAGTAGCTATGGTTGGCTGGTCTAAAGGCATAGGTCTTTGGGCGCAGATCATAGGATCTGTATTTACGATTTTAGCTATGCTTACAACTTACTGGTCACTCTCGTTAGCACTAGGTGGAATTGTGAATGATATGTTAAAGATAGGGGATAAGTGGAGCTGGGTTTTAGCTACACTTCCTTCATTCATAATTGCACTACTCGGCTTAGGAGATTTCATGGATCTTATGAGAACTGCTGGTGGTCTTATCGCTATCATAATTGCTGTAATGATTGTACCTGCTTATAGGAATGCAAGGAGAGAAGTACCCGGTTCACTATTAGAAAAGAATGGTGGAGTTGGCATGCAAATCGCTATGGTTGTAGCATATGTATTAATGGCCGTAGGCAGCGTAGTCCCATACTAGAATAACGGATGACTATTGTTTAACCTTTGATACTCAAAGTTTCCTACATATTATATATAGGGAGTTTCAATTATACATGAAAAGATTATTGTTTAAAAACGGAATATTCCATACTATGAATGGCGAGCACGATATCGTGAACTACCTTTTAGTAGAGCGAAATCGCATAGTTTACACTGGAACTGTTAAGCCAGAAGGAAACTATGTAGAAGTGGACTTAAATGGCAAACATGTATATCCTTGCCTTATCGATGGACACACTCATATGTTACTCACTATTGCTACTATGGCGATGGGATTTAATGCCTGCGAAATAACTGCCAATGGTGTGGAGCCACACGATATCAGAGGCATAGAACAACGCGTTAGGGAGTATGCTTCTAAGCAAAAAAGTAATGCCGTAATTGCCATCAATAATTACATCAAGTCTGCCATAGACGAGAGACGTATGCCTACAAAAGATGAACTAGATGATTGGACTGATGGCAGGGCAACTGTCATTTATAACATAGATGGACACTCCACATCTCTTTCATCAAAGATGCTAGAGCTGATTGGTATAGATCCAAAGGATCACAACGGTGTTCTTTCGGGGGAGGAAAATGAAAGAGCACAGGGCAGAATTATTGACATATTAGGTGGCATGATTACCCCTTCGATGCTTGCAAAAGGTGTAGCTAATTTTCACAACTATTGTGCCGAATATGGCATAGGTATGGTAGCCGCTTTAGAGGGTAATGGTGATAGTGAAAAAGATAGTACGACAGGTTTAATTGTAAGACTCGCACAACACTTTGACTTAGATGTAAGAGTATATCTTCAGTATTGTGATTACAATAGGGTGAAACGCTTTGAAAAGTTTTTAAAGAATAAACGTGTCGGCGGATGTGGAGATTGGGAACTTGATGGTTCAATTGGCTCGCATACTGCTAGCATGGAAGTACCATTTATTGATGATGGTAATACTGAGGAATGTTATTTTACTCAGGATGAAATCGACAAGACAGTAAAGCAATTTGTTGAGAATGATTATCAAGTTGCAGCACATGCTATAGGTACAAAAGCAATTAAGAGATTACTAATTGCTTTGAACAAAACTGGTTCAGATAGACTTCATAGAGTAGAGCATTGTGAGTTTATAGATGATGAGGGATTAGAACTACTTAAGCAAGGAAACTATGCTGTGATGATGCAACCAGGTTATGCATGGATAGATAAAAGATATCTACACACATACGAAGCGCACCTACCAAAGTCAATTCTCGATATCGTGAAATTGAAATCAATAGGCGAAATTGCACTGCTATGCGGTTCATCTGACTCACCGGTACAAGACATGGATCCATATCTTCAGATGAGGGGCATGGTTGATTTCTATAATCCTAATGAGTCCATATCCATCTATGAGGCAATGAGGGCTTACACTATTAACCCTGCAAAGGCTATGATGGAGGAAAAGGATAGGGGAACATTAGAGGTGGGTAAACTTGCAAACTTCTTTACTACTTCACATGACATATTCAATCTTAAGCCAGAGGAACTTTCACTCGTAAGATCAGAAGGAACGTACTACGGCGGAAAACTGTATCGTAAACAGTCTGGCACGATATCGGGAATGCTTAAAATGATCCTTAGAAACCGAAAGAAATTAATTTAACACTCGACTATATACTTGCAAAAGCGATTGTTATTTGCTATAATAATCGAGTGATATGGCTCTATGGTCAAGCGGTTAAGACTCCGCCCTCTCACGGCGGCTACCCGGGTTCGAATCCCGGTAGAGTCACCAGGCCCGCACAGCGGGCCTTTTTTCTTAGTTAGATTTTGCGGATATGGTGGAATTGGCAGACACGCAGGATTTAGGTTCCTGTGGGCGACCGTGCAGGTTCGACTCCTGTTATCCGCACCATAAAAAATAGGCGCTCAGAATTAGCTTCTGAGCGCCTTTTATTATTCTTTCGATAAATTATACCTTATTGGTTTAAAATCAGTAAAATGAGTGATTTGGCCAGTATATTCGCCTCTAACGGATTTAGGGCATTTTCAGACTGCACTATTAGATAACCATTGGTAAATCCACCCAAGCTGTCGAATAGCCCGTCGTTAAGGCCTATCTGACGCGTGTTCACGATATCGTGAACACCTATTCTTTTGGTCAAAACTGAGATATTAAAAGTGAAATCCTTTTTAAACTCCGCATTATATGGTCTTTCTTCACTAGCAAAGGATATATAACTAAAGCCCTGCCTATTATGAGTGCCTGTGATTATTAACTCATCTGAGGACATCTTTACTGATGTGATATCACAGTGAAAGTCTAATGAGTTAAGAACTGGGAAGCCAAGCTTGGCCATCGCTTGATGGAAGTTAGACTTCTTGATTACAGGTAAGAGCTTATATAACTGGAGTACGTCATCATGGTTGTGAAGAAGAATCTTTCTTGCTAATGACTCTCTGTAATCCATATCAAAAGTTGAGAGATATTCCTTAAAGAGTTCTACGGATTCCGCTCCAGATATTTCATCATCACGTGAAGTGGAAAGGCCCATATATTCTTCTATAGTCTTTTGCTTAAGATTAGGCAATATGCGTTTCAGCTCACTGTGACCATGAAGGACTAAATACAAATCCAAGTCATATGGCTTGATGTTGTAATCACCCATACCCATATCACGCATACCGAGAATCTGTGCACGAGTTTTTATGAATGGGAGGTCGAAGTGCTTTCCATTATATGTGAGTACCACGTCAAAAGAGTTGAGCTTATCCTGAATGATGGAGAGCAGCATCACTTCCTCTTCCATGCTGTCGAGAAGATACTGTGTGACAGTAGCATCACCATCTGGTGTGACTTCCAGAAAAGCAGCAAGGACTACTTCATTAACCTTAGGATTGAGTCCCATAGATTCAATATCGAATACCACGAGAGACTGACCTCCAAAATATGTGTCGAAGATCTTTGACTGGAAATATTCAATTTTGTGATTGCTTGTTATTTTTCTCATGCTAGCGCCACTAAACAAAATAGACTGCAGGGGAGCAGTCTACTTTGTTCAAAAGGGGTATTTTGGATTTGAGATTATGAGGTAATCAGGGGGGATTACCACGCTTTTAGTTTATATAATTATTCCGTTATTGTCAAGTGGTTTAGCAAAAAATAGTTAAATTTAATTTGGCAATAGTTATTGCAAATTATTATGAAACAAGCTAAATTATATATACCATATAGGAGGTCACTATGACATTCGAAGAAAAAACTATTTCAAGTGAAATATTATACAAAGGAAAAATTCTCACTTTAAGGAGAGACAAAGTAACCGTTGTTAACGGTGAAGGATATAGAGAGATAATTGAGCATGGTGGTGGAGCTACTATTATTGGAATCACTGATGAAGGAAAGATGCTCATGGTGCGTCAGTTCCGTAAGCCAGCCAACCGAGTTATGTTTGAAGCTCCTGCCGGAAAAATTGATCCAGGTGAAGATCCATTAGTAACAGCTAAGCGTGAGCTAAAAGAGGAGACTGGATATACGGCTGCCAATATTGAGTATGTGACTGAATTCTATCCTTCAGTGGGTTACGATGAAGAAGTCCTTTACTTATACCTAGCTACTGGTCTAACTCCAGGAGAAACTGATTTTGATGATAATGAAGCACTCGATATTGAAGAGTGGGATGTCAGAGAATTATATGACATGGTTATGCGCGCAGAAATAAAGGATGCAAAAACAATAATTGCTATACTTATGGCAAAAGAAATTCTTGAAAAGCGCGGCCTTATATAGTAAAATTTATTGTAAACTAATCCTTGGGAGGATAATATGCAATTAGACGGATATAGACAATATCTGACAACTGAAAAGAAAGTAGCGGCTAATACTGTCCAAGCATATATGCAAGACATTGAACACTTTGAAGAGTTCGTTCAGGCTCGTGGTGTTTATGATGCAAAGGATGCTAGCAATGCAGATGTCGTTGCGTATTTGATTGAACTTAAATCACAGGACAAGTCCAAGTCGACTGTTAATCGCAAGTTGGCATCAATACGCACATACTTTAAATTTTTAGAGAAGTCAGGCAGAATTAATAGCAATCCTACTGAGGATATAAAATCACCTAAGATTGATAAGAAGGACATTGAGTACCTTTCAATAGATGAAATCGATAAACTTTTAGCATTACCTGATAATAGTGCTAAGGGACTTAGGGATAAAGCTATTTTGGAACTCTTATATGCAACTGGAATCAGAGCATCAGAGCTTATCGAATTAAAGGTAGACGATGTTAATATTAGAATGGGTTTCATAAAGTGCGCAGGAGAACATTCCAAGGCTAGAATTATTCCTATGGGAAGAATCGCAAGACAAGCTATGGAGGATTATATCTTTGATGTGCGTAAAGAGGCACTCAAGGGTAAGGAGTCAGATTACTTGTTTGTAAACTATATGGGTGAGCCAATGACTAGACAGGGCCTTTGGAAGATACTCAAAGAGTACGGTGACAAAGCTGGATTAGAACTCAAACTCACTCCTCAAATTATTAGAAACTCATTCGCTGTTCATATGCTTCAAAACGGAGCTGACCTAAAGTCACTTCAGGAGCTCATGGGACACGAAGATATAGCAGCCACTCAAGCATACCTATCAGTGGTAAAAAATCGTATCAAAGATGTATACGATAGAACACACCCTCGCGCTTAGCGCCTTCGCGATTTCGCAGCTCCGCTGCTCACAAACTACGGCGCACGCGCTCTCAAATCGAAACTCGCGTTTCGATTCGAAAAATATCTTGCAAATTGTTTTGGCGTATGCTAAAATATATGAGTTGAATTACGGACGGTCCTCTGGAGACCTACACGAGATATAATCCGTGCCACGAACGTCTTGGAGGGAAGGAGGAAATTAAAATGGATTTAATGAAACAAATCACTCAAGAATATGAGAAGAATGATGTCCCTGCTTTTGGTGTTGGCGATACAGTAAGAGTCTCCATCAAGATTAAAGAAGGTAACCGTGAAAGAATTCAGACATTCGAAGGTTTTGTACTTAAGAGACAAAACGGTGGAATCGCTGAGACATTCACAGTAAGAAAGATTGCATCCGGTGTTGGCGTAGAGAAGACATTCCCTATCCACTCACCTAAGATTGAAAAGATCGAAGTTCTTAGAAAGGGTAATGTTAGAAGAGCTAAGCTCAACTACATGCGCCAGAGAACAGGTAAGGCTGCAAGAATTAAATCTGAAGACTAATGAATTAGGCGGTTTTTTATACCGCCTTTTCTATTGCACGATATCGTGCAATAGAAACAAACAGGTGGAAAACGTTAAAGCTATCTAGCAACGGTAGAGGTGAAAAATGAAGCAGTACATTAAAACCACATTGTTTAATGAAGAAGAAATGATATTCAATAAGGGCGACCAGGGCGATTGCATGTATGAAGTATTAAGTGGTTCTGTTGGAATCTATATTCATTACAACACAGATAAGCAACAACTTTTAACAGTGCGTGAAAAGGGAACAATCTTTGGTGAGATTGCCATGATTGAGGATATCCCTAGAACAGCAGCTGCAGTAGCATTGGAAGAAAAGACTTTACTTAAGATAGTTCATTTTAAAGGTTTACCACAATACATTAGAGAGAACCCTGAGGCGCTCACAATCATCCTGGATAGAATGTCAGAGCGTATTAAACAGGGTAGAGAACTTTACCTTCAGACTTGCGGAGTAGTCTCTCAGTATAAAGAGACTATAGATGCGGGAGAGAAGCCAGACAAGAAATTGTCAAAGGATATCGACGAATGTCTTGAAATGTTCAGCCGTTATCAGAGAAAATTAGGTACTGAATAGCATATCACGATATCGTGAACATATAAAAACACCCTTGAAATTCACAAGGGTGTTTTAAATTTCTCTAAAATTAGGTTGGTGTTACTAGTCTATTTCAAGCCTATGCGCCAGTATAGTATTCCATGTCTTCTTTGTCTAGCACATCCATCACGTAGTATACTTGTACACCTTTGAACTGTTTTTGGACTGCTACTATGAAAAGAGGAGGGCACTGAATAATCTCGCGCTTGTCCTTATAACCAGATAAGGTTTGGACCCTAACACCAGGGGCGCGATTCATCGCTTCTTTAACCGTCGTTAAAATTTTAGCAACTTGCTTTTCGGGCATCTTTAACATCTTCTTGACGCTTGGCTTAGAATAAAGAATTTTCATGTTCTATTCCACCCCCCCCGAATAAGTCATCAAAGTTAGACTCAGGGTCACCATATTCCCTGACCATAGCCTTCTTAGTTATGACCCATTGCTTACCAAATTTTAGCACATCCATACCGTCTTTAAATCGGCCGGAGAGGATAGCCTTTCTGAGAGTACTTTCATCCATACCCCATATCTCTGCTGCATCTGCACAGGAGAGAAGAGAGTCGAAAGCAGTCTTAATTTTTTTGCCGTTCATCCATAACTCTTCACAGCCAATATTGACATATTCGTTCCACTCAACTTGGAAGCCATCGCCACTAACATAAGCAGAATCAAATATACCTTCTTCGACAAAGAAGTGCTTGTATATAGGCAATGATTCAATAAGATCGTTGAAGTCATATTGCCTCGATTCGCCACACCTAAAAGATACATTTAGCTTGTATTCTGGAAGGGCTAAGATGGATTTAATTTTGTGATCCATAGCGTTCACCTCTGAAAATTGTTGGCTTAATTATATATCACGATATCGTGATAGTCAAGAAAAAGATTGAAAAAACGCTTTTTCACGTAGAAACTCATAAAAAAAGCGCATAAAACCCTAAGAAATTCTCCTGTAAGTATTGACTCCCCCCCTAATAAGTAGTAGAATTATGGTAACATTTTATATCTATATTTACAACTATAGATATAAATATTTTTTCAACGCGCGCGGGCGCGCATACGCGTATATATAGATATAACATTCTTGGAGAGAAAAAATGAGTTCAGAAAACGAAAAGAAAGATTTCAAATTAACTGATGATCAGATCAGCAACTTCGATATTGGCGACTATGCCAAGGGAGATTTCAACCTAGACGGTGGGGCAGAGAAAGCCGCAGTTGAATCCACAGAGGAAGTTAAAAAGGCTGACAAACAACCAAAGGCTGAAAAGCCACCAAAGGAGAAAAAAGAATTCAAGCTTCCAAAGGTTAACTTCGAAGGATTGAAGAAAGCTCCTAAGGAAAAAGAGCCTAAAGAAAAAACCCCAAAGCGTGAAGCACAATTCAGCAATGTTTACACACCAACTTCTGGCAAGGGCCTCGCATTAAGAATCGTCCTTGGACTTGCAATCCCATATGCATACTTAATGCTTTGCGGATTGATCTTCGACCGTTGGCTTCACCTCTACAACATGACAACATTCATCTTCTTCTCATACGTAATTCTTGCTCTTGCAGGAATCGCCGAAATCGTACTTTCAATCATCAAGTACGTCAAGAGAAAGAAATAGTAAACACTAAACTAAACCGAAAGAAAGGATCCCTTAAAGATGCAGTTAAAGGGCAAAGAAATCTTAACAATTGAAGATGCGATGAACCTCTTACCAGAAGCAGAACTTGCTCACGCTAAGAGAGTGGCCCTCTACACTGAAGCAGCTTTCCATAGAGCAGCTTCTAAGGGACTCTATGATAACGAACTAAAAGGTTCGAACGAACTGGTTATGGAGAACAAACAGTTCGCTTACCAATCAGCTCTTTATCACGACTTAGGAAAACTTCTCGATGATGATAGTTTGACAGAGAGAAAGGACCACGGAGCTAAAGGCGCTTACTTAGTCGCAAAGCTCTATCCGGATTTTAAGCACTTAAAGAGCTATCACCAAAGAATGCTCCAAGAAGGCGCACTTGACCATCACGAAAATTACGATGGTTCAGGAGAGCCTGAAGGAAAGTCGGTGAGACAGATTGGTTACATGGGCAGAGCAGTAGCGATTGCGAATTGGATAGACCACAAAGCAATGGTTACTAGAAGCGAGGACCCAATCGGAGATGCACTCAAGGCGCTCAAAGCTGAGATCTCAACTGGTAAGTTTGATGAGAACTTCGTAAAGTGTTTCACAGCAAGTGCAGCAAACTTACGAAAGGCTTTCTCAGAAAACTCCGAAGGCAGTTTAGCAATCTCAACTGCTGAGACTTGGATAAAGAGACGTGAGTCCAGACCGATGGAGCTTAGATATAAAAAAGCCCAGAATAGAAAATCTAAAAAAGACATCTTCGTAGCAGAGATGAGAATCAGAGCTTCGAAAGGCGAATACACACCTTACGATGACATGAAGAAAATGATTGCTACGAGAAAGCTTGAACCACAGCTCGGCGAATATTTCGTATATGAGTTGCTGGATGCACTCAAGAGATTCGAGTGCTGTAGGGTACCGGTTGAAGGAGCGGCAATCCTCCTCCCAGACGGATGGTACACACAGAACAAATTGGCAGCCAAGCTTGAACAAGCTTTCACAGATGAGGCAAAATCATTCGACACGATATCGTTCTTAATTCCAGAGGCCTTAGAAAAGAAACCTTCAAAGACCTTCACAAAGAATTTAGACGAGTGTAAAAAACTAGGATTCAGCTTCTTGACAAAAGCTGAAGCTGAGAAAACCATCAAGTATCTCTCCGATGAACTCCTTGATGAGAATCAAATAGCTGAAGCTGCAATCCAAGAAAGCGAGGCTAACGCATGAGCTTGTTTGACAAGAACAATGTAGAAGAGCCTCAGCTCAGTTATAAAGAACTTAAAGCCGAACAGAAGAAGCTTGAAAAGGAAGCTGAAGAAAGCGGCGCTAAGTTATATGAAGAGCCAAAGGGCTTGAACCTGAAAGCTGATAGAGAAGAGATCAAGAGAATTCATAGAGAGCGTAAAGCTCTAAGACCTCAACTCAAAAAGCAAGGCATCAAGCGATACGGCGAGTTCGACCTCTTTGCTAAAGAAGTTGGACTAGTTTACCCAGAGCGTACCGTAGTGGAAACTTGCACAAAGGTTCGTGCAAAGATTTCAACTACGATTGCTACCATACTCGCAAGCATCACAATTTGGAAAGCTCTTCTCGCAGTACTCTTAGTTTTAGGACTCATCCTTTACACAGCGTACGTAACAGAAGAGAAAGGTCACTTCACAGTCAATGTCACGGCGGACATGCTGGAACAAGGCTTCTTGATTTCAGAAACACCTGATTTCAAAGAAGACAAGACTAGATTGTATGCTTTAGAGATCACCAACTCGAATGCGACATCCATCGCGATGATAAACGAAAACGTTCCTCTGATCGATGGCTCGCACAACGGTCCTGGTTATATGGCGTATACATTCTACCTAAAGAACAACGGAACAGAGACTACAGACTATGCTTACACAGTAAACATTCTCTCAGAGACGATGAACACCGCTGCTGCAACGTGGGTAATGTTCTTCGAAGATGAAAGACAAATCATCTACGCGAAGGCACAGGAAAACGGCAAGGAAGAAAACCTTTTCGGATATGATAGAGCACCATTCGAAAAGAACTCTTACGACCCATCCTCACAATACTACACACGTAATGGTAGAGTAGGAATTTCGACAGTACCATTCATCGATGATTACACTGCACTTCAAGGTTATGTCCAGAAGTTCGAACCTGGCGAGGTTAAAAAATACACCGTCGTGGTTTGGCTGGAAGGTGATGACCCAGATTGCAACAACTCAATCCTTGGTGGTCACGTAGGATTCAATGTTCAGTTCGATAGAATCGGCGAAGACAATGAACAGTTCTTCAAAGGTTTGTTTAGAAAGGAATTTGATAAATCCTACTACGTTGAAAGAATTCCAGAAGCTGATTCATCAGATGCTGGTACAGGAAGATGGGATGGACTTGAGAATTACTTAAGATCATCCAATGTACAAGATTCTGAAACTCAGATTCAAAAGTAGTTATCACTGGTAAATCCGGTGCAAAGCACCGATTTATAAATTATCACAAACTGTTAATTAAGCATCAGGCTTGTGTCAAAGATGCAAGACGCCGATTGCACAAATATCGGCTTGACGCTTTAATAACATTCACCCACCTCATAGTGGGTGGGAGAAAGGAAAACAAAAATGAAAAAGAAATTACTCGTATCATTCTTTTCACTCGTAATGGCATTTGTCCTTATGACATCTGCATCATTCGCATGGTTCACAGTTTCAAGAGCTCCAGAAATTACTAACGTAATTACTCACGTAGAGGCTAACAAGAACCTTGAAATTGCTAGAGCAAGCTCAACTGATTCATGGGCTAACTTAAAGGCTCCTGGAGAAGTTAAGGCTGACTCCGAATTCAAAGAAACTGAATTTGGTGGACAAGTTACTGATTTTACTGAAGCAGTACTTTCACTTCCAGCAAAATTAGACAATAACAAGCTTAAAACTGTTAAGTACGACGACACTGGACGTACTGCAAGCTTGACTGACTTATTTGCTCCTCTTGAATCAGTAAATGGTGCTGTTGCAACTATCACAGATGGTATTGGATACTACCAGTATGACAATGATCTAACTTCTAGTACAAATGCCCTCAAGAAGGCTGCTGTTTCCTACTATGTATGGTTAAGAACTAATGCTGGTGGAACTAATGGATCCTCTACAGTTGACTACAATACTACTAATGGTTATGCAAAAATTTCAGCAACTATCTCTGATATCATGGTTGCTCGTGCATCAGAAACATCAGTATCTGGTGGTGCTTACACTACAGTAACTGCTCCACAAGAAGGCGACTATAAGCTCGTTCTTAAGCCAGAACAAGCTACTACTGAAGCAACTAAGTTTAGAAATGCTAACAAATACAGTGTAGTAATGAGAGTTGCATCATGCACTACTCTTACTGAACAAGTAGGTAGCGGTACTTCAATTACTTCAGTTCAAAGCTTTAAGGATATTGCTGGCAGCAGCTATGTAGAACCAACTGTAACTTATACAAGCAACGACGTTAAGGGCGCTGCTTATGCAACTAGCGTTCTTGAATCTGGCAACCAAACTGCTCAGTATCAATTCAACAACCTCATCACAAACTGCCCAAGAAATGCTGCTATCTTAGTAGAAATCACAGTTTACCTTGAAGGTGACGAATTCTATGCATCTGACCTTGGAAGAGACCTTTACATCAAGCTTGGAAAGATTACATTCACAAGTGATCAAATTGCAGAATATGATCCTAACTCAGCAGAATCAATCGGTGCTGGAGATGTTGAAAACTCCAATAAGGACGATGATGACGAACTCCACTACAACTACTAATCCTAGCGCAGTAATCTGCTAAACTAAAAAACTATTAACGAAAGGAGGCTCATAGAAATTGCTTAAAGACAGTCGTAAAACACTTATATATGCTTTGATAGTTGTTATATTAACAGCCATCTTAACAGTCAGTGCAACTTACGCATGGCTTGGCGTTTCTAGAGTTCCTTTCGTTTCAGATGTGTCTGTATCTGTTATCACAGATGCTGCACTTCTGATTGCTCCGGACGAAAACGGACAACCTGGTACATGGGGAAACACCTTCGATGCATCGGCGTTGCTCGAAGGCATGGTCCCATTAAAACCAGTTACTTACACTCCAGACGGTTTTGAAAAAGTCTTATATGATGTTACCGGTCGTACGGCCGGCACAGAACCTGTCGAGGAGGCAAACATCAATGTACATTATCCCGATGGCGCTTCCAAAACTTCAGCTGAAGCTAAAGCGATGGAAGCCCTCGGATACATGGTGCGCTTAGACTTTTGGCTCAAATGCGATGGCGCTAACGCAAATGTCTTCTTAGAAGATGCGATAGAAAGAGCAGACGGCCAGATGGGCGCTGGAACTTACGTAGTAGGTTCCCCTGTATGGGACCAAGAACAGGTCGCACACAGAAATGGTGGTCACAGAAGCGAAACAACCGTTAGATACGGATTCGCTTACACACCAACGGATTTGAATGGAAATGAGATTGGATCTCGTTCATTCATCATGTATGAACCAAATGCAGACATTCACTACAATGGTTACTCAGGATATTTAGGCACAGAGAGTATTCGTGGTGGAGATTTGATAGATAAATCACATCTGATCGTTCAGGAAGCTTCTTCTTGGAACGAAAACACTCCAACATTGGAGAGCATGGTTATCTATCATGCAGGTAAGTTCACTACTGACACGCATCTATTCAAAATCGACACATCAATGATGATGAAAGTCAGCTTATACCTTTGGATAGAAGGACAGGATATCGACTGCATAGCAGAGACGTTTGAAGATGCAGTAACATTGGCATCACATATCCAGTTTGGCGCTGATGGCGTTAATACACAAACAGGAATTTCACGTGGAAATTAAACGATAGTTTAGAGGCTTGAATGACAAAGTTTAGTACTACTAAAAAGTTAATAACAGCAGGATTCAGCCTCTTGATGGCGCTAGTATTACTAGTTGGTGGAACATTCGCATGGTTTACAATGTCCAGAGCACCTGAAGTTACAGGAATTAAGCTCGGAATTTCATACGATGGTTCACAGTGGCCTTTCGAACTATCTTTGGACTTTGATCCACTCACAAATGTTGAACATTCAACATGGACAAAAGATGTAACATTTCCACTTACAGAAGCACTTCTAAGACCAATCACGACATATAACTTAGCAGATTGGTATATCGCTGAATATGACGAAAATGGTAACGTTGACGGATTTACGCTTGTTCCAGACATCGAAGAGATTGCCAACAAGATTTATGTCTATGAAGACGATGGTCATGGTGGTCAGCAAATCAAGTATGTAACAGACGGCAATGGCAACGTAACTCCTATGGATCCAAACAACTACATCGTTTACTA
>JAZQQK010000018.1:0-10348 GCA_045629065.1 Anaerovoracaceae bacterium | reverse complement strand
ATTTGGATCAGGTCCCATTGGTCAAACATCCTTTCTTAATTTCTTTTTCTTCGGAGCAGGAAGCTCCTTATACATAGCCTGCAGCAGCTCTTGCAGAAATTCTCTGTTATCTACATCTTCTACAAGCAGCATTTCCTTGCCACCTTCATATGGCGATTCCATCTTCGCATCCGGCAACATTGCTATAGCTGACCCCACCGGTTTTATCAGAAGCCTCTCATCATATATTCCACCGACAATCTTACCGCCCAAATAAATGATGTATTCGCCCATCATAGCCCGGTACGATATGCCACCCAACCCGGAAAGCTGATCCAATATGAAGTTCAGATATTCTTTGCTTGATGACATGCTTCTTTTCTCCCAGGACTGTAATCTTCAAGTCTCAATACAATTTTTGCATCATTTTACTTCTCCGTTCTCGACAGTAATACAACCGTCTCCACATGTGTAGTCTGTGGGAACATGTCGACCGGTGTGGCGTCGATGAATTCATAAAGTGAGCCACTGGCTGACGCCTCGCTGCGTCCTTCACGATTAGTCAAATATTTTATATCGCGAGCAAGCGTTGCTGGGTCACATGACACATATACTATGCGTTCAGGGCTTGCCTTAATCACTGCATCAAGTAGTTTAGTGTCGCAACCCGAACGTGGTGGGTCTACGATAGCGCAATCAACCTTCGAAAGCCTAATCTCGGGCTCGCGCTCGACGATTTCGTTGACCTCGTTATATTTATAAAGCTTAGCCATACCCATAATTCCAGGAAGTTCCTCTTCAGCTTTTCCCAGAATGTAACGAGTATTAACTATGCCATTTATTACAGAATTTCTGTTAGCATCCAAAACTGCCGGGCGTACGCTCTCGATACCGTAAACCATCTGACAATACTTGGCGAGGAAGATGCCGATAGTTCCCACTCCGCAATATAGATCGAGTAGAATTGGCTTGGATGAAACCCCTTCGGCCTGATTGCCCTCTGCATTGCCCTTAGAAACGCCAAAATCGGCCTTTTCACGAGCTTTGTCATAGAGTTTGAGCATCTGAGTAGGATTTACTTGATAGAAGCTTAAAGGCGAAATTTCAAAGTCTAGTTTCTGGCCATCAAGAGTTTCTAAACTCTCAAGAATTGTATGTTTTCCTGCTATCCACTTATCATCCACATAGAAGCTCTCAAGCGAATGGTCAGTCGCATCATCAATCATGAGTGCTAGCTTTTCCCAATCGAGATCCTTCTTTACGATTCTGCCGTCTTTTCCCTTAATTCGGTTAACAATAGCCATCATCTCACCAGTAGTAGTAATTCTGACTACCATGATATCGATGATGCCCTTAGCTTTACCATCAGCTACAAACTTACGGAGACATTCTGCCGCTATCATTGTTAAAGGATGCTGAATGCGACATTCTTTGCAGTCAACCACGCGGTTGGATTTCTTTTCTTTGAATCCTACCGTTTTGTCGTACACCGCAATCGTCGCCTTATCTCGATACCCAGTAACAAGTTCCGATGGAATAATTGGATTTACCTTTGGGTTCTCGATTCCTGCTAGGCGTACGAGTTTATCTCTCACTGACTTTTCTTTTAGTGCGAGCTGTGCATCGTATTTTAATTTGCCGTAGCCACAGCCACCACATGAATCGATGTACGGACAAACATCCTCTGCCCTATCCTTTGACTCTTCTAAAATCTGAACTGCCTTCGCCTTTGCAAAGTTTTTCTTTACATCAGTGATTCCAGCTCGAACTTTATCGCCTGCCACACAACCAGTGACAAAAACAGTCATTCCTGATTCGTCGTGGCCGATACCGGCTCCCTCATTAGACATATCTGTAATATTCAGTTCTACAAAGTTACCTTTTTCCATGTAAATATACTTCTTTCAGTTCTATGTAATCTATCAAATGCTCTGAGTTTGCTGAGATCCTTCTTCACTGGTTTTGGCTCTTTTGGCTTCTTAACAACCTCTATTGTAAATTCCTTTTTTGCGCCTTCATAATTCGAAGTTCCCGGAGCAGTGATTGTAATCTTGGCCTTGCCTGTGCCCTTGATTGTAACAATCCCCTTGGATG
The DNA here is from genome assembly GCA_045629065.1 of Anaerovoracaceae bacterium. Taxonomy (GTDB): domain Bacteria; phylum Bacillota; class Clostridia; order Peptostreptococcales; family Anaerovoracaceae; genus JAKSSM01. Next base: position 8,275 of record JAZQQK010000018.1, on the reverse strand, counting down.
AAACCGTTGCAACCTTAGTGTTGGAAGACTTGAATGAAATGCTGCCATCGCTAAATTTCTTTGACACTTTCAAGTCTATCGGCTTATGGTCATCATATACTTTTGAGGGCTGATTTCCTATCGTTATGGTCTGTGTGCCTTTGACGATTTTAATCTTAGTATAGGCACTACCTATATAATTGCCAAATAGAGCAATCTTTACGCTATATGTGCCTACATTCTTTGCCTTAAAATTGTCAAACGCATAATCCAAATTGCCTGTTATTCTGTTTCCTGATGGTTCCAAAATATTGATAGCCGTAGGTTTTATCACTTTGCCAGTATACTTTACTGTATAAGTCTTTTCTATATTCAGGTCTGAGATGTCATGGCTTGGCGAAATCTCATAACTAACGAACTTATATCCGTCGTAATTTCCCTTACCCACTACCTTCGCAAAGGCCGTTCCCACATTGTAGTTTGAATAGTATTCTACAGTGTAGTCCAAACCTTCGATGAGTTCTTTATCTCCGAAGCGAACTTTGATATGAGGCTCATATCCAACGCAGTCACCATAGACATAGCTCAATACTTTGTCATCAATTTTTACATCGGCGAACATCATCTGCTTCTTTAGCATCGGGAGTTTCGTTATATCCAACTTTGTATCTTTTTCTAAATACCAGTAATCTAGGTCACAAGACGAACCCTGCGTTCCACGAAGTTTTCCGGATGATGAATATTGCCAGATAAAATAGTCGTTTTTATAATTGCACTCCTCAGCATACTGAGCTATCCATACGGGATACTTTTCGCTAAGAATTGCACCATAAACATGTGCATTGGAACCACGCATATAGCTTAGATACGAATAGAATCCTGGTTCATAGCCATAGCTTCTAACGGCCTCGCAGAATGCGATTGCAATGTCCGTTTGGTCCTCAATAGACAAATGGGCGGCGTTTAACCATGCACTGTTACCGCCGCCACCTTCATAATCCATAAAAAGTGGCAGATCCAGTTTTCTACCGGCCAATTTTCGTACGCAATATTCTACTTCCTCAATGGCCTCACCTTTTGTGGTTGCCTGAGAAAAGAAGTACGCACCCAGTAGAATTCCTGCTTTGCTCGCACCTTCGTAATAATCCTCAAAATAGTCGTCATTGTAGATTGCTCCAGTCGAATAGCTTCGTCCACCAATTCGAATGATAGCAAAATCTACACCTGCCGCTTTCATGAGATCCCAATTGATTTTTCCTTGAAATTGTGACACGTCAACACCATGTATTACAACGCATTCATCGAATTTTTCGTTATGCGTGTAAGACGTACCCGTGCCTCGCGAAATCTCTGTCTCTCCAAAGGCTATGCCTGTCGAAAGTACCAGACTTGCGATTATTACAATTGTGAGCAGCTTGATCTGCCTCATACTTTTCCTATTGATATTTTTTTAATTCTTCCTCTTCGAGTACTCGGTATGCCACCTTTCCTACGAGTGTCTTAGGGAGTTCAGCTCTGAAGCTGATTTCCTTTGGCATTGCGTATTTTGCGACATTCTTCTCCAGATACTTATAGATTTCAGCTCTCGCTTCATCTTCAGTGAGTGTAACTCCTGGCTTCAAAACTACGAAAGCGATAACTTTTTGCATCTTGTATGGATCTGGAACGCCAATTACGCAGCTCATGTGAATCAGCTCGTGAGCATCCAATATGTTTTCTATTTGTGATGGATAAACATTGTAACCAGAAGTTACAATCATCCTCTTTATTCTTTGGCGGAAATATACGAAACCGTCTTCGTCCATCTTGCCAAGATCTCCGGTGTGGAGCCAAGTGTGACCGTCAGAATGAGCTTTTAATGTGTCTGCTGTTTCTTCAGGATTATTAATGTATTCAAGCATCATCGTAGGTCCAGTCAGGCAAATTTCGCCTTCCTCACCATAAGGGACCTCATCCACAGTTCCCGGTTTAACAATCTTAAAGAAAGTGTCTGGGAATGGGAAGCCGATGGAACCTTCCTTCTGCCAATGCGGTGGTGTAAGGCAGCAAGCCGTAACGCATTCAGTAGTGCCATAGCCTTCGCGAACAGTAATTACAGCATTGTGATCCTTCAAGAAACTATCAAGTTTCTTTTTAAGTTCAACAGATAAGCTGTCGCCACCTGAGAAAACGCCCTTTAAGCAGGATAGGTCCACTCTATCGAGTGTCTTTAATCTTAAAAGTGCCTCATAAAGTGTAGGTACACCGGCGATGAAATTTGGTTTATGTTTCTTTAAAAGTTTTGCATAAGTTTCAGGATTGAAACGAGGAATGAGCAAGCATCTTCCACCCTGTGAAAGCATTGAGTGAATGCACACACCAAGCCCGAATCCGTGGAAAATAGGCATTACTGCGAGCATCTTGTCACCTGGCTTAAACATTGGGTTAGTAGCAATGATTTGCTGACCTAAAGCATTGAAGTTTAAGTTTGAAAGAAGGATGCCCTTTTGCGTTCCAGTTGTACCGCCAGAATAGAGAATAACTGCCGGATCCTCCGCTTTTCTTACAGCATGGAATGGTCCATGATAGTGGTTTCCATCTCTTAAGAATTTTTCCCACCAAATAACTTCAGCTGTTGCAGGGACCTTTTGGATTTTATGTCCCTCAGCAAGATAATATCCTTTCTTCTTAATTGAAGAGAGTTCATCCTTTACAGAAGTAATGATCAGGCTTCTAAGAGTGATGTCCTTTCTGATGTTCTCAAACTTTCCGTAGAATTGGTCAAGTGTGATACATACAACAGATGCGGCCTGCTTGAGGCAAAACTCGATTTCTTTTTCAGATGATAATGGGTGAACCATATTAGCTATGGCACCAATTTTATTGATAGCGTAAAACATAATTACAGCTTGAGGTGCATTAGGCATGCAGATTGTTACTGATTCGCCTTCCTTAACACCAATCGCTGCGAGAGCTCTAGCGCAATCGTCAACTTTTTTAATAAATTGCTTGTATTGTGTCTTGATTCCTAAAAAATCGTATGCAATATAGTTTGGATAATGTTCGGCAATTTCTGCCACTTTATCATACATTGATCCTTGATAGTATTTTAGAGTTGCGGGTACTCCTTTCAAATTAGGTATCCATGGGGCTTTAATCCCCTCAACAATAACTTCTTTCTTCAATTTTTACATCTCTTTTCTTCAAAAAATTCGCTTACACACAGATGCTAAATTTTAGAACTCAACAGGTTCGTCTGCTCTAGTTTCCAGAAGTTCTGGATGTGCTAATAAGTGTTTAAACAGCTTCACTGAACGTGAAAAATAGAAGCCGTCTGCAATGCGTTCATCGACCGTCAAACCGATGTCGATAACCTCATGCATTTCCATATTGCCATCCTTATCGTATACTGGTTTCCATCTTTTTTCTCCTAGAATCATAAAGAAAGAAACTGTTCCCCAGTTGGATAAGTGGTGATATCCTGATTTAAGACCGATTGACCCTAAGTTAGTGATGAATGCAGATGCATAGTCTGGATCAGTCTTTATTAGTGAATATGGCATCCAGCCACGCTTATCGAACGCTCTAATAAACACAAAAGCAAATCTCAATAAAAATGCTGGAAGCTTGATGAACTTGTCCATCATATCCGTTGAATTATCAACCGTATCTTCCTTACGGCAGTAATTGATTTCTTCAACAATTTTTTCGTGAATTGTGTCTACTGTAGACTCCGGTCCGAACTTGATAAATGCGAGTGCTTCCCCGCCATTATCGGCAAATTTTTTCTTTACTACAAAGCCTAAAATTAGGTCGTTTCTCTGATATAGTTTGTAATGTGCTATGAATCGGTTAAGTTTAGGCCTAAGTGTCATAGTCTTAACCAATGCTGCCAAAATAATTTGGAACATCTTGTATGGATCTTCCAAGGCGCTAGGTGGCAGTTCCCCGGCTTCAACCTTTGCTTTCAATTCGGCGTTCTTTTTGTCGACGTAAGCATTAACTGGACCTAAGTCCACGCATTCTTGGATGAATGCTTCGTTATCAGCGCGATTAGGATAAAGATAAGGCATAATGCCATGGATAGAATCCTCTTCATCTCTTAACCAATGGCCATCTGGACGATTGCCAAACTTGCGCTTCTTCTTTTCATCTGACATAATACTTTCCCTTACAAATAACTAATAAATAATTGCAAAAATAAAAACATAGGATGGGGCAAATTACTTGTCCCATAGACTTGTTTATTATACCACGATTTTTGTTAAATAGCAAACTTGAAGGATTTTCTTGTATGTATACTTATGAGGTTGATATTGACACAAAAATTTGCTAAAATTATTGTTTAGAGGAGCAAAAAATGTTAGTTATTTTTGAAAAAGTTTTATCCATATTTTTAATCATCGGAGTAGGCTTCGGTTTTGGTAAGGGAAAAATTTTGCCTCATGAGTCACAGAAATATTTCTCTACCCTTTTGATTAAGCTCTGCCTACCATGCATGATATTAGCATCCATTACCGAGAAGGAAATCACAGAGAATACATTCCACGATACGATTTTCACCCTTCTATTCGGTTTCCTATTCTATCTTGCGTTTAATATTGTAGCATTTTTACTTTCGAAATATGTATTTAAGGTTCCAAGAGAAGATTTAGGAGCATACATTCTCCTCTTTGCAACTAATAACACTGGATTCTTAGGTTTCCCTATTACGCTCGCACTCTTTGGACCAGACATTTTGTTCTATATGGTTATATTCAATATAACCCTTACAATTCAGTGCAATGCCTTAGGGCCAGTGCTTATCAACATCGGTTCTAATAGCGGAAAGTTCGATATAAAGAAAGCATTAAAAGATTTCTTCAACATTAACACAATCTGTTCAATAGTTGCACTCGTGATGATGTTTAGTGGCCTTCACTTCCCATCTGTAGTGTTTGATTGTATAGATACTATCGGGGACGTAACCGTTTCACTTTCGCTCTTCATCATCGGCATGCAACTTTCAGAATCCAAGTTTAAGAAGATATTAAAAAACTACAGGATGATTGTTATGGGCTTGATAAAGATGCTCATAATTCCTGTAGTTATGTTCTTGATAGTAAATCCGTTAGACATCGCAGTTGGCATGAAAATCTGCTTCGTGCTTGCCTCTGCACTTCCTACGGCTGCAGCTACTACACCGGTTGCTCAGTCTCAAGGTCGCAACTCGCTTCTCTGCGCTGAGTATGTCGCATTCACGACGCTTATCTCTGTTGTCATTATCCCATTAACTGCAACCTTTCTCACGAATATCTATTTGTAACACTAAACCCCGATATATATGCCACGGCTTTCGCTCTCGCGGGCTCCTCCCGTAGCGGTACTAGGCTCTGCCTCGCTTCCGCGGGCAATCGCCAAGGACCGACGGTCGTCAAACCCGCCCTGACATATATATCGGGGTTTTATATTGTTCTAATTAGAGAAGTTCTTTGCGAGAAAGGTTGATTCTGTTCTGGCTGTCGATTTCAGTTACCTTTACAGTAACAACATCGCCGATATTCATAACATCTTCTACCTTTTCTACTCTTTCCTTAGCCATCTTGGAGATGTGAAGGAGACCTTCCTTACCAGGTAAGATTTCAATGAAAGCACCTACGGAACCCTTTGCTGTTGAAAGGATTCTTGTAACTGTACCTTCGTAGATTTCTCCAACTTCAACGTCCTTAGTTAAGATTTCGATTTCCTTCTTGCAAGCTTCAGCCTTTTCACCATCTGTGCCATAGATTGAAACTAAGCCGTCATCTGTGATATCGATCTTAACGTCGTACTTGTCGATTAATCCGTTGATAGTTTCGCCACCCTTGCCGATAACGATTCTAACCTTGTCAGGATTGATTTGAAGTGACATTGCTCTTGGAGCCCACTTTGATAAGTTCTGACGGTATTCAGGGATTTCTTCAAGCATCTTGTCCATAATGAACATTCTGCCTTCCTTAGCTTGGCGAAGTGCCTTTTCAAGGATGTCTCTTGATAAGCCGTGAACCTTGATATCCATCTGGATAGCAGTAACACCGATTTCAGTACCTGTTACCTTGAAGTCCATATCGCCTAAGAAGTCTTCCATACCTTGAATATCGGAGAGGATTGCGAACTCTGATGTTCCGTCTTCCTTTACTCTTTCGATAAGTCCCATTGCGATACCAGCAACTGGTCTCTTAATAGGAACACCAGCATCCATAAGTGCTAAGCATGAGCCGCAAGTTGAACCCATTGATGTGGAACCGTTTGATGAAAGTACATCGGATACGACTCTAATCGCATATGGGAATTCTTCAACTGATGGAATAACTGGGAGAAGTGCTCTTTCTGCAAGCGCACCGTGTCCAATTTCTCTTCTGCCAGGTGTACGAGGTGATTTTGCTTCGCCTGTTGAATATCCTGGGAAGTTGTATTGGTGCATATATCTCTTTTCAGTCTGCTCTGTAATTCCTTCGATAACCTGTGCTTCTGATGCAGGAGCAAGTGTGCAAGAAGAAAGTACTTGAGTTTGACCACGCTTGAATAAACCTGTTCCGTGAACCCTTGGAAGAAGTCCAGTTTCGCAGAAGATTGGTCTGATTTCTGTAAGCTTTCTGTCATCTGGACGAATTCCTTCGTCTAAGATCATAGTTCTTACTGTTTCCTTTGTGATGTTGTAAAGAACTGTTTCGATATCACGAGTTCCTTCTGGATAAGTCTCAGCAAAGTGTTCCTTTGTTAAAACTTCAACCTTATCCATATTGTCTAATCTTTCAAGCTTGTCCTTAGTGTGGATTGCTTCCTTCATGAGTGGAGTAGCGAATTCACGAACTGCTTGATCTATTTCTTCAGCTGGCTTGTAAAGTTCGATTTCCATCTTTGGCTTACCAACTTCAGCTACGATTTGTTCAATAAATTCTACGATTTTCTTGATTTCTTCGTGAGCGAAGAGGATGGCATCGAGCATTTCCATTTCTGGAACTTCCTTTGCGCCTGCTTCTACCATCATGATGGCTTCCTTAGTTCCTGCAACAGTCATATCGATGTCGGAAACTGCTCTCTGTTCGAGAGTTGGGTTGATGATGAGTTTACCATCTACTCTACCGATCTTAACTGCAGCTGTAGGACCATCCCATGGAATATCAGAAATTGCGATTGCTACGGATGAACCGATCATTGCAGCGATTTCTGGTGAGCAGTCTTGGTCAACTGACATTGCTGTAGCAACAACTACTACGTCGTTATAGAATCCCTTTGGGAAAAGTGGGCGAAGTGGTCTGTCGATTAATCTTGATGTTAAAATCGCATGCTCTCCTGGACGACCTTCTCTCTTGATGAATCCTCCTGGAATCTTACCAACACCATACATCTTTTCTTCGAAGTCTACTGAAAGTGGGAAGAAATCTTGACCTTCCTTAGCTTCCTTGGAGCAGCATACTGTTACGTTTACGACTGTGTCGCCGTACTGTACCCATACTTGGCCGTTTGCTTGTTCGCAAACCTTACCGATTTCTAATTGAAGAAGTCTACCACCTAATGGGTATCTAAATGTTCTGTAATCTGTAAATCTTGGCATTAAAACTACCTCCTTAATGTCAAACAACTATAGAGCGCCCCGCGCCCCTAATAACTAATATGGCTTATGCCATAATATATTTAAAAGCGAGGCTTGTGCCTCGCTTAAATATCTTTTTGATTACTTTCTTAATCCTAAGCGAGCTACGAGTGTTCTATATCTCTCGAGGTCAACTTCCTTAAGATAAGCAAGCATATTTCTTCTTTGACCAACCATCTTTAAAAGGCCACGTCTTGAGTGGAAATCCTTCTTGTGAGTCTTTAAGTGCTCGTTTAAGTCATTGATTCTGTAAGTTAAGAGTGCTACTTGTACTTCTGGGGAACCTGTGTCTCCTTCTTTTAAGCCATACTCTTTGATGATTTGTTCTTTGATTTCTTTTGTAATCATTGTTTTTTCTCCTTTTCTTAATACGCCTAGAACTGAGTCGTGCGTTGGAGTTTCGCATCGACCAAGTTATAGGTACTCATTAACTCATACATAATAGCACCGAAGCCACGCACTGTCAAGTGTTTTCGTTAGCGCTCCCGCAGCGAATCGACTCCATCTTCCGCCTCTCGTTCGGGTCTGGAGTTCGATTGCATGCTCGCGCGCTATAAATTATGATAGTGCTGCGCTTCTATGCAATCATTCTTTATCTGCAACTTAAGCTCATCGATCGATGAGAACTTAACCTCTTCGCGCATCATTTTCACGAATTCAATTTTAATCTGCTTGCCGTAAAGTTCCTTGTTGAAATTGAAT
>JAZQQK010000017.1:0-8257 GCA_045629065.1 Anaerovoracaceae bacterium | reverse complement strand
TACATTTGAACTCAATGATGATACTACCATTCTTGCTATTTACAGGAACTCAAATGCTTACGAAGAAGTTCTGGTTAAAGCAGAGGATGGATCTTGGCAGTGTGCCAACTAATAAGAAAATCGGAATTTGGAGGAGGATGCTTATGAAAACAAAAAATTTATGGAAGTATATTTTTCCGCTGTTAGCATTGGTCCTTTGGATAGCGACGATTATTCTCCTATTCAAGTCCAATAGTTCTTACCATACTGGTGATTACGCTACAATTCAAGCAATAGAAAAAGCAGCTCGTTGGCAACCTGCTTGCTGTATTGGTGCCATCATTTCTACTGCTTTATCTTTTGTAATAGGCGAGCTTGTAGGTTTAATTGAGGAAAATAGAAAAGAGTTATAATTCCCAGTTCGATATGTCAAAAATCAAGTCAAGGATCTGTTTTTAAGACCAAATCCTTGACTATTTATTTTGAATGTATTATATTGTGCAAAAGCTTGAGAATGCTGGATTTCAGCCAAGCTATAGTAGTTAATCTACCACGGGAAACCTATTTACAGAAAAAAATTCACACGCTCGACCGGAAAAACGGTCACGTTTTATATTTAAAGCTATTGTAAATGCTTTAGAAGGTATAGCTTTTTCTAAACTACATAGCAATTTCACCATCTTTACTGAATCTATTAAATATCAATAATGAAATTACAGTAAATACTGTCAAAATAGTTGACATTGCACATGCTCTGCCATCAGATCCCTTTGCTACCATTACATAAACTGCAATATTTAATGTCATTGTTCTGTAGGAATAAAGGAGAACTGAAGAACTAAGCTCGGTGATAAGAGTTACCCAACTCATTATTGCTCCAGAGAATATTCCGTTAAGCATCATTGGGATTGTAACCTTTATCAGGGTTTTAAACTTACTAGCTCCAAGGCTTTCAGAAGCTTCATCTATCGACATTGGAATTTGTCCTAGAATCGCTACTGAACTTCGTATAGTATATGGTACACGTCTTATTACCATAGCAATAATCATAATCCATGCAGTACCTACAAGTGGAAATTTCGGATTATTAAAGCTCATAATTAAGGCTATACCAATTACTGCACCCGGAATGATATATGGAACCATAGACATAGTATCTATTGTTCTATTGATTGCATTTGGTCTTCTTACTACCAGGTATGCAATTAATATTGCTAGTGCAATTATCAATACTAGTGCCGTTCCACATATCCTCAGTGTATTCCAAATAGAATCACCCATGTTATTGAAAACATACTTATAGCTATCAAGTGAAAAACCAGGCTTGAACGCATTTCCCGATTTGCTGGTTTTTCTAAATGATAGATAAATCAGGTAAAGATTTGGAACTGTTGCAATTATCAATACAAGATATATGTAAAGATAAATGAAGAATGTTCCAAGTGGTCCTGCTTTTTTTGGTTCAATGTGATGCATTGCACTCATTGAGAATGTGGTTTTCCTCGTAGCCCATGACTGCACAAGGAATACAATTAATGTAATCAAAATGGCTATTACTGATACTGCAGATGCAAAGTTTTTATTTACGCCAACTTCTCCTACGAATTCATTATAGATTACGAGAGGGAAGGTCATATAACCCTGACCAATCATCATTGCAGTTCCAAAGTCGGCAAGAGATCTCATGAATACCATGAGTGCGGCTGCAAGTATGGTTGGCATACATAGCGGAAGCACAACAGTAATAAATCTCTTGAGTCCAGTTCTTCCCATATTTGCAGATGCTTCGAGAAGTGAACTGTCGATATTTTTCAATGCCCCTGAAACGTATAAGAATACAAGAGGGAACATCTTTGTGGTCAGTACAATTACTATACCTTTGAATCCATAAATGCTACCTATAGTGATTCCTATAGATTTTAGAAATTGTGTGACTACACCTGCATTACCAAATAATAAAATCCAGGAATATGCTCCAATAAATGGTGCAGACATTGAACTTAATATTATCATGGTTTGAATAAATTTCTTACCACGAATCTGATACATATTATAAAGATATGCTAATGGTATTCCCACAAGTAGTGAGAAAAACGTTGTAGTAATTGCTACTTTAAAGCTTCTAACAAGAGTATTTCTATAATACGGCGTCGTGAAGAACTTCTGGAAGTTAACTAAAGAAAGTTCTTTTGTTTCAGGATCAAGTGCAGCCTGATACATTACTTTAGCCATAGGATAAAGCATAAATAACAGGTATAGGCATAGAACTATGATACTGGCAATTACCCAGAAGTCCATTTTCTTTTTGGATTTAATCATAGATTCCTCCTATTTTACAAGAGCCTTTTCGCCATCTTTAGTGAAAACGTTAATCTTTTCAGATTTTACGCCAAGTCTTATTTTAGTACCATTCTCAATGATATCATCTATCTTAGATTCTTGAACGATTTCAACACGCTGACCGTTGCTTAAATCTACGAAATAGTGAGTGTTCAAACCTAGGAAAGTACTATATACTACTGTAGCTTCCAGCCCGATTTGGTCATCCTCGAGAATAACTAATTCTTCAGGTCTGACAGAAACAATAACTTCATCACCATCTTTGCAATCTACAAGATTGTTCATTGATACGATATATTTGTCTGCAAATTCAAGAGATGAATTATTGATTGTCGCCGGGATAATATTAGTTCTGCCAATAAATGTAGCAACAAATAGATTTGATGGTCTTTGGTATAGTGCTTTTGGCGTCCCAATTTGCTGTATTACTCCTTCGCTCATTACTGCAATTCTGTCTGAAACTGCCATGGCTTCTTCTTGGTCATGAGTAACATACACTGTAGTAATGCCAAGTCCATTTTGAATTTCTTTTATAACTTCTCTCATTTCAACGCGAAGCTTAGCGTCAAGATTTGAAAGAGGTTCATCCATTAAAAGAACATCTGGCTCGATAGCTAAAGCTCTTGCTAGTGCAACTCTTTGCTGTTGACCTCCAGAGAGTTGTTCTGGGAGACGATCAGCAAACTGATCAATTTTCATCAGTTTTAAAAATTTATCTGATTGTTTTTTTATTTCATCTTTCGAGAGCTTCCTGTTTTGTAGCCCGAAAGCAACATTCTTTCTTACTGTGAGGTGAGGAAATATAGCATAGTTCTGGAATACCATTCCTATATTTCTCTTTGCTGGATCAAGATCATTTATTAGGCGATCTCCAAAATAGAATTCGCCGCCTTCAATAGAGTTAAAACCGGCTATCATTCTGAGTAAAGTGGTCTTGCCGCATCCTGAAGGTCCGAGCAAGGTAAAGAATTCACCTGGTTTAATTTCGAGCGAAAGATCAGGTATTGCAATAAAATCACCATATTTCTTTAACGCATGTCTAATACTAATGCCGACATTCATAATATAACTCCATTCTGTTTTTCGAAAAGGCGCCCTTGATTTAGACAACCAAAGGCGCCAACATGATTAGTTAATTCTTTTACTAAACTAAATTATGCACCTGGATGAACTGTTGCCCAAAGGTTTGTCCATCTTTCTTTGATTTCACTCTGGTGCTGTGCAAGAGCTTCTGTGTCGCACTCTTTGTAGTTAATCTTTGAAAGGTCAACCATGAGTTCTGAAGCGCCAACAACTTTATCTGTTTCTGTAGTTACTGGACGTGCACCTGACTGAGCATATACGCTCTGTCCTTCAGGGCTTTCAAGGAAATCCATGAAGAGTTTTGCATTGTCAAGGTTCTTTGCTCCCTTGATTATTGCAGAACCAAATCCAACGGATGTAACACCTTCTGACCAATAAACTGCTCTGCATCCTGGGAAGCAAAGATCTTCGTTCATGATTACGAGTGGTTCATAAGTGAGTCCAACTACGTATTCACCCTTAGCTGTATTCTTAAGTGGTGCTGAAGATGAGTCGAGGAGTACGCAGTTTGCAGCGAACTTTTCAAGATAATCCCAAGCTGCTTGATTGTTCCAGCCGCCAAAGTCTGTGAGAACGCACTGCATCCAGTTCCATGCTGATGATGAAGAAGCTGGGTTAGCAATAGCGATTTTTCCTTGAAGCTTTGGATCAAGAAGTGAATCCCAACCAGTAATTGTAATTCCGAGTTCCTTTTCAAGAGCTTCGTTTACGATCATGCAAGGAATCTGAGCATCGTGGAATGTGAGCTTTCCACTCTTATTTTGATAGTCAGACATCATCTTGCTGTCATTTGCGCAAACGTAGTCTTCAAGATACTTTCCATAGTTTGCAATGTCTGCATACTGTAGTCCACCGAACATAACGTCTGCTTGTGGGTTAGCTGCTTCAGCTTCAATTTTAGCTTTGCATTCACCTGCTGAACCATATGTGTATAATACTTTAACATTTGGATAGAGAGCATTAAAAGCTTCAATTGTAGCATCGAGCTGAGCATCTGCAACTGTTGTATACATGATGAGATCTCCAGATGCTTCTTTCTTTTCTTCTTGCTGCTGTTTTTGTCCACATGCTACCATGCAGAATGCCATTGCAAGTGCGAGAAGAATTGCTAATACTTTTTTCATAGTTCCTCCTTAATAAAAATTAAAATATAATTTAAGTAATCACGGTTTAAACCGTATTAAACTTAAGAATTTGAATTGATAAAATCAATTACATCCATTTTTGTTGGAATGCCATTACGTCCACCGATTCTCGTGCATTTAAGGGCAGCTGTTGCCGATGCAAAACGAATACACTCTTTTAGATTAAATTCGTCAATATATGCTGACAAAAATGCTCCATGGAACACATCGCCAGCACCAGTTGTATCGATTGCTTTTATTTTGAAAGCAGGGAAGTTTTCAACCTTATTATTGATAACAGCTTTACAACCTTTTTCTCCGAGCGTGCATATTACAATCTTAGGACCCCAATTAGCTATCTCCATAAGTGCATCATCGTAATCAGAGAGTCCTGTCACACGTAGCGGGTATTTCGCATTCATAATTAATATATCTGACATTCTAGCAAGTTTGATGTTTTTATCGTTGTCGTCTTTCATTGAACAACCATCAAGTGAAACTATTACGCCATTTTTATGTGCGATTTGTGCAGCAGTTATAGCATTATCATAGTTTGTACCATCAAGGTGTAATATTCGCGAGTTCTTAATGACTTCGATACTCCTCGAGTTCCATTCAATATTTGGAAGTGTATCACGTTGTGGAAACTTGGTACGTGAACCATTATTGGGATTAATCATTACGAAAGATTGTAATCCGTAAATACTGTCAATGGTATTAAGGTTGGAACAATCAACACCATCGCTTTTAAGCAGTTCAATAATTTCAGTTGAAACTGCATCTTTTCCAATAGGTCCAATGATTGTCGTGCTTTTGCCTAGTCTTGATGCGCATACCATTGCTGTTGCAACTGCTCCGCCACCTTGGATTTCAATTTTCGTAATATGGGTTGAGCTGTCTTCCTTTGGATAATCCTCAACTATACAAAGTCTATCTATGCAATTATGTCCAACTCCAACAATATCGTACATTATTTCTTTGATAAAGCTCTTGCGTGGTTCTTAATATTCTCTGATGTGATTCCATATTCTTCAAGTAATTCTGCTGAAAGACCTGATTGACCGAATACATCCATTACTGCAATGTGATCAAACTTGATTCCTTCTTCGCCGATGAGTCCGTAGCAAATAGCTTCTCCAAGACCACCCATGCAGTTTGCTTCTTCACAAACAAGCAATTTACCACCACATTTTTTAACTGACGATTTAATTGCATCAATATCTAAAGGTTTAATGGTATGAATATTTATAAGCTCAGCGTTAATTCCTTCAGTTTGAAGTTCTTTTACAGAAGATACAGCTAAGGCTGTCATAACACCAGTTGCTACAATACATACATCTGTACCTTCGTGAAGAATTTGTGCTTTTCCTATTTCAATTTTATCATCAAGTGATGTTACAATCGGCATTGGTTCACGACTTGTTCTCATATAGCAAGGTCCCTTATGTTCGTACATAAGTTTTGCCATGAGCTTGGCTTGATTGAAATCACAAGGTGAGAGTACTGTCATGTTTGGTAAAGATCTCATTGCTGCTATATCTTCGATGCATTGGTGAGTACCACCATCTCCGGCAGGTGTTATACCGCTGTGTGAGCCAACGATTTTAACGTTTATATTTGAATAGCAAACAGAGTTTCTTATTATCTCAAATGCTCTTCCAGCAGTAAATACTGCAAATGAGTTTGCAAAAGGAACATAACCAACTCTTGCGAGTCCTGTAGCCATTCCGATAAGATTCTGTTCTGCAATTCCTGTTTCTATATATCTTTCAGGATATGCTTTATGAAAAGCCAGAGTACCTGTTGCATGCCCAAGGTCAGCATCCAAAACTATGATATCTTCATGATCTTTTGCTAGTTCAACAAGTCCTTCGTTATAACCATGACGTGTAGCTTTCTTTTCTTCTGACATTAGAACTTACCTCCTAATTCCTTCAATGCTATTTCTAGGTTTTCTCCTTTAGGAACATTGCCGTGCCAATCAAGATTGTTTTCCATATAGGATACGCCTTTTCCCTTAATTGTGTTTGCAACTATGCAATGTGGCTTTCCAGCTGTCTTTTTATCTAGAGCTGCAAGAATCTCATCGAAGTTATGTCCATCAATTACATCTACAGCAAATCCAAATGCTTCAAATTTTGCGCGCAAGTCACCATGATCCATTACTTCTTCTGTAGTTCCATCAAGTTGAAGTCTATTTTTATCAACAATAACTGTGAGATTATCCAACTTATAATGAGCGGCTGACATGAAAGCTTCCCAGCAGAGTCCTTCATCGATTTCTCCATCTCCAGTCATAACGAATACTTCATTTGGCATGTTCTTAAGTTTAAAACCAAGAGCCATTCCTGTTGCTGCAGAAACACCTTGACCAAGTGAACCGGTAGAACAATCTATTCCAGGGCATTTGTTGCTTTCAGGATGTCCTTGGAAAGGATGGTGAAGTCTACGTAGATATAGAAGTTCTTCTTTTGGAACATAGCCCTTATCTGCTAGAATTGCATAAAGAGGTGGGTTTGCATGTCCTTTTGACAATACGAATCTATCACGACGTTCATCATGTGGATTATCATAAAGATGCATTTTTGAATAGTAGAGTGCAACTAGAATATCAGTTGCTGAAAGGGAACCACCTGGGTGACCAGAGGTAGCCTTTGCAATCATCTCAATAGTATTGAGACGAATCTGTTTAGCTTTTTTTTCAAGCTCTGTTTTTTCCATTTTCATGCCTTTCAATATTAAACTCACTAATTAATCGTTTGCTTTACCTATGCATCCGAACATTTTCATTTTATCTATGCATACTTTTTTCATAGCTTCAAGTCCGTCTGCGAAAATAACTCTTTGAGTAAATCCTTTTGGTTCTTCATCTCTATGATCTGCGTAATACTTTTTAATTGCTTCACAATTTGCTACCTGACACTCTGTATTAACGTTAACCTTTGAAACACCGAGAGAAATTGCACGTTTAACTTGTTCTTCTGGAATTCCTGAACCACCGTGAAGTACAAGTGGAAGATTACCGATTTGTTCTTTAATTTTAGCAAGGACGTCAAAATTTAGCCCAGCCCAATTTTCAGGATACTTTCCATGTATATTTCCGATTCCTGCAGCGAGAAAATCTATACCGAGGTCGGCGATTTGTTTGCACTGGTTTGGATCAGCACATTCACCCATGGCAATGTGTCCATCTTCTTCACCACCAATGGCACCGACTTCAGCTTCAACTGATATTCCCTTAGCGTGTGCTAGTTCGACTACTTTTTTAGTTTTTTCAAGATTTTCTTCAATAGGGTATGATGAACCATCAAACATAACAGAACTAAACCCGTTTTCGATAGCATCAAGGGCTTCTTCGTATTTGCCGTGATCAACGTGAAGCGCTACTGGTACAGTGATATTTAGATAATCCATAAAGTCTTTTACTGTATCAGAGATTGTTTTATATCCCCCCATGTATTTAGCTGTTCCTCCTGAAACGCCTAAAATAATAGGTGAATTAGTTTCTTGAGCTGCTAATAGGAATGCTCGTATGCTTTCCATATTATTTAAGTTAAAGTGGCCAACTGCATAATGACCTTTTTCTGCCTTTTGTAGCATTTCTTTTGCAGATACTAACGGCATAATAAAAAACCTCCTGGAAAAAGTAATATTTAAATGTAAGGCTTAGTACTACTAGATTATTAATGATACAATCGTTTTTTGAAGTATTAAATGCTTCAATTATTAGT
>JAZQQK010000016.1:0-33816 GCA_045629065.1 Anaerovoracaceae bacterium | reverse complement strand
TGATGTACAGAAAAAAATATCGCAGGAACATACCAAGCTTAAAGAGAAGATAAAAGCAGAAGAAGAAAAGCTTGATAAAATTTATAAATATGACCATTATGAAACTAGTAATTTGCGAGAAACTGCGCTCCAGGAGTTGCGAAATGAAAGGAATAAAACAGTAGCAGATCTGATTACTAAGCCAGACCAGTTTTATGATTACCTGTTAGGGCTTCCTAAAATGCTACAAGAGCAACATTGGAAGCAGTCTTCCATTGATCAGATTAAGGAAAAAATCGATAACCTTTCGGTTATTCTTGGACCAAAGAATGAAGATAACAATATATTCGCCTTTGATGAAACAGCAAAAGAACAAGTGCTTGAAAGTCTGACCGAAATAGATAATTTACTCAGCATTAATCATTTGGAGCCATATAGCGATAATCTAGAAGAAGCGGAGAATGAGTACAGGAAGAGTATGGATCTATCAAGCGATGATAAGGTTGTTTTGCCTAGAATTGTCCGACTGAAAAATTCAATTAGTATTGCAAAGGATTTTGTAAATAGCATTAATCTTCAAAAAGAGAATAACGAGGGTTTAACACTTACATTTTCAGAGATAGTAAAAAATCGTAAAGCCAAGATAGATAAGGCATATAAAAATTTCGATGATATTGAAAAAATATCTAACCAGCAAGATTCGATAAAGAAAAATATTCAGAATTATGCATCCATATCATCTGCTTTTTCGCGCAATGAACAAAATTCTATGGACGTAAAAAAGGCCCTGCTTGATATATGCGAAGAATATGAAGCTTTAACACTTAAAGATAAAGATTTTTCAAAAATTCTTCAGCTTGTACGTACATACGGGAATATAGATGCAACTGCATCAAACCGATACTATGAAGAGGTTAATACTATAGAAAGTATCCAAAATGCGCTTGCGTCATACATGGAAAAAATCGAGGAGGATAATCAAAAGTTACTACTCGAACAAGATGTGGCGTACAAAAAATTATTAAAGATCAAGGATGAAGAAGAACGAAAAAAACAAATAAAAGAATTAAATGATAGATTTGACAATCAAGATAAAGATCTTGATACCAAGCGCCATCTTGCTCTTTCCATTAGCAACTATTTTGAAAATATGAGCAAGGGTGATTTAGTGTGTCCAGATTTCCACAGTATCCTGGAGTTAGGCAATAAGGATAAGGCAAAGGTTAAGTCGGGCTATTCCCTTAAATTAGAAGATCCGGAGAAATGTTATTATATTAATGGTGCCGGTGTGGATGTGGATTTGAAAGAAAAAAATATAGACTACCGCGAGCTATATGATGACAATAAAAAATTTAAAGAAGACTATTTTAATAAAAAGCAAAAAGAGTTAAGTAAACAAAAGACTCAGATTGACGATTACAAAGATTTGCCAATATTCCCACATGAGCCTCGCCCTAACGACATTAAACAGGGTTACTTAGGCGACTGCTATTTTCTTGCAGGCTTAAGCTCAGTAGCCGCATTTAGACCTCAGCATATCAAGGATATGATAAAAGACAACGGTGACGGGACAGCCACGGTGCGTTTTTATAAACAGGTAGAAAAGAATAATCAATTAGTAGATATTCCAGTCTATGTGCGAGTTGATAAAGTTAAAGGATATGTAAATGGCACTATAAGAGGTGCTTCAAATTGCTTATGGGCATCTATAATTGAACGTGCTTATGCCATTTCCGGCCTGCATCTAAATGAATATGCAATCAATGACGATGAAAAACCAGAATACAAGCTTGATTACGCAGATAAAGAAGAGCTTGATAAAAAATACGAAGAACTAAAGTCGCAGTTAGACGCAAAAAGAACTGAAGAAGATAAACAAAAATTTCTCAGGGAAGAGGTTAGAAAACAATATCCTTGGCTTGTAGGTGTAAAACAATGCGTAAAGGACCATAAGTTGAAATATGAATTTGAATTGCAGAAGTGGTCACCTAGCATGGCGAGTATTGAAAGTGGCGACGTACATAAGGCAATGCAAACTTGTTTTGGATTAAAATATGAAGCCAAGATGATCGGAATGGATAAAGGTTCTTATCATAATAACAACTACAAGATTAAACAAGCTCTTTATAAGGGAGCGATAGTGTCTGCAGCCAGTGATGTTGATAAATCAGCAGGAATTGACAACCATGCTTTTACAGTCATTGGATGGTATGAAAAGCCACCGAAAAACCCGGGCGACACTCCAATTACAATGCTTAGATTAAGAAATCCTTGGGGCTCATCAAATGAAAATGCACTCGAATTTGACGATGAAGATAAAGTAACACTGGTGCACAAGGAAGAAGGAATTTTCGATATATCAAGCGAACAATTTGCAAATCACTTTCAAAAATTCTACATCAACAATAGTGAAGAGTTAGAACAAATACCATTTCTTAAGCAGAGTGATTATAACGCTGATGTGGAAAAAATGCCAAATCAAGACAACGATATTTTAACTCAGGATGCATATGTTGAATATTTGAGATTTGCAAGGGATATTCATGAGGCTATTACTAAGACTGATGCATGGTATTCAAACAACTCAAAGCAATACAAAGAGCTGCTAAAAGAAAGCATTACTTTCAGAGAGTGCGTAGCAAAATCCCGCAATCTTAAAATAGAATCACTTAGCGAAGCGTATAATAATCTCAAACTTAAAGCTGATGCTTATGTTAATCATTTGGACTTAAACGATATGAGTAAGAGACAAAAGCGCAGATATGATGTGTGCCAAACAATTAATGACCTGGGAGTACAGCTTCAAGCAAAGAATAAGCAGCCACGTTTGGCTATACAAAAGCAGTTTCTTAAGCAGCTGGTTGCAAAAACATATAAAGAAAATAATACTGAGTATAGACCGGAGCAACTCGGGCCATTGGCAGAAAAGTTGCTAAATAAGAAAGTCGTTCGCACAGCCTTAGAAAAAGTAAACATCCACGAGCTGAAACTGTCAAAGGATACTTTGATGGACTCTGTAGTGAGTGATATTAAAAAGATAGGTAAAGGCGTTGACAAAGAAAAGGGCTTTAGTTTAGAAGAAACTATTGCACCAAAGCAACCGGCAGTAAATATTTAAAGAGAGAAGGAGAATTTATGTCACTATTTTGGTGGATTGTAATAATAACAGCGATAGCAGGTGTAGGGGGTACAGGCCTGGGTGGAGTCATCGGTATTTCACTCACAAGAGACTCTTCGAAAAGGGTAAGCTTGCTGCTCGCATTTGCAGGAGGAATTATGCTTTCTGTGGTCTGCTTTGACCTTATCCCAACGGCTTTCAGGCCAGAGGGAACCACTGAAAACATGCCACTTTGGCTAGTAATCGTAGGTTGTGCAGTGGGCTACATAGTTGTAGCACTTCTAAACCACTGGATTGATAAAACGACGAACCCTGAAGTTTCGCACGTTAATGATAGCCACCCACAGACTGCGGATGCACTTGATGAACTGATTCACGCGGATCACCTCACAATGCACCGTACAAGGAAACAATTAACAGGAAGTTCTGCAGGTCTATACGCAGCAGGCCTTGTAATGGCTTGTGCGATTGCACTCCACAATATGCCAGAAGGTATGGTAATCGGTGCTTCCTATGCAGGAAATCAAAGCGCTGGCATCACCGGTGGTTCAGGTTTTATTATTGCAATAGTAATCGGCCTTCACAATATTCCAGAAGGAATGGCAGTAGCGGTTCCATTGGTAGCTGGCGGCATGAAAAAAGGAAGAGCCGCAATCGTTACGGCTCTAAGCGGTGCGCCAACAATTATAGGTGCAATGCTCGGATACTGGCTGGGACTACTTTCTACAACTTGGCTTTGCTTGTCACTAAGCTTTGCTAGTGGTGCCATGGCCTATGTTGTACTCGGAGAACTTCTCCCAGAATCCTTCCTCATGTGGAAATCAAAAGCACCAGGTGCTGCAAGCATGATTGGAATCCTAATTGGAATAATATTAGTAAATGTATAATAAAAAGGGTAAAGAAAAAGCCATCCGAAAAGGATGGCTTTTGTTGTGCATATAATTGCTTTCTTTGCTACTATAAAAAGATTATCGTTCCGCTCTGCTCGCGGCTTTATTAAGCATCTCTAATTCTTTAGAAGTTAATTCGCGATATTCACCTGGAGCTAGATTTTCATCTAATAGAAGTGGTCCGAAACTTGATCGGTGAAGTTCTATAACATTGCGGCCAACCGCCTCAAACATTCTCTTTACCTGGTGAAAACGGCCCTCTGTAATTATCAGTTCAACCCTTGACTTATTATCGCGCTCTTCGAGCACTTTACATTCTGCCGGAAGCGTAGGCTTTTCATCTCCAATGTCCAAACCGCGTTCTAGAAGGGCGATATCATCTTCTTTGAGAATTCCATCGATAAGCGCCTCATATCGCTTTGAAACGTGATATTTTGGGACTAAAAGGCGATGATTCAGGTCACCATCGTTAGTTATTAGTAACAATCCCGTAGTATCTTTATCTAATCTGCCGACAGCGCTCAGGTCAGATCGCTTATCTGCGATATAATCGAATACGGTTTCAGAATACTTGTCATCATTTGCAGTGATGCAGCCTGCGGGCTTATTAAACATATAGTAAACCACAGGTCTAGCATCTAGCACCCGACCCTTGTAGCATATTTCGTCAGTATTTGGATCGACCTTAAAATCAGATGCTTTCACCACTTCGCCGTTTACTAAAATCAAGCCGGATTTTACAGCTTTCGCACATTCCGAGCGACTCAGTATTCCTAGGTTTGATATTATTTTGTCTAGTCTTTGCTTTGCCATTTATAACACACCATAACCTACAATACCAAAGGCTGCGGAAATAACGATTAGCATTATTGGTGAAATACCCTTCTTTAGGAATTTCGCTTTTTTGGATCCGAAGTAGATGATTGCGAGTACACAAGTAATGATTAGAGCTTTCCAACTGAAGCCTGTGAAAACTCCAGCAAAGAGATTTTGCGCAACCATCCATACACCCACACCCATGATAATTCCAATCATACATGGCTTAAGTCCGCCGAGCGCCGCCTGGACATATTTATTATTGATAACCTTAGACAGGAGAGCTGTGACTAAAAGAATAATCACGAATGATGGCAAAACTACAGCGAAAGTTGCAATCAGTGCGCCCAAAATTCCCGCCTCGGAGGAGCCGACATATGTGGCGAGGTTTATCATGATTGGGCCTGGTGTAGATTCGCTCACAGCTATCATATATGAAAGCATTTCATCGTCTATCCAGCCATATGAAAGAACTACATCTCGAATGAGTGGTATAGCCACGTAGCCTCCACCGAAAGAGAAGAGTCCAACTTTCAAAAAACCGATCAGTAATTCCAAGTAAATCATTTATTAGCACCTGCCTTTCCACCGTTAGACCTAACAGCAAAAAATACAAGGCCAATTACTGCAGCAACTAGCATCATTGCAACGGATGAGAAGTGAAGCGCGAAGACATTTATCGCAAGCATAGCGAGCGCAGCACATATCATGATAATGATAGGAAATGCCTTTTTCTTCATCTTTTTGAGCATCTTGAGTGCCGCATCTATGATCAATATGCCTACGGCAAGTTTAATGCCCTGGAATGCACTGGCAACCAGTGCGATTTCTAGGAAATTATCCAAAATTATTGAAATCACATAGATGATTACAAACGAAGGAACTATCATACCTAATGTGGCTACGATTGCACCGAGTAGTCCTTTCTTTTTGTAACCCACAAATGTTGCACAGTTGATGGCGATTGGTCCAGGAGTAGATTCTGCGACTATTGTGATATTCATCATATCATCAGCAGTAATCCACTTTTTCTTTTCGACACATTCGTCTTCTATGATCGAAATCATGGCATATCCACCACCAAAAGTGAATAGCCCGATTTTCGCAAATGTCAGAAATAAATTCAAAAGTAAATTCATATATCTCCAATGCTATTTTGAAATATTTGCATTAGCACCTAAAAATAATTATAGCATACAAGGGTGATGAAATCCATATTATCCCATAGCTAATATCTGCGCGCCATAACAACAGTTGATACAAAAATCTTTTGCGCGCAAAAATATTGTGCTATAATACTATATTATTTATATACTAGTTTATATAACTAGAAGCTAATTATATTTGGGGGATATTAATTTCGTTGATATCATCTCACGCAATTATTCATTTGAAAAGAAAGAGGTTATTATGTCAGCAATTGATAATGTAATTAACGCGATTTCCGGCTTTTTGTATAAGCCATTCATCGTTCCGCTTTTCTTGGTTGTAGCAGGAGTATTCTTTACAATCAGAACTAAGTGCATCCAGATTAGATGCGCAAAGGAAATGGTCAAGGTAGTTTCAGAAAAGCCAAAGACTAAAAATGGAATGTCTTCATTCGGCGCTCTTATGGTTTCCACAGCTAGCCGTGTAGGCACAGGTAACATCGTAGGTGTATCCACTGCTATCTGCTTGGGTGGTCCTGGAGCAATCTTCTGGATGTGGATTACAGCTTGGCTCGGCGGAGCATCTGCATTCGTAGAATCCACACTCGCACAAATCTATAAGAAGAAAGATAAAGACGGATCCTGCTACGGCGGCCCATCCTATTATATGCAAGACGCACTTGGCCAAAGATGGCTCGGCTTTGTCTTTGCGATCATCATCATCCTCACATACGCTGTAGGATATAACATGCTCGCAGCATACAATTTACAGTCATCATTCGCAGCATTCAGTTTCTACGATAACAAAACACCTGCTATTATCGGTATCATCCTTGCAGTGCTCTTTGCAATCGTAGTATTAGGTGGCGCTAAGAGACTTACAAAGGTTACAACAGCTTTAGTACCTATCATGGGTGTTATCTACATCATTGTAGCTCTAATCGTAATCTTCATGAATCTTGGTAACATCGGTCCAATGTTCAAAGCAATCTTTGCTAGTGCATTTGACTTCAAGGCAATCTTTGGTGGATTCACTGGTTCCTGCTTATATTTAGGACTTAAGCGTGGTCTCTACTCCAATGAAGCCGGCATGGGTTCTGCTCCTAACGCAGCTGCATCCGCAGACGTTTCTCACCCAGCAAAGCAAGGTTTAGTTCAGATGCTTTCAGTATTCATCGATACAATTCTCATCTGCTCCGCTACAGCTATTATGTGCTTAATCACAGGCATCGAAGGAAACGCAGCTAACCAAGGCGCACCTTATGTTCAGGAATGCTTACAAGCTCAGTTCGGTAACTTTGGACCAATCTTCGTAGCTATTGCACTCACACTTTTCGCATATACAACACTTATCGGAAACTACTATTATTGCGAAGGCTGTCTGAAGTTCATGATGAAGAAAACTCCATCCAAGACATTCATGACAGTATTCAGAATCTGTGCTACAGTTCTCGTATTCTTAGGAACTTTACTCTCAGCAGGTCTTGCATGGGATACAGCAGATTTACTCCAAGCATTAATGGTAATCATCAATATTCCAGTTATCTTAATCTTAACAAAGCCTGCAATTAAGTGTCTCAATGACTACATGGCACAAAAGAAGGCTGGCAAAGATCCTGAATACATCGCTAAAATAGAAGATGTAAAAGTAGAAACAGAATACTGGAAATAATCATGCGTAGAGTTTTGAATTTTAAGGAGGATGGCGAAGTAGCCTTCCTCCACATAATTGAATATTGTGCCTATGCAGTTGTAATTGGCGCGGTTATAGGGTTTGGTGGTACATATTTAGGAAAAGCCATCAACCTAGCGACAGAATTCAGACTGAGCCACGAGTGGGTCATCTATCTCTTACCAATCGCAGGACTTGCGATAGTTGGTAGCTATAAGCTTTCAAAGATAGATCAAACTTTCGGTGCAAACAGAATTCTGATAACAATTAGAGATAATGACAGTGGCCTGCCTTTTATAGGCGCGCCACTAATCTTTATAGCAACAGTACTCACACACCTCTGCGGAGGTTCAGCTGGTAGAGAAAGTGCCGCACTGATTTTGGGCGCTAGCCTCGCAGGATGGATAGGACGCAGGATTAAGTTTAAGTATGAAGACATGCGTATCATCACGATGTGTGGTATGGCCGCTGGCTTTACATCTCTATTTGGCACACCTTTTACAGCATGCCTTTTCTCACTGGAGATTTTAGCCAACAAAATCCGTTATGCCGCACTTCTTCCGGTAATACTTGCTTGTATGTCATCATACTTCTTCTCTAATTTATTTGGCGCAGAATTTGAAACATACACGGTAGCTAATATGCCAGAAGTTAAGCTCGTGCCTTTCCTCCAGATTTGTCTGTTGGGAGTGCTCGCAGCATGCGTTTCAGCCATCATGTGTATCGCCTTTGAAAAGGGCTATAGATTAGCGAATAAGGCTTTCAAAAATCCATACTTGAGAATATTTGTAGGTGGCATAATCGTAGCTGGTATTACACTCATCTTAGGACCGGAAAAGTATGCAGGTCTCGGAACTTCCGTTATAGAAGGAGCAATCGCAGGTACTGTACCTTACCCAGCATTTGCTATCAAGATTCTTCTTTCCGCACTTACATTGGGATTTGGATTTAAAGGCGGTGAAATCGTGCCTACGCTTTATGTAGGAGCCACATTTGGCTGTCTGGTTGGACCACTTATCGGTTGTGATCCAGGCTTAGCAGCAGCTGTTTGCATGATGGGCGTTTTCGCAGGAAACACGAACTGTCCGCTTGCAACTATCGCATTGGCATGTGAAATATTCGGCGGCAAGGGTCTATTATATTTTGTAACAGTAATCATCATTTCATACACTTTGAGCGGCAACTATAGTTTATATTCAGGTCAGAAGCTCATGAAATCACGTTTCAGCATAGACTAAGTTTTAATAAGGAATCATTATGAATTACGAACAATTAAGAGAATTTATATTGAGAGAAGAGAACGGGGAAGTATCTTTTATCTACCAAGCGATTAAGGATGCTTTGCTTGAACTTGGTGATGTCAAGCCAGAAAGCATGGAAGACCCTAAGTCATATAGAAAGCAGCTCGGTAAAATCATCGACGCCTGCGATATCTATGAAAAGGACAAGGGAAACAAGGTTGACTCAGATAACGAGGAGAAACTCCAGCGAGTAAAAGAGATGCGTCAGTATCTCACTTTGTACTACGAGCAGGCTGTTAACCAAGAAAAGGCGAATATCCAAAAGCAATTCAGCGAAGCCAAGAAGCTCCCTAAAGTTACAGTAGAAGATTTAAGCCAGATTTCAAAGCTCCAAAAAAATATAGGCGTAACAAAAATTAAAGCGAAGCCCGCTCAAACTTCACGCAAGCAATCAGGCGCACGTGATATTTGGAATTACATCAAGCACGGAATCTATACAGCGATTCAGACTGTTTCCAACTTTACAATCGGCGGTTTAATCTATCTCGGTTCGCTCCCTTTCACACGTACAAGCAAATATAGTAAGCTCGTAAAGACTGAACTAGACACTAACATGATTCCTGGTTCCAAGGGCGAAAAATTCGAGGACCTCACAGAGAAAGTAGATAAGGGTCCGGCTGACCAGCCAGTCATCGCAGACACTCGTAGAATACCAGTTACATTCGAGACTAAGATTCTTGAAGACCCAGACGAAGGTCCAACCGTTACTTTTAATTTCCACCAGGCAACAGAAGGTCGTTCCATTGGTTACGATAAGAATGATCGTATGGGCCATGGTTTTATTACACTAAAATATACTAAAATCAATCCAATATCAGGTAAAAAAGAAAGATTTGAATCATCTTTCGGCTTCTATCCAAAAGGTGGTTTTATCGGTGTATCACTGACTGCAGGAGGCATCCTAAATGGCATGTCAGTTCCAGGCCAGTTAAACAGTGACTTCGGCCATGAAGTTTCTATGAAAAAAACTGTGCCAGTTACAAATCAGCAGATTAACAAGATTATCTTAGCAGCGCAGTCATATGAAAAGGATGGATATAACCCAATAACTCGTAACTGCGCAACTTTCGTTCATGATATGGGAAAGGCAGCTAACCTCGATGTTTCGTTCATGAAGGAAACAGATATTGAATTAGAAGAAAACATCAAGATGGGATCAGCCCTAGTACTTGGAGGACCTACGATGTCCAGAATAGGCAAGTATTATATGATGAAGAGGGCTAACCAGGATGATTATTCATATCAACGCTTCGGTCAGAAGATGTTAAATAAAGAAGATGTGCTCCGCTTAAAGAAGCGTGAGTATAACATCAGAATGAAAGGCTTCGTGCCTTCTAGAATTGCAGAAGTTTTGAGAGGAGAGCAGGGTAGCGAGCTTAGCCACAACACAATAGCTCTTTCTACTGTTCCTAATGACTATAAATATGCACTCCAGAACCTAAATACTTGCATAGACGGCCTAGCAGTGCAGTTAGAAACATTCTCAAACGCACATCCAAAATATGATATGCCAGATGTAAATTCTAAGCTTATGAGCTATCTCCATACAAAGAATTTAATCTTCAAGAAACTCGCACCAATCGCTCTTACTGGAGTTGAAAAAGTTGGCGAAGGAGAGAAAGCCCAGGAGAGAAAGCTTTCCTTTAAGGAACAGCAAGATCTTCTCACTAGACTCACGAAGGAAACAAACGAGTGCATTGAAAAAATGACAGAGTTCTACAATGAATCCTACAAAGCTTTGCCAGAACTCAATCTTACATTCCAAAGATTCACAGGCAACTTCTATAACATTAAGATGTTAGCAAAGCAGGAATACGATAAGCTTGTTGATAAGTTGAACTTTGAGTTTGGAGTAAAGAATAGTGAGGTTACTGAAAAAGACTATGAAGAATTCGTAGATCCAAATAGAGATGATAGCCTTGCCTTAAAGAGCTTCCTCTTTGAGCAACATACTTATTCCGAAGAATTCGGATCCCCTCAGGTTAAAGTAGGAAAGCCAACACTGATTGCAGGAATTAAGATTTTTGGTAGCAAGAAAGAATTCATTAGATTAGCTGCATTGAGGGGTAAAAAAGAATTAGATGCCAAGTTAGAGCCAAAGGATATAAAAAATCCACTCACAGAAGAACAGCTTAAAGAAGTTAAAGCTTATGAGAGAAAGGCAATGCACATAGGTCATTTCACAGAAGCCGAAAAATCAATTGTATCCGGCCGAGAATTTACTGTAAATGACTATAAATTCTTCTTTGATGATTTACCAAAGCTGGAAAAAGAGAATCCGCCATACCAGCTAACTGCAAAGACAACAACAGTTTATGAAGACTGTCAGTTGATCGCTTTTAGTAGAATCTTTGGTGGTCTCAAGCAGAAAATAGGCAAGCTTACGGCAGACCAGATACTTGAAAACCCAGACATTCTAAAAGAGACAGTGAGCGAGCATCTTTCCAGTAAGCTAAAAGAAAACAACAAGGAAGTCAACAAGTTGATGCAAGCTCTAGCTGCAGTAGAGATGGAGAAGACACCATACGACGAAGCAAAGGATGACCCTCGTTCATATAAAGCTGACATCACATTAAAAACTATCGAACGGTTTAACAACCTTGTTACAAGTTCATATGTAGAGCCGGTATTAAACCAGATGGTAGGAAAGATCATTGAGGGCAAAGAGGGAATTATTCAAGACGAAAGAAACAAGCTTTACGAAACGTTCCAAATTGGTAAGATACAACTAAAAGAGGATCCAAAGAACGCGTCGTACCGCGAAGCTCTTTTAGGTCAGTATAAATACCAGCTTGGACTAAAAGAACTGAAGAGCAAGCTTACCGTATCATTGGGTGGAGATTATGAACTTAAGAGATTAAAGTTTACTCCAGAAGCAAGCCATCGCTTAGGCAAGTTAATCGCTATCCAAGAAGCTTTGTTTGATGGCGAAAGGTCAGATGGCCAAAAAGGAGAAATCACAGAAGAATACCTTGATAACCGCGGAAATGAATATGGCAAACTGATAGAGGCCGGTACAGAAGAGAATTTCATGAAAGCTGTAAAAGCAATCGCAGATGCATATATGCAGTCTAAAGGTAGAATCGTTAATAAGATGGATTCTTTGGTAGTAACACAAGCAAAGGTAAAACTTGCAGAGTTTAAGGCCAAAGAGTTAGAAAACTCTAAAGATGCCTTAGAGCAGGGTTCAGTTAATAAATAGGAAGGAGGAAAAGCCATGTTAGAAAGAATAGAAAATCTCGAATTTGTGACATTCACAAGAAAAGACCTAGATTATTTCAAAGAACTAATTTTGCCAAATGTTTATGAGCAACTTTTCCTCACAGAAGACTTTGAAGAAGAGGCAGTATATTGCATCGCAGCGACGGTGGATAATATTCCAGTGGCAGTGCTTGTGGCGCAACTCTTTGAAAATGAAGAGGTGCTCATCCATAGCATTGTTGTTGGAATTGAATATCGCAGGATGGGTATTGGCCGTGAGATGATTCAAAATCTCATGACTATAGCAAACGAAGAATTCGACCCATATCTTGGGGAGGGAGATAACGTTGTAGGGCTTTTCATGCACACAGAATATGCGCTTGATACTGAGATGGGAAAGAACTACGAGAGCTTTCTTAGGGCCGTAGGATTCACTGATTTCTTCGATATGCCACCAGTATATTATTTCACACGCGATGAACTAAAAACTGTAGGCGGAGAGTCTAATAACGTACATAAACTCACTAAAATCGAACATACTAACGAAGATATGCTCTTTGCATATTTTGCAGGTTTAGGGCTAACTCCAGCAGTAAATTACAGCTATTTTTCAGGTACAGAAGATAAGCCAGGCGTTATCGTTTTGGCACAGTACGATGATGACAATGTAATCACTCTTTCCAGCGCCTTAGCTAGAGGCGATGTATCAGTGGAAGAATACGGAGAAGTTGTAAACGCTGTAGTTGATGCGATTAAAAAAGACAACGAAGACTTCACAATCATTGTAAACAGCGATCTCAATGCTATGCCTGAATTCTGGGAAGAATTCTCCAAGGCTCATGGCATCAAGTGTGAGCACAGAGAAGCTGGATTGTACGCACAGTTTGAATAAATCGCAAAGAATCAAACAAATTTTTAGACACAAAAAAGAGTTCCTTTCGGAACTCTTTTTTTCTTGCAATTTTACCCCTTTTGCAATTTTATTTCACAGTCATAGACTGCTACTCTCATAACTAAGTGCGTACCAATAAGGTGCCTACTTAATGTCTAACTCTATCGGCTCATCGATAGTATCGGAAACGTATTTGCCATTCTTTTTGCGTTGTTTTACGCATTCTGTCAGCAAATATTCTATCTGGCCATTAACAGATCTAAAATCGTCATCTGCCCATGCTTGAAGCGCGTTATAAAGTTTTGGGGACAGGCGAAGTGGGACCTGCTTTTTTTCTTCAGCCATATTAGTACAAGCTTCCTGAGTTTACTACTGGTTGTGCATCCTTGTTTCCGCAAAGGACTACTAATAAATTAGAAACCATGGCAGCTTTTCTCTCTTCGTCAAGTTCTACGATGTCATTCTCAGAGAGTTTTGCGAGTGCCATCTCTACCATGCCTACAGCACCATCTACAATCATCTTTCTAGCATCGATGATAGCGGAAGCCTGTTGACGTTGCAACATTACAGATGCAATCTCCGGAGCATAAGCCAAATGAGTGATTTTAGCTTCCAAAATTTCTATTCCGGCCTCAGATACCTTCTCTTGGATTTCTTCCTTGATACGATTTGCTACGACCTGAGAAGAGCCTCTTAAGGATCCTTCGTCTGCAATTCCATCACCTGTAGTATCTACATTAGGCGCTACATCGTATGGATAAAGTCTAACGATATTTCTAAGTGCGCTATCGCATTGTAATGATAAGAATTCCTTAAAGTTGTCCACATTGAAAACAGCCTTTGCTGTATCAATAACTTTCCAAGTTACAGCAATACCAATTTCCACAGGATTTCCTAAGCAGTCATTGATCTTTTGACGGCTATTGGAAAGAGTCATGATCTTCAAAGAAATTTTCTTTGAAGGGAGCGCAATCTGTGTGCCATTTTTAATTGCTTGTGTTTCTGTATTGGACACATCACCACTTTGGGAAAGGACAGTAGATGCTGCAGGGTTAACTGCTCCGCAGAACGGATTAACATAATAGAATCCTGCATCCTTAATAGTGCCGTAGTATTTACCGAACAATGTGAGAACTAAAGCTTCTTGTGGCTTTAAAATTCTAAGGCCACAGAATGGAATCCAACCGATAACTGCCCAAACAATACCTACTACGCCAATTACGATGCCTAAAGGTCCTCTTAGAAGTGCGAAACCTACAACAATTAAAGCGATAGCTAATAAATAAAGTACAAGGAAGAGCAGAAACATTGCTCCACCGTGTTTCTTGTTAGTTAAAAATTTCTCCTGCATTTCCATTAATAATACCTCCTATGTCTTGCCATATCGCCTAAATACAATATGGCCTTCGTGATATCAATATGATATCATAATTAAATCAGTTGTCAAGACCTTTTCATAAAAAAAGGAAGCCCCGAATTTCTGGGCTTCTAATTCATATTTTATATAGTTATTTGCATGCCTTGATGAACTCTTCGAAAATCTTAGGGAAGAGTTTTACGTGCTCTGGGTGGAACTGAACACCAATAATAAATCTGTCATCACCCTTATATTCGATTCCTTCAATCAGGCCATCGTCCGAGCGAGCTGATATATTAAAGATAGAGCCAACCTCAGTGACTGTCCTGTGGTGGAAACTATTAACCATAGGGTGCTCCTCTCGGTTTAATAGTTCGTAGAGCTTTGAATCCCTTTCTACCCTAACCCTGTGGCAGAGAAAATCTCTTTCCTCACGAGTTATATCCTTTGGCCAATGATCCACACCAGTATCCACGTCTTTTATGATTCGTTTGTCCGAACCATCGAGTTTCATTGAATACATAGCAAGTGTCTGCATACCCAAGCAAATTCCGAGCATAGGCTTCTTTGCCTTATAGAAATGGTCTATTATTTCAAAATTTACGGGGCGTATAAAGCCACCGCCAGGAAGCAACAATCCGTCGCACATTTCGAGCGCCTCCGGAATAACCTTCTCATCTACAAGTGGAATCAAAAGTGGAACGCCACCCATATCATTGATGCAATCAGTATAGATGTTTCTAAACCAATAGCCATCTTCTACGGGATCATCCGTCTGCATATATTTACTTGTAGGCATTAAACCGATAACCGGCTTATTCTTGATCATCCTTTTTCTCCACTTCTACATAATCTTCAGGCTTTGCTTCAGGTTTTGGCACATTTACACTTACGTAATCTTCTGGCTTGTGCTCTTTCTCTTTTTTCTTTGGAGTTTCGTCGGCTCCTGCGATGGCTCTCTTAAGTTTAACATCGTAGATTAACTTCCAAGCTACGCAGATGAGTACCAATACTAAGTATACGCATGCTACGAGAAGAAGTTTCCTTCCTATGAATGCTAAGAAAGGCGCAGTGATAGGCGTCATGAAAGAGAGTGCCTGTTCCGCAATAATTTCAACAGCTCTGCCAGCAGACATCATTGAGAAGCCGCAAGCTCCAATCATGACAGTAGATATACCAAAATCTACAGCGAGCCATACCAAGCCCTTTCTCTTCCAAAGCTTTAATACATAGGTAAGAATTGCGAGCACTGCCATGATGCCAGCTACTGTGAGTATGAATACTTTAGAAATGAATGCAGTGATAGCTTCTGCAGCGATTCCAAAATTCTCGATCAATTCTTCGAAATTAGGCATAGACTCCGCTATAGCATAAGCCACTTCTTTAATAGCTTCATTTAGTGTAGTATCAACTTCCTCTTGTGAAACGAGTCCTTCTTTGATGGCATCGTTTAATGCGGTCATTTCTTCACTGTCAAACAAAGTATCTTCTATATCATCAAGATGTGACTTCATATAGTCATAAAGCATATCTCCATCTAGTTCCACGTTTGCCTCTTCACCTCTTGCCTGAGCCGCAAGTGAAGCGATATAAGTGAACAGGAGGTCTTTGCCATAGTCCGTAGTAATCATATCCTTTACGAGCTTTGCCATAGCCTTCGCATCAGAAGTGATTTGGCTGTTGGATTCTAAAGCATCAAAAGCCGCATCAAAATCTATTTCATCCATAAGCTTTGCAAGGTTATCAGCATCTATTAAAGATGAAACAGTAACTGATACTGCAGGTAAAAACGATGCAGATACCATGACTAAACCTAACCCTATGCATAATATAGCTGTTAAAATTCTAACCCATATTTTAGGTTTTTTCCTAATTGTTACAGTATTAGACATAATTTCTCCTTTTATTTATATACTCATTCGTTTTTCAATTTCAACAATAATATTATAGCATAACTTAAAAGCAAAAGAAATTGAATTATACAAGAGCTAAAAATCAAAGGATACCGCCTTCCTTGATGGAATGGACTGAATAATGCGGAAAAGTTGTTCAGTAGTAGCAACATCGGTGAGTCGTTTTTTGCCATCAGGAGCGGTCATTTTCAAACCGTGACAATTTGTCACGGTTTCATTGCCTTCACTTTTTAAACGCTGTTTCAGTTTTCTCCAATATGCTGTGGGATCCTTGCTATCTGTTAGTATCCCTACCACATCCACTAAAGAACATGTGATCAACTGACGGCAAAGAAAAAAGGTGCCAGAAAAATCTGCCACCTTTTGGTGCGGATAAAGGGATTCGAACCCCCATGGTCTCCCACACGGACCTGAACCGTGCGCGTCTGCCAGTTCCGCCATATCCGCGCGATTTGGTACCGAAATATTATATCACAAAAGTCCAAAATATCATATAAGAATTTTTTACAATTTAGTGAAACCTTTTTTGCTAAACACTACTATTTATAGTATAATAATAATATCTATATGTGCGTGCGCACATAGCATACTTGTCTAGCACACTTTAAGGAGAACAAAATGGATTACGATAAGAGAATAGAACAAATATGGAAATTTATCAACGCTCAGGCTAGCCTATGGAAACCTAATGGTATTGATAAAGATGAAAAGTATAAATATATTCAGCATGCTGTCATCGAGCTTTGCTTAACTATTCAAGCAAAGAATGAAGCAAAAAAGACAGGCTTCAAAAAAAGCCAAGAAGATATATCCACGGAGGCAGCAGAGTTAGCAAATTCTGACGTTGTCGGATATTACTTTGGTAGAAAGAAGGCCGGCCCTGAGTTATTCAGAGCTTTTCTTGGAATTGATGAAAATGGCGACAGTACAGAAGTTTCAAAAGCCCTTCAGAAAAAAGAATTAACAAACTTAATGGGCTGGATGAATGAATATGCAGCAAAGAAAAGTGGAGGATATTACGATTATGCCGACACTCAAATGGAGAACGAGCCATCAGCAGTTGGTGACGATAATATGCCACTTGAGGTAAGCATCGAAAAAACTCAGATTGTAGAGAAGGCATACGCAGACAACTTTTTCACTAATACTTGGCGAAAGGCACCAATTCAAGGATTAACTGATGATGAGCGTAATAACTTGAGGACACAATTTACTGAATTGTGGAACCTTGTAGGAGCCATAAAAGAGATTGACTATTCATTAAAAATTAACCCTACAGATCTCTATAACAATGTGGTGAAAGGAAAATATACTAATGTCGAAGGAAAGGACCCTCAGGCGGCCGAAAAGTTCAAGACAAGTATCGCAGCACTCGAAAAGAAAGCATTAGGCAATAAAGGAATAGTTTCTCAAGAAAAGGCCAAAGCAATTTCTGGGTCATATTACTATCTTTTTGATTACTCTGATAACCCAAATGCCGGAAAAGAAAATCGTCAGACTATAAAGAACCTTTTAAGCGATGATCCTAATGTGGTTACTGCTGAAAGAAGAAAATTGTACCAAAAGGCTATCAACATGGTACTTTCAATTCCTGAAGCGGCATTTACACCAAACACAGATGTAGAAGCCATGACAAACTATGAGCAATATTACCATGCAATCAATGTTGCTATCGACATGTCATCCATGCTAACTGCTGGTGGACTTGAACAAGAGGTTACTTTGCCAGAAAACATAAAGGAAGCTCTTGAACATAAATCCAAACTCGCGCAGGAATTCTCAAAATCCTATATCAGCAAGTATAAAATTTTGACTGATCCTAGATTAGCAAAGATTAACTTCCTGAGCTCTTTCTCCAATGAAGTATTAACAGAATTAGCTGGCGATAGTAAATATCATGACTTAAGTAAAGAGGATAAAGAGCTTGTCAAGGAAGTAATGAATATCAAGCAAATTCAAGAAGAAGTTGTTGATGAGACAGAAACCGACAAGAAGTTTGACGGTTTACAGATAGACAAGCTTGAATTTAAACAGAGAGATCTCGTAGGAAAAGAAGAAAACACTAATGAAGCATATCAATTAAGACTTCAACAAATCGAAGAGACCTTAAAGAACTATGAGAAGATTGTAGATGCAGGCGAGCGTTTAGATTATGAGCAAGAGCAAACATTTAATAGTTTCTACACAGAACATCTTTTGATTGATGATGCAATAAAAACTAACTCAGGTGCCACAATTGGTCAGATCCAAGAAACTTTACAGTTGCTTAAAGATGTCGGCCTTGTTGATGTTTGGAAAAAAGGTGGATCAGAGAAAGACAGAATAAAGGAATCTCTTAATCCAGAACATAAAAATAGAAAAAGATCCTTCGACTTGGTGGCAGGCTGGGCTAAAGAAGTAAACGAAAGAAAAGAATACTACAAGGCATATGACAATCTGCCGAAAGCTGAGAAAGATCTCCTGATAAGGTTAGTACCGGAAACAGTTAAAGATGAAACCTTACGTCAAAACTGTGCAAAACGTATTTATGCGGAGAATAAGATTGCAGAAGTGCAGTTTGATAAATTCGCCGAGGCACAAGCAAAAATTGCTGGATTTGCAGGTCCTGGCTTAGAGGATCAAAAGATAAGATTAAGGGATGAGCATTTAGAAGAGTATAAGAAGCTCCATTTGCTCAATCAGAAAGTAAAGAGCGAGAACTACTCAGAAGGCAAGTCTAAGGAAAAAGTATATAGTATAGCTGTAAAATCAGACCCTACTCCCGCAGAATTAGAAATTCACAATGCTTTTAAAGACAAATATGATTGGGATGTCCAGACTTCTAATGAAAGATACTATATAGACAAATATGGAGACTTATGGAGCAAGAAACCAGCGCAAAATACCGCAATGGCAAGAATTTTGCCTCTGCAAATGAACCCGGATAATAACGAGCAAGTTGATGCTTTAAATAAGCGAATATTGGCTAATCTTTCCAGTAAGGATCCTAATGTAGTTCGTGCTCAAAGATTAGCTTGCTACGACAAAGCGATTAGGGATGTTCTGGCTTTGGATGAAGAAATGTTGTCGCCAGATTTTGATAATCCAGAAAGTGTTCAATCTGCAAAAGTTTACTTTGTAAATAATTACAAAGCTATAATGCAAGCTCATGTAATGGATAATGTACTCAAAGAAGCCCCAAGCGAAATGCATATGTCACCTGAGCTGATATCTTTGTTAAAGCACAAAAATGCGCTTGTTATTAAAAATGTCATGAAGATAAAGGATGACATTCTCAAGATGTCGCATAGCGATTACAAGGTTGATGAAGTACTGGAAGGTGTAGATATCAATACAATGATGACAGTGTCATCAAGTAGCCCTAGAGAATATTTTCCACAGGATGTCAATACTCAAGGAGAATTAAAAGATGTCTTAAGTATTGCATTAGGAAAAGAAAATGATCAAAAAATTGATGAAGTGGGCGATGTAAGATTGAACTTTACTGACGAAGAGTTAGCTGAGGTCAAGATTATCCCTAAGCTTATAAGCTCTCATCTCAATGATAATCAGATTGCCAAGAAAAATTCAGTTGTCGAGTATTACACACTTGATAACAGATCTATTTCGGAATTTGAGGCTGACGAGATATTATTTAATGGCGGTAAGGTTGTGACTAAGGTTTATCCAAATCAGAAAAGCATGGAGGGCACATCTACAATCGTCTCATTTGATGGATTAAAAGTTCAGAACACTAAACTTTATAAATCATGCCATGTAGTTGATCTTACAATGAACGTTCGAACAATAGAAGATCAAGTAGGCATGCTCAAGAAGGTTAAGAAGTCATTAGATGATACTGAAGCGCCATTTGCCGCAACAGAAGCATTCACTAATTTACAGACGAGCCTCGCTAACTTAATTAATGCCCACAATGAATTAGGCAAGACTCTTAACGCGAGACAGATAGAAGATTTGCAAACATTGTATGATGATGTTAGGGCGAAAGCCGATGCTTACTTGGTACACAAGATTCCTGA
The DNA here is from genome assembly GCA_045629065.1 of Anaerovoracaceae bacterium. Taxonomy (GTDB): domain Bacteria; phylum Bacillota; class Clostridia; order Peptostreptococcales; family Anaerovoracaceae; genus JAKSSM01. Next base: position 13,510 of record JAZQQK010000016.1, on the reverse strand, counting down.
ACTCGCCGGAAAGCGTAACAAAGGTGAACATGATGTAAGAGGCGAACTGAGAACCGAATTCGTTTATAACCTCAAAAACCTGGTTTCTGATAATCAGAGTGATATCGTAATCAATAAGTTCGACGGCAGTAAAGAGTATAGGCATCAACGTGAAGTATCGAACAGCATTAGTGCATTGTTAGCACTGGCAGATACAGATGAATTTAAAATTAAAAACACTCTAAATCCAGATATACAAAAAATGGCCAATCTCTCTAATTTGGCTAAAAACGTGTTAGAACTTTCACAAACGCCGGAGATGAATAATGTCTTGGCAAAATCAATGCTTGCTGATAAAATGGCACCATTTATAAGCAAACTGAATAATTTAATTCAAGCAAAGAATATGATTGAGCAGTTTGCACCAGGCAGAGTAGAAGCACAATTAGCAGAGTTAAATCAAAAATATGCAAAACGAAATCAGGAAGGTAGTACGCTTATCACGCAAGATGAAATAAATCAGCTAAACGCATTTGCCGCTTCTTGTATTGGAGCGAGAAATGAAATCCGTGAGCTTCCTGGCATCAAGCACTACGCAAACAGAGTCGAGAACATGTCCATACCTAATGTGACACCATTAAAGCAGGCTAGTGACCTTGAAAAGACAATGAAAATCTTGAAGGATACTAACGATAGCATCTTTATTAAGAACAGTACACAGTTTAATGATATTTTACGTGATATGCCGGCACTTGTTTCGCTACAAAAGAGCATAGGAAACTACCCTACAGACGAGCAGAAGATTCAATTAGCGCAGCAATATGCTTCCTTTAGAGAAAAGTGTCAAGCTTATCTTGATGTAAAAGAGCCAAAGTTACGTGAGGCGCTTGAAAAAAATAAGCGTGACCGTAGGGGAGAACTTCGTTTCAATACGATTTCATCCCTGATGACAATTTTGGATGATAGACATTTGGAAAGCTTGAACAGTTTTTATGAGAAGTCTAAGGCACACCATGAGAGTCTTGTTCGTGAAGAACCAAACCGTAATATAGGTGAAAATGCCCCAGTAAATAACAATGCCCAAGTAAATAACAATAATCAACCGCAGAATGATGTACCAAAAGTAAAAGTTAATTAGCGAAATGCAATAATAAAGTAATCAGGGAGAAAAAATGGCAGACGAAAAGTATTATGAAGAATTGCATCAACAGTTTCCGACTTTTAGCGTTGAAAGACTTAAGCAGATAGAGGAGCACTATGTTGCTATCGCGAAGCAAATGGAAGGACAAGCCGGTTTCCACATGACAGAAGCGGAAGCTAGAAAAAAGGCGCTTGACCCTGACAGATTAAGACGCCATGTTAAGGCAAAAAACGTGTATGCAGTCCAGAACAAGCAGATGGAAAAGAAAAACGAATATGGCAAGTTTATACCTATGCCACATTCTTCGATAAGCAGAACAATTCAATATTCATTTGACATGTCAGGAACTGATGAAGCGGACTATAACAACATGGTTATGAGCGGTAAATTCCAAAGACCGGATGAAGTGGGAAAGAATGCAAGACTTGATTTCTTCAAAACAGAATTAAAGAATCTCTATAGCTTTGACTTAAACAAATACCCATATAATGATATGGAAAAATTCTGGGATTATCTTGCGGATGGAAACAGTCAATTGCTTTCGATATGGAACTTCGAGAATATTCTGGCGCAGGGAAAAAATATTGTTGACATTGATCAGAACTTTATCAACGAGGCAAGGATAAGGAAGGATATTATACAAGGTAAAATGACACCTAATATTTCTGGGCTTGAAGCTTGGAGCAATGAGAATGCTTTAGATTATCCATTTGATGATATGACATTCGAGCAATTTGCAGCCATGAATAAAGCAGAAAACTATCAGGTGTTCCAGGAACTAGGCACAAATGTAGATGTCCTTGGAAAGATTTCCACATGGAAGGGTCATCTTACAGTAAGAGAAAACGAAAAGGATGAATTACTTCCACCTACTTCGATTGATAATATAGATGAAATCGTTAAATCAAATCCGGAGAAGGAAAAGAAATTTGTCGGAGGCGGATTTGATAAGTTCTTAGAACAATTAAAAAAGAGTGATGAAGCACTTAGCAAGTTTTCCTATGAGCCCGATGACCCAGATGTTGCAGAAGATCTAGAATTAGCGAAAAAAGCTACAAAGAAGGTAATAAAAGCAACTGAGAACGTAAAAAAGAGCGCAACACCTGAAAATCTGCTTGCGCTCAAGAAGGAAATGAGAGTTCTCAAAAAAACCAACGATTTTTTGGACCAAAATGCAGACTTCAAAGAAGTGATAAACGCGCGAACAGATATTCCATATTTAAAGTATGCGTTTAAACAAAAGGCAGCAGATGACGGAATTGACCGCATGGCAATAGAGGAGAGATTCATTCAGAACGGATATAAACCATATACTAAGTTCGCAGAAGAGCTTGGTCCTGATGTCATACCAGAAACAGCTGAAGTTGAGTACTACTCTACAAATAGTGAAAAGCTCACTGAAGCGCAAGCACACGCTGCAATCAACGATAATAAAAAGGTCGTTATGCAGGTTTATGGAGGTTTGGCTCCTGCGGGTAGAGGCTACTTACTTTCGCAGAAAGACGGTAAGCTTCAGAGAACCAATGCCCAAATCGCAACCCGTGTAACGGATATGACACATACGAATGATAAGACTAAAGAAGTAAAGACACCAAATGAGCAGCTTACAATGCTTAAAGCGATGCAAAAGCTTCTTAAAGGTACTGACCCATTCTATGTTTGGACTAACAGCTCAAAATTTGATGATGTCAAGAAAGGCCTTAATAAAATAATAGAAATTCAGACTGCTATAGGACCTAATCCTAACGAAAAGCAGGTTCAGGTACTGATGAACGAATATAAGAAGTTCGACCAGACTTGCAAGGACTATGTAGACATGAAAACCGATAAGCTGAAAGGCGCAAGAGAAAACAACGAGTATAACGAAAGAGGCGAAATGCGTTATAACATTGTAAAGTCACTTCGTACGCTACTTACTCCTAAGCAGGTAAATGATGTTTGTCTAAACTATGATCAGCATCGCGAATTTACTTCCAGGTATATGCAGGCGACGACACCAGACGAAAAGCAGCAAATAAAGCAAGAAGTTATGGCTATGGACGGCACTATCAGAACTGAAAAGAAAGTGGTTGCCGCACCAGATAAAACTGTGGATCCAATAAAGCAAGGTGGACCAAACCTACAATAATTAATTAATGCATGTACAATAAATAATCACATTAAAAATTTCCGACCTTAAGCTTTCAACGGCTTAAAGTCGGAAATTGCAAAAAACGCTTGCATTATCACATTATAAGTAGTATACTATCCGAGTAAACAAAATATGTGCGAGTGTGGCGGAATTGGCAGACGCGCACGGCTAAGGACCGTGTGGGCGACCTTGCAGGTTCAAATCCTGTCACTCGCACCATTTTTATTTTTTGACAAAATAAGGAGACATCATGCCTGATTACAAACTAGAAATAAGAAAACTACAACAGGTACTTTATGATAACGCTATTGCTTATGACAAGATGAATCACTCTGATATAGAGGCTCAGCACAAGCAAGCACTAAAGGACAAGGCATATGAGAATAGTAAGCCATTGATAATGAAACTTGCTATGCTCGAACAGGCAGATAGAAATAACTCAAATGAGTCTTTAGAGGAAATCGACAATAAGGTACAAGCCATAATGAAGACGGATATTCCCGTTTTTGTTGTTGGCCGTATGGATAGAGACAAGGTCGCAAGGGTATTTGGAAGTATCAATCCTAATGACCCTGAGGCTGCAAATAAGGATGATCTCGAAAACTACAAGATAGGTATCAATAATGCAATTGCTTGGGTTGAAGAGACTAAACTCAAGCAAAAGTATTATGATGAATACGAAAATGAGTTTGAGTCTTATCCTGTAGAAAAAAAGGCGAGTCTCAAAGGAAATGAGTTAAGACTCGATAGAACAAGATTCGTAGAAGAGAAGTTTGCAAAAGCAGAATTCGCCAAATTTAACAATGAGCTCCCAGAAGAGAAAAGGTTAAAAGGCGAAGATTACACTAAATATGAAAACGATTTCTTAGAAGTTTGGACTATGAACCAAGCTGTTAAGGAAATTGACTATAAAAACGGACTTTCCACAAAGGAAATCTTTGACATGGCACTTACTGCTTCAGGCAATGTTGCCTTGGGACAAGAGCGCGTGGATATGTTAAATGCTTGGTCAGCCAAGACTATCCAAAACAAAGCATACGGCACAGTTCCTACTGATAAATCCGGCGCGATAGCTAGATCATACTATTTCCTGTATAACTTCGACGGCACAGAAGATGCAGAAATAGAAAATCAGACTATGGTAGACAACCTGAACAGCGATGATCCAGAAGTACATGCAGCTGAGTATAAGAGATTATGCACTAAATATATCAACAAGGTGCTTGCAATTCCTGATGAGCTATTCATGCCAAAGACTGACGAAGAAGCTGCAAAAATATTGGAAGATCACTACCCAGAAATGTATCTGGCTTTTGAGGTACAGCACTTCTTAGAAGGCTTAAAAGGCGAGTATCAAATTCCAGATGAAATTAGAGAGGCACTTAATCATAAGACTGCCCTCTATCAAGAGAATATTTCAAAATATCTTGAGAAGTTCCCTGAACAGGCAAATCCAGAACAAGCAAAGGTTAATTTCATCAGAAAAGTTGGAGCAGAAACTATTGTTAAGTCAATGTCAGGCGGTTATCCTCACTCATTTAGGGCAGAAGAGCAGCCAAAAATCATGGCATCTGTTACAGCTTCACTAAAGGAAGAGGTATTTGGTCAAAACGCAGAACCAACTAAGTCAAATCCTGAAAAATATGATGGTCTTGCATTTGACGGTAATTTTGTACCAGAATTGAGTGCAGACGTAAAAAATAAAAGAAAAGCATTAGTCAACACTATTATGCAGGGCCTAAAGGGTAAGAATCTCATATCCCCAACTGCAGAGGTTAAACTTTTTGATAAGAACCATCAAGCTTTCGAGCACAGAGATGCAGTATCTTTCTCTGAGGATGATAAGTGCACTGTCGAAGTATTTGAACCTGGCGAGCCAGTAGGAAAGGTAATCCCAGTTTCGATGGATAAGAACAACAAGGTTGTATTCGAAAAGGCAAAGGTTGTAAGCCAGGTTAGAGATTTGACATATATAGCTCAGACACCAAAGCAAATGACAGCTGAGCTCGAAAAATTACAGAAACTAATCAAGGCGACAGACCCATTCTATGTATGGAGCAACTCCGATGAGTTCGCTAATGTTAGAGATTCTATAGGCGCAGTAATCAAGGCACAAAAGGCCATGGGCGACAACCCTAACATGAAGCAGATTAGGGAGTACAATACTGTTAAACAGAAGTTTGAAAATATGTGCGATAAGTATCTGGAAGTAAAAGCTGACAAGCTTAAGGACAAAACTGATGACGAACGTGGCCAGATGAGATATAACATCATCAAATCCATGAAGTCGATTCTTTCAGGAGAGCACACTAATAAATACATGCTTAGCTACCCAGCATTCAAATCTTATGCTAATAGCTATAGCAAAGTTACTAATTTTAGAAGCAAAGCAGAGAATTTGCAAAACGACGTTTTCAAGGGTCGTGTAGAGGGCGACGAATTTAACAATAATCTTAAAGAACTCGTGGATCTCACAAAGTCCCTCTATAGCAATTTGACTGCAGTAACACAAGAAAATAAAACTGCAGATTTAGTTGCTTTATCCAAAATGGCTCTACCTGTAAGCAACATACTTGACGCAGCTAGAAACAAGACACTAAAAGAGAATCTTTTCACTGACCAGGATCTCACAGAGTTACAGACAATTAAAAAAGTTTGCCAGCAGGCAAACATGAAAGTTGCTGAGGATATAAAAGATGCTCCTGGCCTGATGGAAGCTATACAAAAGTATGAAGAGAGACAAAAAGCCGGCCCAGCCAAAGCTCAAGAAAAACCTCAGATTGAGCAAGGTGGCCCTGGACTTAAGTAGTTTGAGAGGCTAGTAGAGAGCGTGACACAGTATCGGATAGGTTGACAGATATTCGTTTTAGTGCTATACTCTTGTATACAAGTTAAGAGCGAGGGAGATATTTTCCTAGGCGCTCACAATAAAATGAGGAGACAAAATGAGAAATTTCACAGCCGTTAACATGAATATGATGATGGCCATGCAGATGTCAATGGACATGTGCAAATTTAACGTGAAATAATTTCTCAATGCGCCCATCATTTACAAGTTAAATCTAGAGAGCTCATTGTGAGCTCTCTTTTTTATTTTGTTATAGGCCCTGTAACAGGGGGGATAAAGAGGGCTTGACAAAGTTCTAAATAACCAACCACGGAGGACAAAAATGAAAAGAACAATTTCAAAGGTATTAGTAGTAGTATTAGTTTTAGTGACAGCATTTTCACTCGTAGCTTGTGGCAAAGCAGATGATACAATCACAATCGCCGTTCCTAACGATACAACGAATGAAGCAAGAGCACTGCTTCTTTTAGAAGCTAATGGCATCATTGATTTGAATGATCAAGCTGGTATCACAGCAACAATTCGTGATATCGAATCCAATCCAAAGAACATCGAATTCAAAGAAGTTGAAGCAGCTCAGATTCCTAACGTTTTGCAAGACGTTGATTATGCAGTAATCAACTCAAACTATGCAATCGAAGCAGGCATCAATCCGGTTAAGGATTCACTTGCAATCGAGGGCTCATATTCGGCTTATGCGAATATTTTGGCAGTAAAAGTAGGTAACGAAAACCTTCCAGAAGTTAAGGCTTTAATTGCAGCCCTTGAATCCAAGCAGGTCGTAGATTTCATCAATAGCAAATATGATGGAGCAGTAGTTTCCACAATCAACAATCCTACAGACGGATTTGATGCAAATGTAGATTATGCAGCATTAGCAGGAGCTAAGATCAGCGTAGCAGCTTCCCCTACACCACACGCTGAAATCCTCGCCGTTTGCGCAGATATTTTGAAGCAAAAAGACATCACGCTTGATATCCAGGAATACACAGATTATGTAGTACCAAACAATGTAGTTGAGGACGGCACAGTGCTCGCAAACTATTTCCAACATGTTCCTTACCTTGATGATTTCAACAAAGAAAACGGCACACACATCGTATCAGTATCTGCTCCACACGTAGAACCAATGGGACTCTATGGTGGCAAGCAATCCACAATTGATGCACTAAAATAATTAGTGTAAATAATAAATAGGTTCAGGTATTAAAGTAGAAAAATGATTGAAATAGAAAACTTATCAAAAGTATTTACAGGACAATCGCAAGAAGTACAAGCACTAAATAATGTGTCCATCACAATCGAAGATGGTGACATTTATGGTATCATCGGAATGAGCGGAGCAGGAAAGTCCACACTGGTTCGCACTATCAATATGCTCGAAAAGCCCTCATCAGGCACTGTCAAAATTGACGGAGTGGATCTGTTAACATTGAGTGAGGCAGAGCTAAGAAAAGCTCGTAGAGATATCACTATGATTTTCCAAAGTTTCAACTTGTTAATGCAGAGAACATGTCTCGAAAACATCTGCTTCCCACTCGAGATTTCGGGATTGATAAAGGATAAGAAAGCGCGTAAAAAGAAAGCACTGGAACTTTTGGAATTAGTAGGACTTCCAGACAAAGCAGATGCTTATCCAGCACAGCTTTCAGGTGGTCAACAGCAGAGAATTGCTATCGCAAGAGCCCTAGCTACAGAGCCAAAAGTTCTGCTTTGCGATGAGGCCACATCCGCATTAGACCCTAAGACCACACACCAAGTTTTGGAACTGATTAAAGAGATAAATGTAAAACTCGGAATCACAGTTGTAATCATCACTCACCAGATGAGCGTAGTAGAGGAAGTCTGCAATAAGGTTGCGATTTTGGACCACGGTACAGTAGTAGAAAAGGGACTTGTTAGAGAAATTTTCTCCAACCCACAGTCAAAAGCAGCAAAGCGTTTGGTAAGCCCAGACAGCATCACAGACACACTTCAAAGAGTAGAAGGCGAGAGATATATCAGATTGGTATTCGATGGCTCTAAGGCCACAAACTCACCGCTTATCGCAACTCTGGCCCAAGAAAAGGGAATCGCTGCAAACATCCTTTCTGCCAATACTAAAACAATCGACGGCAAACCTTACGGCAACTTGCTTTTAGGAATCACTGGTGACAAGAAAGTCATGGAAGAAGCAATCGAGTTTATCCGTGCGCAAGGTGACATATTCGTAGAGGAGGTGACAGAGGATGTTCAATAATGCTTTTACACATGAAAAGTTAGCAGAAGCTTGGGAAATCATTAGTGAAGAATTCCCATTCGCAACTTGGGAGACATTCTATGTTACAATTCTCGCTACAGCTTTTGCCATTGTAATTGGACTGCCACTTGGAGTTTTACTTGCTACAGGTGATAAAAACGGAATCCTTCCTTTACCAAAACCTGTACTTTCGGCACTAAATGTTATCATTAATTTACTGAGATCAATACCTTTCCTAATATTAATGATTTTAGTATTCCCACTTGCTAGAGCGATAGTTGGAACTACTGTCGGAACAGTAGCATCGATAGTACCGCTGGTAATTGCAGCATTTCCTTTTGTTGCAAGACTAGCAGAGTCAAGCTTCCGCGAAGTCAACCCAGATATTATCGAAGCAGCGCAATCCATGGGAGCCACACCTTTACAAATCGTTTGCAAAGTTTTAATCCCAGAGAGCGTTCCATCACTCATCTCCAACGCGACAATCGCTATCACAACAATCCTCGGATACTCCGCAATGAGTGGAATCATCGGAGGTGGCGGCTTGGGTAAAATAGCAATCAACTACGGCTATTACCGCTATAAGACAGTTGTAATGCTCGGTGCAGTTATTCTTTTAATCCTACTAGTTCAGATTTTCCAGACAGTAGGCGACAAACTCGCAAAGCACAGCGACAAGCGCATTCTATAACGAAGCATAATGTAGAGAAAGTATATACTATGTCCAGGGACATACGTATATACTTTCTTTTATATTTATGATATAATAATATTTTGCGAGGTGAAGTATGGATAAACTATTTAAAGTGTTAATAAAAGACTACGAGAATACAAAGGAGCCGGCCGTTAGAGACCGATATGGCAAGGTTGCAGGCATCGTGGGCATCGTTTCGAACTGCGTGCTTTGCGCCATGAAAATGATTATCGGCCTTATAGTTGGCAGTATCGCAATCGTTGCAGATGCGGTAAACAATTTGGCGGATGCAGCATCTTCTGTAATCACGCTTGTGGGCTTTAAGCTTGCCGGTATGCCAGAAGACGAAGAGCACCCTTACGGCCACGCACGTATCGAATACATCGCAGGCATGATAGTTTCGATGATTATCATCATCGTAGGATTCGAACTTGGCAAATCATCCATAGAGAAGATTATTCACCCAGAGCCACTTGAATTCAGCTGGGTTATCGTAGTAATTTTACTCTTAGCTATTGGTATTAAAATCTGGCAGGCAGCATTCAACGTTTCTGCTGGAAAGAAGATAAATTCAGTTGCCCTCATGGCTACAGGCGCAGACTCACGTAACGACGTAATCTCAACTTCCGCAGTTTTGGTTGCAACTGTAATCGGTTACCTCTTTAATATCCAAATCGACGGCTACATCGGTGTGCTAGTTGCAGCATTTATCATGTGGTCAGGAATTTCGCTCACACTTGAGACAATCAGCCCACTTTTAGGCGAGGCACCAGACGATGAACTTGTCATGGAAATAGAAAACATCGTAATGGCACATGCTGACGAGGGAGTACTCGGAATTCACGATTTGATCGTTCATAACTATGGCCCTGGCAAAATCTTTGCATCCGTTCATATCGAGGTAGATTCCAGAACAGACATCATGAAGAGCCACGATATGATTGACTGCATAGAATATGAACTTAACTCCAAGCTTCATATCTCTGCGACAGGCCACATGGACCCAATTGACACTCAAAATCCTTTGAGAGAACCAGTCACAGAAATCATCGAAAAGGAAGTTCGCGTCATGTCAGACGACGGGGTTCTTAACTTCCACGACCTTAGATTCGTACCGGGTCCTACTCACACGAATGTTATTTTTGACCTCGTGCTTTCGCCAGAGTGCAAGCTCGATAAAGATGACATCAAGCAGAGCGTTTTAGCTAAACTTAAAGAATATAACAAGGACTTACTCGTAGTTATCAACTTTGACATAAACTACGTAAGCCGAGATGCAATAAAGAGAAAATAGAATGGAAAAGAAACCTAAAAAACTTCATTATGCTTGGGTCATTTGTTTATCAACGACCCTTCTGATTTTTATGAGTTTGGGAATCATTTCGAACTGTTTCTCAATCTATCTGCCGTTCCTGATTAAGGAATTTAATTTGACAAACGGACAGAATTCCGCACTCATGACAGCAAGATGGGTTTCCACTTTCATCTCCATGCTTTTCGTTAATAAATATTATGAAAAGCTGAAGTACCGCACAGGCATGGCGCTGGCATGTATGTTTACTGCAGCAGGCCACCTTATCTACGGCTTCGCCGAGAGCTATACAGTATGCGTTATCGGTTCACTCGTAATGGGACTTGGCTACGGCTTAGGATCTATGATTCCTGCGACAATACTCATTTCGAGATGGTTTGCGAAGAATAGACAGCTCGCAATGGGAATCACTACAGCCGGCTCCAGTGTCGCTACGATGATACTTCCTACAGTTCTCACGAACTACATCAAAAAGGTCGGCATCTGGACAGCGTTCAGAGTGGAAGCTTTGGGACTTGCGATTATTGGTGTTATCATCTTCATCTTGGTACGCGAAAACCCAGAAGACATGGGACTCAAGCCATACGGATACGATGAAAAGGAGGCAGTTGGTCCTACTAAGATTAAAGGAAATGCTGACCGCCCACCACTCACAAAACTTCTTTGGGTTCTCATGATAGCTGCAGGATTCTTCATGGGCGCCGAGGCGAACCCAATCTACTCGCACATTACAATTAACTATACAGCAGCCGGCTATCCAGAGATGACAGCCGCTACACTCTTTAGCATCACAGGTTTCGTCCTTTTCTTTGCAAAGATCCTTTGCGGCAGAATCGGTGACAAACAGGGAGGAATCAAGACCGCATATCTATTCGCGGCAATGCAGATCGTAGGCTTTATTTTTGCGAGTCTCGCACCAGTCCACTCCATGCCGATTAATGTTATTGCAATAGTTGGAATTGGTATGGGAACTCCGCTTCCTACAATGTCCATCTCCCTTTGGTCGACAGACCTAGTTAACCAAAAGGAATATCCTAAGGCCGTTGCTAGAATGCAGATCGCATATTCGCTCGGATCGCTTTGTTTCTCGAGCGTGCCAGGCATTATCGCCGACCAGTTTGGAGGCCAGTACTCGATGGCATTCATTGCGACATGCTTTGTAACCCTCGCGGGTATGGCGACGATTACCATCGCCTACAAGAAAGCAGGTGCTTTGAGAGAAGCCTTAAAGAGAAAGGGCTAGTGAAATTAGCTTATAGCTAAAGCGCATGGCTAAAGTTTAATAATATGAATATAAAAACCCAGCAGTTTCTGCTGGGTTTTGTTGTCTATAGATATCTGGTGATACGCACATAATCGTTTCCCTTTCGGGACTGGCCGACTATACCGTGATAGATGATTTTTCCCTTGCCGCGAAGGACGAGCTTTTCGCCACCTTTCATGGTAAAATCGGGCTTATTCATCTGGATACCATCCACGAATACAATGCCGTGTGAGATGGCCTCCTGCGCGAGTTTCCTAGACATATGGAAGACCTCTGCTACGATATTATCGAGTCGTGGACTGGCCACATTCACATTTTCATCTTTGGTGCGAATCTCGCCGAGAGAAAGCTCGCTTATGGGTGCGAGTTTTGTGTTTAGAGTAGCGCGACCGACCTGGCGGTAGTTTTCGAGTAAGTAGTCTGCCATATCGTTCATCACGATAATTTGCGCACCGCCGGATTTAGATTCGCCTTGGTTAGCTTGCGAGCGGACTAATATGTCGCCGACCTTTTCACGCTTTATACCTTCACCCATGAGGGCACCGAGATAGTCGCGATGCGAGAGTTCGGCCTTTTCGTGAGCAGGAATTTCGCAGTCCAGAATCTGAAGAGGACACTCGTCCGGGTGAGCCGAGAACCACTGGCAGAGTTCCTCGTCAGTGAGCGGTTTATCAGCCTTATTGGAGTTGGCAGTTTCATTAGCATCTGGGCTTTTTACTTCAAGTAGCCAAGCTCGGATTTCATCTACCATATAGTCTGGCAAGAAGACAACCATTTTGCGCTCTGCGTCTGGGTAGCCACCATATAGATAGGCTCCGTCACGCTTGTGAGTGCGAATAAAGCCAGAGAGCATGCTTTGCTGCTCAAGCGACATGAAATCGCACACCATAAGACAGTTTGCCCGCTGGAACTTCTCGAACCTATCCTCTACAATTTTCATAAAAATATTATCATTCATACTTTGCGCGGGACACGTCCCGCCTCCCTATTTTTACCTAACCGACGATTAGCTTTTTATTTTGGTTAGCACAATCCATCAAATATATATTAATTAGCGTTTGGTAAGGAATGCCTAAACGTTTACCCTCGGATTTAAAATAGTCCAGTGCTTTAACATTAATGCGAATAGTGACTTGTTGCTTTAATTTATCGTAATATGGGTTGGGCTTGGCATTAGAGAAGTCGTAGCTTTCAGCCAAATCATCGTTAATAAGAAAATCATTTTCTATTTCTGGTGTAATCTTTTTCTTCATATTTATTTGCCTTTCTCGCGGAAATAATTCTAATGTTGTTGCCGCGCAAACAGTAAGCAACAACTAGTAAATTCATTTTTTCACTTAACCCCAACATTATGTAGCGTGGCTCTGATTCAGAATGCCCTTGATCAAAAATGTACATAGCATTTTCATCAAGAAAAACGGTATAAGCCTCGCTAAAAGAAACATTATGCTTTTTGCAATTGATAATTTCTTTTGTAGGGTCCCACTCAAATCCTAAATAGTCGTTCACAATTTATATTTACATTATAACTACAATGTAGTTTTTAGTCAATGCAAATATCCTCCTTTCAAATATAATAAAAGAGCCATATTACAATATGGCTCGATTCATATTCCCATGCGTAGGAAAAGTTGTCAAGGGGGTGTGCAAATAATTGTCATATTATGTAGCATTTTAGGGCGTTTATGGTATAATTGAAATATGGAAGACTATACTAATAAAAAATTAATACTCGCATCAAAGTCACCGAGAAGAATCGAACTCCTAAAAGCTCACGGCTACGACCCGATCGTGCTGCCGGCAGATGTGAACGAAAACATCCCTTTCTACCACGGAATGGAAGAGACGGTAATGTACATTTCACTCAAAAAAGCGCAGGCCACTAGAGCCATCTGGGAGGCC
>JAZQQK010000015.1:0-38675 GCA_045629065.1 Anaerovoracaceae bacterium | reverse complement strand
ACCCTAAAGAAAAGGTCGCGGTCATGAACTTCGACCGGCTTTTCCTCGCGGACATTGAGTTTAAGCACTGTAGAATCTACGGATGGGCGAGGCACGAAAACTTCTTTTGGCACATCGGCTAATGTTTCAACTGTGCAGTAGTATTGAACTGCAACCGTAAGTGCGCCGTAATCCTTACCACCTGGGTTCGCTTTGATTCTGTCCGCAACTTCCTTTTGCATCATGATTGTAATTGAATCGCAAAGCACGCCGTCCTCTAGGATCTTCATGATGATAGGAGTTGTTATGTAATATGGCAGGTTACCGATAACCTTAGTCGGCCCGTCGCAAAGTCCAATGAGATCGGTCTTTAGCACGTCTTGGTTTAGAACCTCCACATTGTCGAATTCTGCGAGTGTCTCATGAAGGATAGGAATGAGGTTCGTGTCGAGCTCTATCGCTATTACCTTCTTTGCGAGCTTGCAAAGTTCGTATGTGATGACTCCTATGCCTGGTCCAATCTCTATAACTGTATCCTCTGGCCCAATCTGTGAGCCTTCAATAATCTGATCGATTATATTTTTATCAGTTAGGAAATTCTGCCCAAGCGATTTTGAAAACTTGAAGCCATATCTTCCCTGAATATCTTTAATTGTAGAAGGTGTATAAAGTTTCATTAAATTTCTTTAAGTTTTGCCTCGAACTCCTCGCGGCTGATGTTATATTTGTTAAGCTTTTTTAGAAGCGTCTTTGCATTTGAGTATCCGATTCCGAGTAGCTTGCCAAGCTTTTCGCGTCTAATTGCTGCTTCTGGGTCTCCTGCTAGTCTAGCCTGAACCAGGTCATCCATTGTGAACTCGTCTTTTTCGTGGTCTTCTGTAAAATGCGCTTTTTTTATCGCATTTATTATTGCCTCTGGTTCGGCGTTTTCTATACCGATGTCACCCTTTTTCGTCGCATCGCCTCTCGTTAAAAAAGCCTCTTTCGAATCAGGGAACTTTGCCATAATCTTTCGTCTGATTTCCTCGCCACTAAAGTCCGGATCAGTGAAAACTATGAGTCCTTTTTCGTTATAGGCCTTTTCTAAAATCTCCCACGTCTCTTTTTTAATCCCAAAGCCGTGTGTCTCGATTGTGATGCAATCCAAAGCGCGATTAATGGCTATCGTGTCGTCTCTACCTTCGACAACGATGGCTTCTTTAATTTTTAGCTTTTCACTTTGCATGTTTACTGTTTCTCGTCCTTGTCGGATTCACCTGAGATGATATAGAGTAACTCGTCTTTTTTAATCAATTTCAGATCACGTCTGGCGAGGTTCTCTATATACTCTTCAGTGCTTATGTTATCAAGTTCAAGCTGCAGGTTTTCCTTTTGCTGTATCAAGTTTTGCTGTTCTTCGAGCAGCTTGGACTTTTCGTTTGATAACTGAATTATTGTTTTAGCTTTTAAGGCAACAAAGCAAAGCAGCCCGCAAATAACTAGGAAAATTATTAACTTTTTAACTGCTTTTTTCTTTGTCATAAATGCCTCTATAGATATTTTGCTGGGTTAACGTTCTTGCCAAGATACATGATCTCGAAGTGGCAGTGTGGGCCGGTCGATCTACCGGTGTTACCTGAGTAAGCGATAATCTGACCTTGGTAAACCTTTTCGCCAACCTTAACCGCAAGCTTGCTGTTGTGACCATAAAGTGTTACATATCCGCCACCATGGTCTATCTCTACGCAGTAACCATAATCGCCGTACCACTTGGACATGATTACTGTACCGCCATCGGCCGCTCTTACAGCTGTTCCAACCGGACATGCCATATCGACACCCTTATGCATTCTACCATTACGCATGCCGTAACCGGAGTTGATTCTATAATTTACAGGTTTCTTGAATGTGCCTGTACCCTGCTTTGGTGGAGTTGGCTTAGTACCCTTTACCACGATTCTTGTAGTAGGTTCTACGAGTACGAAGGATGAAATATCTTCTCTTCCTACTGCAACACCATTCTCCTTTATGAGCTCTGCAGTTACAGACATTCTACCATTCTTGCCGGCCTTTGTTGTAATGGATTCACCTACATAGTATGCAGATGATTCTTTATATTCTGTTTCGTATGGAATAGCTTCAGCGAATGTACTGATGCCGACAGTTCTAACAGTTACGAGTGGAACTTCTACCTGAACCTTAAACTTATCTCCCGAATGGATAACCATTGTATCCTTAATGTTAGGGTTCATAGCTTTAAGTTCAGCATATGTGATACCGTTCTTTTCTGCAATGCCGTAGAGCGTATCTCCAGGCACTACGGTATATTCCTTCGCTTGGACTGCACCTGACTTAATGTACTGAGTTGCGTCTTCAACGTTAGTGATGTCGGAAAGTTTTACACTAACCTCTTCAATCTTAACGTCCTCAGAGAATCCAACTTCCGAATACTCTTCGTCAGGGTCTAAGTAAAGCTGCTGTATATTGATGAGCACGTTCTGGGCGTGTCTCTCGCTCTCTAATACCGCAATCGACTCTCCGTTTACCGTTATCGCATAGGCCTGAGTCTGAATCTGACCCATGTGTGTGAGTTTGTTCAAGATTGTATCCTGATCGTCAATGTCTTGATTCATCGAGAACACCGTCATGAACGAAATATCTCTATCCGGGTTAATTCTTATATTCGAATCGTACTCGAGTGAAAGTTCGTCCGATACGAGGTCCAAAATATCGAGTACGTCGCTTTGCTCCCTAACTATTCCGAGCACCTTACCATTGTAAGAATACTGGTAGTCAGTAATCGATGTGAAGCAAACCAATAAAATGAGTATCGCTACAACTATGAGCGCTCCATCTTTGATGATCGTACGAACATTCCTATGGATTGCAAGACGCAAAGTGTAGAATCTTCTAAGGAAAGTAATGGCGAGTCTTCTAATAGCCCATTCCATTACATCGATAGAAATATCTACAACTGTGATTAGATAAGCAGCGATTCTTTCGATGTCAGTAAGTTCTTCGTGATCGCGCTTCTTTTTCGGATTGATAGGCTTTAGTTTCGCAAAGGCGCTCTTCCTATCAGGTCTTGCCTTTTTTTCTCTCTTTGGCTTAGCTTCCTTTTCGAGTACTTGCTTAGCTTCCTTTTCGAGTGCTTGCTTAGCTTCCTTTTCTGCCTTCGTCTCTTTGGCGCGCTCAGCCTTTTCCTGCTTTTCTTCTTTACTCTTTTTCTTCGCTTCTCTTGCTAATCTGCGCTGCTCGGCTGCCTCTTCTTGGATTTCAAGTTCGAGTTCTGCCTTCTTAACCTCTTCGAGCTGCTTGATACGATTGAGTTCTTCAACCTTATCGTTTTTAGCTCTCATTCTCTCGTACTTCTCGCGCTCCTCAGCTGCCTTCTGCTTTGCCTTTTCGAGCTTCTCACGCTCTCTTTCACGCTTAACTATGGCCTTCTCGAGTTCCTTTGCGCGCTTGTCGCGAGCTTTCTCTTGGGCTTTAAGTTTCCTTAATTCTTCGCGCTGCTTCTTTTGGTCAACTTCTCCGGAACGCTTTGCTTCGATGTTCTGGCGCTCCTTACGCTTAGCTTTTTCGGATGCTTTTTTATTAACTTTTACTTTTGGCTTTGCTGCCATAACTCAGCTTCTCCGATTCTTTGTTTTACACATGTGCAGCGCTGGCCATCTTCATCAATACCAGTGTCGCCGCACTTTTCGCATCTAAACTTCACATCCGTGTAATCCAGTGCGAAATTATTTTCTGTCAAAAGAGCTCCCCTCTCGGCTTCGTTCTTTTGAATTGCATTCTTTAATCTCTCGCGTTCTTCTTTCGAAAGTCCCTTTAAGACTCCCATCGAAAGTTCTGTACCGAGCTCTTTTAATTCGCAATCGAGCTCTTTTATGCGAGGTAGTTTGATATAAACCTCTTCGAGGCGGGCTCTGGCTTTTTCCTTTGCTTCCTCTCTTAAGTGTTCATAGAAACTGTTCAAAACTTGCTGATTTACAGTGAGTTTATTATTAACATCACGTCCAAGTTCTGCTGCGTCCTTCTTCCAGTTCTCGAGAACCTTATTGACGTAATTCAGATTTGGATTGGCTGTTGATATCGTCTTGTCACAAGCTTCGAGGATTCTATCAAGGTTGTAGCGCCACTCATCCATCCACACATCGATCATGCGCTTTTCGGCGGAAGTTGCCGCACGGTTAAGACCGAGTGACTGGATGATTCGCTTGTAACAAGTCTGCCTCTCTCCTATCGTCTTTAGATGGTTTTCGACATCTTCTTTTGTCCTATATCCATCCTCCGTCCACTGCATGACAACCTTTGCGATATAGTTCACATTGGTCTTCATGTGCTCAGTGCAATAAGTAGTTGCAGCCTCGATAACATCTACGGTTGCGCCCAAATCGTCTATCCACGATGTGATCTCTTTGAGGTCCTTTGCAGATAGCATTCTTCCGGTAGTTTCCTCCACAAAAGCGATCACTTCTCTATATGCTTCACCATCATAGAAAGTATCGCTTGTTTCTTCTTCGTGTGTGAAACTTACGAAGTTCGCATCCTTATCGATGTTGCCATAGAGCAAGTCTCTCTGGCTTACAAATTCTATATCAAAATTAAATTTTCCTGGTTTATTATTAGGCTTTTTCCTGATGAGCCCAGCTTCTTGAAAATAGTTCCACGCACTTAAGACTGTATCTTCTGGAAGCTTCAAAATCTGCGCGAGCCTTTCGTTAGTAAGCTCTGGCTGATTCTCAGCTGACATGAGCGCATAGAGATATACTTTAACGTAATCTCCTGGGGCTTCCGGCAATACTTCGTTAATGAACAAATTCTCAACTTCGGTTGTCAAAAGGTAAAAGTCCTTAATGTCGACCTTCTTAAAATTCATTCTTTCTCCTTAGAACGCTTTTGCTTTATCGCTAAACTTAGTGTACTTAGAAATCCAAGCGAGTTCTACCTTTCCAGTAGGACCGGAACGGTGCTTTGCGATGTTTACTTCACATACGCCTGGAGTCTCTGTATTTTCGTTATAGTAATCATCTCTATAGAGGAAAATTACCATGTCGGCATCTTGCTCGATAGAACCAGACTCTCTTAAGTCCGCAAGCATAGGTCTGTGGTCAGGTCTCTGCTCTGGCGCACGAGAAAGCTGTGAAAGTACGATGATTGGGCATTCCATCTCACGAGCGAGTTGCTTTAGGTTACGTGACATGATACTGATTTCCTGCTGACGTGAATCTGCCCTTCCAGCAAAATTCATGAGCTGTAAGTAGTCGAGCACGATCAAGTCTAAGCCGGCTTGCGCTTTTCTACGACGGCACTTGTTACGCATTTCCATAATGGAAAGGCCAGGTGTGTCGTCTATGGCAATCTTTGTGTTGTTTAATTCATCTACTGCAAAAGCGATGCGGTCCCAATCCTTACGATCGAGGTCACCCTGCTTTAATTTCTGCATCTCAACTCTTGCCTGCATGGAGAGCAATCTCTGTGTGAGCTGAGTCTTGGACATTTCGAGGCTGAATATCATAACGGATGAATTAGCCTTGATTGCGGACTGAAGCGCAATATTAAGTGCGAATGCAGTCTTTCCCATAGCTGGACGCGCAGCCACAATAACAAGATCGGACTTTTGGAAGCCGGATGTCTTTTCATCGAGGTCTTTGAATCCCGAAGGAACACCTACAATTTTATCTTTGTTTTGTGAAGCTTCGTCGATGATTCTAAGATTTTCTAGTAAAATCGGCTGCAAGTCAGAGAATTCGTTTATCTGGTTCTTCTGTGAAATTCCGAACACGCTGGACTCTGCATAGTTGATTACTTCGCTTGCATCCAATTCTAATGAGTAGCTCTTGTTTGCAATCTCTTCGCTTGCCTTGATGAGCTTACGAAGTGTTGACTTCTCTGCTACGATTTTGGCGTATTCTACTGCGTTTGCCGTGGATGGAACTTCAGATGTGAGAGTTGCAATATAAGCACGGCCACCGACCATATCGAGTGACTTTCTGCTTTTTAGCTCCTCGCAAACCGTGAGCACATCTACAGGCTTATCTGCCTGGGCGAGCTCATTGATTGCGTTATATATTTCTTTGTGGTTTTCGTTATAGAAGTCGTCAGCCTTCACCGTCTGCAAAACATCGAAAAGTTTATCCTTGTCGAGCATTACTGCGCCAAGTGCTGAACGTTCCGCTTCGTCATTATGAGGAGGGATTCTTTCAATCATGATTTTCTCCTATTCGCTAACTACGTTAACCTTTAAATTAGCTGTTACCTCTGGGTAAAGCTTGATAGCAACAGTTAACTCTCCAACAGATTTGATTGGATTGTCTAACTGGATTTTTTTCTTATCTACTGTGATGCCTGCCTGTTTTGATAATTCATCGGCAATATCCATGGATGTGATGGAACCGAAAATCTTACCGTTTTCGCCTGCTTTTGTCTTTATTGTAACTGATGCCTTATCGAGCTTTGCCTTAGTAGCTTCAGCTTCTGCCTTTTCTGCGGCACGCTTTGCTGCTTCTAATTCCTTCTGCTTTTCAAGGTTCTTTCTGTTAGCAGCTGTAGCTTCTACTGCGAGCTTCTTAGGGAAGAGCATGTTTCTAGCATAGCCATCGCTAACCTTAGCGATATCGCCAGCCTTGCCTGTTCCTTTAACATCTTGTAATAAAATAACTTCCATCTATTTTGCCTCCAAAATTTCCAATATTTTACATTTTGCTTCGTCTATCGTCATGTCAACCTGTGCGGCTGCTACAGATAAGTGACCGCCACCACCCATTTTTTCCATGACAACTTGGACATTAACCTCGCCAAGTGAGCGAGCGCTGATTACGGTTCTACCCTCATTATTAGTTCCGAGCACATACGAACTCTTGATTCCCTTGATAGTCAAAAGCTGTTCTGCGAGTTGCGCACAAAGGATCTGACTTTCCTTGGAAACTTCCTTTATGAATGTGATGGCAATCTCGCCGTTTATTACCTCTGTCCTTGCGAGAGCATCGGACTTGAGTTTAACTTTAGTGATGTCCTCTTGGAAGAAGCGCTTAATCTCCGTAGGGTCTGCGCCCTGGCGTCTAAGCCAAGCGGCAGCTTCAAACGTTCTAACACCTGTCTTTACGGCAAAGCTATTCGTATCAACCATGATGCCTGCTAAAAGTGCCTCCGCTTCAGTCTTTAAAATCTCTTTCTTTGAAGTAATGAACTGAAGAATCTCAGCAACCATTTCAGATGCGGATGATGCATAGCTCTGCATGTATGTGAGCGTCGCATCTTCGATGAAGTCCTCGACACGTCTATGATGGTCAATTAGAGCAATCTTCTCTGAGATTTCTAAAAGGCCTGGGCACTGAACCAAACTAGGTCTATGCGTATCTACCACAACCAACAAACTATCTTCTGTTGCGATTTCTAAAGCACGCTCAGAACTGATGATTTCATACTCTTCTTGAGCTTTTGCCTCGTCGTAGATTGCACGCAATGAATCTGTGACTTCGTCGATAACGATATATGCCTTTTTCTCAGCCAACACAACGCTTCTCGCAATTCCAAGAGCAGCGCCAAAGCTGTCCATATCGGCAACTCTATGGCCCATAATCATTACATTCTTTGATTGATCTATGAGCTGTTTAAGGGCGTGCCCGAAGATACGCGCTTTACCCTTATTATTCTTTTCTACTGCCTGAATAGTGCCACCATAGAATTCGCTCTTGAGCTTTCTTCTAACTACGGCTTGGTCTCCACCGCGACCTAAGGCAAGTTCAAGACCTGCCTCGGCGAATTCTTCAGTCTCTGCCATGGTCTTTCCGCCTACGCCAATACCGATGGAAAGGCTAGCTGGGAAGTCTTCTCCTGTTTCGAGCGCTCTGACCTTATCTAAAACGCTGAAGTTAGTCTCGACAATTTCATCCAGATGCTCCTGCTCAAACCAACCGATATAGCTGCTATTGTCTATCTTTGTTACTGTCGCATTGAATGCGCCTGCCCATGTTCTGATCAGACCATCAATTTCGTTAGCCAAATCCATGTTTGGCCTTGTGCCAGTTGGGTTTATGAGCTCTTCATAGTTATCGATTTCAATGTGTAAAGCGCATGGTTTTTCGCTGTTATATCTCTCCTTCAAACCCTCAAAATTAGTGATATCAAAGAAGATGATAAAGCATGTTGCGTTTTCGTCTTTAGGGTCTCCATCAATGGATGGGTTCAGTCTAAACACCTTATCATTACGCTCTACCACGAGACGCTCGCCAGATTCTACTGACTGGAAGATTTCTTCTGCCTTGTGGCCTGTAAGTGCGAAAATATCCGCATCTTTCAAACCGCTATATAAGAAAACCTCGCTCATCTTTTCGTTAGCATCGATAATCTTACCTTGACGGTTTATTACAAGAAGCGGTAAAGGTACTGCTGCTATTAAATTTTTAGTCTGTTTTGTTGTCATTGTTTCACGTGGAACAAATCGCGCTAACCCAGTGTTTTCAAGAGTTCTATGAGTCGCTCGAGTTCGTCTTTTGAAAAATATTCAATCTCAATCTTGCCTTTTTTACCTGCTTGATTGATCTTTACTCTAGTGCCTAAGGCTTCCTTTAATTCGGCTTCAACCCTTGCGAGATCAGCGTTCTTTTCCTTAGCTTTTGGTGCCTTTTTAGCTTTTCCAAGCTTAGCTACAATCTTTTCAGTCTCTCTAACTGACAAACCTTCGCTAATAATCTCTTCTAAAAGGCGCTTTCTATAATCTTCATTGGCTACAGTAACCAGTGTTCTACCGTGAGCCGCAGAGATTTTACCATTGGAAATAGCATCCTGGATGTACTCTGGAAGCTTTAAGAGCCTCAAAGCGTTGGCAATATAAGGTCTACTCTTGCCTACGCTCTTGGAAACCTGCTCCTGAGTCATCTTGAATGTAGTAATCATCTGATTGAGTCCCTCAGCTTCTTCAACTGGGTTCAAATCCTCTCTCTGCATGTTTTCAATGATTGCGAGGAGCATGTTCTCATCATCAGATAATTCGCGCACCAAACAAGGCACCTCAGTAAGACCTGCCTTGATTGCTGCTCTGTAGCGGCGTTCACCTGCTACGATTTCATAGTTTTTACCCTTATTTCTTACCACGATTGGCTGAATTATGCCGTGTTCTGTAATAGACTTGGATAATTCCTCAATCTTTTCCTCGTTAAAAACTTTACGAGGCTGGTTCAAATTTGGCTTAATGTCATGAATTGCAATATATTTTACGCGTTCCGCGGAGTCTTCTTCCTTTGGAGCATTTGTTTCTTCTTTGGTAGCAACTGGCTCTACAACTACTGCATCAGCGAATAGTGCATCTAAACCTCTACCTAATCCACCTTTTTTAGCTGCCATTTAGCCTTCCTCCAAATCTAAGAACTCGTCAGCGAATTCCATATAAGCGATAGCACCCTTTGACTTAGGGTCATACTCTGTGATAGGCATACCAAAGCTTGGAGCCTCGGCAAGTCTAACATTTCTAGGAATTACTGTCGCATAAACCTTATCACCAAAATATTTTTTAACTTCCTGTACTACCTGTACCGAAAGGTTTGTTCTACCATCAAACATGCTCAGGATTACACCCTGAACTGTGAGTCTTGAATTCAAACTTCTTTTTACGAGATCTATTGTGCTTACGAGCTGGCTTACACCTTCGAGCGCATAGAATTCGCACTGAATTGGGATGAGCACACTATCAACCGCTGTGAGTGAGTTGATAGTTAAAAGTCCGAGTGAAGGTGGGCAATCGATAAAGATATAGTCATAATTATCTCTTACCTTGTCCAAACCCTTCTTTAAAGTGCTCTCTCTTCCCTCGATACCTACGAGTTCTACCTCAGCGCCGGCCAAGTCAACGCTAGCAGGGATCAAATCCAAACCCTTAACGGATGTCTTGACGATGGCCTTTCTAGGGTCGTAGTCCTTATCTATGAGTATATTGTAAACGGTGTGCTTGAGTGATTTCTTTGCAACACCAATACCGCTTGTAGTATTGCCCTGTGGGTCGATGTCTACGATTAAGACTTTTTTACCCTTCAGCGCTAAGCAAGCGGCCAAGTTAATATTTGTAGTTGTCTTTCCAACTCCACCCTTTTGATTAAAGATTGCTATTGCTTTTCCCACAATATTTCCTCCCTGATTTTATATGTATCGACATTATACCCTATTTGTTAATTTTTTTCCACCAAAATTTTTAAAAATGTTTCACGTGAAACATCACCTGATTGGCTCCTTTGCTGGCGTGCCTGCTTTTCTAGGATATTTGCCAGGCGTCGCCTTAACCTTCTCTATAATAACTATTTTATGATTAATTCCATATTTTTCCATTTCTACGGTGCGAATCTCTTTCACCTTTCCGCCGAGAATTTCTATGGCTTTCTTTGCTTCTCTTACTTCATCGTCCGCTTCAGGTCCTTTGTATGCTAAAAGGTAACCGCCAACCTTTATGAAAGGTAGGCAATATTCCGAAAGTGTTGCGAGATTAGCCACAGCGCGCGAAACCGAAAGGTCGTACGCTTCTCTATGGTTTTTATCCTTTGCGAGTTCTTCGGCTCTAGCATGGACAGTAGTCACATTTTTTATCTCGAGCTTTTCTGCGAGCCCATCGATGATGTTTAATCTTTTCTTTAGAGAATCCATGAGCACGAATTCTTTTTCTGGAGAGTTCACTGCAAGAGGAATTCCCGGGAAGCCTGCACCTGTGCCCACGTCAATGATTTTCTTTGCCGCTTTATATTCTTCAAAATCTATGCATGCCAAAGAATCGATTATGTGCTTTACCTCAAATTCAGCAGGATCTGTAATCGCTGTCAAGTTCACATACTCGTTGGCTTCTAAGATTCCCTCCATATAAAGTTTTAACTTTTCGTCAATCATTTCTCTATTTGCCGCTTTATCGCGACCATCTTCACTAATTATTAGTTCTTCTCTTCTTCTCTAAGTAAACCATGAGAACATTGATGTCAGCAGGCGAAACTCCAGAGATTCTGGATGCCTGACCGATTGACTCTGGCTTAACCTTAGAGAGTTTCTGTCTAGCTTCAATTCTTAGGCCATCGATCTGATCATATTCTAAATCTTGTGGGAGCTTACGGTTTTCTAGCTTCTTATATCTTTCAATCTGCTGAAGCTGCTTTGTGATATATCCCTCATACTTGATTTGAACCTCGAGCTGAGTGATCTCGTGATAACTTAATTCAGGGCGATTCTTATCGATTTCGGCCAAGTTCTCATAAGTTACCTGTGGACGCTTCAAAAGTTCTGCAAGGCTTTCTCTACCTTCGAGCTCAGAAGTTCCAATTTTTACCAAATATTCGTTGGCTTCCTTTGGAGTAACAGTTGTCTCCTCCAGGCGCTGCAATTCCTTTGCTACATTTTCCTTCTTCTTTAAGTATCTCTGATAACGCTCTTCTGTAGCAAGACCAATTTGATATCCTTTTTCTGTCAGTCTTAAGTCTGCATTATCCTGTCTCAAAAGAAGTCTGTATTCACATCTCGAAGTCATAATTCTATATGGCTCGTTAGTTCCCTTCGTAATCATATCATCGATAAGTACTCCGATGTATGCTTCATCACGTCCAAGGATGAAAGGTTCCTTACCCTGTAGCTTAAGAGCAGCGTTGATACCTGCCATAAGACCCTGAGCTGCGGCTTCCTCATAACCGGAAGAGCCGTTGAACTGACCTGCGCAGAAAAGATTTTCCACATGTCTATATTCAAGATTTAATTTCAAGTCCTGTGGGTCGATACAGTCATACTCAATCGCATAAGCTGCACGCACGATTCTGATATTTTCTAGGCCAGGGATAGTCTTATAGAAATCTCTCTGCACGTCCTCTGGAAGAGAAGTGGACATTCCCTGAATATACATTTCATCAGTGTCTAAGCCCTCTGGCTCGATAAAGAGCTGATGACGTTCTTTATCGCTAAAGCGATTAATCTTGTCTTCGATGGAAGGGCAATATCTTGGTCCGATACCCTCAATCTGTCCGCCGAATAGCGCAGATCTGGAGAAGTTCGCTCTGATTACAGAGTGCGTTTCTTCATTAGTATATGATAACCAGCAAAGTCCTTTGTTTTCTCCGATGTCATCATCCATAAAGGAGAATGGTACGATTTTTTCGTCGCCATACTGTGGAGTCATCTTGGAATAGTCAAGACTTGAACCTAAGCATCTAGCTGGTGTTCCGGTCTTAAATCTTCTAAGCTTAACACCTGCTTTTCTCAAGCTATCCGAAAATTCGATGGCTGGAGCAAGTCCGTTAGGTCCTGACTGATAATTACTGCTTCCTATAAAGATCTTTCCACCGAGGAAAGTACCTGTTGCAATGATTACTGCCTTTGCTTCGTAGTATGTGTGAGTCTTTGTGACAACACCCTTTACCTTGCCGTCTTCTACGACAAGTTCTACTACTTCGCCCTGCTTCATATCGAGGTTCGGTGTAGACTCGATAGTCTTCTTCATCTCGATGTGATATTTATTCTTATCTGCCTGAGCTCTCAAAGAATGTACAGCTGGTCCCTTTGCAGTGTTCAGCATCTTAATCTGGATGAATGTCTTATCGATATTCTTACCCATCTCTCCGCCGAGTGCATCGATTTCTCTGACCAGATGTCCCTTTCCTGTTCCTCCAATTGAAGGATTGCAAGGCATCATTGCGATTGCTTCCAGATTTATTGAAAACATCAAAGTTTTCATTCCCATACGGGCGCATGCTAAAGCAGCCTCGCAACCTGCGTGGCCAGCACCTACGACTATTACATCATATTCGCCCATCAAAATTCTTTCCATTTTTTCTACTTTCCTAGGCAGAACCTACTAAATACTTCATTTAATATATCGTCTTCTACGGCTTCGCCTATAATCAAACCGAGAAGTTCGTATGCACGGTTAACATTGATCTCCAAGAATTCGAGAGGTTCTCTTCCTTCTGTCATCTGGATAGCTTCTTCTAATTCACCCTTTGCCTCTTCCATGAGTGCCTTGTGTCTAACATTCGTAACCAGCAAACTATCTCCGGTGCGAACTTTGCCACCGTAGACCATGCCCTCTATCTCTTGCTCAATTAAGTCCAGACCCATATCGTTTGCAATCGATGTCTCAATTATCTTGGCATTAGGCATCTTCTCTTTTAGAACGGCCTTTTCAAGTTTTCCTTCAAGATCAACTTTATTTATTAAAACGATAACCTTACGATTACCGATATAATCCATTATTTCATAATCTTCATCGTTTAATGGCAGGCTGTTATCAACCATAAAAATAACCAAGTCCGCGCGGTTAAATGCTTCCTTGCTCTTTTCTATGCCAATCTTTTCGATGATATCATCTGTTTTTCTTATACCAGCAGTATCAGTCAAAACCACAGGGATATTACGGATTGTCACCTGTTCTTCTATCGTGTCTCTCGTAGTTCCTGGAATTGCAGTTACAATTGCTCTCGTTTCCTTTAGGAGTGCATTCATGAGAGATGACTTTCCTACGTTTGGCTTTCCTATAATAGATACATTCAGGCCTTCCTTTATGATTCGTCCAGTGTCAGAAGTTGCAAGTAGCGCACTAATTTCTGACATAACTTCCCTAAGGCCTGCCAATAACTTCTCATAAGTTAAAATTTCAATATCTTCGTCCGGATAATCTATATTCACTGTGATATTCACGAGAACATCTACAAGCTTCTGTCTAATTTCTCTGATCTTATCTGAAAACTTGCCGGAGAGTTGGCCAAGCGCAACATCAAATGTTTTGTCCGACTTTGCTCTGATAAGATCTATTACTGCCTCCGCCTGAGTCAAATCGAGTCTGCCATTTAGGAAAGCCCTCTTTGTGAATTCTCCTGGCTCTGCGAGGCGCGCGCCGTTCTTTAATACGAGCGCCAAAATCTTTCTAAGAGATACAATGCTTCCATGGCACTGGATTTCTGCTACATCCTCAACAGTATATGAATGAGGTGCCTTCATGTAGCAAGTCATAACCTCATCGATCTTTTCACCGCTAAAGTTATCCACTATATGACCATAGACTAAAGCATTAGGCGCAAGTTTTTCAGCACGACTAAAAACCTTGCTAACTATAGCAAGGGCCTCAGGTCCCGATATTCTAACTATGCCTATGCCGCCTTCGCCCTGCGCAGTTGCGACTGCAGCGATTGTATCTGAATAACTATTCATACCTTTTAAACAAAAGGGCCCGCGATAAACACGGGCCGCCCTATCAAACTACTTTAATTCTATGATGACCCTTCTGTATGGATCTTGACCCTCTGAACGTGTTGTTACAGTTGGGTGATTTTGAAGTGTTGAATGAATAACCTTTCTTTCATAAGGATTCATTGGTTCTAACTTAACGCTTCTTCTAGTCTTAGTAACCTTGTTAGCAAGTCTAACTGCTAAGAGTTCAAGAGTCTTTTCTCTCTTTGCTCTGTAGCCTTCAGCGTCAACTACTACTCTAACGTAATTTGATTCGTCCTTATTAACGACAAGACTTGTAAGATACTGGATTGCATCCAATGTCTGTCCGCGCTTACCGATAATTGTACCGGAATCCTTGCCGTCGAGATCGATATAAAGAACTTCTTTGTTGCCCTTTGCACTAATCTCTACTTCTAAGCCCATTTCCTTAACCACATCAGTTAAGAAAGTGAGTGCTGGATTCTCAGTCACTACCTCTAAGTCCTCTTCTGGAACGCGAGCGATGATTGGCTCTTCTGGAATATCGAACTTAGGAGCTTCCTGCTTTTCTTTCTTTGCAGGCTTTTTTTCTGCCTTTTTGTTGGCAGGTTTGTTTGTTACTGGCTTTTCAGCCTTTTCTTGCTTTTTAGTTTCTGCCTTAGGAGCTTTTGGTAAAGCTTCTTTCTTGGCTTGTTTAAGAGCTTCTTGCTTTGCAGCTTTGCTTTCAACGCGAACTAACGCGAGCTTCGATCCGATTCCAAAGAATCCTCTCGAAGGTTCTTCGAGCACAGTAACATCAACTTCGTCAATGGAAAGACCTAAATCTTGTAAAGCGAGCTGTACGGCTTCGTCTACACTAGTTCCCCATTTTTCAGAAAAATCCATATATTTTCCTCCGTTAATTATGCTGCTTTCTTCTTGCCCTTTGCTTTCTTCTTTTTAGCTTCTTTCTTTCTCATCGCATTTAATGCAAAGTTATATCCAATCTGGATAATCTGGCTACCAAACCAGTAAATTGCAAGTCCTGCAGGATAGCTTCTTGCCATCCAAAGGATCATGATAGGGAAGAAATACTTCATAAGCTTCATCATTGCTTGACCCTGCGCCTGGTTGTTGTTAGTAGTAGGGTTGAATGCTTGAGCTAAGTAAGTACCGATAGCTGAACCGATTGGAAGTATCCATAAGTCAGGTTGAGCTAAGTCTTTGATCCATAAGAAAGACTCGTGTATAGCGAAAATCATATCCTCTGAAGCAATATACTGCATAGGATTTCTAAGCAAAGTAAATAATCCCATGATTACGATCATCTGAACTACCATAGGAAGGCAACCGCCAGTAGCACTAGCGCCGTTTTCCTTGTAAAGTTCTTGAATCTTCTGATTCATGAGAGCTTGATCTTTAGCGTACTTCTGCTGGATTTCTTGAACCTGTGGTTGAAGGTCACCCATTTTCATAGTTGACTTCATAGACTTAACATATACAGGGAAAAGAAGTCCCTTAATTAAGACTGTGAGAATCACAAGTGCCCAACCATAGCTTCCAACAAGCTGGTAAATCCATGTGAGTAAGTAGCCTAATGGTTTTGCTAATATACCCATTAATTCCTCCGATTATTTCAAAGGGTCATAACCTCCCTCATGCCAAGGGTGACACTTTAAAATACGTTTAATTCCTAAATAACTACCTTTGAATACTCCATATTTTTCTAATGCTTGTATAAAATATGTGGAGCAGGTAGGATAAAACCGGCATTTTGACGGAAATAAAGGGGAGATAAACTTTTGGTAAAATCTTATCATTAAAATCATTACCCGTTTAACGGCATTCCCAATAAATTTCATTATTTTCTAAGTACTCCGGCTTTAACAAAGCATGACGTGAGAGATTTTTCAACATCCATGCACTTTTTCCCCGAAATAGTGGCTCTGGCTATCATTATGAGATCGTATCCGACTGGCAAACCAGCTGATATATGTCTATAGCTTTCTCTCATTAGCCTCCGTGCCCGGTTTCGGCACACACTATTTCCAACTTTTTTACTTGCCAAAAAACCTGTTCTATTGTAGTCTAGACCGTTCTTCTTGATGAACAGGACGACAAATCTGTCTCCAAAGGATTTTCCTTTGTTATAAACAGCCTGAAAATCCTCTTTTTTTCTTAAAACATTATTTTTTAGCATCGTTAAACCTCTAGGGCATTCGAACTAATTAAACAGTTAATTGCTTTCTGCCTCTAGCTCTTCTTCTCTTTAAAACCTTTCTGCCGTTCTTAGTTGCCATTCTCTTACGGAAACCGTGTTCAACCATTCTCTGTCTCTTCTTAGGATGTAATGTAACTTTCATGTGCTTTCTCCTTTCTAAAATGTCTTTCTGTGTATCTAAATTTCAATTACACATATGCGGTAGTATTATACTAGAAAATGTATTTTATGTCAAGAAAACTTATCCACCACCTGTGGAAAACTTTCACAATTCTGAGGATAAAATTTTAATAAAAAATACATAGTTATCCACAACTTTTTCTTGCTTGTGGATAACTTTTGTTGTAAAATAGACACACTACGACTTTAGGTAGGGAGAAATATGCAATCAAAAGAAAAAATTTGGGAAAAAGTTTGCCAAATTATTAAGCAAAAGTTAACACCAGTGGCATTCGAAACATGGATCAAGCCGCTCAAAATCAATAAGCTAGACGAGGAACTCTCAATAGCTTATCTTGAAATTGCCGAAAATAATGGTAAAGACATCATTATTAACAACATCAACAACAGATATTTAGCATCTATTCAGGAAGCATTTTCTGATTGTTTAGGTACTAACTATCGTGTTGTAGTAAAGGCTTCCAACGAATATATCGCTGAGGAAGAAGTTAAAGTAACAAAAAAGAGCAGAAGAGTATTAAATAACGAAAAACTCTTCAACCCTTTATTTACTTTTGAAAATTTCGTTGTAGGTAGCTGCAATAAATATGCACATGCTGCATCAGTTGCAGTAGCAGAATCTCCTTCCCAAGCTTACAACCCACTTTTCATCTATGGTGGTCCTGGCCTCGGCAAGACACACCTGATGCATGCTATAGGAACTTACCTTCTAAAGCGTGATCCTAAATGCAACGTATTATATATTTCTTCCGAAATGTTTACGAATGAACTTATTAAAGCAATTCAAGAACATAAAATGGAAGACTTTAAGCTTAAATATAGAAATGTTGATGTCTTAATGATTGACGATATTCAATTTTTCGAAGGAAAAACTCAAACTCAAGAAGAATTTTTCCACACATTTGAGCAGCTCTATAGTGTAAATAAGCAAATTATTATTTCTTCTGATAGATCCCCTCTAAAATTAGACAAAATTGATAAGCGTCTCACTTCAAGATTCCAATATAGTTTGGTTGCAGATATTCAACCACCTGATTATGAAACACGTGTTGCAATCTTAAGTAAAAAAGCAGAAAACTTTAATCTTGTAGTAGATGATGATATATATGCAGTAATTTGCCTAATTGCAGAAAAAATCAAGGATAATATTAGAGAATTAGAAGGTGCATTTAATCGTGTAATTTCATTCGCTACACTTATTCCTGATGAAAAAATTGATATTGCTTTTGCAAAGAAAATTTTAAAAGATATTTTATCTGGAACAGAAACGCAAGTAACACCAGAAAAAATTAAAAAAGCAGTATGTAAAAAATATAATATTAAATTAGCTGATATTGAATCATCTAAGCGTGATACTAGAATTGCTTTTCCAAGACAAGTTGCTATGTATTTAATAAGAGAATTAACAGATAATTCGTTACCACAGATTGGAAAAATATTTGGTGGTAAACATCATACAACAGTAAAATATGCTTGTGAAAAGATTGAAGAAGAAATGAAAATAGATGATAATTTTAGAAAAATGATAAATGAAATGAAGGAAGAATTAAAAGAATAATTTTTTTATCCACATTTATTATAAAATTTTCTTAAAAATAATGATAAAATATAAATTAATTCACAGCTAAAAAATAATAAAATTCTTAGTAAAATAAAGGATTTTAAGAGTTATCCACATTATCCACAATCCTTACTACTAAGACAACTATAAATAAATATAAAGATTTAAAAACCGGAGGTATTTTTAATGAAATTTTCATGTGAACAAAATACTTTAGTAAAAGCATTAAATACAGTTTCTAAAGCTGTCACATCAAGAACAACAATTCCTATTTTAAAAGGTATTTTATTAAAGATTGATGAAACAGGTTTATTAACAATGTCTGCATCAGATTTAGAAATTGCAATTGAAAAATCTTTTAAAGTAGATAATTTTGAAACTGGTTCAGTAGTAGTTCAAGCAAAATTATTTGGAGATATTGTTAGAAAACTTCCTTCAGGAATAATTACTGTAGAAGAAAAGAATAATAATGTATTAATAAAATGCTCTAATTCTGAATTTAATATTGTAGGATCTCCAGCAGATGAATTTCCTAAATTAATGAATAATGAAGAATTAAGTGAAAAAATTTTATTTGATAAAGATATATTAAAAGAAATGATTGATAAAACATCATTTTCTGCAAGTATAGATGAATCAAGAGGAGTTATTACAGGCGTTTTAATTGAATTAAAAGAAAATGTATGTAATATGGTAGCACTTGATGGTTTTAGAATGGCTGTTGCTAGAGAAAATATGAATAGTAATAATGAAAAGAATATTATTATTCCTGCAAAAACTATCAATGAAATTTCTAAAATTATTAATGACTTAGATTTTGAAGGAAATGTAGATTTTTATATGAATAATAAAAAAGCTACATTTATTATAGATGATACAAAAGTTGAATTATCATTATTAGATGGAAACTTTGTAGATTATAATAATATTCTTCCAAAAGAATCTAAAATTAAAGTAATTGTTAATAAGGGTGATTTATTAGAATCTATTGAAAGAGCATCACTTCTCGCAAAAGTAGGAAAGAATAATCTTATAAAATTAGATATTAAAGGAAATAATATTGAAATAACTTCAAAATCTGAAGAAGGAAATGTAAAAGAAAACGTATTAATTACTAAAGAAGGAGAAGATTTAGTAATAGGATTTAATTCTAAGTACTTAATTGATGCATTAAAGGTTATTAATGATGATGAAATTAAAATCTTATTTAATACACCTGTTAGTCCATGCTTAATTACTCCTCTTTCAGGAAATAATTATGAATATTTAGTTCTTCCAGTAAGAATTACACAGTAAAAAATAAAGGGATGTAAAACATCCCTTTTAAATTAAATTAAAAAGAACTTTATTTTTAATAATAAAGTTCTTTTATTTTGTAATTATTGTTCCGTGAGAAACCTCATATATATTTCCCTTCGGGAATTTATTTAATAATTCCTCTGGAATTTCAGTTGTTGTTATAAAAAGTTGAACATCTTTAAGAGTTTTCACTAAGAATTCCTGTCTCTCAAAATCAAGTTCACTCATAACATCATCCAAAAGAAGAATAGCATCTTCGCCCGTCTCTTCCTTAATTATTGCGAGTTCTGCAAGTTTAAGTGAAAGAGCGGTCGTTCGCTGCTGCCCCTGCGATCCATAATTTCTTACATTTATATTATCTATGAAAAATTGTAAATCGTCTTTGTGTGGGCCGCGCGTCGTAGTGCGCTGTCTTAGATCATTATTAAATGAATCTTTTAGAATATCATAGAAACATTCCTCTAAAGTAAGCTTATCTTCTGACATTTTTACATTAGGATCATACTCAATTCTGAGATTTTCCTTATCGTTTGTTACTGACTTATGAATTTTACTGCTTATTTCATTGATTTTTTCTATGAATTCTGCTCGCTGATGGATAATTTTCGCACCATATTTTGCAAGTTGAATATCCCAAACGTCCAAAACCTCTTTATCAATCTCAATTTCTTTTAGATAAGCATTTCTTTCTAAAAGAATTTTTTTATAGTTTGATAAATTATCATAATATGAAGGTTTTATCTGGCAAAGTTCGCGGTCTACGAATTTTCTACGCTTTTCTGGTTCATCCTTGACAATTTTTAGGTCTTCTGGTGAGAAAATTACGGAATAAACATTCTTTAGAAGTTCGGAATATTTGCGAATTTTTACACCATCAACTTTTACAAACTTCTTGGAATCCTGATTTATAACTATTTCAACCGATCCTTCGTAACCATCTTTATCTGTTTCTACGAAAACCTTTGCAGAAGACTTGTCGAAGCCTATCATTTCACTATCGCGGTTAGTTCTAAAGGATTTGCCGAGCGATGAAATATATATTGCCTCCAGTAGATTAGTCTTTCCTTGCGCATTTTTACCGAGAAAGATATTCACATTACTATTAAATTGTAAAGAAAGATTTTCGTAATTACGAAAATCTTTCAATATAATTCTTTTTATATACATTATCTACCCAAACCGAAGTTTTCTCTAACTCGCTTCATTGTCTTTTCTGCGATAGCACGTGCGCGCTCAGCACCATCATCTAAGATTTTGTTGAGCTCATCGGACTCACGGATTTCAGTATAGCGTTCCTTGATGGGGCGAAGTGCTTCTACAGTAACTTCTACTAAATCCTTCTTGAAATCTCCGTAGCCCTTACCTTCATATTGCTTTTCGAGGTCTGCTATAGGAGTACCTGAAAGTGTGCTATAAATTGTGAGAAGATTTGAAACGCCTGGTTTATTATCGATATCGAACTTAATCAATCCGTCAGAGTCAGTAGTTGCCTTCATGATGGATTTTTTAATCTTATTATCATCATCCAAAAGTGAAATTCTGGAGTGGATGTTTTCATTAGATTTTGACATCTTAGCAGTTGGATCATCGAGGGACATGATTCTAGCCCCTGCCTTCATGAACTTTCCGTCTGGAACCTTGAAAGTTTCTCCGTACTTGTTGTTTACACGAATAGCGAGGTCACGAGTGAGCTCGATGTGCTGCTTCTGATCGTTTCCTACAGGTACGATGTCAGTATCATAGAGCAAAATATCTGCTGCCATCAAAACTGGATAAGTTAAAAGGCCTGCTCCGACGGATTCTTTTCCTTGGCTCTTTGCTTTGAACTGAGTCATGCGGAAAAGTTCGCCAGTGTTAGCTTGGCAGTTAAGAATCCAGCCGAGCTCTGTGTGCTCTTTAACTTCCGACTGCACGAATAAAATCGATTTTTTAGGATCAATTCCTACAGCAAGGTATATAGAAGCTACATCCAAAATGCTCTTTCTTAGTGCTTTTGGATCCTGAGGAAGAGTCAAAGCATGGTCATCTACAATGCAATATACGCATTCTGCGTCTTCGTTCTGAAGTTCTACGAACTGCTTGAAAGCACCGAGATAGTTACCTAAATGTATATTTCCTGTAGGTTGTACACCGGAAAATACTCTTTTCATGGTTTTGCCTTTCTATTTTTAATAGTGGAGGCGGCGCTTATAAAGCGCCGTCTATTATTTTAGAATGTCATTTGCTCTTGG
The DNA here is from genome assembly GCA_045629065.1 of Anaerovoracaceae bacterium. Taxonomy (GTDB): domain Bacteria; phylum Bacillota; class Clostridia; order Peptostreptococcales; family Anaerovoracaceae; genus JAKSSM01. The sequence goes on along the minus strand of JAZQQK010000015.1, from coordinate 17,080 downwards.
CCGCCATCATCGTCCTTTTTTGAGCTTTTCTTTGCCTGTGGTTCTTCGTTATCCACTTCATCTTCTCTGATAACCTTTGCAAGTGAGATGATGTTAGCATCTTCTGCAACATTCATGATCTTTACACCTTGAGTTGCACGGCCGAGCTTGGAGATATCGGAAGCAGGGATACGGATGATGATACCATCGGAGTTGATTAAGAGAACTTCGTCCTGGTTATCAACTACCATAGCGCCTACTAATTCACCAGTCTTAGAGAACTTAGCCTTATCGTATGTGAGAAGGCCCTTGCCACCTCTAACCTGAATCTTGTAGTCTTCAACTTTAGTACGCTTACCGAAGCCCTTCTTAGTAACAACTAAGAGTTCTTGCTTAGGTTCTACGAGTTCCATAGCTACAACTTCATCGTCCTTTTCAAGCTTGATAGCGCGAACACCACCAGCAATTCTACCCATAGGACGAACGTCGTCTTCGTTGAAGCAGATGCACTTACCGTTCTTAGTTACGATGATTACATTATTATTGCCGTTAGTCTCCTTGATACCGATAAGTTCATCGTCATCGTGGAGCTTCATAGCGATAAGTCCTGTAGTTCTATTAGTATCGAATTCGGAAAGTGCCGTCTTCTTGATAATACCTTGCTTTGTAACAGCGATTAAGAATCTATCTTCACTAAATTCGTTAATAGGCATTACTGCAGTAACTCTTTCCTTAGTAATGAGTGAAAGGAAGTTAACTACGTTAGTACCCTTAGCTGTACGTGAACCTTCTGGGATGGAGTAAGCCTTGATCTTGTAAGCCTTACCAAAGTTTGTGAAGAACATTAAGTAGTCATGAGTTGAAGTCATGATGAGGTTCTTTACGAAATCGCTTTCATGAGTTGTAAGACCTGTGATTCCCTTGCCACCTCTGTGCTGAGCCTTATAAGTATCAACAGGAACTCTCTTGATGAATCCTAAGTGAGTAAGAGTTACGCAAACCTTGCTTTCTTCGATTAAATCTTCTTCATCGATTTCTTCTTCGGAAGCTTGAATAGCAGTCTTTCTCTTGTCTCCCCACTTAGCCTTAACTTCTAAGAGTTCGTCCTTTACTACGCCCATGAGCTTGTGTTCATCAGCGAGAAGTTCAGCATAGTAAGCAATCTTCTTTTCTAATTCTTCGTATTCTGACTGGATCTTTTCACGCTCTAAGCCTTGGAGACGTCTAAGTTGCATTTCGAGGATGGCCTTTGCTTGGATAGCTGTAAGACCGAACTTTTCCATCAACTTTTGTTGAGCGTCGTCATAAGCGGAACGAATTGTCTTGATGATTTCGTCGATATTATCTAAAGCGATTAAATAACCCTCTAAAATATGAGCTCTTTCTTCTGCTTTTCTCTTATCGTAGATAGTACGACGAGTTACAACTTCCTTCTGGTGCTTAAGATATACTTCGATGATTTCCTTGAGATTGAGAATCTTTGGTTTACCATCTACGATGGCAAGCATGATCATAGAAATATTAGCCTGAAGAGGAGTGTGTTTATATAATCTGTTTAAAATAATCTGTGCGTTTGCATCCTTTTTAAGTTCGATTACTACACGAACTGAACCCTTGGAAGACTCATCACGGATGTCGGAAATGCCTTCGACTTCTTTATTTCTTACCATCTCAGCGATTCTCTCTACGAGAGCTGCCTTGTTTACTTGGTAAGGGACTTCCTTTACGAGAATCTGTTGACGGCCTTTGCTGTTCTCTTCGATTTCAACAACCGAACGAACTATAACTTTGCCTTGGCCAGTCATATAAGCGTCTTTTGCACCACCTCTTCCTAAGATGATACCACCAGTAGGAAAATCTGGAGCCTTAAGAATCTTTACGAGTTCTTCTATTGGAGCATCCGGATCATCGATGAGCTTTACGCAGCAGTCGATAGTGTCTGCTAAATTATGAGGTGGAATGGATGTAGCCATACCTACAGCGATACCGTTAGAACCATTGATCAAAAGGTTAGGTACTCTGGAAGGAAGTACTACTGGTTCCTGCTCTTCACCATCGAAGTTAGGAACGAAATCTACAGTTTCTTTGTCGATATCGCGTAACATTTCGAGTGAGAAAGGAGTCATTCTCGCTTCTGTATAACGCATAGCTGCAGGGCCGTCGCCGTCCATAGAACCGAAGTTACCGTGGCCATCTACCATCATGTATCTCATGTTCCAAGGTTGTGCGAGACGAACCATTGCATCGTAAATGGATGAGTCACCGTGTGGGTGATATTTACCCATTACTTCGCCGACGATACGAGCACTCTTTTTGTGAGGCTGGTTAGGAGAAATTCCTAAAGCATCCATACCGTAGAGGATTCTGCGGTGAACGGGCTTTAATCCATCTCTTGCATCTGGGAGGGCACGGGAGACGATAACTGACATCGCATAGTCGATGTAGCTCTGCTTCATTTCGTTATATATTTCGTGTTGTATAACTTTGCTATCTTCTAATAAATCTGCCATGTTCTTCCTCCTTTCTATGCGTCAATTGTAGCGTACTGTGCATTTTCTTCGATGAACTTCTTTCTAGGTGGAACCTTGTCACCCATAAGAGTTGTGAAGATTTCATCAGCCATTGCGCTATCTTCGAGTGTAATTTGTACCAAACTACGAGTATTGTAATTCATTGTAGTTTCCCAAAGCTGTTCAGCATCCATTTCGCCGAGACCCTTATATCTTTGAATCTCAACTTTGCCAGGAAGTGATTCAACTTCGGCAAGCTTTTCTTCTTGTTCTTTATCGGAATATGTATACCAGATGTCCTTGCCCTTCTTGATACGGAAGAGTGGAGGTTGGGCAGCGTATACATGGCCTTCTTCAATTAAAGGCTTCATATATCTATAGAAGAATGTGAGGAGTAGAGTTCTGATGTGAGCACCATCGACATCGGCATCGGTCATAATGATGATCTTGTGATATCTGAGTTTTTCCATATTAAACTCTTCACCGATACCACAGCCGAATGCAGTGATCATGTTCTTGATTTCTTCGGAATTCAAAATCTTGTCGAGACGAGCTTTTTCAACGTTCAAAATCTTACCACGAAGAGGTAAAATTGCCTGACGCTTACGATCTCTGCCGTCCTTTGCGGAACCACCGGCGGAATCACCCTCGACTAAGAAGATTTCGGAGATTGTTGGGTCCTTTTCGGAGCAATCTGCGAGCTTTCCTGGAAGTGAGAAACCATCTAATGCACCCTTTCTACGAGTGAGGTCTCTTGCCTTACGAGCAGCTTCTCTAGCACGAGCAGCCTTAACGCATTTTTCTACGATAATCTTGCCCTGTGCAGGGTTCATTTCAAGGAAGAACATGAGATTTTCGTTAGTTGCTTGTTCTACAACTCCACGGATCTCTGTGTTTCCGAGCTTTGCCTTAGTCTGACCTTCGAACTGTGGCTCTTCGAGCTTTACAGAAACGATAGCAGTCAAACCTTCACGAACGTCATCGCCAGATAAAGCTTCGTCAGTGTCCTTCAAAATCTTTGCTTTCTTGCCGTAATCATTGATAACACGAGTGAGCGCAGCCTTGAAACCAACTAAGTGAGTACCGCCATCAGTAGTGTTGATATTGTTAGCGTAGCCCAAAACGAGTTCACTGTAACCATCAGTGTACTGCATAGCAACTTCGACCTCACACTTGTCACCAGAAACTTCAAAATAGATGATGTCTTGGTGAAGTGGATCCTTGTTCTGATTCATATATTCTACGTATTGCTTAAGTCCGCCTTCGTAGTAGTATTCTGCCTTTTGCTTCTTTCCTGCACGTTCATCCTTAAAGTTGATGCGGATGCCCTTATTCAGGAAAGCCATTTCTCTCAATCTGTGCTCGAGAGTTGACCAATCGTATTCAGTAGTTTCTGTGAAAATAGATGGATCAGGCCAGAATGTGGACTTAGTACCAGTCTTCTTTGATTCGCCGATTACCTCAAGCTTAGTTACAGTCTTACCATATTCATAAGCCTGCTTGTAGATTTTGCCGTTACGCTTTACTTCTACTTCCATACGAGTAGAAAGTGCGTTTACAACGGAAGCACCTACACCGTGAAGACCTCCGGATACCTTATATCCTCCACCGCCGAACTTACCGCCGGCATGGAGTACTGTGTGAATAACTTCAACTGCAGGGATTCCAAGCTTTGGATGCTTATCTACAGGCATACCACGGCCATCGTCTTCTACAGTGACTGAGTTATCAGGGTTAATTGTTACATGGATTGTAGTACAATATCCGGCGAGTGCTTCGTCGATAGAGTTATCTACAATTTCGTACACAAGGTGGTGAAGACCACGTGGGCCTGTACTACCGATGTACATACCAGGCCTTTTACGAACGGCCTCAAGTCCCTCCAAGACTTGTATCTGGGCCGCATCATATTGACCGCTAGTTTTTTCTTCTAAACTCATAATTTCCTCTTTCTTTTGGTTTTTTATTTTGTGCGCAAAATAGGCCGAAAAAGCATATTTTTAGGAAAGAACTTCCCTTTTATATAGCGTATATCAGCTCGAAAAAGCACACAACTATACATTATTTAGTATACTATAAAAAGCAACAAAAAACAAGAAAAAACGCCGATTTAAGCGATTTTTCTTAAAATAATTTGAGATTACGATAAATAATAAAAAAATCGCCGAAAACGGCGATTTTTCCTCTAACTATTAAATTTTATCGACTTTTTTATACAATTTCTGGCTAAAGTTGTGTTCCAGCCATCATATTATACATTTCCATATCGGCTTCATTGTCCAAATCATACACAATTTCACCGTTTAATATGGTCATCTCGCACTGAGGGAATTTGTCGCTCTTTAGGAGCTTCAAAAGATCGGTATCATAAACGCAGAAGTCTGCGAATTTACCCTTTTCCAGCGAACCGAGGACCTCTGACATTCCGACATATTCTGCAGCATAGATAGTGAGAGAATTAATTTTCTCTTCCATGCTTTCGACTCTACCATCTACGTGATTCTTGCTTAAAGGATCAGTAGCCCAAGTTCCGTATGAGTCTTCGTTATATAGGAGTTCTTTTCTAAAATCATCATCGAGCGTACAATCCGATGCGATGATTACATCATTCTTGTAGCCTTTTGATCTAATGTGGTCGAGTCCTTTATACGCTAATTCCAAGTCTTCCTTGTTAGCTGCTTCAACGAAGAAAGAATATCCCTTATCAGCAACCCTTTCCATAGTTTCAAAAAGATACTCTTCTGGGAAAGGAAGGAATGAGTGATCACTGTCCAAAATCAGGTTAAGCATATCTGCGTGGATAAGTGCGCCGAGCTCTGTGCACATCGTCTTTTGTCTATCCATAAGATAGAGGAGGCTTTCCATAGTGAGTGGTGTGTTTTCGAACTGTGTGAGGTAAATTCTTTGCTTGAGTTCACCTTCATTAACCTTAGCGATGGCTGAATCTACGAAGAACTGTTGGAAATATGTAGGCGCCTGCAAGTCAAGAACAGTAGTGTAACCATTTTCTGCGAGATCGTCTGAGACTTTCTTGAAACTGTCCTCGATTTCATCAAAATTGAAAGGAATTAGTAGATTAAGCACATAATTTGGTGTGATGAAATCTACCATTTCATCCTCAGCTGTAGCCTTAGCATGATCCTTTGTAATCTGGTTAGTCCAGATTTCTACTGTGGATTTAGCGAGGAGAATGATTGGCTTGTCTGTTTCGATAGTGTCTAAAGGATTTTCCCAAGTCTCAGGGTCAATATCCTTTAAGAGACGATCATCATAGCCATAGCCAAAGATAACTTCGGAGTCCTCATGGTCATCAACATAGAACTGTAATTGCGACATGATTTCTCCGATGTTTTTCGCAAAGCTTAGATCCAGATATTTTCCGTCAAAAAGCTTCATTGTCTGCGAGTGGTGACAATCGATGAAACCCGGATAAACATATTTTCCTCCGAGATCCACAACCTTAGTGTCAGCTCCCAAGAGGTCATCCATATCATCGGATGATCCGACCCTTTCAATCTTTCCATCCACAACCGCCAAAGCCTCTGCCCATGGCAAAGAAGGGTCCTGAGTATATATATTGCCGTTTTGGTAAATCGTATCGGCGTACACTGTTTTCTTAAATAATCCGAAAGCCATATTAACCTCCTAATTTTTTATATATAAATTGTATCACATTTTTTATAAATGTGGTATAATATATTGTCCGCTTGAGTAACTAATGAAAAAAGGTGAAAAGATGGTTAAGATTTATAGTTATTTAGAGCTTCAAAATATGCTAGAAGTAATCGTTAAGCTCAGACAACAAAGAGGCGCTAAAGACCGTTTTGTCATCGCGATAGATGGCAACTGCGGCTCGGGTAAGAGCACTGGCTGCCTTCAGGTTTCAGATGCACTCGGCTGCGAAGTTGTCCACATGGACGATTTCTATTTGACACCACAGATGAGAACTCGCGAAAGAGAGGAAGAACCTGGCGGAAACGTTGACTACGAACGTTTCTCCAAAGAAGTCGTTCCTTATCTAAAGAAGCGCGAACCTTTCAGCTATGGAAAATATGACTGTGATGTAGACAGCATCATCAAACAGGTTCAAATAAAGAATCCTGACATTGTTTTAGTAGAGGGAGCATATTCAATGCGTCCTGAATTTAGAGATTGCTATGATCTGAAGATTTTCAGTTCCATCTCTAAACCATTACAGTTAAAGCGCTTGGAACAGCGTGAAGGTGCAGAAGGTGTAAAGGATTACGAAAATATTTGGATTCCTTTAGAAAACCGCTATATTGCATACTATGACTTAGTTCCAGCATGTGACATCATTATCTACGTAGGCTAATAACAGCCACGAAAAGATACATTTACAAAGGAGATAAAAAATGCAGAGAAGAATTGGAACAGTATCCAGAGGACTCCGTGGACCAATCGTAAAAGAAGGCGATGATCTTAAAAAGATTGTAGTTGATACTTATATGGATTGTCTCGAAGGCGGAGATTTCGAAATCGGAAAGAAAGACGTTTTAGCTATCACCGAATCGATTTTGGCACGTTCCCAAAAGAACTATGCTACAAAGTCAGACCTTGCAGCTGATGTAAAAGCTAAGCTTGGTGGAGAAACTGTAGGCGTAGTATTTCCTATTCTTTCCCGTAACAGATTCGCAATCTGTTTAAGAGGAATCGCAAAGGGCTGCAAGAAGGTCGTTTTGATGCTTAGCTATCCAAGCGACGAGGTCGGCAATCACCTTCTCGATATCGACTTGTTAGACCAGAAGGGTATTAACCCTTATACTGATGTCTTAACACAGGAAGAATTTGAGGGAATGTTCGGCAAGTCAAAACACACTTTCACAGATGTCGACTATGTAAACTATTACAAAGGACTTATCGAGGAAGAAGGAGCAGAGGCAGAGATTATCTTTGCTAACAATCCAAGAAAGATTGTTGATTACACAAAGAAAGTAATCTGCGCTGACATCCATACTCGTAAGAGAACACAAAGACTAATCAAGGAAGCTGGAGCTGAAGTAGTCCTCACATTAGCAGACTTACTTAATGCTCCTGTTAATGGATCTGGCTATAACCCAGACTACGGTATCTTAGGTTCCAACAAGGCAACAGAAGATACAATCAAGCTTTTCCCTATCCACTGCCAGGAATTCGTAGAAGCAGTTCAGGCTGACATCAAGGCTAAGACAGGCAAGACTATCGAAGTCATGATTTACGGCGACGGTGCATTCAAAGATCCAGTAGGTAAGATTTGGGAACTCGCTGACCCAGTAGTTTCTCCAGGATATACTGCTGGACTTAAGGGACAACCTAATGAATTAAAGCTTAAGTATTTAGCTGATAACCAGTTCGCAGATTTAAGAGGCGACGAGTTAAAGGAAGCCATGATTCAAGCTATTAAGGAAAAGGATGCTAACTTAAAGGGTCAGATGGCAACAGAAGGTACTACACCTAGACAGTTAACTGACTTGCTCGGCTCCTTATGCGACTTAACTTCAGGATCCGGTGATAAGGGCACGCCTTTCATCTACATCCAAGGTTACTTCGACAACTACACAGACTAAACTTTTTTAACCCACCTAAACAAGGTGGGTTTTTTATAGGAAAGTAGACCAATAGGAGCAAAAGTGATGATTAACAAAAAATTACTGTTATTAGTAACATTACTATCTGTAACATTAATGACTTCTTGCGTTGCAAACGATGACAATAAAGTTGAACAAAGAGAAGGAACAAATACCAGCACAAGTAGTGTTATAGTAAATGATAAGGAAAATGAAATAGAGTCATATACAAAAGAGCGGCTAATAACTAGTGATGATTTTTCAGACGAGCAAAAAGAGTTGGTTAAAAATTATGTTGAGCAACTTTTAAACGAAGAGTTTGAAAAGGGAAAAGAAGAAGGGCTTATTACATCATATGAATGCAAAGAAAGCCTTTTCCACATGGATAGTAGTTTTAAGCAAGTTAAATATGATAGTACCGCATTGCTTTCGTTAGGAGAATATCAAATACAAGTTAAAGTTGAGTATCATTTTCGATTTGACATAGATAGTTTGCTAAATAGGAACGAAGTTGTCTTATTTGATTATAACCTAAATTTTAATTTTGATGACACGCAGCAAATAATGGATATTTGGGAAAGTCCAAATGCTGTTTATTTGGAAAAATCAGAGGAAACCTTAACCTCAGATATTGAAGACATTGCATTAAAACTTATAGAGGCATGGTTCGCACATTTTGAAAAGTGGGAAGATAATAGAACATTTGTCATTCAAAATATCAATGATTTTAAGGTACATAATATTATTTCGTGTTATAGCAACGATTGGAGTGAAACGTTATATGGCAATAAGTATATGCCTGATGGAGCAATTGAATCATGGCTTGTTTTTGGGACATGCAAATTTGAACTGCTCGGATATGCAAAAAATGCAGGAGAATATTATGGTGGGCATCCATTTATGAGCGATGCTTATATTGCAAATAATATGAGTGATTTTTTTGGCTTTATTACTCAACATTTTGTTTTAGTTGAGTATGAAGATAAGTATGAACTCAAGCATATTAAAAGCGAATAGAGACAAGGCAGTATGTATAATGAGTCAAAACAAAATAGGTTGAATTCTACCTATTATGGTGCTATACTTGTCTTGGGAGGGAGAAAAGATGCTTATAAACTCTAATTATATAATATCCGTAACAGATGCAAATAAGAACTTTTCAAAAGCAACACGAATTGCCGAAGATTCGGGTCAAGTTTATCTGTTAAAAAATAATAAAGTCAAATATGTATTATATGATCTCGATCTATCTCCTCAGTTAGAAATGACAGACCATGAAAAGATTGAATTTGTGGCAAGGAAAATATTGAAAAAACACCTCGATGCATTTAAGGAGTTGGCAAAATGATAAAGATAGATCAAGAAATGGCACTTTTGATGCACCAACTCATGGCCGAACAAACCGGTGGCAGCGTTGGTGTCAGGGATGAGGGTTTGCTTGACCAGGCTTTAGGAGCATGCATGGCAACTTTTGATGGGAAGGACCTTTATCCTACTAAAGAAGAAAAGGCTGCAAAGCTCGGACACTCGCTTATTTCTAACCACGCTTTTATTGATGGTAACAAACGAATAGGTATGCACATTATGCTGACCTTTTTAGAACTCAATGGAATTCATATTAGTGACAATGTGACAGACGAGGAAATTGTTTCTCTGGGTTTGGGTGTTGCATCCGGTGAAATGAAGTATGAAGACATACTTTCATGGATAAGAGCGCACGAAATGTAAAAATAACATATTTATATATGAAAGGAAGTTCGAATATGATCAGATGGAATAATGACTATAATCACGGAGCACATCCTGAAATTCTCAAGGCTTTCGTGGAAACTAATGATAACGCATACGGTGGATATGGACTTGACGAGTGGTGCGAAGCTGGTGCCAAAGAAGTCTTAAAATACTTAAAGAATGATAAAGCAGTCGTTCACTTTTTGGTAGGAGGCACTCCATCCAATGTAATTGTAACTGCTGCAGCGCTTAGACCTTATCAAGGTATCATCAGCGCGACATCTGGCCACATCAATAGCCACGAAACTGGCGCTATCGAAAACACAGGCCACAAGATTCATGCACTCAAAGGAGTTAACGGAAAGCTTACAGCTGAATTGGTGCGCGCAGAAGCTGAAAACTATCGTGTAAGCCCTACTCCAGAGCATGTAACTATGCCAAAGATGGTTTTCCTTTCATCACCATCCGAATTTGGAACTATCTATACTAAGCAAGAACTTTTAGATATTCGTAAAGTTTGCGACGAATATGGATTGTATATGTACATGGACGGCGCTAGAATGGGCTACGGCTTAGGCGCAGATGAGTGCGATTATACATTAGAAGATCTCGCACACATTGTAGATGCATTCTATATCGGTGGTACTAAGTGCGGAGCTATGTTCGGCGAAGCAGTTGTACTTATTAACGACGATTTAAAAGATCACTTCCGCAACTATATCAAGCAGTTTAACAATATGCTTGCAAAGGGCTGGACGATGGGACTTCAGTTCTACACATTATTCAAAGACGGGCTCTATTTTGAAATTACTAAGAAGGCAGACACTCAAGCAATGCGTATTAAAGAAGCCTTCCAGAAGAAAGGCGTTGAACTTTACTTCCCTAATCCTACTAACCAGCAGTTTGTTTTATTAAATGACGCACAGATGGAGAAATTAGGAAAGAATCACATCTTTGAGGTTGAAGATCCAATTGGTGATCGCCATGTGGTTCGCTTCTGTACATCCTGGGCAACTAAGGACAGCGAAGTAGACGCGCTAGTAAAAGACATCGAAGCACTGTAAATAAGCAATATAAAACCCCAGTGTATATTATCTGGCTTTCCCTCGCGGGGCTGACTCGCGCAGCGGTACTAGGCTCTGCCTCGCTATCGCGGGCAATCGCCAAGGACCGGCGGTCGTCAAAGCCGCCATATAATATACACTGGGGTTTTTAATTGCTTCTAACCGGTTACTACGTCGGCTTTGATGATTTCCTCGCACTTTTTTGGAAGCTCCAAAAGTTCTGCGCGACTAAGTCCGGCAGTAGGAATAGGCTCGTGGAAAGTGAAAGACATTTCCTCGCCGCGTGTGATCACGCCAGGTCCTTCGTAGACCTTATATGTTCCATTAATCGACACTGGAACGATAGGAGCGCCTGATTTTGTGGCAAGTTTGAATGCACCAGGTTTGAAAGTCTTCATAGCTTTGCCGCGGCCCCTAGTTCCTTCAGGGAAGATAACCATACTGAAATCGTCTTCCAGGTAGGAAACGCCGAGGTTGATCGTTTCGAGAGCTGCTCTAGGATTGCCGCGATTGATAAAAATGCAGCGAATTCTAATAAGCCAACTCTTGAAGAAAGGAATCTTTTTAAAGGCATCCTTTGCGACGAAGCCCACTTGAGTCTGGATGATGCTATAGAATGCAACTACATCCAAATATGACTGGTGATTGCATACATAAACGCAAGGACCAGATGTAGGCATTAACTCAGGATTAATGACAGATACATGCATATCATAGTCATGAACGAGTTTATCAGCCCAGGTCTTGCAGGCATCAGAGATTAGCTTTCTTTCCAATTCAAAGTCGCCAGCTTCGCGAGCGGCATCGATTTTGTCCCTCGAAGGCTTGGCCTGCGCTACGGCTCTAACAACTTGATATACAGCTTGTGCGTTCTTTAATAGTTTCAAAGTATACCTCTAAAAGTAAGATATAGATATTATATACACAATCGCAAGGAATGTGTGTTAATTTTCTGCTAATAAATTATCTCCAAAGTTTTTCTGGATAGATGCCCTTATCTTTTAAGGACTGGATAGCGTTCACTACAAAATCCTTGTCTTCTTTATATGTAACACCATACCAACGATCAGCGGAAGTCAAGACTTTTACAGTTGCCTTGTCCTCTTTTAATAAGTTATCAACCGTTCTAGGAAGGAGATATTCACCTTTCATCGGCTCGCAAGTATCGAGGAATTCAGGGAATCTAGCCTCTGCTTCATCCAAGAAAGAATGTGTGAAGCCCCAGAAGTTCATGGAAACCGTAGTTCCCTTAGCTACTTCTGTCCAAGTCTCGCCATCGTCTTCTGTGTAGGCGATCTTTTCGCCCCTCCACATAATTTTCAAGCGCTCGTCAATCTGTGTGAGATAATGTTTGTCATTAACCTGACAAACGCCTCTTGCCACGTGACCATTTTCAGTTAAAGTGTTCTCAATCTGATAGCCGACCATAGCGTAGTTATACTTATCGCCGTCTTCTGCTGTAGCTAAGAAATCATAGATAGTCTGGAATGCGCTAGGACCATAATAGTCATCAGCATTGATAACCACAAAGTTGTCATCGATATAGTCCTTTGCTGAGAGAACCGCATGAGTAGTACCCCAAGGCTTAACTCTGCCCTCTGGAACCTTGTAACCCGTAGGGATATCTGAAAGTGACTGGTAAGCATATTTGATTTCGATCCGGTCGCCTACCTTGTCATCGATCAATCTGCGAAAATCTTCGCGGTTTTCTTCCTTTATTATAATAACGGCTTTTTTGAAGCCTGCCATAACAGCGTCATAAAGCGAAAAGTCGAGGATTACCTCGTCGTCGCCTGAGATAGGTGTGATTTGCTTTAAGCCACCGAATCTGGAACCCATTCCAGCAGCCATAATTACTAATGTAGGTTCGTGCATAATTTCCTCCATAACATGCAGCAAAATCGCTTTGCCACATATGAAATATACATAATATAATAATTATACTACATAAGCCTGTAAAAATGTAGAATTATTATGAAAAGTCGCCCAAAATACATCGAAATTTGTTAACAATAATATTAAAAAACTCTTGCGTTTTCAAGGGATTTCATCTATAATATATGAGCGCACTGTGTGCGCACCTAAATCTCTGCGACGGATAAGGCCGTCGCCACATAGTCCACAGGGAGGTGAAAGAAATGACAAAATATGAAGTTATGTTCATTATCAATCCTGCTTTAGACGACGAAAAGAAGAATCAGACAGTTGAAACCGTAAAGGAAATTATCGCTGCTGACGGTGAAGTCGGAGAAGTAGAAACAGTTGGAATGAGAAAGCTTGCATACCCAATTGAAAAATTGGAAGAAGGTTACTACGTAGTAGTAAAATTCAACGGCAACCCTACATTACCAAAGGAACTTGACAGAAGACTCAGAATCTCTGATAACGTTATGAGACATATCATCGTCAACTTAGAAGAGAACTAGTGAGGTAAAACTATGAACAGTGTAAACTTAATCGGAAGATTAACTCGTGACCCAGACATTAGATATGCTGCTGGCACACAAATGGCAGTTGCAAAGTTTTCAATTGCAATCGGCAGAGGCAAGGACAAAGATGGCAATGACAAGGGAGCAGATTTCCCAAGCATTACTGTATTTGGCAAGCAGGCTGAAAATTGCGAAAGATTCTTAAGCAAGGGCAAGCTTGTAGCTATCTCTGGAAGACTTCAAACTGGTAGTTATACTAACAAGGACGGTCAAACCGTTTACACAACTGATGTCGTTGCTGACAGAGTAGAATTCTTAGAATGGGGAGATAAGGCTGGTGGATCCAGTGTTATGCCTCAGGGTGAGCAATCACAAGATGCAGTTCCTACAGGATTTGCTGCAATCGACGAGGACATTCCATTCTAGTAGAGAGGAGATAAGAACATGATCGAAAAGAGACCACAGCACGGTGGCATGAGAAGAAAGAAAGTATGCCAGTTCTGTGCAGATAAGACAAAGACTATCGATTATAAAGACGTAGAAACTTTAAAGAAGTACGTTACTGAAAGAGGCAAGATTTTACCTAAGAGAATCACAGGAGCTTGCGCTATGCACCAGAGAGCTATCACTACAGCTGTAAAGCGTGCTAGAATCGTAGCATTACTTCCATACGTAGCTGACTAGTCAGTCACTAATATCGATGCTAACCCCTCGTAACCCGAGGGGTTTTATATTGCCTAAAAACCTTATATATATAATATGTAAAAAACCTGTAATTTTACTACGGATTTTAGGCTCTTTTTACTTGACATATTTCACATCTAAGATATAATAAGGGCAGAAAATTGTTTATACATTAAAACATTTTGAGGTGAAGTATGGAAGAATTAAAAGATGTAACACAACATTCGCTTACAGATGAAATCGCAGATGTCATCAGAGAACGTATTTTGCGTGGAGAATATGGCATTGGTGAAAAAATCAAGGAAGCTAAAATTGCCGCTGAACTAAATGTCAGCCGCACACCAATCCGCGAAGCGTTCAAATCGCTTCAGGAAGAAGGCCTTATCGATTACATTCCAAACAAGGGATGCTTTGCGAAGGGTTTCACTAAGCAGGACGTTGAGGATATCTATGAGGTTAGAGAAACTTTAGAGACTCTTGCCATGAAATGGGCAGTAGAAAGAATCTCCGATGAGCAGATTGCGCAACTCTATGAGCAGTGCGACCTAATGGAGTTCTATACTAAAAAGAACGATGCCAAAAAAGTTCTCGAACTCAACGCTTCCTTCCATAATATTATATACGATTCAGCAAACTCCAGATTCTTAGCGCTTGTGCTTAGAACTTACAAGCAGTACCTCGATAAAACTCGTAATCTTATTTTCTACGAGCAGTCTTATCTTGAGGGAATACTGGTGGAGCATCGCCATATCGCAGATGCGCTTAAGGATAGGGACACAGAAGAAGCAGTAAGGGCTATCATAGCTCATATGCAGGACTCCAAGCAAAGAGCATTTGCCACATGGAATGTACACGAGGGAAAATAGCGCCACAAACTGGCTCGACAAAACCATAGAAAGGTAGAAAAATGTTAGAATACATAAAGAAACCATTAAAAGTTAAAAATCTTACAATTAAAAACAGACTTGTGGTAGCCGCAATGGGTACAAGTATGTGTAACGAAGATGGCACTGCCACAGAGCAGTGGATCCGTTACCTTGAGGAAAAAGCAAAGGGTGGTTATGGTCTAATCATCCCAGAAGACTACGCGATTTCACAGGAGGGCAAGGGATACAAGTTCCTCGCCGGACTTTGGAATGATGAGCAGATCCCAAGCCACAAGGAAATGGTAGATAGATTACATAAACACGGCGCAGCTGTTTTCGCACAGATTTATCATGCAGGTCGTCAGACTAATCGCAACATGACAGTTGGAGTTCAGCCGGTTTCCTGCTCACCAATAAAGTGCGGCAAGCCAGCCATGAATGAAATTCCAAGAGAGCTCACAGTCGACGAAATTCACGAAATCGTAAAGCAGTTTGGTGAATGTGCACTTCGCGCAAAGAAATGTGGCTTCGATGGTGTCGAAGTTCATGCTGCACACGGCTATCTCTTAAACGAATTCCTTTCACCATATTTTAATAAGAGAGTGGACGAGTACGGCGGTTGCCTCTACAATCGTATGCGAATTTTAATCGAAACAATCGAAGAAGTTCGCAGGGTTACAGGTCCAGACTTCATCATCCAGGTTAGACTTTCAGGACAGGAGCCAGTTACAGGTGGTCATACTATCGAGGATATTAAGGCTGTTGCAGTGGTTCTCGAAGAAATCGGTGTAGATATGCTCAACATTTCGCAGGGTCTCTATGAATCCAATGCGAGCATTCAGCCAATGTTCTTAAAGACACACGCACTTCTCACACCGCTTGCTGAAGAAGTTAAAAAAGTAGTAAGCATTCCAGTTATCACAGTCGGAAGAATTAACGACCCTCTTATGGCCGAGCAAACTCTCCGCGCCGGCAAGGCAGATTTAGTAGCAATGGCTAGAGCTTCTTTGATTGATCCGCACATGCCAGAAAAGGCTTTTAAGGGCGAATTCGATTCTATTCGCTACTGCATCGCATGCGGTAACTGTGGCAATAATTATATGCTCGAGCGCCATCCAATTCACTGTGCACTCAACCCACTCATGGGTCAAGAATATAGAGATCTTTTCGAAAAGCCAGTAGCTAATCCAAAGAAGGTTGCTGTAATCGGCGGCGGTCCAGCAGGCATGGAAACAGCTATTTTCCTCAAAATGCGTGGCCACGATGTTACAATTTTCGAGAAGACGGAAAAGCTCGGCGGACAGTTCGTACTTGCGGCTTATGCTCCAGGAAAGGGCGAGCGCTCCAATTTCACAGCTTGGCAGATCAGCGAATTAAAGCGCCAGAATATCAAGGTAGTTTTAAATAAGGCAGTAGACGAAAACACAGCAGAGCTTAATGATTTTGACGAGTTCGTAGTTGCTACAGGATCCACACCTATCGTTCCAAAATTCCCTGGAATAGAGCAAGCCTTCGTAGCTACAGCACACGATGTACTTGCAGGTAAATATATGCCAGGCGAGAATGTAGTTGTAATCGGTGGAGGTCAAATCGGCGGTGAAACAGCGCAGTTCTTGGACGCACAGAAGAAGCATGTTACATTAGTTGAGATGGGACCTAAGGTATTCGCTAAGGAAAACGAAGTTCACTATCAAACTATGACGAGACTTCTCAATAAGTCCGGCAGAGTTACAACATATGTAAACACGAAACTCAAAGAAATCGGCGACCGCAAAGTTACATTAGAAGGAGCATTCAATGGTGACGTAGAATGTTCAGATGTTGTCATCGCAGTAGGCGTTAAGAGCGAAAACGCCCTCGCACCAAAGCTCGAAAAGCTTGGTAAGCCAGTTCACATCATTGGCGATTGCGAAAACGTAGCACAATTAAACGAAATCCTCGCCAAGTGCCTAGCTCTCGCAATTGAAATATAAAAATATAATATATAATATGTAGAAAACCCTCGCATCGGTAAACCTAACCTTTGCGAGGGTTCTTTTTATGTATTTTTAAGAATACAATATACATATGGGAGAACGGCATATTTTTTGTTGAATTGTGATAAAATGTCTCTTGTATTTTGTTTGCAATTACTTTGACATAGAAATTTTGAATTTGAAAGGAGAGGAACATTGGACAAGTTATTTATCAAATCCAACGATGCCGCTCAAAAGACGATCGACAGTCTCTACCAGGAATTAGAGAAGAGAATTG
>JAZQQK010000014.1:0-29139 GCA_045629065.1 Anaerovoracaceae bacterium | reverse complement strand
TTTTCTATCTTGCACTGTTTCTATGCCTTAGCGTTCTAGTCTTCGCAAAATATGCGCATCTTACATATTTTTTCTGGCGAAAATATTCGCACCTTGCGTATTTTGCGGGTTAATTAAGAACAGTGCGGCTTTGCGTAAAAGAATTATACCATTTTTTACCAGCTATGTATATGTGGTAGCAAGAAAACATCGATTAATGAAAGAATTATGTATCTTTATTACTTATTTTAGTAAATTTTAGCAATAAAAAAGAAGCTCATAAGAGCTTCTTAGTTGTAAGCGAAAATGCAGCAAACGAGTGATTAGCGGGAGCCAGACTCCGACCATCCACATCACAATTAGTCGTTTACGGTTTCAACGGATTTTACTTCGGGATAGGCTTCCTTTAGGACGCGTTCTACGACGCCTTTGATTGTCATCTGAGCGCCTGGGCAACCTGCACAGTGGCCTTCGAGTCTAACGCGGACTACGTTGTCTTCTGTGAGCTCGACAAATTGAATATCGCCACCATCGCGCTGCAAATATGGTCTAATTTGATTGATAGCATCAATAATATCTTTTTCCATTATATCTCCTTCTGGCCCGTAGGCCTATATCAACGTAGCTGCCGCCACGCATACATCAAAATATCTTTTTGTAGAATATCAACGCAGCTGTCGCCGCGTATATGTCTTTGCAAAATAACTATTCTACATTATCTTCTGCTTCGAGGTCTGTGTCAGTCGCCTCTTCGAGCTGAGCTGCGAGGTTTGCGACGTCCTCAATGTACTGCTCTAAGCTGTAGCCTAAATAGTGGTGAATTGTTATAGTTTTCGTAGCTTCGTTGGATCCGTCATAAGACAAAATACCAGAAACTCCGTTGTAACCCTTTATTTCGAGAAGCTTGTCGCGAACTGCTGTGCCAGTTGGGATTTCACGCCACTTAGCATCATCATACGCAGCCTGAACTGCTTTGATTGCAATCATATATGCATCGTAACCTACGAATGCGTAACCACTTGGATCAACTCCATACTCCTCAAAATATGCCTTCTTGAAATCCTCTACAACAGCTCTATCTCCTTCGGATTCGGCAGAGCAGAATGCAATGTTGTACTTCGGATTTTCGCCTGCGTATTCAATCATCGCAGGAGTGTCCCATGAACGCGTGCCCATGAAAAGTATGTATCTTAGCCCGTAATCGCAGGCCTGTGTGATGAAATTCTTTGCGGCTTCTGGTGGGAGTTCGAGCAGCACTGCAGTCGCACCCTTGACACGAAGTCGATCGAAAACTTCAGTGTAATCGTTTTGGCCCTGCACCAAGTTGATGTCCGCAACGATGGCTGTATCACTTGCGATTTCGACGATTCGCTCTTTGAAGGAGTTGATTTCCTCGGTTACGGAGTCGTCGGCACCGACTTTGACAATGGCGATTTTTTCACGGCCCTGTCCCACATATGCAAAATCTGCAAGAGCAGCGCCCTGCTTTTCTTCGGAATATGTAGCTCTAAAGAAATACTCGTTGTTTAGCGTAATCAGTGGATTAAGAGCGGAAATCGTAATTCCTGGTGTCTCTTTTTCTTTGAGATACTTGCTCGCAACCAGTGTGAGCACCTCGCCGTAACTACCGAGAACGAGAACAGGTTTCTTTTCGAGCAAATTAGAAATCGCTGTTTCGCCGTCGTACATTGCAGACTTGTTGTCTGCATAGATTAACTCGACGTTCAGACCATAAACCTTTGGGTTCAATTTATGTGCGAGTTCTATGCCGTTGATTTCGGATTTTGCTTTATCTTTATACTCGCCTGAAAATGGTTCATAAACACCGATTTTTATCGTGCTTTCTGCTACTCTTTCGTCGCCAGTAAAGAATGCTGTTTTGAAGTTGTTGAATGAAGTGAGACCGTTGCAGGCAGTAAGTGATAAAGTCATTACTGCGCAAAGTATCACTATAACTAATTTTTTCATGTGGCTATTATAACATAGGTGTGCGAAAAATAAAAGTGAAGTTTTCGTGACGCGCCACGCGCGAAAACTTCGGGATGGTATAGCCGGCGCAGTCGCCCGTCGGGCGGCTGGCGCGCCATGCGCGCCGCGGCCGCAGGCCGCGCCGGCCCCATAAAAAAACCCGCTTCCTTACGGAAACGGGTTTTATCGCTAAACGTGGTTATTAAATAACTCCCTGTGCGTTTAAAACGATTTGAGCAATTACAGCGGATCCAATATATGTTCCGATGAATGTAAGTAATGCGATGCAAACGATTGCAAAACCTTGTTGCTTGAAGTTCTTGAGTTCTTTACCAGAAGCAATACCTGCGAATGCGAGTACTGGTGTGCAAAGTGGAAGTAATCCATAGAACTTAGCAAATGTAGTAGCCATTAAACCACCTTCTAAACCGAAGATTCCACCAAGTGGAACGTCGATTGCTGGGAATGATAAAACAGCACCGAGAACTGCGAGATATAATACGCCAGGAACGTCGAAAGGAAGAACCTTTGCGAGTAAATCGTGGAGTGCATAGGATACGAAGATGATTACTAACATATAAAGTAATGCAGCCCAGCATTCCCAAGGCCATACCATAACTGCAGCCTTTGTTCTCCAACCATAAATTGTGTTAGCGATAGCTGCTAAAATTGCGCATACAACTGAGAATACGAGTCTCTCTGCCCAAAGCTTACCATAATCAACAGGAGCTTTTTGTTTCTTTTCTTTTGCCATTTCAAATACCTCCTATTGTTCTTCTTTCTTCTCGAGACCCTTTTGGTTAGCAAAACGACCTCTTGCCATAAGTTTGTAACCCCATTCGCAAACTGGAATAGCGATGATTAAGCTCATGAATAATCCGTCTGCGTTTGTTAAAGTATTGGATGTAGCAGCGAAAGCTTGAATTTCTGTTGCCATTTCTGGGAATGCTTCAACAAGTGGAGCTGTGGATGCTGCAAGCATTGAGCCGGAGCCCATACCTGCTGCCATAGCTAATGCATATGGGTGGAAAATGTTAGCGCCTGCAAAGATGGATGCTAAGATACCATAGAATAATGTACCAAGTACAGTACCTGTGATGTAAGCGCCAAGTACGCCAGTACCTTCAGCTGAGTCTAAGCCGTACTTATCAGCGATGATAGCGATGGATGGTTCTCTTGAAATTGAGAAGCAAGCACCGATAGCAGCTCTACCCATTCTGAATACTAATACTGCGAGTGGTAAGGAAAGTACGATTGTACCTAAGTTACCGAATTCTTGTAAGATGAGTGGCCATCCTGCAGCCTTGATTGCTGGCCAAGCTGGTCCTACGCTCTTAGCAAGGTAGATAATTAATGGAGCAACGCCGATAGCGATTGCTGGGGAAGCCATGTCCATCTTCTCTGTGCTTACCTTCTTGCTTCCGCAAAGAATAAGGCCAATTAAAATTGCGAAAAGCATTGGGAATAATGAGAAGTTGAATAAGGACTTACCGTTTTGTACGATGTCGAACTTAACTGTGCCGATAGCTTCAGCAACAACTAAGATAACAAACACCATGAGATAAAGTGCCCAGTATTTCTTGCTGAGTAACTTCTTTAATTCTTTTCCAAACATGTTTGTCTGTCCTTTCTGATAGTTATAACTTTTTTAATGATACCATTTATACAATCCTTAAGAGATGTGGCCCCACTCCTTAAGGTATTGCTCCTTTGTCATAGGTGCCTTGAAATCAGCTTTGATTTTAAGAGCTTCCTTTGCGCCATCATAGAGAAGGTCTATGATCATCATGAGTTCTGCCTTTGCTGCGTTTAGAATAGCATTGTCAGGATCTGCTAATACATAGTCTTCGCCATGAAGCTTTCCAGATGCACCAGTAAAGAAGGATTGAATAGATGGAACGATTGATGATACATCGCCTTGGTCTGTGGATCCTCCACCGAAACCTGCGCATTCATACTGTGCGTGTTCCTCGCCAACTAGAGTCTTGAGGTTTTCGTACATTAGATCGCACAAAGGATCGCTGAATGTTACTGGCATATAACCTGGAACTTCCTTGATCTCACATTTTGCTCCGACTGCTAATGCGCCTGCTTGTAAGGATCTGTTAGTCTTTTCAGATGCGTCTAAGATTGCTTTAACATTAGAGCCTCTTACATAGGTTTCGAGTCTTACATCTGCAGGAACGACGTTAACGATGTCGCCGCCTTTTGTGATGATAGGATGGATACGAATATGGTCTTCATCCTTGAATGTTTCGCGGTTTGCGTGGATTGACATGAGTCCAAGCATTGCCGCATTTAATGCATTAACACCTTCGAAAGGAGCTGCACCTGCGTGAGCTTCTTTACCGATGTAATGGATGAGTTTGGCTGTGAATCCTGTGCACTTTGACATAACACCAGCTCTATATTCATCGCTAAAGATTGTAGTGTGCTGCATTACTGTTACATCAATGTTATCGAATTCACCGAGTCTGATAAACTCTTGCTTTCCTGAAATGAATTTGAGTTTACCTTCTTGTATCAGTTTATCGCGATATTCGAGTTCGATGCATTCCTCTGCAGGAACACCCATCAAAACGACATCGCCGTCTAATTCTTCCATGATTCCAGAATCTTTGAGTGCGATAGCGCATCCTGCTACTGCGGCAAGTTGTGCGTTATGACCACATGCGTGTACAGCTCCGGTCAATGGGTCTGCATCCGGATGGGTCTTTACACCGATTGCGTCGAGTTCGCCCATGATGGCTACTCTAGCTTTGGATTCTTTACCCTTGATGTCTGATACGACACCGGTTAAAGCGACGTTCTTTCTGTAGGTGTAGCCTAAGTCGTCTAACCACTTTTGGAACTTCGCAGAGGTTTTTACTTCTTTAAATCCTAGTTCTGGTTCTCTTGCTACGTCGGCTGCAAAAGCGAAAATTTCGTCTTTATGTCTGTCGACTGCATCGCAAGCGAGCTTTTTAAGCTCTTCTTTTGTCTTCATTTTATCGTCTCCTTTATTTTAGGAAATACATAGCTTATTATATCATTGTCAACTGCGCGTGTCAAAGATTATCAGCGAAGTTATTCGCACCGCTTTCGTTGTGAGTGGGTGCACCCTTCTTGAGCCAGTACTCGTCGTTAGCGATTGCATCCGCTCACGCCTATAGTTTTTCGATTGCAGCGCGCAATTCTTTTGCGGTCGTGAGCTGATTCACCTCGCCGCGGAGGCGAGCGGCGCCGTGGACGCCTTTGATGTACCAGCCGACGTGTTTTCGCATCTCGCGGATGGCTGTGTACTCGCCTTTTACTGCTACGAGATCGTCGAAGTGGCGAAGCATCGTCTGCTTAATTATCTCGAGTCCTGGGCGCTCGTATGTATCGCCATTAAGCGATGCGTTAAGTTCTGCGAATATCCAAGGATTTCCGAGTGCGCCACGTCCTATCATGATAAAATCGCAGCCCGTCTCTTCGAACATTCTCTTGGCTGATTCGGAATCGATTACGTCTCCGTTACCGATAATCGGGATGGTTCGAACGGCCTCTTTGACATCTCTTATGATGCTCCAGTCTGCCTTTCCTGAGTAGAACTGTTCACGGGTCCTTCCATGGACTGCAATGGCGCTTGCGCCTGCTCCTTCTATCGCTTTTGCGACTTCTACAGCGTTTTTGCTGTTTTCATCCCAGCCAGCACGTATCTTTACTGTAACTGGTTTTTTGGTCGCGCCTACGACTGCGCTCACGAGGTTATAGACCAAATCTGGATCTTTCATGAGTGCGGAGCCTTCGCCGTTACGGACTACCTTTGGTACTGGGCAGCCCATATTGATATCTAATATTTTATTGTCGCGGTCTTCTAGCTTATTGGCTGCGAATGCCATTATATCGGGCTCGTTGCCGAAGATTTGGTATCCTACAGGACCTTCGCCTGGCAAGATTTCCAAAAGTTTCTCGGTGTTTTTATCCCGATAAAAAAGTCCTTTCGCTGAGACCATTTCTGAGCACGCGTAGCTCGCGCCTTGCTCAAAGCATAGCCTCCTGAAAGGACCATCTGAGATTCCAGCCAAAGGAGCCATCATGAATGGCCCCTTCAAGCCTACATTACCAATTTTGTATTCTTTGTTCATACTACCTTACTGTATGCTCCAAGCGGTTCAGTGCGATTGCTACTGTCAAGCCTGGGATAATACGGTTTGCTGTAATTTCTATGCCCAAAACCTCGTTGATCCTTTTTAATCTGTACTGCACGGTGTTGGTGTGTACATCCATGATGGCTGCGGTCTTAGCCGAGCTCATACCGCTATCCAACACAAAGGTCTCCAAGGTGTCTAACAACTGACGAGATTTATTACTACCGTCTTTTTTGAAAGGTTTCAAAATGTCTTGGTAGTTCTTTAAAAGTCTGCCGCCTTGCATCTGAATTGCAATGCAGTTAGAGACTAAAATAAGCTCATACTTCGAGAAAACTCTCTTGTAAGGGAAAATACTTCCAACGAATGGAATCGTTTCTGAAATCATTCTAAAAGCATCTGTAGCGCCTTCTAAGCCATCAACTCCAGTTACATGATAAATCTTAATAGAATCTTGTTCTTTAAGCATATCAAAGAGTTCTATGAGTTCTGCCTGGACATCTACTTCTTCTACTAGTTCTTTTTTTGAAACGACAATAATACCGTATACACGGTCATCTTCTTCTACTGTATACGTATCTAAAAGACCCTTCTTTGCGAATTCACGCAAAATCTTATTGCTGAATTCGAGGTCATATCCGGAAGCACAAAAAGCAGAGATGATGTTTTGCTGATTAACTTCAGCTTCGTCCTTCAATGATAAAGCAAGCTCAACATTACCTCTTAATAAAGCTCTAACGATTTCGGCTTTGGCATCACGCTCTGGTGTGTATTTCCACATACCCATTGCGAGCTCGATGATTTCGGCAATTCTAGTCATTTCAGCTTCGCCGTATGCATCTTCGTTATCAATTAAAAGAAGATAATACTTTTCGCCTAAAATCTCTACTACGCCCCAGTAGTTCTTTACGCCTTTGACGTCGATGAAACGGTAGCCCTCTTCATCCACTACGCCTGTTGATTTATACTTGTTGATTACATCTTCGACAGTGATTAAGTCACGTGTTTCTACCACGATGAGCGGGTTAAAATCTGATGAAAGTAGTACAACCTGGAAGTTATTAGATATAGCCGCTGCCTTCAATGCTTGCTCAAAGCTAGAGTACTTCTCAAAGTTGAGCAAGTGCAATATTGTGTTGTTCAGCAAACTCATTTTCATTATTTTTCTTCCTTATCCTCTTCGTCTTCTTCTGGGATATATTCAGGATCGTGGTCTGGATTGTGGTCAACCATTTCTGTGTCCTGGTTGGCCTCTTGCTCAGCCATGTAGTCCTGATCGAATTTCTTTAATTCTTCAGCTTCTTTTGCTTCGGCTTCCTTCTGCAAACGCTCTGATTCCTTTGCTTCTTCTTCGTCCTGAATACGCTTTGCTTCGTACTTGGCATCTACGTCAACCTTTAATACAGCTGGGCTCTTAGCGCCTGTGTATAACTGTTCAAATTGGTCGCCGTCTAATGTCTCGACTAAAAGAAGGCCCTGAGCTACAGCTTCGAGCTTGTCTTCGTTCTCCTTTAAGATCTTAGTTGCAAGCTCATATGCGTCTTCGATGATCTTTCTAACTTCTTCATCGATAGTCTTGGCTGTTTCTTCTGAGAAATTCTTGTGCTGTGTGAAATCATTTCCTAAGAATACTTCCTCGGAACCTGAATAGTTAACTGTGCCGAGCTTCTTTGAGAAACCGTACTTAGTTACCATGTCACGAGCGATTTCTGTTGCCTTTTGAATATCGTTGGATGCACCTGTGGAGATGTCATCTAACTTTAATTGTTCTGCTACACGACCGCCTAAGCAAGTAGCGATGTAGTTGAACATGTCTTTCTTTGTTTCAAAGAATACGTCGTCCTCAGGAAGATACATAGTGTAGCCACCAGCCATTCCACGAGGAATGATTGTAACCTGGTGAACTGGGTCTGTGCCTGGGATTGAACGAGTTACAACTGCGTGACCAGCTTCGTGGTAAGCAGTGAGTCTTCTTTCCTTTTCAGTAATGACTCTGGACTTCTTTGCTGGGCCTGCCATTACCTTAGTTGTGGCTTCTTCGATTTCTTCCATACGGATGAAACGTCCGTTGCGGCGAGCTGTGATAAGTGCAGCTTCGTTAAGCAAGTTCTCGAGGTCGGCTGGTGTGAAACCAGGTGTACGCTTAGCGATAACTTCTGGTGTAACGTCGTCTGCCAATGGCTTATTCTTTGAGTGAACTTTGATGATGGCTTCTCTGCCCTTTACATCTGGACGGCCGATTACGATCTGGCGGTCAAATCTGCCAGGTCTAAGAAGCGCATTATCCAAGATGTCTGGGCGGTTAGTCGCTGCGAGAACGATGATACCTGAGTTAACTTCAAAACCGTCCATCTCAACTAAGAGTTGGTTAAGAGTTTGTTCTCTTTCATCGTGTCCGCCGCCGATACCTGCGCCACGCTTACGTCCTACAGCATCGATTTCATCGATGAAAACGATACATGGAGCGGACTTCTTTGCTTGATCAAACAAATCACGTACTCTGGATGCGCCGACACCGACAAACATTTCTACGAAGTCTGAACCGGAGATTGTGAAGAATGGAACTCCAGCTTCTCCTGCTGCGGCCTTAGAGATGTATGTCTTACCTGTTCCTGGAGGACCTACTAAAAGTATGCCCTTTGGAATTCTTGCACCGAGTGCCTTATATTTTTTAGGATTCTTAAGGAAATCTACAATTTCTTCAAGTTCCTGCTTTTCTTCTTCGAGGCCAGCTACATCCTTGAACTTAACAGATGTGTCGCCTTTGACCATCTTGGCTCTGGACTTGCCGAACTGGAATGCCTTTCCCTGTCCTCCACTGTTCATCATAAAGAAGAGCAAGAAAATCATAGCTCCAATCATGATGATGTTTGGAAGCACTGTGATAAAGAAGTTTCCAGTGTTTGGCTTAGGGCTAGTGTATTTAAGTGTTCCTGCCTGAACCTGTGGTAAGAGATATGTTTCGTCCAACCACATGATTTCGATTGATGAAGGTGCGTATGTGTAAACGTAAACATCCCCTGAGAGCTTACCTGTTACAGTCACGCCGTCAACAACGACTTCACTAATTCTCTCCTCTGATACATATTGTACAAAAGTTGAGAAAGGAACTTCTTTAATATTGCTAGCTTTTGTTGCTGTACCCTTATATACCGATGCAATTATGATTACAACGATAAAGAGTATGATGTATATTCCAATATTTTTACCTAATTTTTTCAATTGCTATCCTCTCTTTTTTCTAAAATACTCACTTTTTGAACACGGTTTTTGTATTTTACCACAAATGACTTAACATTTCAATGCAAAATTCGTATTTTTTTGTATTGAAAGAACAATTTTTGTGGCTTTTTAGTGCTTTTGTGATAAAAATACAAGTTTGTGCTTAATGCGAACTACCGTGAAACCACCAGGTATCTCGGCAGTAGGCATCTTGTGCTTCTCTGAAACCCTGATTTTTTCGATGGCTTCAAGGCTTTTTGATGTTACGCCTTCTGCCATTCCGATGCTTTCGAGGGCTTTTTTGTAAATTCTAAATCTAACGATTTTTTCAACGTTTGGCAAAATATTGCAATCAAGAGCCAGAAACTTATCAGCTACTAACGGCTTCTTAAGTTCTGTAAGTCGCTCTGCTAGTTTCTTTGGTGGAGCGACTACTGCTACTGGAATAACTGCTGCCGTTAACATTTCCATAAAATCGTTTTCGAGTGCTGCGGCTTGGCCGAGGCGATTTATTGTTTTAATGATGTTAGGATTAAATTTCTTTAATTCTGGAATGAGTTCCAGGCGGATTTTGTTGCGAGTGTAAACGGTCTCATCATTTGTGAAATCGTGGCAAGGTGTGAGATTTCTTTCCTTAATATATGATTCAATTTCGGAGCGGCTCACATCGAGAAGAGGGCGAATTACCGGAACGCTAGTGCCTTTTTCGATCTCGTGCATGCGCTTATATGCGATTCCGGAAAGGCCTTCGATTCCTGTGCCTCTGATAATTCTGAAAAGTATCGTTTCGGCCTGGTCATTGGCGTTTTGAGCAACTGCTATAACTGTATGTTTTCCTTTGCCTACGAGGCGATTTGCTACCTTAGAAAAGGCATCATATCTCGCCTTCCTTCCAGCCTCTTCAGCCGTCAAACCTTCGGCTTCGGCGAGAACATTACAGTAGATAGTAAAGGTCTTAACTGGGTGAACTGCTCGGTTCTCCTTTGAGAGCTCCTTTGTATATGTTTCGACGAATTTTTGGTCTTCCTCGGCTGCACCAGGACGGAACTTATGGTTCACATGAACTGGATAAATCTCAATGTTTAGGCCAAATTTACCCTTCGTCTTTTTATAGTCTTTTGCAAGTCCCGAAAGGCAGTCTAAAAGGGCCAGTGAATCTGGACCTCCTGAAAGGCCGAGGACTACGGCTGTCTTCTTTTTCTGATCTAGCAACTCATGTTCTTTGATTGTCTTTAGTACTTTCTTTTTCATAATTATCCCTCTATGTTAAAGAAGCTGACTGCATTAGCGAATGTTTTTCTAGCAACCTCGTCAGCTGTGAGGCCTTTTATCTCTGCGACCTTTTCTGCGACGTAGCTCACATATGGGCTACGGTTCGGCTCACCTCTATGTGGCACGGGTGTGAGGTATGGCGCATCGGTCTCTATCAAAAGATTTTCGAGTGGTACGGTCGCCACCACCTCTACTGTCTTCTTATTGTTCTTGTACGTGAGCGGGCCGTCTACTCCGAGCATCGCACCAAGCTTCACATATTGCTTCGCAAACTCTGCAGAGCCTGAGTAACAATGAATTACTACGTGTGGCTTATTATCGTTAAATAACGATTTTCGCTTTTCGCTGAAAGCACCGGCTTCCACAAGTATGTCAAGCGTATCCTGGTCGGCTTCTCTAGAGTGAACGGATATAGGAAGTGCAAGTTCATTAGCAAGTTCAATCTGCCGCTTAAACCAGTACTTTTGCTTGTCCTCCCACTCTTTATCGTAGTGATAGTCAAGGCCGATTTCTCCAATGGCTACGACCTTGCCAAGCTGAGTTTTGTCTGCTGCGGCAAGAACTATTTTCTTTGTGGATGGTTCCTTAGCCGCTTCGATTCCATCGAACTTATTTTCTATCGCAATACGCTTGATTTCCTCGAAATCGTCCTCTGTCATGTGGTCCGTATCATGTGGATGAACACCGACTGCCGCATAGCACCATGGTAGACGCTTAGCATGTTCTACTGCGAGCTTAGAACTAGGCACGTCAAAACCGATGTCCACAATCTTTGCGACATCTGATGCCTCAATCTCCGCGATTCTTTGCTCGATTTCCTCAGCCGTAAAATCGCCATCATTCAAATGTGTATGCGTGTCAAAGTATTTCATAAGCGTGAAAGAGTCACCTAGAGGTGACTCTTAAATTTTTATTGAACTGTGTTGCCGTCTTCGGCGTCTGTAGTTACGCAAGCGAGCTTGTCGCCGTTATCTGCGAAGAGAAGCATGCCGTATGACTCGAGTCCTCTAAGCATTCTTGGCTTAAGGTTCGCAACTACGATAACCTTCTTTCCAAGCATCTCTTCTGGTGTGAAGTGCTCTGCAACACCTGAGATAACCTGTCTAACTTCAGTACCCATTTTTACCTTGAAGACAAGGAGCTTGTCTGCCTGTGGGTGCTTTTCAGCTTTGATGATTGTACCTACTCTGAAGTCCATCTTATCAAAGTCGTCGTAGACGATTTCTGGCTTTAGTTCGAGTGGAACGGATTCTAAGATTGCCTTTTCTACTGGGTCTGTAGTGTTAGCTGCAGCCTTCTTCTTTGCGATGTCTTCTGCAATCTTGGATAATTCTTCGAGTTCCTTTTCGATGTCGATTCTAGGGAAAATAGCCTCTCCCTTTTCTACCTTCTCACCACCGACCATGTCGAATCTCTCAGTGTCTTCCCAAAGGATTGGCTTATCAGCCATACCGATTTGAGTTCTGATCTTGTCGGATGTAGTGTGCATATATGGATAGATGAGGATTGAGATAACTCTAAGAGCCTCAACTAAGTTCTTCATTACTGTATCGAGCTCGGCCTTCTTTGCTTCGTCCTTTGCGAGAATCCAAGGTGCCTTTTCGTCGATGTATTTGTTAGCACGTCTTACAACTACCCAGATTTCTTCCAAAGCCATGTTGTACATGAACTTATCCATCTGCTCTTCGACCTTCTTTGCAGCGGATGTTGCAATAGCCTTAAGGTCGCGGTCAATATCGTCTTCTGTTGTAGCCTTTGGAACGATGCCTCCGCAGTACTTTTCAACCATGGAAACTGTACGAGAAACGAGGTTTCCTAAGTCGTTAGCTAAGTCGTAATTCATACGCTTAAGCATTACTTCGTTGTTGAACATTCCGTCCTGGCCGAAAGTATATTCTCTTAATAAGAAATACTTGAGAGCATCGATGCCGTATCTTTCGATTAATACTACTGGATCTACTACATCGTGGCCCTTTGCGGCTTTGGACTTGGAAACT
Source organism: Anaerovoracaceae bacterium (assembly GCA_045629065.1). Taxonomy (GTDB): domain Bacteria; phylum Bacillota; class Clostridia; order Peptostreptococcales; family Anaerovoracaceae; genus JAKSSM01. The sequence goes on along the minus strand of JAZQQK010000014.1, from coordinate 16,589 downwards.
TTTTCACCGCCTAAGAGCAACCAACCATGTCCTAATACGTGCTTAGGAATTGGTAAATCTGCAGACATTAACATTGCAGGCCAAATAATGGAGTGGAAACGTACGATTTCCTTACCTACTAAGTGATAATCTGCTGGCCAATACTTATTATATAATTCAGTATCGTCTGGTCCGCCTAAAGCTGTTACGTAGTTGGATAAAGCATCTACCCATACATACATTACGTGCTTTGGATCATTTGGTACTGGAATACCCCAGTCAAATGTGCAACGGGATACGCAGAGATCTTCCAAGCCTTGGCCGATGAAAGCTCTCATCTCGTTACGACGTGATTCTGGTTGTAAGAATTCTGGATGCTCATCATAGAGATCGAGAATCTTTTGTGAATATTTGCTGAGTTTGAAGAAATATGCTTCTTCCTTTGCTTTCTGTACAGGGCGACCGCAGTCTGGGCAGCAACCATTAACGAGCTGAGATTCAGTCCAGAAGGATTCGCATGGTGTGCAGTAAAGTCCTTCATAATGTCCTTTATAGATGTCGCCCTTGGCTTCCATACGCTTCCAAATTTCTTGGCACTGCTTCATGTGGCGATCTTCTGTAGTACGAATGAAATCATCATAGGAAATCTCCATTGTCTTCCAAAGTTCCTTGATTCCTGCTACTACTTCATCAACGTATTCCTTAGGTGAAACACCCTTCTCATCGGCTAAAGTCTGAATCTTTTGGCCGTGTTCATCTGTACCTGTTAAAAATCTAACATCATAACCAACTAATCTCTTAAATCTTGCCATTGCGTCAGCCATTACTGTGCAATATGTATGTCCTACATGAAGATTTGAGGATGGATAATAAATTGGCGTTGTGATGTAAAACTTACCTTTACTCTTTGTCATCCTTCTTTTCGTCCTTTCCAGTGACTTTTGATAATGTCTTATCTGTGAGAGCAGTAAGTACTACGCCTGCTGCTACTGTAATTCCAATAACCTTTAATAATTTTCCAGCAAACTTTACTGGAGAAGGCTTCTTTGCCTCTTTCATACCTCTTGTCATATTAAACCCCCAAAAAATTATCTTGTGTGCTTGATAAACTCTGCAATGATGCTTGCAGCGTCATCTTCAACTATATCTGCTGTGTTTATACAAATATCGTAGTTAGTGTACTCGCCCCAAACTTGTCCAGTGTGGTAGCTATAGTAGTTTCTACGAGCTTTGTCATAGTTTTCGATGATTTGCTCAATCTTTTTTGGATCATCACCATACTTTTCTGTAGCACGCTTAATTCTGCCAGGCATTCGGTCATAAACGAATACATTTACAACTCCTGGAATGTCTTTAAGAACATAGTCTGCACAACGTCCTACGATAACGCCTTCGCCCTTCTCACCGATTTCCTTGATTACTTGGAACTGAGCGAGGAAGATTTTGTCGTTCATTGACATTCCTGCTGCGCCTAAAGCATCGCTTCCAAAAGGAGCTGCTGAAGCCCAACTATAAGCAAAGCTTGACTTTGCTTTTAGTTCTGCGCCTTCAATAGCTTCTTTAGAAAATCCGCTTGCTTCAACGGCGAGGTCGATTACGGCCTTGTCATAGAAAGGAACATTAAGTTTCTTTGCTAAAAGTTCTCCGATAATTCTGCCACCAGAGCCATATTCTCTGCTGATTGTTACTAATTTTCCCATAGTCTTCACCTCGTCTATTTATATGCTTGCATAATCTTTACGGAAGCAGATGCGCCTATTCTGTCAGCTCCTGCTTCAATCATCTTTAGCGTAGTTTCTAAATCACGAATCCCGCCAGATGCTTTGACCTGCAAGTCATCTTTTACTGTATCTTTCATGAGTGCTACGTCTTCTACCGTAGCGCCTCCTGTGCTGAAGCCTGTCGATGTCTTGACAAAGGCTGCGCCTGCTTCCTTTGCTAGCTTACAAGCTTCTACTATTTCATCCTTATCTAAAAGGCAAGTTTCCAAAATTACTTTTACGATAGCGCCAAACTTTTTGGCTGCTTCTACAACTGAGAATATGTCATCTCTGATGTAGTCGTTGTCGCCGGATTTAAACTTTCCAACGTTTAGAACCATATCTATTTCGGATGCGCCATCCATACAAGCCTCTTCAGTTTCAAATGCCTTTGCGTTAGTGGACATGGCACCGAGAGGGAAGCCGATTACGGCTGCGACCTTGACATCGGAACCCTTTAAGAGTTCGCTCGCTTGCTCTACATAGCAAGAGTTTACACACACTGAATAAAAATCATATTCCAAGGCTTCCTGACAGAGCTTATCGATTTGCTCCTTTGTTGCCTCTGGTTTTAAGAGAGTGTGGTCGAAATATTTGTTAAGTGGTTTTTTCAAAGTCATTTTGAACACCTCCATAGATATTATATTATAACATAAATAAACCCCCTTTTTAAAGGGGGTTTGAAAAGAATTATTTGGCTAATAATTAAATATTAGTAAAGGTTGCAAATGATCTCATAGAGGTCATCATATGTAAGGTGTACATATTCGTTGCCGAGAAGTCTCTGCTGGTTGTCAATTGTTGATTGAGCAAATTCAGCCTTTTGAGCTTCTGTTGTTCCATAAGCGGAAAGTGACTTCTTAGTTAAGATCTGGTCTAATAATTCAGGAACCTTGTCCCAAACTTCTTCTGGCTTGCAGCCGAGAACTTCTGAATAGATCTGGTTTAACTTAACAAGAGTTTCACCCTTTGGAGCTTTCTTCATGTACATCTTGAATACTTCTGTGAAGTATGCATAGTTGGATTCACCGTGAGCAACGTGGAATGCACCACCGATGGAGTATGCTAATGCGTGAACTGGACCGCAGCCTGCAACTGAGAATGCAACACCAGCAATGTTAGCAGCAAGGATGAAATCCTTTAAGAATTCTTTTCTGTTTTCCTTGTTGTTTCCGCCCTTAGCAACGATCTTCTTGTATCCATCAAGAATCATTCTGATAGCTAATTCAGAATATGTTCTAGTGTAGATTGTAGCCTTTGGTGATACGTAGGATTCTGTAGCATGTACTAAAGCATCGATTGAGGATGTTGAGAATACATAGTCAGGAAGTCCTTCGAGTGATTCTGGAATAAGTACTGCGATGTCGCCGTATGTAGCTGGAGTTGCAATACCCTTCTTTAATCCCTTGTTTACTAAGGATGCTACTGCAACGTTAGTAACTTCGGAACCTGTACCGCAAGTTGTAGGAATTAAGATTGTAGTCTTTTCCTTAACTGCTGGTTCTTCTCCCATGTATAAGCCTTCAACTGACTTTGGAGTCTTGAGAGCTAATACCTTGCAGATATCGATGATAGTGCCGCCGCCGAAAGCAACGATTCTGTCATATTGATACTTCTTCATTTCGTCGATCATAGCTTGCATCATTTGGTCTGATGGTTCGCCTGCGCCGAACTTTTCTTGGAAGATAACTGGCATATCCTTGATTCCAAGTGGTTCTACATATGGCTTGTACATCCATTCGTTTGTGATGAGGATGTCGCCCTTTCCTAATTTGAATTGTTCGTTGAATGCTTTGAATGTATCAAAGTAGTAAAGTTCTGGTACTAATTTTAATTGTAACATTATGATATGTCCTTTCTATTATTTTACTTCGTATGGAACCTTAAACATCTTTTCGTAAGCTTGTGCAAGTTCTTCTCTGAAATCTGGGTGAGCAATGGAGATTAAGAGTCTAGCTCTTTCTTGATTGCCCTTACCTCTTAACTTAACGATGCCGTATTCTGTGCAAACATAGTCTACATCATATCTGGATGTTGTAACTGCTTGGCCTTCGGAAAGTAAAGGAGTGATTTTGGAGATAAGCTTAACTTCGCCTGTTTCCTTGTTCTTCTTTGCTGTTACTGATGGCATAGCAATGATTGAACGTCCACCCTTGGACATTGTAGCACCACGTACGAAGTCTACTTGTCCGCCGATAGCTGAGAATTGCTTGTAACCAATCATATCTGCAGCAACTTGTCCGTAGAAGTCGATACCGATAGCAGCGTTAACTGATACTACGTTATCGTTCTGGCAAATTACCATTGGGTGGTTAACATATTCTACTGATCTGCATTCACAAATGTCTGGATTTTCTGCTAAGAAATCATAGAGAGCTTGTGAACCCATAGCAAAGTTGAATACGAACTTGCCCTTGTCGATTTGCTTCAATGAGTTATCAACAGCACCAGCCTTATAGAGCTTTACAGCGCCATCGTTTAACATTTCGGAGTGGATACCTAAATGCTTCTTTGTCATTAATTCTTCGCAAACAGCGTCTGGAATTGAACCGATACCGAATTGTAAGCAGTCGCCGTCCTTAATGATGGATGCGCAGTTCTTACCGATAGCTCTTTCAACATCACCAATCTTAGCTTCGCCTAATGTAGGGAGTGCTCTGTTGATTTCTACGAAAGCATCGAATTCTGTAATATCGAATTCAACTTCGCCCTTTGAGAAAGGAACGCATTCGTTAACCTGTGCGATAACTGTCTTTGCAGTCTTGATGGCCTGAATAGTATAGTCTCCGGATGTGCCTGTGGAAACCTTACCTTCTGCGTTTGGCTTTGAAACTGAAACTAAGAGTACGTCGCAACCAGTTTCACGAATTAATTCTGGAAGTTGATAGAAGAACATTGGAACATAGTCGCCATATCCTTCTGCTACTGCTTGACGAGTACCACCTGATAAGAACCAGCTTTCTACTCTGAAGTTGTCCTTATATTCTGGCTTGCCGTAAGCATTGGAACCTAAAGAAACCATGTGTTGAATCTTAACGTTTCTATATGCGTCTGCATTAGCAACCATAGCATCAACGAGTTCAAAAGGTTCATTTACTGCGTGTGAAAGAATTACTCTGTCACCGCTCTTAATAAGCTTAACAGCTTCTTCAGCTGTCATCTTATGATCTTCGTAATATTTTTTCCAATCCATTAGAAATATCTCCTATAAATTAGTTAATAAAGGCATGGGGCTAGCCCCATGCCTTTGACATATAAAATCGGTCGAATTATTTGATTCCAGCGATGTGCTTTGCAAGAGCTTTCTTTGCTTCGATGTTGCCTTGTCTCTGAATCATGATTCTCTGAGCTTGTGGAGAACCAGCACCGTGCATTGATTCTGTTCTGTAACCTACAGCTGCAGCACCTAAGCACATATTTTCGAGTAATCTTAAGATTCTCTGTCTGTCTTCTGTCTTGCACTTGTCAACGTTACCAACGTAGAACTTCTGGCAGATGTCGCCAATAGTTTCGCCGTTCTTGCCAACCTTTAAGCCAGACTTGAAGTCTACTGCTGATGGCATTGTTACCATTAAACCACCGGCGATATCTTCAGCGAGACGAACGATTTCATAAGGGAATCTAGTTACGTTCTGCTTGCAAACGTTTGCAAGGAGTAAGTCGATGATGTATGAACCGCACTTTGTTGGGTGACCTTCTGCGGAGCAAGCGATACCGCAGCAGTATAATGTTTCATTTAAGTGAGTCATTTCGATGAGCTTATCCTTAACGTGGGAAGCCTTGTCAGCTCCGTTGTATTCAGCAGCAAGTGCAGCAGCTCCGATGAGAACGTCGCCTACACCAACCTTGCATCCGCCGTAGGATTGTCTGTGGAATCCAGCGAATCTTTCTACGAGCATACCAGCGAAATCATATTCACCAGCCATGAATACATATTCCCAAGGAATAAATACGTTATCTAATACTACGAGAGCTTCTTGTCCGCCATAGTTCTTGTTTCCAAGATCGATGTCAGCGCCTTCTTCGTACTTTCTTGTATCACAGGATTGTCTACCGTAAATCATGTACATACCTTCAACGTCTGTTGGGCAAGCAAATGATACTGCATAATCCTTGTCTTCTTCTCTCATTGCCTGTGTAGGCATGAAGATGTGCCAATGTGAGTTGATGGAACCAGTCTGGTGGCACTTAGCTCCGCGAACTACGATACCCTTATCGTTCTTCTCTACGATTCTTACATAGAGGTCTGGGTCTGGTTGTTCGTGAGGTGCAAGTCCTCTGTTTCCCTTAGGGTCTGTCATAGCGCCGTCTACTACTAAGTCTTGATCCTGAACCATCTTTAAGAACTTCTTGAAGTTTTCATGATAGTGTGTACCATACTTTTCGTCGATTTCGAATGTTGTGGAGTATTCTGCGTTGAAAGCATCCATACCTACGCATCTCTGGAAGCAAGAAGCTGTCTTTTGTCCGCAGAGTCTCTGCATCTTAACCTTGTTTCTAAGGTCTTCAGTGCTTCTATGAATGTTAGCGAATCTGTTAACAACTCTACCGTCGTCAAGCTTTACAGTCATGAGGTCAGCATACTGAGGATCTTGAGCTAAGTCATATGTTACAGCAACGCAGTTGATTGAAGGTCTGATAATTGGATCGTCAACCCAGTTTTCAATCTTCTTGCCGAACATGTAAACTCTTGTGTTTAACTTTCTTAAGCTCTCAATGTATTGAGCTCCTGTCATAAGTGCCATAATAATTCTCCTTTTCTTTATTAATAAATTTTATTAATCAAAAGTTTTGTGGTTTTGTGCATAGTTCACCCTCTACCACATACACTGATATTTTAGCACCAAAATCAATACAAGTCAACGATTCTATATATATCTATAATGTATACATTCTCAATATTTGCGAGGTTTTTGACCGTTTTTGTGTTGACAAAAACATATAGCCGTGTATAATGGTAAACGAACTTAATAAGTCCTTATCAAGAGTGGCTGAGGGAATAGGCCCGATGAAGCCCGGCAACCTAATCGCATTATGTGAAAAAGGTGCTAAATCCTACGGACGAGATAGTCCGAAAGATGAGGTTTTCAAATAAAATCCGAAAGCCTCTAGTGAGGCTTTTTTTAGTTCAGAAAGGAACATATATGAAAAAATTATTTACTTCTGAATCCGTTACAGAAGGCCATCCTGACAAAATCTGCGACCAGATTAGTGATGCTATCTTGGACGCTTTATTAGAGAAGGATCCTCACTCACGTGTTGCATGTGAGACAACTGTAACTACTGGCTATGCAATGGTCATGGGCGAAATCAGTACTGAAGCCTATGTTGACATCCCTGGAATCGTAAGAAAGACTATCAAGAATATCGGTTATGACCGCGGCAAATACGGTTTCGACGCTGAAACATGTGCGGTACTAACTGCTATCGACGAGCAATCTGGCGATATCGCTATGGGTACTAACGACGAAGTCGGCGGTGCTGGAGACCAAGGAATCATGTTCGGCTTTGCTTGTGATGAAACTCCTGAGCTCATGCCTATGCCTATTTCTCTCGCACAGAAACTTGCAAAGAGATTAGCTGACGTCAGAAAAGATGGCACGCTCACATATTTAAGACCTGATGGAAAAACTCAGGTTACTGTAGAATATGACGGCGACAAGGTTAAGAGAATTGACACTGTTCTCATCTCCACTCAGCACGCTCCTGAAGTTGATCAACCACAGATTAAGGCTGATTTGATTGAACATGTAATCAAGCCTGTAATCCCTGCTGAACTTCTCGACAGTGAAACAAAGTATTACGTAAATCCAACTGGAAGATTCGTAATCGGTGGACCTCATGGTGACTCTGGCCTTACTGGTCGTAAGATCATCGTTGATACATACGGCGGCTACGCTCACCATGGTGGCGGTGCTTTCTCTGGAAAGGACCCTACAAAGGTTGACCGCTCTGCAGCATATGCCGCTCGCTACGCAGCAAAGAATCTCGTAGCAGCAGGTCTTGCAAGAAAGGTTGAGATTCAACTCGCATATGCTATCGGTATCGCAAAGCCCGTTTCAATCCTGGTTGATACTTTTGGAACTGGAAAGCTATCTGATGAAAAGCTTGCCGATATCGTAGCAGAAACATTTAATTTCACACCAGCTGGAATCATTAAGAAATTTGATTTAAGACGTCCTATCTACAAGCAGACTGCCGCTTATGGACATTTCGGCAGAACTGATATCGACCTTCCTTGGGAAAAGCTCGACATGGTAGATGTTTTAAAGGGAAAAGTAAAATAAGAAAAGAATGGAATTCAAAGTTATCGAAGGCGGTCTCAAAGATACCGCCTTTACTTCTAGCAAAAACTTCAGAGTAGCATATATCACCAACACCCGCTTGATGGGTGTGGTTTGCGTGCACGCAATCTGGGATCTTCCAGAAAATGATATAAGAAAAGAACTCCACCAGTTCTTCTACTTTGATGCTGAGGAGTTCGGCTTTGATACTTACGAATCCGTAATGGCTTATGGCCCTTCTGACAGGCGAGCATATATCGAAATTGAGAAGATTATGAACCGCATGATGGGTGGGCTCGGTGCTGACATTCGCTCCATAAACGAGAAAGAGCTGCGAGCACTCGTACAACACTACGCTGAATTTAGTAGAGATAGGGGCGATGAACTACCTGAGAACTACGATGAATATAAGTTTTTACTCTATCCTAGAATTACCCTTAGCCCAGATGAGTTCACAACTTTCATGAACAAGGCTTGCGTGGATGTGAAAACGCCTTTTGAAGCGATCAACTATTTCATCATGCGTTGCACGGGAAAGGATTATGTCGCAGCAAAGCACCTTACTATCCCTCATGTGAGAACTAATCTCTTCGAAGAGCATGAGCCAGCTGCACTACTTCGCAATGTAATCCATGAAGCACCACTAGAAACTGGAGCCAATACAAGTTTCCACAAGTCTAGTGATGACTCCGCAAGCTTTAAGACTAGAAAGGCCTACACTTGCGAATCACTCATCGAATATGACGAGAGGTATTTTATCTTAAGGTCCGAAGTTGAACTCGAGGGCACAATCATTGTGGACTATAAAAGATTGGGTTCTTTCGAAGTTTCAGCAGTCGAAGCGGATATGATGACTTCCCGTGAGGAGCACATTACACTTCTTAATCTAAAATGCGATCCCGAAGCTTTTGATAACGATGCAACAGAATTCGCAAAGCGTGCGATGATGACAGAGCACGACAACGGCAGAGTGTTCATGGTCTTCTACCCTAACAATGACCATGTGAGGAAACAAATCTTCAAGTTATCCGACGATGTGCTCGGATGCTACTATATATCGGATGCCGGTCAGATACTCATCGTAGCCTATGAAAACAAAACCATAAAGTTGATGGAGAACGATCTGCTCTCCTCTGTATTTGGCAAACTCGTTACACCAGTTGCGAAATACTGCTTTAAGGACCCAGTATTTTACGATTTTATTGAATCGGATTTCGACGATTTTCAGGATTTTGTGGAGATTATATCCGAACCAGAATCATAAAAATCTTGTGGTTTATTGTTGATATCCACATAAAATTGTGCTTCTTCCACAAAACTGTAAAATAATGAAAGTTTATATAAAAAAATCTGTGGATAACTTTCTATTGACAAAATGCTTACAAGGCAATTACCCTTGTGGCACAATGGATTTGCGCATTTAAAGTTATCCACAGGGGCTTGTGAATAAAATTGTATACAATTTTCGCACAACCTGTGGATAAGTGCCACAAACCCTTGTAAATAAAGGCTTTTTAGCCTTTGAAAAACATTTGTTTGTTTTGCGATTTGGTTTACATAAAAAGCTCACCCGAAGGTGAGCTTTGTTTTTATTTTTGAACTTGTTTCATATTAGCTTTTATATGAGGCTCATCTATCCTAAAAGTGCCTCGTCCGATGCGAATCCTTCGCCGGAAACCTCTTTGAATTTATTTAATAAAATTTCAACAGTTAAGTTTTTCTTTTCCTCACCTTTGATGTCTAGAATAATATTACCATTATGCATCATGATTAAGCGATTGCCATAATCGATCGCATTTTGCATATTATGAGTTACCATCAATGCTGTGAGTTTATTTTCTTTGATAATATTATTGCTTAATTCAAGGACGGTTTGCGCAGTCTTAGGATCGAGAGCTGCGGTATGTTCATCGAGTAGTAAAACTTCTGGACGCTTAACCGTAGCCATGAGCAGAGTAACGGCTTGCCTTTGTCCGCCCGAAAGAAGACCGACCTTGGTTCTTAATCTATCTTCAAGTCCGAGATTAAGCCTCTTTAATTGTTCTCTGAAGATTTCCTTTTCCTCTTTAACTGCCATGCCCCACTTTAGTCCGAGCGGTTTGGCACGTCTATAAGCCAGTGCCAGGTTTTCTTCAATCCACATATCTTTTGCTGTACCCATCATTGGGTCCTGGAAAACACGTCCTATAAACTTAGCACGCTTGTTTTCTGGCATATATGTGATGTCCTTATCATTTAGGATAACATTTCCCATGTCTGGGTAGATAGTTCCCGAAATGGAATTTAGCAAAGTGGATTTTCCTGCACCGTTAGATCCAATAATCGTAATAAAATCGCCGTCCTCAACTGTGAGGTTAATTCCACGAAGTACCACCTTTTCATTAACGGTTCCAGCATTGAAGGTTTTGTATAAATTCTTAATCTCTAACATACACTCTTACCTCCTTTCGCCAAACTTCTCTTTCTTGTGAGGTTTACTCTATCCTTAATTACAGGAATTGCGAGCGCGATGCCTACTATAACAGCTGTGATGAGCTTGAGGTCTGTAGCCTTGAGCCAGCGGATAGTAAGTGCGTAGGCGATAATTGTTCTATAGATAATAGCTCCAAGCACGATGGCTGACATTTTGACAGCGAAGTTTCTTTCCTTTCTCAAGAAAATAACCTCACCTATGATTACTGATGCAAGGCCGATAACGATAGTGCCTTGACCCATATTTACTAAAGCTGAGCCGTAGTCGAACTGTGCGATTAGGCTTCCAGAAATAGCTACTAGACCGTTTGAAATCATAAGGCAAAGAATGGATGTCCAGTCCGTGTTGATGCCGAGCGATCTAGCCATCGCTTTATTGCTTCCTGTTGCACGGATACCGCAACCGATTTCTGTACCAAAGAACCAGTACAAAATAGCTATAATTGCTGCACAGGCGAATAATCCTACGAAAATAGAAAGCACGTTGGATTTTGGCGCATGTTCAAATAAAGCCGCGATGGCTTTTTTTACTGATATTCCTGAAATCGTTACCGTCGCTTTGTCGCTCATGATTCGAATATTGATTGAGTACAATGCAATCATAGTAAGGATACCAGAAAGGATTGCCGGAATTTTAAATTTTGTATAAAGAAGCCCTGTGATTAGTCCCGCAAGTAAGCCTGCCACAAAAGCCAAGAACAAGGCTAAAAACGGATTCATTCCTTTGTTAATCAATACAACGGTAACCGCTGCTCCTAAAGGGAACGTTCCTTCAATTGTCAAATCTGCAACATCTAAAACTCTGAATGTGAGGTAAACACCAAGTGTTAGAATCGCCCACATGAGGCCTTGTGCTACGCCAGATTGTAAAGTAACTAAAGACATAAATATATCTCAAAACTAGCATGGTGGGTTTGCCACCATGCTATCATTCCTTTCTAAAATATTGTCGCACCTGTTAAAACATCTGCTGGAACTTCTAAGCCAACTGCATCGAGTGAAGCTTGGTTGAATGCAGTCATGCATCCGCTTGTTTGGTAACCAATAGGCATATTTGCTACTGCACCTAATGGATCTTGAGAAGTGAGGGCTTCTACAGCCATCTTTCCAGTCATTCTGCCAAGTTCTACGTAGTCGATGCCGTATGAAGCTGTGCAGCCATTTTCAACCATTCCTGGTTCTCCACCGAATACTGGGATGCCACATTCATCTGCTGTGGATGAAACTAAGCTCATGCCATCTGATAATGTGTTATCTGTAGGAACATAGATTGCATCTACTTGACCCTTTAATGATTCAATAGAGGATTTTACTTCGTCGATTGCAGAAACCGTCTTTTGTACGCAAGTCATTCCCATTGCTTCGAGCTGAGCTTTTGCCATATCGAACTGAACTGCTGAATTCGATTCGGATGAGCAGTACATTACTGCTACTGTCTGTGCATTAGGCATTACCTTCTTTAAGAACTCGATTTGTTCCTTTACTGGGTTCATGTCGGATGTTCCGGAAATGTTGCCACCAGGTAATTTGGCATCTTTTACTACATCAGATGCTACTGGATCAGTTACTGCTGTGAAAAGCACTGGAATATCGGATGTCTTTTCTTGTAAGCATTTAATCGATGGTGTTGCAATTGCAAAGATCAAATCGCTCTTATCATTAATTAATGTATCTGCTATAGTAGGGCAGTTTGCTGTGTCTGCTGCCGCTGATAAGTAGTTGATAACAAAGTCTGTGCCTTCAACCCAACCCGCATCTTCAAGGCCTAAAACAAAGCCATCGAATGCGTTCTGGAGAGCAGTGAATTCACCGAATTGCATTACTCCAATCTTAAAGCAAGATGGATCAACATTATCTGGGTCATCGTTCGCACCACAAGCGGCGAACATAAAGACCATCATTAAACTGAGTACTACTACTAAAACCTTTTTCATTTTCTTATCTCCTTGTTAGCTAATATTTGTTGCAAATAAAAAACGTCCACACAATGAAATGATGTGGACGTATCATACGATTCTACGCAAAAACCTAGTCGAGCGAGTCTGTATAACAGCGGTCCACTATTCTATGATAATATGCGTAATATGTAATTCTATTCATATTGTTAGGTGACATGATATACATTCTCCTTTCCTTTGTTTTTTAACAACACAGTCATTGTAGCACGTCTTGTATACAAAGTCAATAGAATTTTCAGAAAATTTCGAAAATAATTGTGAATTTATTATTATACAAAAAGAGCCCACGAAGTGGGCTCTTGTCATCAACCGTATTTATATGGCTGTGGGAAGCGTAGCTGCTCTTTTGTTTTTAGGCTTTCTTTCTTACGATCTACTTCCCAGTAGCGAGTGTTTTCGCCATATTCTAGAACATATACCTTTACACGTCGTACGCCCCAAATTGAGCACTGAGGCCTATACTCCATAAACAAGTCTAGGGTATTTCCCTTGATATCGGATCCGATGTCATTAGCGATAGCATAGCCATAGCCTTCAATATAAAGCTTGGAACCAAGCGGGATTACTCTTCTATCTACAGCAACCGTACCGTATGAGCACCACATTCCGTATACGCCATATCTGATTTGGCTACCATAGTTATATGAATATGCCTTTACATTTTCGATAACCTGGAGAGCATTCTTTTCTACTTCTTCAGGGATTCCCTTCAAAATCTTAGTACCACAATGAATGATTTTGGCTTGCTGCTGTTGTACTTCACGAGTCTCAATCTCTGTTCTAGAAATTTCTTCACCATTTCTGTATACGCATACATAGTCTGTTTCCTTGATACCATCTAGACCTGTTTGTACTATCTCTGTATTTCCTATTGGAAGATTTGTGTTCTTCACATATTTTGTCTTGTAAGGAATGCGTGTCTCCTCTGTGACCATCGCAATATTAAATCTTACAATCGTAACAGTTTGGAGCGCGTGCAGGTGTGCATTAAGATCGGTATCAATCGTGTCATATGGTCCCATAGTGATGCCAAATCTATCCATAAGTTCCTGAGTTGTGACACCGAGCGAATTATATTTGTAAGTCTGGCCGTCAACTGTAAGGAAAACATCGTAGGCCTTTACGATATGGATGGTCATACCATCTTTGATGCGGTCATATATTTGTTTGTCGATGTGGTCAACACCCTTGATGTAATCAGGCTTAACCTCATCAAGGAAAGCATCGACTCTATTCGTACGCGTGTCAAAATCTTGTGTGATTACGGCATAGCTATTGTCGAGAACGAGTGTAACAGTTTTTACCTCGTTAAGTTTGTGCCACACGCCGAAGATTATCAAAACCACAACAAAAAGCACTAGCAACTTATATATCGTTCTGTGCTTTTTAAACCATTTAATTGCAGGCTCAAAACCCGCGTAGAATATTTCATCTGCGTCGGCTTTAGTTTCACTACACCAATCGATTACATCGGTCAATATTTTCTCTGTCAGGCTGTGTGGTTGATCGATCATGAATTAGCGATTTGCCTTTCTATACGTTCTTTAAATACTCGATTTCTTCCTTTGTGAGCTTGCGATATGTGCCATATTTTAAGCGGCCAAGTCGCACGTCTCCGATAGCAATACGTTCGAGTTCCTGGACGGGGTTGCCCACTGCGCTCATCATCTTACGAACCTGGCGATTCTTACCCTCTGTGATTGAAATCTCTACGAGTGTCGAGCGAGTGTCACCTTTTACTATATTAACGATAGCTGGATGCGTAACAAAGCCACCAATATCTACGCCATGTCTTAATTTGGCTAATTTTTCTTTGGAAAGTTCGCCCTTTACGAGTGCGCGATATGTTTTATAGATGCCGTGCTTTGGGTGCGAAACTCTATATGCGAGTTCTCCATCATTAGTCATGATGAGTGCACCTGATGTGTTGTAGTCGAGTCTACCAACCGGAAATACTCTCGCAGTGACTTCTGTCATGCAGTCTACAACCGTAGGGCGTCCCTCTTCATCCGAAACCGTAGTGACAAATCCGAGTGGCTTGTGAAGAAGATAGTATTCCAGCTTCTCTGCTCCCTCGACCTTTTTGCCATTGACCTCTACGACGTCGCCTTCGACCACGTCATAGCCTGGCTCACGCATTACGATTCCATTTATCTTAACTTTTCCTTGCTCTACGAGTTCATCAGCCTTTCTGCGGCTGGCTATTCCTCGAGATGCAATAAACTTATTAATTCTCATCGTCTACTTGTTCTATGTTAGCTTTTCCTTCGAAATCGATTTCAATCTGGTTGTCAGCTACAGGATCTGGGATCTTGTCCTCATCAATAGTGATTGCAGCTTCGATGTCCTCGATTTCAGGTAAATCCTTGATGGATGTGAAACCGAAGTTCTTTAGGAAAGTATCCGTAGTGCCATAAAGAATTGGACGACCAATTGCTTCGGATCTGCCTACTGACTCTACTAATTCCTTTGCGATTAAGCCTTCCATAACGCGGTCACACTTGATGCCACGAATAGCTTCGATTTCGCCCTTTGTAACTGGTTGTTTATATGCGATGATTGCGAGAACTTCGAGCGCGGACTGGGACAAGCGCTTTGCCTTTACTGGTGTGCAAAGTCTCTCGATATAGTCTGCATTTGCTTCTTTAGTTACGAACTGGAATGCGCCGTTAACCTCGCGGATTACGATGCCTCTGCCTTCCTGCTCATACTCTAATTGTAACTCTCTAAAGCACTCGAGTGCCTCCTGCTTTGAGAGATTAAAAACCTCGCCAGCCTGCTTTGCGGGAAGTGGCTCGCCCCATGTGAACATCATGGATTCAAAAGCTGATTTTATAACTTTCTTATTCAACTAAGTTACCTCCCTCTAAAGCATCTGTTGTTTGGTATTTTTCTAAGATTGCGTCGTCGTTAATTCTTTCTCCGGCGCTTACTGTGATTTCACCGTAGTTGGCCTTTTGATCCACCTTCACTACGCGCTCCTTTGCCATTTCCAAAAGCGATGTGAATGAAACAACTACGTCATATTTATCCTTTTTGTTTGGAATCATTTCCTTGAAATTGAAGACCTGGCCAATTTTTTCTCTAACCTTGTGGATAATCATGCTGATGCGGTCTTCCATCTTCGCACGCTCACGCTCGATACGAGTATAGTGCTTTCTAACTGCCTCGACCTTTTGCTTCTTGTGAATGAAAAGGTTGAACGCAGAAGCGAATTGGTTAACATCGAGTGAAAGGTATTCATCCGGATTGTCCGTATAAATCGAGATGTCTTCCTGTGGCTTCTCAAATACGTGTTGCATGTGCTCTTCCTGATTCCTAAGAAGTTCTGAAAGTGCCTTATAGCGCTTGTATTCCAAAAGTCTCTCGACGAGTTCGGAACGTGGATCTTCCTCGAGCTCGATTTCGCCCTCGAGAGTAGTTCTTGGCAGAATCATCTTTGACTTAATCTCAATCAAAGTAGCTGCGAGAACCATGAATTCCTGCGCGATTTGAATATCGTGTTCTTCCATCTCCTTAATATAGGCTAAATATTGACTTGTAATTTCGCTTACCTGGATGTCGTAGATGCTCATCTCGGCAGTCTCGATCAAATAAACCAGTAAGTCGAACGGTCCTTCAAAGGACTGAATTTTTACCTTGTACATTTTGCCTCTTAAATTTTCTTACTTTCAAATCTGTTATATGCTAAAAGTGCAATGATTACAACCACTGAGCAAACTATGTTTGCAACGGTTGGGACCTGATTTAACAATGCTAATGCAATAAGTGTGGATGCAACCATCTCGAATGTCTTCCATGTGGAAACATAGAGTGAAGGGACGCGTCCAATGCACATATTGAGAAGTGCATGCGAACCTACTTGGCAAACCATTGACATTAGGAACATGTAGCCGAAGTCTCTTAGTGGATATGCCACGAATGGTGTACCTGTAACTATCATAGCCACAAGTGCTGAAAGCCAGCAGAAAGAGAACACCATTACTACATAGATATTGCCCTTTGCTTCTTTTCTAACTTTCTCACCTATTGAGAAATATACTGCCATAAATGCACCTGCAAAGGCTGCGAAAATATCGCCCTTCAAGCTTCCCGATGCTGTGCCGGATGCATCAAATAAAATCATTGCTACGATG
>JAZQQK010000013.1:0-6816 GCA_045629065.1 Anaerovoracaceae bacterium | reverse complement strand
AAAATGAATAAAGAACAAATTATCGAAGCTATCAAGGCTATGACAGTTTTAGAATTAAACGAATTAGTTAAAGCATGTGAAGAAGAATTTGGCGTATCCGCTGCTGCTCCTGTAGCTGTAGTTGGTGCTGCTGGTGCTGGCGCTGCTGCTCAAGAAGAAAAGACAGAATTCACAGTAGAACTCAAGGAAGCTGGAGCTAACAAGATCGCTGTTATCAAGGCTGTAAGAGAAATCACTGGTTTAGGACTTAAGGAAGCTAAGGATCTCGTTGATGGAGCTCCAAAGGCTGTTAAGGAAAACATCGACAAGGCAGAAGCTGATTCAATCAAGGCTACTCTTGAAGCTGCTGGTGCAGTTGTAGAACTTAAATAGTTTAACAATCCTTTAGAGGCGGATTTATCCGCCTCTTTTTTTTATGCAAAAAATGTGATATAATCTAATGGATTATATGATTGGAGGACGCGAATATGACTGATGTAACAATTAGAATGTACAAAGATGGAGACGAAAGTACGCTCTCAACTCTAATCAGAAGAGTTTTGAAAGAAGTTAATACTGATGACCCAAAGTGGGAAAACGATTGGCTCTATGAACACTACACACCAGAAGTTATCGCAGACTTTGCTAAGACATCACATGTGTATGTGCTCGAAAGAAACGGCGAAATTGTAGGCACAGGTGCAATTAGATGGGACGAAGAACTCACAAAGAAGCGTCAAAACAAGCACGCTGAGATTTTCGCTTGCTTCATCCATGCAGACCATATTAAAGAAGGCCTCGGTGGACAACTTTTCGATGCTTTAGAAAACGACGAAATCTTCAAAGAAGCAGATCGTATCTGGCTCACAACTTCCGTAATGGCTAGGGGCTTCTACGAGCATCGCGGCTATCATTATACATTCGGCTACTTAGGTAAAAACGATGATGACTTAGTCGAAATGGATAAGACTAAGAGAAACTAAAATATATATTGTAAAGGGGAAAAAATGTTAGAGTTAAAAAACATCACAAAAGAATATCCTTCGGGGGATGGGAAAGTTCAGGCCTTAAAGGGAATTAATCTAAAATTCCGTCGTTCTGAATTCGTATCGATTTTAGGACCATCAGGCTGCGGCAAGACTACTATGCTTAACATCATAGGAGGACTTGACCAATACACAGAGGGAGACCTCGTTATTAACGGTACTTCCACAAAGGAATATAAGGATAGAGACTGGGATAGTTATCGTAACCATTCCATCGGTTTTGTATTCCAGACATATAACTTGATACCACACCAGACGGTGCTCGCTAATGTTGAGCTTGCGCTTACACTTTCTGGTGTATCCAAGCAAGAGCGTAAGGAACGCGCAAAGAAGGCCTTAGAAGAAGTTGGATTGGGGAACCAACTTAACAAGAAGCCTAACCAGATGTCAGGTGGCCAGATGCAGCGTGTAGCAATCGCGCGTGCACTCGTTAATGATCCAGATATCATCTTAGCTGACGAACCTACAGGCGCTCTCGACACAGAGACAAGCCTTCAGGTAATGGAAATCTTAAAGAAGGTATCTTCCAAGCGACTCGTAATCATGGTTACTCATAACCCTGATTTGGCCTATAAATATTCCACAAGAATCATCAACATCCTAGATGGTGTTATAACGAACGATTCTAAGCCTCTAACTGACTTTGAGGCGACTTGGGAAATGGTTCGTGATAAAAAGGACAAAGCTAAGCTAAGTGGCCTTAAAAAGCCAACTATGAAGTTTAGCACGGCATTCAAACTTTCACTTAAAAACCTTTTTACTAAAAAGGGTAGAACTATTCTTACATCGTTTGCAGGAAGCATCGGAATCATAGGTATCGCCTTGATACTTTCTGTATCTCAAGGTATGACGGGATATATCGATAGGGTTCAGGAAGAAACGCTTTCCTCGTACCCTATAATGATAGAGTCATCATCAGTTGACCTTTCATCTATCATGACGGCTTTCATGGGCGAGGAAGATGAAGACTCCAGTCACGAATTGGACAAAGTTTATACTAAGTCAGCGATTTACGATATGGTAAATGCGCTTAGCAATATTGAGACTTCCGAGAACGACTTAAAATCATTCAAAAAGTATATTGAGAAAGAACTCGAAGAAGAGGAATTTAATGCAGCCCTAAGTGGCGTGCAGTATTCATATCAAATTTCACCTGTAATCTATACCAAGAATGTAGACGGTGAAATAATCAAGTCCGATGCAGAGCAACTCCTCATGGAACTCGTATCTGAGAATATGAGTCTGGATATGACTACAATGGACAACTTGATGAATATGTCACCAATGATGTCCAGCTCATCCTCCGCATACTCGGTTTGGCAGCAACTTTTACCAGCAAAGGACGGCAAGCCAATCAATCCGCTTTTAGACAAGCAGTATGATATGGTTTACGGTAGATGGCCAGAGAAGTTCGACGAAGTAGTTTTAATCGTAGACTCTAACAACGAGTTGGATGATATGACACTCTATGCATTAGGTTTAGTTTCAAGAGATGATATCGATGAAATCATGGATGCATCCATGACTGGCCAAAGCGTAGAAAAGAAGAACAAGAGCTGGAGCTACGAAGAAATCGCAGCGCAAGAATATAGAGTAGTATTAGATTCTGCCTGCTTCACTATTGGCGAGGATGGCCTCTATACAGACTTAAGAGATACAGACACAGGACTTAAGTATTTGTATGATAATGCAACTCCAATTCGAGTAACTGGTATTGTGCGTCCTAATGAAGATGCTACAGTATCAATGCTCTCAGCATCTATCGGATACACAAATCTCTTGACAGAGCATGTAATAAAGGCCGCTGAAACTGCGGATGCATTAAAGGCGCAGAAGGATAGCCCAGAAAAGGATATTTTCACAGGCCTTCCATTCAAGTCCAATACAGGTAAGCTCACTAACCAAGAAAAGAAAGACGAGTTCACTAAGTATTTAGATTCTATGAATGCAGCTGAAAAGGTAAAGACTTACATCAGCATGAAGTCACTCGTTCCTCTCGACATGTTAAAGGAGCAGACTGACAATGCTCTTAAGAACTTTAACAGAGAGATGGTTGAAAAGCAGATTTCGATGAGCATCTCTTCTGAGATGGCACTTTCTGAAGATGAAATCGCAGATTATCTTGCAAAGCTCACAGACGATGAACTTAAAGATATGATGCGTCCAGCTATCGAAGACCAGATTAAGATGCAGTATGCACAGTCAGTAACAGCTCAGATGTCCAGAGTTCCAGCACAGCAACTAGTAATGATGCTCGAGCAGGAATTAAAGGATGCAAAGCTTGAAGATATGGGTAGATACTATGATGAACTCATGGAATTCTCCAAATCCACTTATGACGAAAACCTACTCACTTTAGGTTATGTAGATCTCGAAACTCCATACACGATTAACCTCTATGCTGCATCCTTCGAGAATAAGGATATGGTTGAGGAAGCAATCGCAAAGTATAACGATGGAAAAGATGAACTCGAGCAGATTAAGTACACTGACTATGTAGGTTTGATCATGTCATCAGTTACTACTATCATCAATGCTATCACATACGTGCTCATCGCATTCGTAGCGATTTCACTCATCGTTTCATCGATTATGATCGGCGTTATTACATTGATATCAGTTCAGGAAAGAACGAAGGAAATCGGTATTTTAAGAGCTATCGGTGCATCAAAGAAAGATGTATCCAGTATGTTCAATGCCGAGACTCTTATCATCGGATTCACATCCGGTCTATTAGGTGTCCTCGTAACGTACCTGTTATTGATACCAATTAATGCTATATTACATTCACTAACAGGAATTCCTTCCTTAAGTGCATACTTTGCACCAGAGGCAGCTGTAATCTTAGTTGTAATCAGTATGTTACTCACACTCTTTGCGGGTATCATTCCATCAAGATCAGCGGCAAAGAAAGACCCTGTAGTGGCTTTAAGAACAGAATAAAAAACACAATAGAATAATTGCATAAAGGGTTAGACCTTGGGAGGCGGGCAAATGGCAGTTAGTTCAAAAACACAAGAAACTTACATCGAATTACTAAAAACTGATTTAATGTTAGCGCTGGGATGTACGGAGCCTATCGCGGTGGCTTATGCTACGGCGAAGGCGAAAGAAGTATTAGGTGATTACCCAGATCGCATGGAAGTGCTTTCAAGCGGTAACATCATCAAGAACGTTAAAGCTGTAACAGTTCCACATTCAGGCGGACAAAAGGGTATCGATGTCGCAGCCGTTTTAGGCGCAATAGGCGGCAATCCAGACTTAAAGCTTGAAGTATTGGAGTCGGTTACAAAGGAGCACATTGCAAAAGCAAATGAGTTATTAAAAGATCCAAACTATTGCAAGTGCGGTCTCATCAAGAGCCAGGCTAACTTAGATATCATCGCTACTTTATATAAGGGTGAAGAATCCGCTTTGGTAGAGATTAAGAATTACCACACAAACATCGTTCGTATCGAAAAGAATGGCAAGTCAATCTTTGTGGAGAATTCTAATGATGTCGGAGAGTCCACTATCGATAAGGGCTTATTGAACCTTAGAGACATTTTAGAGTTCGCAAGCACAGTTGATCTAAATCTCGTTAAAGATATCTTAGACATGCAAATAGAGGCTAATAAGGCCATATCTGAAGAGGGACTCACTAATGAGTGGGGAATCAATGTCGGAGCTATGGTAAAAGAGCTCGGTGACGATGTAATGTTCCGTGCAGCAGCCGCTGCTGCCGCTGGATCAGATGCCAGAATGAGCGGTTGCGACCTTCCGGTAGTAACTAACTCAGGAAGCGGTAACCAGGGCATCACAGTTTCAATGCCAGTAATCATGTATGCCGAAGAACTCGGAGTTTCACAAGAGAAACTTTATAGAGCGCTCCTCGTATCTAATCTCCTCGCTATGCACCAAAAGCGCTTCATCGGATCGCTTTCTGCATATTGCGGTGCTGTAAGTGCAGGCTGTGCAGCAGGTGCAGCAATCGTTTACTTACAGGGCGGTGATTACGATGCAATTGCCAATACAATTACAAACACACTCGCTACTACAGGTGGAATCGTTTGCGATGGAGCAAAGCCTTCCTGCGCATCCAAAATCGCGACATCACTCATTTGGGCTATCACAGCCGGAAAGCTTGCTATGGCAGGCAGATACTTTAAGCCAGGTGAGGGCCTCGTAGGCGATACAGTAGAAGACACAATAATGAACTATGGCCGTATGGCAAAATACGGCATGAAGAGCACGGATGAAGAAATCCTTCTCACTATGCTCGGCGAACCACACAAAGAATAATAATCAGGCCCACTTATGTGGGCCAAATATTTAACTATCGATTTATCCAAGGAGAATGTCAATGTCAAGGACAGAGGTTAGGAAAAAGAAAAAGAATAGAAGGACGATAATTATCGTGGTATTAGCGGTATTGGTTATTGTACTCGCATTTCTACTCATAAAATCTATCGTTAATTCCTCTGACAAGCCGGGTAAGGATGTGAACCCTGCTACAGGCACAGAAGTTACTACGAATACCGATCCAGTAGTTCCAGTAAAGACTGAACCTGAGATTAAACTCAATTATGATTTCAGCTCCTTAGATGACGTAACCAAGGAAACAATCGTCCAGTTCTTTAACGATTACTACAAGTTTATCGCAGTGCTTGAAGACGACGAGTTCGATGCGAGCGGATATTTTGCTGATCCTGTTGGAATCTCGGCAGCAAAATATAACACATCAGTGGAATATCTCGCTGAGGTAAGAAAGATGCAGCCTATCGATCTATCAATGACATCGATGAGAGCGGATCTGGCAGTCAAGAAATGTTCGGATGATGGCGAAAAGATTAAGGTGACAATCATGGAAGATACATTCATGAAGTTTGCCGAGTTTAACGGACTGGAGACAGAAATCTATGGCATCGAGAACAATTTCACTTTTAACAAGGCCACAGGCAAATTGACATCCTACAAGAAGGTTCAGGATTTCTACATCCTCTTCCAAGACGCCGAGGGACAAACTCAGTTAGATAACTTAAGATCAAAATATATTGGTCTTATTGCCAAAAAAATAGAAAAACGCGACAATGATAAAATCGCGTTTGAAAGTGGTGCGGTCGAAGCAAAACCAGCCGACCACGAGTATAACAGACAAGAGGCTTCAGATTACGCTAAGAGCTACGTTAATAAGCGAAACAAGAATTATATGGCATTGGACGGAAACAACTGTCAAAACTTCGTTTCGCAGGTTTTAAGGGCAGGGGGAATGCCAGATGATCATGTGTCAACTGGCGAGTACACGACATGGTACTATAATTCAGCCTCTGACTTCACTACGGTATGGACATACGTGCCTTACTTTAGAGAATATGCCAAGACGAATAGTGGCTCTGGACTCGTAGCAAAAGTTGATGCTAACTGGTATACAGCAGAGCCTGGAGATGTTGTGGAGGTTGGTATTACTGGACCGACTAGACACACGACAGCCATCGCAGATGTTTACTACGATGAGAATGGTAACTATGTGGACGCACTCTTGAGTTCTAATACTCTCGATATGCGAAACTTCCCAGTTACCGCATACGTGTATCCGTACACGAGCCTCGTAAAAGTCTACGGCTGGAACGATTAATAGCACAACAAAACCCCAGCGGTATACATCTGAGGGTTTTAGTTGTGCTAATTATTCTGCTTCGAAGACTTTTACGAAGGCTTCGACTAAGTCTTGCGCATCCTTACGAGTTGTGCGACCGAAGTATTGGCCGTCAACCTTTATAACGGAGTGCTCTGATGTCGAGTTATAGACCTC
>JAZQQK010000012.1:0-37031 GCA_045629065.1 Anaerovoracaceae bacterium | reverse complement strand
AGTTCTTGGGCTATTCACTACTACAGGTCTATCACTTGGAATGTCTGGTTCAAGTGGATTCTTTGGAATGTTTAGTCCAGCATCAATGTACTTTATGTCACTGGTTATGATTGCTGGAAGACTTGAAATTTATACAATATTGATTATGTTTACAAAGTCATTCTGGTTAACTAATAAGGCTAATATAATTTAATATTATTTTTATTTCATTAAAAATGTACTAAAAAAACTCGTAAATTTCTTTACGAGTTTTTTATATGGAGGCGACACCCAGATTCGAACCGGGGAATAATGGTTTTGCAGACCAGTGCCTTACCACTTGGCTATGTCGCCACATCATGCCTTACAATATGCAAGGCATCATATTAAATTGGCTAGGGTAGCAGGATTCGAACCTGCGCATGACGGAATCAGAATCCGTTGCCTTACCGCTTGGCGATACCCCAATACTTTTGGGGTGGATGGTGGGATTCGAACCCACGCATATCGGAGCCACAACCCGATGGCTTAACCACTTGCCGACACCCACCGTATATGCCCACTATGTGGGCTTGTTTTGGCGACCAAGATCAGGCTCGAACTGACGACCTCCAGCGTGACAGGCTGGCATTCTAACCAACTGAACTACTTGGCCATAAAATTGGTGGGAGTTACAGGGCTCGAACCTGTGACCCCCTGCTTGTAAGGCAGATGCTCTCCCAGCTGAGCTAAACTCCCACTTATGGTAGCGGCGAGTGGACTCGAACCACCGACACTCCGGGTATGAACCGAATGCTCTAGCCAACTGAGCTACACCGCCATATAAACAGGTCGCTAACGCGACTGCACTAAATATATTAACAAATTGGCATATTAATGTCAACCATTATTTTGTCAAAACACAATTATTCAATCAATTGTGCTATCTTTCCTACAAGATAGCCATTTCTAGTCATAGAAAGGTTGTTCAAGAAGATGACATCGTCAGCCTTAACTTTCTTTGCTAGTTCTAAGAGATCACCTGACCAGTATCTGTAATCAACCACATAAATCTTCTGATAGTGGTCTACAAGGAAAGGTACTAAACTGTTTCCGAAAGATTCCTTAACTACGATTACGCTAGATCCATCCACCAAGTCATCGTTGAATATTTCTGTATAAGGATTGTCCCCAGCAATGAATGCGCTATATTTAATGCCTGCTGGATAGTCAGATACATCGTTAATAATCTTCCACTTGTATGAAGTCTTCTCATCGACAAAGTATGTCAACTCGGAATTCTTGCTTATTGGATAGAATACATTCAAGTCGTCTGGATTTTCCTTCATGTTCTTAGGGCTACCTAAATCATTGTAGAAAGTTCCTAAAAATCCACTGAAAGTACCTTTTTCATGGCTATCGAGGCTGATTGGAAGTACGTCCATTTTTTTGCAGAGTTCTTCGTATGCATAATAAGCACCGAGCTGTGTCCAATGGTGGTCAGTTCTATAGTAAATATATTCATTTCTATGGCTCATCAAAGCCACATAAGGGTTTACTGCATTAACATCCTTATCGAGTTTTGATGAAATGTAGTTAAGTGCATCAGCCTGGTTGGA
This sequence comes from Anaerovoracaceae bacterium, assembly GCA_045629065.1. Taxonomy (GTDB): domain Bacteria; phylum Bacillota; class Clostridia; order Peptostreptococcales; family Anaerovoracaceae; genus JAKSSM01. The sequence goes on along the minus strand of JAZQQK010000012.1, from coordinate 35,454 downwards.
TGACTTAACTTTCTCATAGTAACTATCCGGCAAAACTATGCCTGATCCTAGTGGAATCAACACATCATAAAGATTAACAGTGCCTTTGAGTTTTGCTGCTATGTTGTTCATAGTTTCTACATATTTATCTGCCGTTGATTCAACAAATGAATATGCTTCGAATCCGCAATCTCCTATTGAGAATACAGTTCCCCTATCCACATATGCACCATCATTTACAATTGATGGGTAATTGTCTAATACCACGTCAGGTTTAGTACTAGTGAAAGTTGCGATATCGCTTGGCTTAGTTCCTGCTTCAAGAGCTTTTTTATCCATCTCTACAACTGTAGACTGAACCATAGCCTCCACTACTTGCTGCGCCTTTTCATAGTCAGCAGTAACACAGAAAACCACATACTTTCCAAAATGTGCAACATAAGCTAGTTCAACCTTTGCTGTTTCAGCTGGGAAGTATGATTTGTATGCTTCGCCAAGTTCAGTGAGGTAAGTTTGAACCTTCTCGAACATCTCATCTCCGAGAGTGTCGTAATCTGCTTCGTCTTGTGGCACAGTAAATATGCCAAATGAATCTGCCTGAGTGCCATTACCCATGAACATGATTCGCTTTTCACATTCGTCAGAACTTATAAAATCTGAAATCTTGTTTTCCTTTACTTGATAAAGCTGCGCACCAAACTCGACGTCGTCCAAAATGGCCTTGGCAACATCAGTTTCATCCATATTGTAAACCGTTACTTCTACAGTTCCACAAGCAGTCATGGCAATCATCACAGAAAGCATCATAACCGTCGCAATTACAATTTTCCAAATCTTTTTTCTAAACATTTCTTACCTCTAAAACAAATGGTATGTTTATTCTACCCTATTGCCTACTATATTTCAAGAAACATAATGACAACTCGCATATTTTTTTGTATAATATATAGGCTATCTTTTAGTATTATATTCAAGGAGGAGACAAATGGTTTCACCTGGCTCAGTAGCATTTACTATCTTTGGCTTAGATGTCGCATGGTATGGCGTACTAATTGGCTTCGGATTTTTACTTTCCGGCTCCATAGCCTACTACCGCGCTCCAAAACATGGAATTGATAGAGATCACTTCTTAACACTTCTTATTTGGCTCATTCCATCAGCCTTAGTTGGTGCAAGAGCATATTACGTAATCTTTAGATGGGATTACTATTCACAACATCTCGATCAGATTTTAAATACGCGCGGTGGCGGACTTGCCATCCACGGCGGTGTAATATTAGGTTTCATCGTAGCGTATTTTGTTTGTAGATATTATAAAGAAAAGTTCTTTTCACTCGCTGATCTCTGCTGCGTAGTTCTTCCACTCGCACAGGCCATCGGCCGCTGGGGAAACTTCTTCAACGAAGAAGCTCACGGAATAGAAACAGACCTTCCTTTCGCGCAGATAATCGATGGGGTTGGCTATCATCCAACTTTCCTCTATGAATCAGTTTGGTGCTTCCTCTTATTCGTCTTCCTTCTTTGGTTAGACTCCAAGCACCGCAAATTCGATGGACAAGTAACTTGCCTCTACGGCATACTTTACTCATTAGAAAGATTCTTCGTCGAAGGCTTAAGAACAGATAGTTTGATGATTGGTAATTTAAGACAAGCTCAGGTCATCAGCATCGTAATCTTCATCGGCGGAATCATCCTCTATGTAATTTTAAAGAAATATAACGAGGCTCAATTATTAAAGGCAGAAGCAAGCGCTCAGCCAATTGAGACTGAAGAAAATAAAAAAGAAGAAAAGGAGAACTAGTATGAAACTCGGTATCGTAGGTCTTCCAAATGTAGGAAAGAGCACACTCTTCAACGCAATCACAAAAGCTGGCGCTGAAGCAGCGAACTATCCTTTCTGTACTATCGAACCTAACGTAGGAATTGTAGCTGTTCCAGATGAACGTGTTACAAAGCTCCACGAAATCTATAATTCAAAGAAAACAATCTATGCCACTATCGAATTCTGTGACATCGCAGGTTTGGTAAGAGGCGCATCCAAGGGCGAAGGCTTAGGCAATAAGTTCCTTGGACACATCAGAGAAGTAGAAGCCATCGTTCACGTGGTTAGATGTTTTGATGATGACAACGTAGTGCACGTAGAGGGCAAAATCAATCCAGCTTCAGATATCGAAACTATCAATACTGAGCTCATCCTTTCTGATATGGAAATCTTGGGTAGAATGATTGAAAAGGCTTCCAAAGCTGCTAAGTTTGATAAGTCTCAGCAAGCTGGCCTCGACATTATGAATAAGGTCATGGCTTTCTTAGAAACTGGAACTAGCGCACGTGCCATGGAATTAGATGACGATGAGGCTGCATTCGTTAAGACTCTTGGTCTCCTCTCATATAAGCCTATCATCTACGTAGCTAATGTTGCTGAAGATCAGGTAGCTGTAGCCGATTCCAATCCATATGTTCAAGCAGTTCAGAAAATCGCAAAAGAAGAAGGCGCTGAAGTCGTAGCAATCTGCTGTGGCATTGAAGCTGAGATGGCTGAGCTCGAAGATGAAGAGCGCCAGATGTTCCTTGAAGAGTTAGGAATTACTGAATCCGGTCTCGATAAGCTCGTAAAAGCATCCTACTCACTTCTCGATTTGATCTCCTTCCTGACATGTGGTGAAGATGAAGCAAGAGCATGGACAATCAAGCGTGGTACTAAGGCTCCACAAGCTGCCGGAAAGATTCACACAGACTTTGAGAAAGGCTTCATTCGTTCCGAAACTATCGCATACGACAAACTCATGGAATGCGGTGGCAAGATGTCAGTAGCCAAGGAAAAAGGCTTGGTTAGATCCGAAGGAAAAGAATACGTAATGCAAGATGGCGATATCGTAAACTTCCTCTTCAATGTTTAATGCAAAAATAAAAACCCCCATTCGGGGGTTTATTTTTTTATAAAATGCTTAACCTGCGATGTGTTTCAAGCAGGCCTTGTCAGCTAATGCGCAGCCGATTGCAGTTCCAAACTCACCTATCTCAGGGATGATGAATTCGTAGTCTGGATTCATTGATTTGATTTCAACCTTAACATCTTCGCAAACTGGGAAATGAGTGAGTGCACCGATTAATACAAATTTCTTAATATTTGTGCCTCGTGCAATCAAAGCGGCAGTCTGGCATATGTCTTCAACGACCATATGAACGATTCCAGCGGCTTTATCCTCGCTTGTCGCCCTGGAAGATGACTTGCCGAAGTTTGACGCTGTAATGTCAAGATTTAGGCCAGGAAGTGGGTTCACTGAGATATCTCCTACTCTTAAATCGATTCTTCTGATATCTCCCTGCTCAGCCATTTCGATGACTCTATCAATATCGTTTGTTCCAAGTAAATATTTTGAAAGTCCATTGATTGTACCACCACCGATACCGATACCACCCAAGTGTCTAGGAACACCGTTCTTAACACCTACGAATGAAGTACCTGTGCCCATGCTGATAACCATGAACTCATCTTTACCATCTACAAAGTATCCACCACCAACACCGTTAGCAGTGAACTCGTCTACGCTATAAGTAGGTAGACCATAAATTGCTTGGTCTACACAGCTAGAGCCGACACCTGTAAGGTTAACCTGCTCGATATCCTTAAGATCAAGCTTATTATCATAAAGGAATTTGCCAAAAGCTCCGAATACGGATGCTACGGCATTGCTTGTGGAAATTTGAACCGGCTTGAGCATCTCGCCCTTATCGAAGCCCGCAATCTTAGTTGTACTGCCTCCGATGTCGATTCCTACGACTATTCCCATTAAATTACCTCAACTTTCATATGTTCTCAAGTCCATACATTGTAGCATATTGCTAAACTTATGTAAACATCTTTAGTAATTTAAAGTCATTTCGACATTTGTCTGCGAAATCAGATGTTCATCATAATCATACGAATAAATCTCGCAAAGTGCTTCATTCGCCCCTTTGCTTAGTTTTTCAGTACTGATGAAATCTCCCACGATAACATCCCCCGTTTGAACAAAGCCACTGTCATAAACCACTTTGTTATTGCAGACTATTTTGCATTCTAAAAGCCTGTTTTCATTATAATTTGCAAAATATAAGTCTTGCATAACACCGTTCTTGATAGTGACTGTAGGATTGAGTTTAATCCTTATCATTCCATCCGAATTATCCGTTATCTCTTCTGCCAATGCTTTTTCAATATATGCCGTTGTGATTCCATCTGCCGAATGTAGAGCTGGTAGCAGTATGGCAAGCAAAATTAAAATAATCACTATCAGAATAATAATGGTGAGCGTTTTAGCTCGTTCTTTTACCATAATAAGCCGTCCTTTCGAATACTATGAGTTCTGTGGTGTTTGTGGAATTGTTGATGTAGTATCAACCATTGCCACTGTTGCAATAACATTTGCCACTACAACGTTTGAAATAGTCTCACTTGTTGCACCTGTTTGTGCTTCGAACTTGATAGCTCTTTCTGATAATGGTGCGATTGCCGCAGTTGGTCCGTATGAACCACCACCAGCCATATCAACACCCTCGCACTTCAATCCTAACATCTTAGAATTCAATGGTAGTGCAGCAAACTTTGTGGATTCAAATTCTGAAATTGTCCAGCCTGCTTCTGAATTTCCACTAGCTGTAACTGATACGACTTGAATTGAACCCGCATGAAGATTGTTGACTACCATAAGGTCGGTACAAGTTAACTCAGCCTTATTCGCTTCACCAGTGAGATAGATGTTTTCACTGATATTGAAGTCAATTGATGTAGGTGCTAAGTTCAAAACAGCATGGACAGTATTACTGCCTGCTTCTGTCTTATGGTTAGTACCTGTTGCTTCACCCGCAAAGCATGTGCCTGTATTTAGTGCCATTACAAGTACAGCTGCAGTTACGATTGCAATTACTTTTTTCATAATGTTTTCCTTTCTGGGCTATGCCCGATCAATGATTTATATTAATTAGGGCGTCCCCCAATAAATATCCCTTTCAAATTTTCTTTTGTTTCCAATTCCATCAAAATTAATCATCCTATCTGGGCCAATAATGTGTGTGATGTAATACGAAACTTGCAGTCTTGTATCATCAGCCATAACTTCCACATCTTCCACATTATTAATTTCGCCTAGATTCTGCTTAATTTTTGCTTCTATTTTTTCGCTGTAACCCTCTATACTTTTGTCATAACCATCTATCCTGTATTTCTCTATCGTATCGTTAACCTTAGTAATGCTTACGTAAGTATTTAAGTCTGCTGCAAATTGCAAAAAACAGATAGCAAATAAAATGATAGAGGCAATTGATGTAATTAAATTTTTCATCTGGCGCCTACCTTTTTATAATTATGTCCAAAAGTGCATATTCTAATGTTCCTGGACCGCCTATCATTCGGCTAAAAATATAGCAGCCTAAAATTGTTGTTCCTATTATTACAATTAGTTCTTTCATGGCGTTTTTGTATACTCCTTTGCTTTATCAAGTGCACCGTTAAGTTGCTGATTGACCATACCAATACCATCATTGGCAAAACCTTTTGCAGCACCATAAAGTGAGCTGCTTCCATCTCCTAGCACAAATGTATTGACTATCAGCGCCCCTAAGATTATCGTTCCGATAATAATGATTAAATTTTTCATAAAATATCCCTCCTAAAATAAATGTTCCAGCATAGAAAGTGTGTCCAAGAACACGCCTACTACCACAAAATCTATCAGTAAAGCGAACACCGTCGCAGTCGATATGATAGTGCCTATTACGCTCTTTCTCTCCACTGCTTTCATCTCTTCTGTCGTTCTAATTTCTATCATCATGTTTTGAAAAACTTCGAGCTGTTCCAAGAGTTCTATCGGATTTACGATGTCTAGTTTCGCTAATATGGTTGCAAAATTCTTTCCACTCTTGGTACCAGTATTCTGCGCGAATTTCTTAAAGCACTCCTCATGATCACCTGTACGATATGCGCTCAGAAGCTCTTGGTATTCCTTTTTTAACTTGTTGGAATTCTCCATCAAAACTTCCAAAATATATTCTGCTGCTAGTGGCCTGGTACGATTGACGATAGCCAGGTTTTTTAGTGTAATGACACCGCTATATATTTCCCTGTCGATTGCAGTTTGATTTAAAAGTCTAACTTTGTCCTCGAGATGAAAGCGTTTGCTAAGATACCAATTACGTATGTTATTACAGATATCGTGAACCATGTTAGGCCTACCTCCGTTTTGAATTGATAATAAATAAACTCCTTAAAGCTCAAGCCGAAAAAGCTTATTGATCCGAAGATCAAACCCACGAAGCAAAGTGGAACCAAGTACTTTAAGATAAGTTTCGTTTCGTTGTTTTGACGCCTAGAAAATTCATCTATATTTCTGGCTTTTAGAACGGTCTTACTCAGGTCACTTATCGCCTCGTCCACCTTTGTTCCTCGGGTGAGAGACATATATATTGAGTCCGATAAAATATTGCCCCAAGACGTGTTGAGTGAAAGCCTAAACTCATCTGTAAAATGCCTGATTTCACTATCGCTTCCAGCTCGGTTGAGCCCTTTTGACAAATTAAAAAGAAGCCTCTTTGAACTTGGAGCTTCTTCAATATTAATAGCGGATTTTTCTATCGCTTCACGCATATTAAAATAGTTGATGCGGTAGTTGTTTAATATTTCTGTAATCAAGATTTCGCCTTCACGTGAACTCTTGATTCTAAGTTTTTCTAGTCTAAGTCTAAGATATGAATAAGGGAGAATAAGCGCCACTGTCATGGTTAATATCAGCAGTTTGGCGCTTATTCTTTCTGATAGAACGACCATGGTTGCGGCAGATAGAATTCCGGAGATTATAGCAAATGCCTTTACACTCTTATCGGAGCCGAGTCCCATTGTTAGCTGTAGAAGTGTTCTAATATGTTCCCAAGCCTTATCTCCTGGCTTTACCGGTTCCTCATCAATCTTCTTAAAATCAATCTCCTTGAAACTTCTGAACCACGACTTTATGTCGTTCCCAATTTTTATATATAGTTCCCTCATTTGGTCTAATGTGAGGATGAAAACGCCGAAAGCTAAAATCGTTATAAGTAGGGCCGCTATCATCTCTCTATTAGTTTCTCCTTTTCGGTCTCACTCAAAACTTGAGAGCGGTAATACTTAGGATAAATAACAGTTTCACTTACTATTGGATTTCTGCTCTCTAATAATTTCATTTCTTCCTCCATCTCTTTCAATTCGTTAGGGAAAAGACCCGCAATTTCACGCTTGTCTTCTCCCATGTGGTAATGCCACTCCCACTCATGCTTCTCAGTATCATACTTAAGAATCTGGTGGATAGATGGCTGGTCGAGTTTAGTGTCATAGCAATACTCCCAAATCCCTAGAAGTTTCTTTTGACTTCTATCTTCTGCCACCTGACAAAACTCGAATATATAGTTAAAGTTTTTAAAAATCTGTATCAATGTTCCGCCGATATCTGCACCGTATTCGCTTCTAATTTTACTAGCCATCCTATAGGGCAAATTAATAGGATCGCTGGTGTGAATAGTTGCTTTGCTTCGCTGCGTTCCAGTAGATGTGATATCCAGGGCCAAACTATAAGCCTGCGCATCTCTCATCTCCTCCAATAACACATAGTCATTGTCACCTCTAAGTAGCGATTTTGCTATTTTCGAGAGATCTTCACCATCAGCGACTAACTGCATAATCGGTGCATCTGGCATGATCTTTTCCCACTTAGTTTCGGGGTCTGTTGCAATTGTCAAACCTTCCAAAGACTTGTCCTCATAGCTTTGCCACGTCTGCAAAAAAGTTGTTTTACCAGATCTCACAGGGCCAGCAAACAGCACATTGAAGCCAATCCTTATCATGTCTTTGAATATCGCGATTGCCTCAGTAGGTATGGTCTCAAGTTCTGCCATTTTTTCAAAGCTCAGCTCACTCATTACATATTTTCTAAAAACTATAACATCTTGATTTTCCTTAGTTCGCTCGCCTGAGAACACAGTGATTCTTATACCATTTCTCAGGTAAAGTTCGTGAAAACCGTCCTCTAGCCTCTCCCTTGGTTTTGACATGAGAAATGCTCTTTTTAGTTGTTCTCTTCTCTCCTTGGATATGCGCTGTGGTTGTAGTACCGACTTACCATCGATTAAGCAGTAAAGTCTATCGCCTATCAATTTCGCTGAGGATGATTTTCTATATTCTTCTGTCTCATCATAGGCCCACGGTGCGATTCCGGCGAGTCCATAGAGTTCATGGAAAACCGCATCCACCAAACCCTTATACCAAATTGGATATGGTGTGTCCATCAGCTGCAAGTTAGTTATAATCTTTGCTATCTTCTCTTTATAACTGGACATTGCATCCGGCCAACCCATTATAGCCCGCTTCTCCAGTTCGAGCTTATCCATCTTTTCTAATTCGCTAGCCCCGAGCCACTCACTTTCGAGAGCTGACGAAACCATCTCTAACAATTCTTCAAATTTCATATCAATAATAAAGTATTACAAATTTTGCGCCTTGGTCGGCAAGTTCACCCAGTTTTAGAATCTGTTCCTTATCGACCACGATTTCTACCAAGCTGACGTTAGCTGTACTTTCCAGTCTGTCCTCATCATAATAAACTTCCTGGTTGCTGCCATCTCTTACAAAAGCGACCACGGCTTCTGTTACCATCTCTCCTCCGTAATAAAAAATGGCTGTGTCACCTCGCTTTAAAGTTTGAGGATAAGACTTCAGCCATTCCGACGGAATAGATAAAATGTATTTTCCAGTATCGCCACCGACTACGAACTTCGGCTCTTCAAAATACTCAGTATAAAGCTCTGCGCCATGCGGTATCGTATGAACAGTTTCCATACCCACCACCCGATTTGCATCGCCCACAAGCAGTGCACCTTCTGATGCCTTATCGACACGCTTTTCCCTGAGCATCTCTTCACTAATTATAGTGTTCGGTGCCACAGTTCTCGACAACACCAGAACTCTGTCATAGGTGAGATGCACTCTGCCCCAAAGTTCCCAAACCCCGAGGCAGCCGAGTGTTAACACTATAAGGATGATACCTATAATTTTCTTTTTCATAATTTTCCTTCAGCAAATAAAATAGCCACACCGCTTTGCGATATGGCTTGATATATTTTTTAGCACTATCATATTAGCACAGTGCAATCATAATTTCAATACATTTTTTGTAAATATTTTCATATTTTTACAAATAGCTGTAATTCCCTACAACAATCCTAGGTTTAGAGCAATCTTAAAAATAACCTTCTGCTGCCACTTTCTCCAGGTATTGATATGGAACTCGTCAGGGTAAGGCACATCGTATATCAGCTTGTTATATATGCCATCTCTATACTTCATTGGTAGAAAATCAAATCCCGATTCAACAGCCTCTATCCTAGATGAAAGCATCGCTATCGAAGTCGCTTTATTGGCTGTTATATCAGATAATATTAGACCTTTATATCCCGAAGATGGTTTGGCCATATCATAACCGCCCACTTGATATGCATCTTCCTTAAGTTCCTTTAATCTCTCCTTCATCCTTGTGAGATCCTTAAGTGTCCAGACCACCTGTCTATATACTGGTTCTGGAAGTAAAAAGTCCTTTTCCCTTCTAAGTTGATTGTCCATAGTATCTCCTTTTGAAGTCGAAAAGTACCTATCAATATTATTCCACTTTTTTACATTACTGTCAATAACTATAATATAACAGAAAGGCCCTGAAATCAGGGCCTTTCTTGCTACTTATTTAATAGTGAATGAATTCTTTCTTGGAGCATTTCTACTGCCACGGAGTTGTAACCGCCTTCTGGAATGATGATGTCAACATACTTTTTGCTTGGTTCTACGAACTCTTCGTGCATGATTTTTACTGTTGTTAAGTATTGGTTGACAACGCTCTCTAATGTACGACCACGTTCCTTAACGTCTCTTAAGATACGACGGATGATTCTTACATCTGCATCAGTATCTACGAATACTTTGATATCGCAGAGTTCTCTAAGTTCTACGCTCTCAAAGATCAAAATGCCTTCAACTATGATTACCTTAGCAGGTAAAACCGTAACCGTTTCATCCACTCTGTTATGAATAGTGAAATCATAAACCGGGCGTTCGATTGCCTCTCCTTTCTTGAGTCTTTTGATGTGCTCAATCATGAGATCAGTATCGAATGCATTTGGATGGTCGTAGTTTAGTTTCTTTCTCTCTTCGAAAGGAATGTTATTGTGTTCCTTATAGTAAAAATCGTGGGAAAGCACTGTGATGCTATCACCGAACTCTTCTTTGATCTTTCTTACCAAAGTGCTCTTTCCTGAGCCTGTACCACCGGCTATACCGATTACAATTACATCGTCCATAGTCTACCTCACATTTATTCTTCTATTTTGTTACCACTGTTTTCTTTAGTTACAGTGGAGCCTAAGTTAATAGTTGCCTTTTCGAGTTCTAAGAGGATGTTGTTAATCTCTTTGAGTTTCTCCGCAGAAACTTCGCCACCGATTGCATCCTTTGCTTTAGCTAAGATTGCATCGATATCGCTTTCGATGTCTTCCATCTTGCCTGTAAGTCTATCGAGGTCATCCGCACTTAATGCATCTCTTATTACCTCCTCCTGTGAAAGGAGTTCGCCTGTCTCTAATTCGAATTCTGAGTTCGAATGAAGCACGATTGTATCATAGCCGTAAGTGTCCTTTACAAGCTTTGCAAAGTCCATCTTAGAATCCTCTTCACCGTGAACGAGGAAGAATTGCTTTGGTGCTTTTTGGAATCCTCCAACCCAGTCCAAAAGTCCGTTTTGGTCTGCGTGACCGGAGAAGCCTTCGAGGTTATAAATCTCTGCATTTACAGCGATAGTTTCATCGAAAAGTTTAACCTCCTTGGCGCCTTCTACCAGGAGTCTGCCAAGGGAACCCTCAGCTTGATATCCTACAAAAACTACGGAGTTTCTAGCATCCCAAAGGTTGTGCTTTAAGTGGTGTCTGATGCGTCCTGCTTCGCACATACCAGAAGCCGAGATAATAATCTTTGGTTCGTGGTTTTCATTGAGTTGTTGTGACTCAATCGTGTTTCTAGTGAACTTTAAGTTCTTAAAATCGAGTGGGTTATCACCCGATAAAATATACTGTCTAGTATCGTCATCGAATACCGCAGCGTTCTTTCTGAACACTTCAGTTGCTGTTGTAGCCATAGGGCTATCGATATAAACATTTACGCTACCCAAAATATCTTGGTATTCAGGATGGTGCTCATAGAACATATTGAATTGATATATAAGCTCTTGAGTTCTACCTACAGCAAACGATGGAATGATAACGGAACCACCGCGCTTGACTGTCTTAAGCGTAATGCTTATGAGTTCATCGATGGATGTAGCATTCGCCTGGTGAACGCGGTTGCCATAAGTTGTTTCCATAATTACATAATCGGCCTTTTTAATCTTAACAGGGTCGCGTAAGATTGGCCTGTTTACAACTCCTAAATCGCCGGAGAAAACAATCTTTGATGTAGTGTCATTCTCGTTAACCCAAAGTTCTGTAATTGCAGAACCCAAGATATGTCCAGCATCGTTAAATACGATTTTCATATCGTCGTTGATTTCGATTAACTGGTCGTAGAGTATTGGCTTTACGAGGTTGAGAGCATTCACTGCATCCTTCTCTGTGTAAAGTGGTTCTACTGGTGGCTTTCCTTGTCTAGCATTCTTTTTTGACTGGTACTCGGCATCCTTTTCGTGAATGTATGCGGAGTCCATAAGCATAACCTGAAGTAAATCGGATGTGGCTTCTGTGCAATAGATTGTTCCCTTAAATCCACGCTTAACCAAAAGTGGTAATCTACCACAGTGGTCGATGTGTGCATGGCTTAAGATGACGCACTCAACTTCCTTTGGGTCGAATGGGAACTCATCCCAGTTCATGGCTTCTGCTTGCTTTCCGCCCTGATATTGACCACAGTCTAATAAAACTTGATGCTTCTCTGTTATTAAAAGATGGCATGATCCGGTAACACCTAATGTTGCGCCACAAAATCTAATCTTCATAGTTTTCACCTCTACTTGAATGACTTTGTACAAACAATGTTTGCACCTGTACCAACTATATCTTCTACTACCACTTGTCCCATTTCTACTGGTAAAACAAGTGTCTTTTTATTAATGATTTCAACAGCCTCAGCTAAGAGTTCCTTAGGGATTGGCTTGTCAGATTTTACTGGAATCAAGCTACCATCAGAGCCAAGAACCGTAGTCGTTAAAGTCCTAGATGGCTTAGTCATTTCGTTGATAGCATATTGCACGCCTCGCTTGCAGAGGTTGCCGCTGACTTCGTAGTTTCCTTCTTCGCCAGTCACTAACATTCTGCAACCATTAGGGCAAATAGTGCAGATTACAGCATTTTCTCCATCCTGTGAAAGGTTCTTAACGCCCTTCTTCTGTTCTACCTGCTTCTTTGTCTTAGCTTCGATAACCTCTTCAGTTGGAAGTGGTTTTCCAGTAGCAAAACATCCTGCTGCAAAGCCTGCGATTTCGCCCTGGTCAGAAACGAAATCTACGAGCTCGTGAACCTTAACTACATTGCCACAAGCGAATACTCCTGGGCAAGTTGTCTGGCAGTTATAGTCCACTACTGGGCCTCTAGTCTTAGGGTTGATTTCGATCCCAGCCTTTCTAGTAAGCTCGTTTTCTGGAATAAGGCCTACGGAGAGCATGAGTGCATCACAATCGATGTATTCTTCTGTTCCTGCAATTGGTTTTAAGTTCTCATCAACCTTTGCAATAGTGACTCCTTCTACTCTGTCTTTTCCCTTAATATCAATGACTGTAGTGCTGAGCTTTAGCGGAATGTTAAAGTCATTTAAGCACTGAACGATATTACGAGTGAGTCCGCCAGAATCCTTCATTATCTCGCAGACTGCCTTTACTTCAGCACCTTCGAGAGTCATTCTTCTAGCCATGATAAGGCCGATGTCACCAGAGCCAAGAATTACTACTTTCTTGCCTGGCATGTAGCCCTTAATATTTACAATTTTTTGGGCTGTACCAGCCGAGAAAACACCTGCTGGACGAGTTCCTGGAATTGCTAAAGCACCTCTGGACTTTTCTCTGCAACCCATTGCGAGAACGATAGTCTTAGTCTTTACAACTCTATATCCTAACTCCTTGTTTACGATAGTAACAGTGTTGCAATCAGCCTTTTCTTCGTTGATTGCAATTACCATTGTATTAGTGAGGTATGAGATGTCAGTTCCCTTCACCATGTTTTCATAACGCTCCGCATATTCAGGGCCTGTGAGTTCTTCCTTGAACTTGTGAAGTCCGAATCCGTTATGGATGCACTGTTCGAGGATTCCTCCGAGTTTAGGCTCACGCTCAACTACTAAAACATCCTTTGCGCCTGCTTCTAAGCTTGCGAGTGCCGCTGCCATACCTGCTGGGCCGCCACCGACTACAACGGTATCAAAAATTGTTGATGCTAAGTCTTTATTTAACATTTTTAGCACCTCCAACTGGGCGAACCATTTCTCCGCCCTCTTTAGTCTTTCTATAAGTGTAAACTGACGCATTACCCATCTTAGTAACATCGTCGTAGTTCATTCCACATTCTCTAGATAAAATCTCGAGAACTATAGGCATACAGAAACCGCCTTGGCATCTTCCCATACCTGCTCTAGTTCTACGCTTTACGGCATCAACGTCGTGAGCCGGTGGATTGTTTCTAATCGCCTCTATTATTTCACCCTCCGTGACCTCTTCACAGCGGCAAACGATTCTACCGAATTCAGGGCGAGTTTTAATGAGTTCATTCTTCTCAGCCATAGTCATTTGCTTGAAGTGGATTCTGTTCTTAAGTGTAGGGCAGAAATCCTTTCTAGCTTCGCCGAGTTTGCCCATATCCTTAAACATTCCAGCAACCTTTTCTGCGATTGCTGGTGCAGAAGTTAAGCCAGGTGATTCTACACCTGCACAGTTTACGAAATCTGCCACAGGTGAGTTTATGATAAAGTCTGGATAGTCTGAGTGTGCACGTAAACCTGTGAACTCAGTAATCATCTTGTCCATAGGAACACTTTCAAAGAATTCAAGCTCCTTCTCAAGAACTGAATCTAAGCCATCGCGAGTAACGGATCTGTCTTCTTTGTCGCCAATATCCAAGCTTGTAGGTCCTAAAAGAATATTGCCGTCAACAGTCTTGACTGCGAGCACGCCCTTACCCATCTTTGAAGGCGTTCTGAATATCGTCATTGTGACCATATCGCCACAATCTTTGTCTAGCAAAATATACTCACCACGTCTTGGAACAATCTTAAATGAATCGTCACCAATGAGCTTTGCGATTACATCAGAATTGATGCCTGCACAGTTTACGAGGTTCTCTGCTTCGATAATTTTACCATCGGATGAAGTGATAACCCAGTGGCCTTTCTTTTCGATATTCTTAACCTCAAAATTTGTGAAAAGTTCAGCGCCATTATCCATAGCGTTACCTACTGAATGAATTGTTAGTTCATAAGGGCACACTATACCAGCTGATTTCGCGTATAAGGCTATTTTTATGTCCTTAGAGAGGTTTTTTTCGAGTTTTCGAACAGTTTCACCATCGATTAGTTCCATCTCTGGAACGCCGTTTTCTAGGCCTCTCTTATAAAGCTTATTCAGTTCCTCTTCATCTTCTTCATTGTAGCCGACTACAAGAGTTCCGTTCTTAGAATATTTTACATCCAAGTCCTTGCACAAAGACTCCATCATAGCACAACCCTTAACATTAAGTTCTGCCTTTAATGTGCCTGGTTCTGGATCGTAACCCGCATGGACGATACCACTATTGGCCTTTGATTGACCCATAGCCACATCGTTTTCCTTTTCGAGGATTACGACTGACTTTTCGTATTTAGTTAATTCGCGTGCTACGAGTCCACCGACAACGCCAGCACCAATAACTGCAAATTTGTACATATTACACCTACTTCAGATCTTCCCCATGAAAATCTGATCCCTTCGTTACCCCTAGTTTATATTTTTCGGCTAATGCCAAATACTTTTTAGTGTCAATTTCGTTATGCTCCGGATAGTAACATTCCAATCCGTAAAGACCCAAAGGAACGAGCCTCTTTAGCATCGTTTCAAGTTCTACCCAGTACCTTTCTTCAGTAGTAGGGCCGAACCATTTTAGTTTAATCGGATGCGCTAGCACCGGCTTTCCGCCAGCTTGAATTATCAGTTTAATCGCATCCTCAGTCAATATTCTTTCGCGCTTTATTGCCTTGATATCAGGTGCTTCCAAATATTTGCCCGGTTCGAAAGCCTCCATCGGGCGAGTTATATAATCCTTCTTAACCATCAAGCGAGCCATGTTAGGCTTACCCACATAACCGCCTTTTGACTGTGAAAGAAGTTCATCGATATCTAAGTCATAACCCTGCTCCTTTAGCTTTGCAAGGAGCTTTTTATTTCTATCGATTCGGTATTGCCAAATCTTTTTAAGTTCATCATTAAGTGGCTTGTTGTCTATGTCAAAGCCATATCCCAAAAGGTGACATTCGTGGCCATCATAGGACGTAGAAAATTCGATTCCTGGTATAACCTCAATCCCGAGTTCTTTGCCGCACTCTATCGCAGCTTTTAATCCGCCTATTCCGTCGTGGTCAGTGATTGCAATCTTTTCAAAACCATTGTCATAGTAGCGCTTGACCAAGACTTCAGGATCATACTTTCCATCGGAATAAGTCGAATGCATATGTAGATCAATTTTGTCTAGCTTGTCAAATTTACCTAGCATACTACCTCTTCTTGAATATCTTTTCCTGCCTTGTTGCAAGATGAGTAAAATATACCACTGCAATACAGATTGCAAGAGAAATTCCTATGAACGCAATTCCTGCCATGTGTACGAAGTCAAAATTGAGTATCGTTGCAAGCGGTGAGTTCTCTGCTAAAGTTGCCATTCCAGCTTTATCGTGCATGTATAATTGGCCACTCTCTGTTAGGGCGAGCTTTGCTTGAAGAGCAATGAGCCCGAGCGATAATACCTCACCGATTCGAGACATGTCTCTCGCAAGCTTTTTCTTATTGTTTCTAACCAAATAGATGAATATCAAAAGCGATAAGATAAATGTCGCAACGCATGCAATCGAAACCTTATTGAGTATCTGCTTGTATAAGAGCATATTCTCACCGTCTTCGGCAGTAAAGATGCTCTCGTTATCATAACCTGTGTATTCCAAAAGTACGAAAGGCTCATCACTTAATGAGTTTAAATAATCGGTGATTCTGTCTGCCATTTCGTTATTTGAATATGCTGTGTGAATCTTGTCGATTACGCGGCTATCGTTGAAATAGTATGCATAAGTTTCGGATGCACGGCAAATAATGTTCTGCGCGAAAGTAACGACAAATATAGCTATTGTGAAAATTAGCACGATAGCTGTAAATAGGTTAAACACCTTTTTAACTTTTGATTTTGTCTTTGCTTTCATCATAAATATAAATGGGGACACAAGGTCCCCTTTAGGGCCTTTAGCCCTCCAAATAGCTGATATATGGTAAGTTTCTGTACTTTTGGTCGTAATCTAAGCCATAGCCAATGATAAAGAGGTTATCAATCTTGAATCCTACATAGTCGCCTTCGATATCGATAACTCTTCTAGATGGCTTATCTAACATAGAGCAAATCTTTACGCACTTAGGTCCACGCTTTAAATATTCGTTCTTCAAATAGTTAAGAGTTGTACCAGTGTCGATGATATCTTCAACGATGATGACATTCTTGCCGTAGATATTGCTCTCCAAATCCTTCTTGATAGTTACACTGCCGGAAGTAGTTGTGCTTGAACCGTAGCTGGAAGCAACTACAAAGTCAATCTCCATATCATTAGGGATTTCCTTCATGATGTCGCCCATCCACATTACAGCGCCTCTTAAAGTACCTACAAGGTAAATTGGTTCTCCCTTGAAGTCTTCAGCAATCTGCTGACCGATTTCATGTGCTCTTTGTCTAATTTGTTCTTCAGTGAATAAGATTTTTCCTACAACTTCTCTTTCCATCTTAGATTCCTTCTTTGACTAAACTATCTATTACATCCAATAATTGTTCATGTCCTGTACGTTTAAGTGCAGAAACTGGAATGATTAAATCATCCTTTTCTAAGTCCAAAGTCTGTCTGATGACCTTGAGCGACTTTTGCATTTCATTCTTCGAAACTTTGTCGGCCTTTGTTGCGACCACCACTCCGTCCAAACCGTAATGCCTCATGTAATCATACATTTGGACGTCTTGTTTAGTAGGTTCGTGTCTAATATCCACGAGGAGAATTACCTTTTTTAGGCCTTTTCTATTTTGGAAATACTCTTCCATCATCTGACCCCAATTTTCGGTAACGCTCTTGGAAACCTGTGCATATCCATAGCCAGGCAAATCTACGATTCTGAAATTATCGTTTATCCTGTAAAAGTTTATCGTCCTCGTCTTTCCTGGGCTCGATGAGACTCTCGCTAGGCTTTTACGATTCGTTAGGAGATTTAGAAGCGAAGATTTTCCGACATTGGACCTTCCCGCAAAGGCAACCTCTGGGAGATTATCCTCCGGATATTGGCTCTTCTTAACCGCTACGGTTTCGATGTCAGCTTTCTTTACTACCATGTTACTTTTCCTTCTTTGCTAAAGCATATTCTAATACGTCTTTAGCCCTGTCAATCAATACGAACTTTAACTGCTTGCGTACTGAGTTAGGAAGATCGTCCAAATCAGGTTCGTTTTCCTTTGGTAAAAGGATTGTTGTAATTCCTGCTCTGTGTGCTGCGAGAACCTTTTCCTTGATTCCTCCAACTGGGAGAACCTTACCGCGAAGGGTGATTTCTCCAGTCATTGCTACATCTCTTCTAACAGGAATGCCAGTGAGTGCGGAGATAACTGATGTGAACATTGTAACGCCTGCAGATGGGCCGTCCTTAGGAACTGCGCCCTCTGGTACGTGAATGTGGATATCGTTAGTCTTGTACCACTCATCCATGATTGTATATTCATCAGCGATTGAGCGAATGTAAGTGATGGCAGCTTGAGCTGACTCTTGCATTACATCGCCTAATTGACCAGTTAACTGAACCTTGCCTGTACCTGGAACTACTTGAGTCTCGACAAACAATGTGTCGCCACCGACCTGAGTCCAAGCCATACCAGTTACGATTCCGACCTCGTTAACATCCGAAACCTTGTCGTAGTGGAAACGCTTCTTTCCGAGGTAAGTCTCTAGCTGTGCAGGAGTAATCCTGTAAGTTGCAGTTCTACTTGATACTACTTTTCTCGCTACCTTTCTTGAGAGAGAACCAATCTCTCTTTCGAGGTTACGAACACCGGATTCTCTAGTGTAGTAGTTAATCAAATCACGGATTGCCTTTTCGCTTAGTTCAAAATTCTTTTTCTTGAGTCCGTTGGCAGCAATCTGCTTTGGAATCAAATATCTCTCAGCAATCTGAACCTTTTCCTCTTCTGTATATCCGGAAATCTGGATAACTTCCATTCTATCGAGAAGTGGTCTTGGAATGGTTTCAGTTGAGTTGGCTGTTGTAATAAACATTACCTTAGAGAGGTCAAAAGGCACATCTAAGAAGTGATCTGTGAAGTCCTTGTTTTGTTCGGGGTCGAGCACTTCTAAAAGAGCATCGGATGGATCTCCCTTGTAGTCAGCACCAAGCTTATCGATTTCATCAAAGAGGAAAACTGGGTTGTTAGCACCAGCATCCTTGATGAGTGAAATAACTCTACCTGGGATTGCTCCAATATAAGTTCTTCTATGACCGCGAATCTCAGCTTCGTCTCTAACACCACCTAAGGACATTCTTACGAACTCTCTACCAGTTGCGTGAGCGATTGACTTCGCGATAGAAGTCTTACCTACTCCTGGAGGGCCTACTAAGCAAATGATAGGTCCCTTGATTGCCTTTGAAAGATGAACTACAGCCAAGTATTCAAGGATTCTTTCCTTGACCTTGTCTAATCCATAGTGCTCATCGTTTAATATCTTTTCGGCCTTCTTGAGGTCTTGATTTGTCTTTGATGAAGTATTCCATGGAAGCGCCAAAATCGTTTCCACATAATTTCTAATTACTGCTGCATCTGCGGAGTTTCCAACCATCTTTGTAAACTTGGAAATCTCACGTTTAACCTTATCCGTTGTCTTTGGATCTAAGTGAAGGTCGTCCAATTCCTTCTCCCAACGGCTCGCTTCTGCCATAGCCTCTTCGCCAAATCCGAGTTCCTCGGAGATAGCCTTCATCTGCTCGCGAAGCAAGAATTCCTTTTGGCTCTGCTTTACGGATTCTTGAACCTTGTCCTGAATCTCGTGCTCCAAACTTAAGACTTCGTTCTCCTCAACAATAACCTTGAGTAAAAGTGAAAGTCTAACCTTTACATCAAAAGCTTCTAGAATCTTTTGCTTTTCTTCGAGTTTGACATCGAGCTGCATAGCGATTGTGTCGCATAAGATGTCTGGTTCATTGATTGAACATACAGCATCAAAAGATTCAGACTTCATGTTTTCATTCAAGCCGATGTAATTATCGAATGCATAGAGCACTGATCTCATAAGGGCCTGAATTTCGAGTTCGTAAGGATCTGCTGGGATAATCTCAGCCTCTTCAGTTTCAGTCAAAAGGTATGTATCGTCCTGGATGAGATTTACTAGGTTAGCGCGATATTGGCCATCTACTAAAACGCGTATGGAATCGCCCTGAACCTTGAGCATTTGCTTAACCTTAACAACTGTTCCTACGTGGTAGTAATCATCAATTGTTGGGATTAGAACATTGTCATCCTTCTGAGATACCAAAAACAAAAGCTTGTCGCCAGCCATTGCGGCTTCAAGCGCTTTGATTGATTTTTCTCTACCTATGTCAAAATGCAGAATAGTTCTTGGAAAAACCGATAATCCTCTTAAGGGGATACATGGCATTACTATTCTATTAGCCATAATTTGCCTCCAAAATTATGCGATGCTCGCCCTTTCACCCTTTAATACCAAGCGTGGGCTCACACCATCTTCTATAGTCTCTTTTGTGATTACGCACTGTACTACATCATCGCGAGATGGAATGTCATACATGATGTCCGTCATCACACTTTCCAAAATGCTTCTAAGTCCTCTAGCGCCAGTCTTTCTCTCGAGAGCTTTCTTTGCAACTGCACGCACAGCCTCATCATCGATTACTAGCTCTACATTATCGAACTTAAATAACTTTTGGTATTGCTTAGCTAAAGCATTCTTTGGCTCAGTGATAATCTTTACCAAAGCCTCTTCAGACAATTCTTCTAAAGTTACAATAACAGGAAGTCTGCCGATGAATTCAGGAATCAAACCGAATTTCAAAAGGTCTTCAGGCTGAACCTTCTTCAAAACGTCAGCCTCTTCATCCTTTGATGCCTTGATTTCTGATGTGAATCCAATGACCTTCTCATTCATTCTTCTACGAATAATCTTGTCTAATCCGTCGAATGCACCACCACAGATGAATAAAACATTCGTAGTGTCGAATGGGATGAATTCCTGGTTTGGATGCTTTCTTCCGCCTTGTGGTGGAACGTTAGCAACCGTACCCTCCAAAATCTTTAAGAGCGCCTGCTGAACGCCTTCGCCAGAAACATCTCTTGTAATGGATGGGTTATCAGATTTTCTTGAAATCTTGTCGATTTCGTCTACATAGATTATGCCCTTTTGAGCCTTCGCAATGTCCCAATCAGCAGCCTGTAAAAGCTTGAGTAGAATGTTTTCTACATCCTCGCCTACATAGCCTGCCTCAGTGAGAGCAGTTGCATCAGCAATTGCGAAAGGCACATCTAAAATCTTTGCTAAAGTTTGTGCGAGTAAAGTCTTGCCAGAACCAGTAGGTCCTATCATGACGATATTGGACTTCTGGAGCTCGACGTCGTCACCCTTTTCAAATAGATTGTTAATTCTCTTGTAGTGGTTATATACGGCTACTGCCAAAGCCTTCTTTGCATCATCTTGCTCGATGACGTAGTCAGAAAGAACCTTTGTGATTTCCTTTGGCTTAGGTAACTTGAAGACCTCTTGCTTCTTTGCTTCTGGAGTCTTGATTTCATACTTCAAAGCATCCATGCAAGCTTGGACACACTCATCGCAGATGAATGCAGTCTGTCCAGCTACCAAGCGTCTGACTTGGCTTTGAGTTCTACCGCAAAACGCACATCTTAATTCTTTGTTGTCGTTTTCCATATCTTACCTGCTCGTAATCACCTTATCGATTAAACCGTAAGCACAAGCTTCTTCTGCGCTCATAAAGTTGTCCCTATCGGTATCTTTTTCAATTTCAGAAATTGGTTTACCCGTGTTCTCGGCTAAGATTCGATTGAGTTTGTCCTTAGTCTTAATAATCCAATCTGCATGAATCTTGATGTCGGAAGCTTGACCAGATGCGCCGCCCAAAGGTTGGTGAATCATGATTTCAGCATTTGGAAGTGCATATCTTTTGCCCTTTTCCCCACTAGCAAGCAAGAATGCTCCCATTGACGCTGCCATTCCAACGCAGATTGTGGACACGGATGGCTTGATGTACTTGATCGTATCATAAATAGCCATGCCGGCGGTAACAGAACCGCCGGGGCTATTAATGTAGATGCAAATATCCTTATCTGGGTCTTCAGCCTCTAAGTGAAGTAGCTGAGCTACTACAAGGCTAGCCAGATGGTCATCAATCTCTTCTCCAATAAAAATGATTCTATCCTTAAGAAGTCTAGAGTAAATGTCATATGATCTTTCACCACTAGAAGTTTGTTCAATTACATAAGGTATTAAAGCCATTTTGTTCCCTTTCTTTTTTATTTCTGTTTATTTCAAGAGTCTATTTTGTAGTTGCTTTCTTTGCAGCTGGCTTCTTAGCAGCTGTTTCCTTCTTTGGAGCAGCCTCTTTCTTTTCAGCTGGCTTCTTTGCGCAAGTCTTCTTTGGAGCAGCTTCCTTCTTTGGAGCGGCTTCCTTCTTAGCAGCTGGCTTCTTAGCAGCTTCCTTCTTTTCAGCCTTAGCTTCTACGAACTTAGCGTTGTCATAAACAAAGTCTACAGCCTTTCTTACAAGCATATCCTTCTTTAAGTAGCTTAAGTCGCCGAGCATTTCTCTGATTTGCTTAGCTTCCATCTGGTAAGCCTTTGCCATCTGTTCGATTTCAGCGTCGATGTCAGCATCTGTGATTACCATCTTTTCAGCCTTTGCGATTCCAGCTAAGATTGCTCTTGTCTTTACGGACTTTTCTGCATCAGGTCTCATCTGAACCTTGAATGCATTCATATCCATCTGCATGAATCCTAAGTACTGTTCAAGAGTCATACCTTGATAACGTAACTGCTGATCCATTTCTTGAGCCATTCTATCGAGTTCGTCATCTACCATTGCGCTTGGAACTTCGAATTCAGCGTTCTTTTCATAAACAGCATCTACTGCAGCATCCTTCATTTGGTTTTCTGCAGCCATCTTTGCATTATCTGTGAGTTTCTTCTTTGTGTCTTTCTTTAATTCGTCTAATGTGTCGAATTCGGAAACATCCTTTGCGAATTCATCATCTAATTCAGGGAGTTGTTCTTCTTCAACTTCGTGAACTAAGCATTCGAATACAGCAGCCTTACCAGCTAATTCTTCAGCGTGGTATTCTTCTGGGAATGTAACCTTTACTTCCTTGGATTCGCCAGCCTTAACGCCAACTAATTGATCTTCAAATCCAGGAATGAACATGCCAGAGCCTAATGTGAGCTTTTGCTTTTCAGCTGTGCCGCCATCAAACTTCTTGCCATCTACAGAACCAGAGTAGTCGAGTACAACTGTGTCGCCGTTCTTTGCAGCTCTTTCTACTACGACTCTTCTAGCGTTTCTCTTTTGTAAGCCTTCGATTTCCTTGTTAACTTGTTCAGCGGAAACCTTAGCATCGATCTTTTGTACTTCTACTCCCTTGTAGTCCTTAACTTCTACTTCTGGAGCAACTGCAACTGTTAATGTAACTGTAAGGTCTTGTCCCTTAGCAATCTTACCGAATTCTGCTCTTGGTGTGTCTACAACCTCTAAGCCTAACTCGTCAACAGCCTTAGCATAGTTTTCTGCGAAAAGTTCATCGATAGCATCTTCGAAGAAAATGCCTTCGCCATACTTTCTCTCGATGATTGAACGAGGAGCTTTGCCCTTTCTGAATCCATCGATTTCGAACTTATCCTTTGTCTTTTGATAAGCCTTGATTTGTGCGTTTTCGAATTCCTCTGCTGTGAATTCGAGTGAGAACTTTGCATCATTCTTTTCTCTTGAAATAAATTTAACTTTCATGAAAAATATCCTCCTAACGATATTATATAAACAGAATAGTAGATATTATACTACTTTAGAGGCAAATAGTAAACCCAAAACGGCCTTTTTGACCCTAATTTTTGGACTTTTTTGCTGAAAAAAAGAAAAACACCTTTGAAATTTTCAAAAGTGTTTTAAAATTGGCTATTTTTCTAAAATTTTTAGGCCTCTTTTGTATTTACTAACATCAGATGGCTCCAAATTGTACTTGTTTTTCAAGCGCTCGCCGAAGGTAAGCATGTCTTCTTGATCTCCGGAATAGAGTTCTATCTCCATCTCAGAGATTTCGGCATCGCCCTTTGCGGTCCTGATCAATCCATTGTCCACAGAAACCTCGCAAATGCACTTTCCTGTGTCCACTAGAATTTGGTGACGCACATACTCCATATGCATTACCGGGAGAAGTTCCTTACCTGCCCAAGCCTTCTCAAGCTTTGGCATTATCTCGCTACCAGTAAATACCGTTGGATCTGGTTTTTCATAAAACTCTTCTGGCACATTCAAATTCAATTCATTTCGAATGTGAAGTCCATTCTTTGAGTTACCATCCCACTTGATTGTAGCAATCGTCTTTTCGTTTTCTTTTCTAACTCTAAAGGTAATCTTTGCGGCCTTTAGTGCCTTGTCTTCCGTATCAAAATATGCCGCACGCATATCGAGGACTTCTTCCTCACCAGAAGCTTTTTCAGTGATATAACTGTCCTCTAACAGTCTATCTCTGGTGAACTCTTCGTTCACTTGATATTTCAATTCAATTTCCATACGAATACCTATAAGAATGCAATGAATGTGGATACAATAAGCATAGCTGTGTAATAAAGTCCAAGCTCAGCTGCACCATACCACTTTCTCTTTTTAATCGCAAAATATTTGTGCGCAATAATCGTGTCTGAGACGATGAAACAAATCGTTGAAAACGCGATAAGCATATATGCAAGTTCGCCCCAATGAGCAATCCCTACGATGATACCGAGATTTGCGATAGAGCCAATGATAAAGCCATAGGCCGCACAGGCAACCGCTTTCTTTCCGAACTTATAGTTAGGATTGTTCCTGTTGATA
Organism: Anaerovoracaceae bacterium; assembly: GCA_045629065.1. Taxonomy (GTDB): domain Bacteria; phylum Bacillota; class Clostridia; order Peptostreptococcales; family Anaerovoracaceae; genus JAKSSM01. The sequence goes on along the minus strand of JAZQQK010000012.1, from coordinate 11,095 downwards.
AGGATAAGAACGGCATAAACTACGCCACCTATGAACCAATAGAACTTCACATTCCAGTCGAGCATGTTTCCCAGCTGAATTATAAAGAAAATATGTCCTAGTCCAAAGCAGCCGAGTCCAAGTAAAAACTGCTTGCTCTTGATGAGTCCGTCATCCGTGTGACAGAGTGCGAGAAAAATATCCCCAAGGAAAAAGCCGATGAACATCGGTATAAACTTAAAGTATAGTGGATTTCTTACAGTCAAATAAGTTGCCACACCGATGATCAAGTATAAAGAGCAAGTGATTACTTTTGAAGTTGTATACTCCTTGTTATTCTTCGTATACATCGTCCTAATCGTTGAGATTCCTAGGAAGATGAAAAGAACGGAGAGTACAGCTATGTACATCATTTCCTTACCTCAAAAAATAAGCCGTGCAAAAATACACGGCCAATTTTATTATTAATTATTCTTCTGCCATAATAGCATCGAATTCTGCAACTGCTGCTTCATATTCAGCATCATCTTCGATGTCTACCAATTCGAATTCATCATCGCCAACTTCCTTATATCCGTAGATATAAACATCATCAGTATCATCCTGTGGTTCTAAAGCGATGTATTCCTTACCATTAGCTTCGAAAACGCCCATGATTAAGCATTCAACTTCTTCGATCTTTCCGTTTTCTTCGAATTCGAGAGTGATATAATCTTCATCGTCTAATTGAGCCTTTTGTTGTTCTGTCATTTTTTCCTCCATAAATATATCAAGCTTTTGCTTTTTAACAAATTATTAAGTCTTAAAAACTTCGTTAAGTATACCGAAAAACCCCTAATCTGTCAAGGTCTTATTGAGATATGCAAGTATATCCAAAGCGTTTTTATCTGTGATTCCGGGTACGGTTTTGAGACTCTCAACAGTCTGCTTCTTAATCTCTTCCACAGACTTGAAATGTGTGAGAAGTTCAGTGCGCTTCTTTGGACCGATTCCCGGGATTTCGTCCAGGATTGAACCGATAGAATTCTTGTTGTGCAAGTTTCTATGATACTCGATTGCAAACCTATGAACTTCCTCTTGAATACTGCCACAATATTTGAAAAGGAATGGGTAATCCTTGAGGTCGAATTCATCACCAAAAGCGTTCACTAAAGCTCTAGTCCTGTGGCTATCATCCTTTGCCATGCCTAGAACTGGCACGTTTAGTTTCATGGCGCTTATTACCTTTAGGGCTGAAGTTACCTGACCTTGGCCGCCATCCATCAGAATCAAATCTGGCAGAGTAGCAAAACCCTTATCGCCCTCCACCGCGCGCTTGAATCTCCTATATAGCATCTCCTGGAGAGCGCCATAATCATTAGGTCCTTCCACAGTTCTAATCTTAAATCTTCTATAGTCTTTTTTAACCGGTTTGAAGTTTTGGAAAACCACCATCGCGCCTACGGTATCAACACCGTTAGTGTTCGAAATATCGTATGATTCTACGCGGTAATAATCCTTCTTAGCACCGGTGAGTTTTTCGAGGACGCCACGAAGTTCGTTTTCCTTTTCCTCAGCGTTTTTAAGCTTGCTCTCTAGGGTCTTTGACATCTCTTCCACATCGCGCTTAGCTAAGTCTAAAAGCGCACGTTTGTCGCCGCGTTCAGGCGTATGAATGTGAACGCGATAATCCTTTGAGAGATACTCTTCAATGAGCTCTGTTTCCTTTAATGGCTTTGGCACCAAAATATCGTGTGGCGCTATCGCAAGCTGTACATAGTACTGCTTGATGAATTCGCTCACGATTGTATCGTAGTCCTCATCTCCCATAGTCGAAAGAGGGAAAGTTTCACGACCGGAAAGTTTACCGTCTCTTACCGTAAAGAGCACGATTGAAGTGTTCTCGCCCTTTCCTACAGGAAGTACCATATCGAGATCCTTGCCGTTTACCATCGTGACTCTCTGCATCTCAGAAAGTGAGTCAATAGCCATCTTGTAATCTCTATAGATTGCGGCCTCTTCAAAGTCCATTTTTTCGGATGCTGCATTCATCTTTTCAGTCACATAATCTTTAACTTGCTTGTGTTTTCCACCCAAAAATTCGAGCACGGAATTCACCGCTTGCATATATTCTTCACTATCCACAAGTCCTGTACAGATACCTCTACACTCCTCTATGTGATAGTTCAGACAAGGCTTGTAATCTCTAGGAAAACTCTTTGCCGAGCAACGCTTAAGCTTGTAGATTTTATTCAAAAGCTCGATGGTCTGATTGACCGCTGAAGCATCGCTATACGGTCCAAAATATTTTGCGCCATCCTTTGCGATTACACGAGTTTTGACAACCCTCGGATAGTTCTCTCCCATCGTTACCTTGATGTACGGATAAGTCTTGTCATCCCTTAACAAAACATTGTATTTTGGAGCATATTTTTTGATCAAATTGCACTCCAAAATCAACGCCTCCATCTCGGTGTTGCAGTTGATGTACTCGAACTCAGCGATATGTGTCACCATCGCTTTTACCTTGGCAGAGTGGTTGGAAGAATTCACAAAATAGCTCGAAACTCTACGCTTCAAGTTAATCGCTTTTCCTACATAGATAACCTGGCCTAAGTTGTCCTTATGCATATAAACTCCCGGTGTTTCCGGGAGTTTTTTTAGATTCTCTTTAATATCAAACATCTTTTATCTAGGGAACTTTCTGGCTTCGTAGTCCCTTTCCTGACGCATGCGTCGTCTCGCTTCTTCTAAGAGCCTCTGGCGTCTCAGTTCAGCGTACTTTCTACGGTTAATTGCTCTCATGATAACCACAAACATGAAGAGTGCGAATACCAAGAAAATCAAGAGGAAAATTAATATCGTCTGTGCGTTAGTAACTCTAAATCTTGAGAGGAACCAGCCCTTTGTCATATCCTCTTTTGCTACTAAATCTATAACTCTAATAGGGTCGCCCGCCATAGTGATTTCGATAGTTCCAATCTTAGTACCAGCTGTGACAGGTGCCTCAATTCTTTCATCGAAAGTTGCCGTAGAAACAACAAGTGAGCCCGATGCGCCTTCAGGCAAATTGATGATTCCATCCTCGGCTGCAACGCCTGCGATTACATTATCTTTACCATACCAAATCTTGCCCGTGCCGAACTCGTCACCAGCGCTGAAAGCTACGTACTTTGAAGTGTTCTCAACCGCATAAGTCAAGAGCTTTTTCATATCGCTATATCTATAATCGTAAGTCGAATTGAGGAGCACACAGTAGCACTCTAGGCCATCGCAGTCGATGCCGCAGACCATAGTCGTGTGGCTGTCCTCAGTCGTTCCAGTCTTGCCACAAAATACGCCGTCGAACTTATCAACATTCGTCTTAATCTTAGTAGTAGTCACAAAACTACCACCCTCTAAAAAGTAGTTCAAAGTCTCAAGATCCTGCGCCTTTACATTCTTTGTGCCTGGCAAAGTATATCTCGCTGTACCGGAGATTTCACGAAGGAGTTCATTCTCCATGCAGTGTGAAGTGATGATAGCGATATCCCTTGCTGTGCCTACGCATAATCCATCTATGCCGCTTGTATTGTTAAACTCTGTTTTGTCGCTAACGCCCCATGCCTTTGCCTGCTCATTCATCATTTGGAGGAAAGTAGGCATATCTCCTCCTGCCTCCAGAGCAAGATATTTTGCGAAGTCGTTATTAGATGCTATGATTGCGCCGCGAACGACATCGATGCAAGGTCTAACATCCTTGTTACACTGAACTTCAGCTTGTGGGTCCAATTTTTCAAGAGCGAGATAACAAGTGAGAAGCTTTGCGATGCTCGCCATATTATATGGTTCGTCAGCATTAGCCTCATAGATAACCTCGTCCGTCGTCTTGCAATAGATGATTGCACTCGTTCCGACCAAATCAATTTTAGTCGCTGCGAATGCTCCCATGCCGAAAGTTACAACGGTAGCTAAAATCAGTAGTACAACGAGTACGATTGCTACTACTTGTGTAAGCGTGCGCTTCTTTGGTGCTGGCTTAGTGCTTGCACCAGAAGATTTATTATTTGATTTTTTATTTCGTTTGCTTTTCATATTACCCTTACCCTTTTTTCGTGATTGCCACGACATTGTGGCACATCCACCTCTCAATATCCTTTTGTAATTATATCACAAGAATTGCTACCTTCGCTACTATATGCTATAATATTTATGCAAAATTATTCTATCAGCTTTCGCTGAAATATAGGTGACAAAAATGAGTGAAACTTTTGTAGCGGCAACGCACAATCAAGGAAAAATTAAAGAAATGAATGCTATCACTATGAAGCTCGGAATCCAGCTCATCGATAGAGATAGCGCCGGTGTTCCACACGAGTTCGATGTAGATGAAACCGGTGAAACATTCGAAGAAAATTCATATAAAAAAGCTTACGAAATCATGAAGATGACAGGCCTTCCAGCGCTCGCTGATGATTCTGGCCTTCAGGTCGATTATCTGGGCGGAGCACCTGGAGTTTATTCTGCCAGATATGGTGGCAGCGATGGTAATGACGGCAAGAACGTCGATAAGCTCTTGGATGCCATGAAAGATTGCCCAGAGGGTAAGCGCACGGCGCATTTCACTACAGTTATCACGCTGGTATATCCAGACGGACGAAAACTCGTAGCCACAGGTGAATGCTACGGTCGCATCGCGACAGAGCGCCACGGCGACAAGGGTTTCGGCTATGATCCGGTATTCATCCCAGACGGCTATAGCGAGACGTTCGCAGAGCTCGGTTCCGAGGTCAAGAACGTCATCGGCCACCGTGGCCGCGCACTTGTCGAGCTGGCCTCTCTGTTAACTAAATAGCGCGGCTGTGTAAGCCAGGAACGTTTCCACAGGAGCGTTGTAAGACACAGCGAAGAAATGAAAAAGCGTGGTTGACGTTTGCGTGTTATTGCAGCAAACGTCCCACGCTTTAATTTTCGAGCTGAATGTCGCACAAGCGACGAGGACTTAGTGACGGGCTTATATAGCCGCGTTATTAAATTAACAGCAGAGAATCGGTATGAAGTAGCCGCCACCGCCGCCACAGCAGAGGTTGAGTGCAATTAGCGTCAAGCAAAGCGGCCAGCGGTTGTTGAGCTTCCAGCTCATTGGGTTACCGCCATATTGACCGGAGTGCTGCTGATATCTCGCACCACCACCCATAATTTCGCTCTGCAAACTGCGATAGTACATATTGTTTGGCTCCATGTCACATGCAGTCTGAATGCTTTGCTGGGCAATTACATTGTTACCCAATCTATAGTTTCCAAACGCATGGAGATAATACCAATATGCGGTCTTTTGTTTAACATTTTCGAGCGCAGTTAAGCCCTCTCTATAATATCCATTTTGAATATAGTTTGCAGCTGAACGCAAGTAATTATCGTCATCAGAACTGCCGGTATTCGTCTGCTGGTTGCCATAGAAACCATAGCCACCGCCATAGTTATAGCTAGACTGCGTAGTCTTTCCTTGGCGCTGGTCCATAATCGTGTTGTATGCCTGCTGAACCTCTTTGAATTTCTCCTCGAGTTCGGCCTGGTTAGGCTTTCCAACATTCGCATCTGGGTGGTACATGCGGGAAAGTTTTCTGTATTGAGTTTTAATCTCATCATCAGTCGCATTAGGACTAATGCCTAATACTTTATACGGATCCATCAATTCCTAGCCTTTCCTTCTGCTTGTTACCATATCTAGTCCAAACGCCAGAATATAAAATATTTCTCAAAATCTCTGCATTCTCGATGAGTGGCAATCTTTCGAAAGCATCTGTACATTCACCGATCATAAGCATGAGTAAATTCAAAACTTGATTGTCGAACTCATTAGGGCTGAGTTCCTGGAACATCTTTTTGAACGGATTGTAATCGCCAGTCTTAATGTCCTTCTCTACATCCTCATATGCATCGAGGAGGAAAATATACTTTCCGAGGAAGAAGCCGAGGCGTCTAAGAGTATCCTCGAAGGCGTCTTTTTTGTATGCGAAAGCTTCTGCCATAACTTCACCAAAAAGTCTAGCAACATAGTCTAACTCTTCTGTTTCTGTCTTCTCGTACTCAGCGAGTTTTCCTAGAGCATTAGCGATGACTTCGGCCTTGTTAGGATATTTCTTTGCAATCTTCTTTGCCTTACCCTTAAGAGCGTTCATACGGCACTTTGCCTTTAAGCGGTGCTCGTCATTCCAGTCATCCTCGCACTTGTAATATGCGAGAAGCACGCACATATCTGCACAGTAATCAGTCACCTGGCTTCTTCTGATATCGTGCTTTGACATAGGATGTGCGAGGCAACGCTTTCTAGTCACTGTCTCTGGCTCATCATATAGGTCCGCAAGAGTCATGATTAGGAAAGTCATGTCATAATTAAGAGTCATCTGACCCTTAGCGCCATAGCCATCCTTTAACGCACGACAAAGACCACAGTAATAGCTGCGATACTTTTCGAAGTCTTTAATTTTTAGCTCAGGTTTGTTAACCGTTACGTATCCGAACATTTTATCTACTTTCTGGAAGCACAGTCAGCTCCGCAAGTGGAGCAATCATGTGTGCATCCTTCTGGTGGTTCAGGCATACCGTCATGCTTATTAGGGTTCATAGCTCTGAAGCATGCAGCAACCATATCATCTAAATCTGAAACATCATACTTTTCGATAGTTCCGCCATCAACTGCCTTTGCGAGTTCAGGGTTCATTGGAAGCTCAGCGATTTGAGGAATACCATACTTGATGGCAACTTCCTTTACGTGGCTTTCACCAAAGATTGCGTGCTTCTTGCCGCAGTCAGGACATACGAAATATGACATGTTTTCAACGATACCTGTAACAGGAACGTTCATCATTTGAGCCATCTTAACAGCCTTTTCTACGATCATAGAAACGAGCTCCTGTGGAGAAGTTACGATGATTAAGCCGTCTAATGGGAGTGATTGGAATACTGTGAGTGCTACATCGCCTGTTCCAGGAGGCATGTCTACGTACATAACGTCGATATCGCCCCAAACTGTGTCATTCCAGAATTGAGTGATGACGCCACTAAGAAGTGGTCCACGCCATACTACAGGGTCTGTAACATCTTCGAGTAAAGAGTTGATAGAGATAACTTTGATACCCTCTTTGGACTCTACTGGATAGATTGTCTGGTCGTCGCCAGTTGCCTTATCAGTAATTCCAAAAGCTTGTGGAATTGAAGGTCCTGTGATATCTGCGTCCAAAATAGCTACCTTGTATCCGAGGTTCTTTGAAGCAACTGCGAGCATTGAAGTAACTGAGCTCTTGCCTACTCCACCTTTACCGGATACAACACCGATTAATCTTTTTACATTTGATTGACTATTCATATTTGAACTCCTTTTAGAAAGATTTAACTATTAGAAAACTAACTGAATTAAAACCATATATAGAATCGTTCCCACAGCGATTGTGAGAATCATATTGCGCTTCCAAAGATGAACCGCAAAAGTTACCGCACCAGCGATAATCTGAGGTACGAAATTTTCCACCTGATCGAAGCTGATGTTCTTGAAGCAGAAAATTATCATGATGGCCATGATTGCCATAGGAAGAGTCTTGCCTATGTATGAAATAATTTCAGGCGGATTCTTTCCTCTGAAAATAAGGAAAGGCAATACTCTTTCGAGGCCTGTAATCAGACCACAAATTGCAATTACAATGATTGCTTGGGAGGTACTAATCATGGTGCACCTCCTTTTCACTTTCAGAAGCCTCGATGCTAGCTGCGGACTCAGCTTGAAGAGCTTTCTTTCCCATTGGTGTCTCGATTTGTTTTCTAAAGATAACCATGAGAAGTACAGTGATAACCAAAGTAGGAAGCATGAAGCTTGTCGCATCAAAAATCAATCTGCAAGCGATACCGGAAGCAATTGCGATAATTGCCGGAATCGGATTCTTTGCCTCCTTTAATTGGTCTAGGAAAATTGCGATAAACATCGCATTCATCGCAAAATCTATACCGTCCAAACTGAATGGCAGCACTGCACCTAAAAGAGAGCCGAATGCTGTCGTGATAAACCAATATACTGGTATGAGCACGCCGTTTGCGAAGTAATATTTGTGTGGCTCTACATCTGGCTGCGCGATTGTCATGCAGTTTAGAGCATAAGTCTCGTCGATAATCGTGTAAATTAAGAAAGGTTTAATCTTGCCAGTGCCACGGAATTTTTCCATGAGCGTAAGTCCATAGAAAGTGAGACGGCTGTTGATGAGAACTGCGAGCACCGCTACTGTAAGGAATGATGCCTCACCGATAAGTGCAGGCACCATAGCAAACTGAAGTCCGCCTGCGAGCACCGCAATGTTTACTGCCTCCGTCCATAGGATATTGTATCCCGACTCTGACATAATCATTCCGTATGCGATACCGATAGGAATGAAACTTATGAAGATTGGGAATGATTTTTTTAATGCGTACTTAAATGCTTTTTTCAAAGTCTAGCCTAGCCTTTTAGTATATTGTTAATCATAGCGGCGGGTGTCTGCTAATCTCGTGGCGAGCCACTGTCATTACTATAATATAACTATATTATTATATTGTCGAAAATAGCCTTTGTCAATGAACTGGACAGAAATGCGAACGAAATGTAGAGTTTGCAAATATTTTCTCTTGACACCGGTCGACTGTTATTGTATAATTCAAAGGTGCGATAAAGAAACGCACATATTCCGGAGTAGCTCAATGGTGGAGCAGGCGGCTGTTAACCGCAAGGTCGGAAGTTCGAGCCTTCTCTCCGGAGCCATAAAAAACGGCCTCGCCTAGCGCGAGGTCTTATATGCCGGAGTGGCGGAATTGGCAGACGCACAGGACTTAAAATCCTGCGATCCTTACCGATCGTACCGGTTCGACCCCGGTCTCCGGCACCAATATATCTCAGCATCGCTGAGATACATTTTTTTAATTTAATATCGCGGGGTAGAGCAGCTGGTAGCTCGTCGGGCTCATAACCCGGAGGTCGTTGGTTCAAATCCGGCCCCCGCAACCACAAATAAAAAAACCTGAAATCACAAGATTTCAGGTTTTTTGTTTTCTTTGCCTATTTTGCTAAAGTGTTATATTCTGCCAATTTTGCTGCCACATTTCAAAATTTATTCCCATTTTGTCAACATTTACTAGATAATTCCGGCAGGAATTAAGATGATGAGTAGTAATGCTACTAAACCCCAAAGACCGATTAAGAAACGAGTACGTTTCTTTGGCTCCATGTCAGGCACAAAGTTACTAGCAAGGAAGAATGGCACATAAGTCGTAATGAATACAGGAAGTACACCCCACCACTTATAAACCCAAATGAATGAGTTGTTACTAGTACCAGCAAGAAAAGATTCAAAGAGTGCGAACAGTGCAGCCATTTCGATAGCACCTACAAGTTTGCAGCTAATACCTTTCTTGCCGTTTTTTGTAAAGTAGCGTTTGCTAGTATCATCAGGAATCATCTTCCAGCTAATAATACCTGCAAGTGAGAACATCATTGAGAGTTCCCAGCAAACTCCGATCAGCAGGATAAATGTTGTAGATTCGTTGCTGACAGTCCAAAGAGGGTAGCCGAAAATGTGGCAAATGATTGCATTCACGATTTCGTAAAGCCAGTGCACACCATAGAGTGCAAGTCCAGCAGTTACCGCCTTGAAATCTTTCTTTTTAATTTCTGACCAATATACATAAAATACAACAGCTAAGATAAAAATGAATGTCCAGTTGAAGTTCTCTGTGCTACGCACTACAACGCTATCAACCAGGTCTTTTGCGAGTTGTGAACCATCGCCCCAAAATTTAAACATGATGTCCTCCTTATATCCGTATATTTGATAAATTCATTATATACGGATTTTGGAAATTAGCAAAGCTTTAAATGCAAATTTAAATGCAAAAAGCGAGGACTCGCCTCGCTAATGAATCTACGTCAAAATATTAATTTTCTCCAATAATATCTAACATTTCTCTTGGTGTAACAATAAAAGGTTTAGCTGGAAAATGCTTTTTATTTCCTGTTATTAAATAGGCTTCACTGTCCTTATGCGCCGTCATCACGATTTCATAAAAAACAATATCATCTGGATCATTAAATGCTTCCGTTGTTTCAGTTCTATCCAAATAAATGGCTCTTTTCTTCAATTCTTCTATTAAGTCAATAACCGCTTCTTCATCCAAATCAAACTTGTTTCTCAGAAGTACATCTTTGTATTCATTCAGTATTTCATCGTTAAGTAACGGAACAATAGGCCCATTCAGGGCTCTAGAAACAATGATTCCAGGTATTGAAGTTCCACTTAGCATTGAGGAAACAATAACATTAGTGTCGATAACAGCATAGTAAATCACTTACTATTTTTTCTCTCCTTTCTGTATGAATTGATTTCCTCATTTATTTCATCTAAAGTCATTTCTGATGTGCCATTGGCTTTAGCAGAATCATTGATTCTTTTCATGGCATTAAGTGCTGCATTAGAATCATAGTCGTTTTCTTCAAGAATCATGCTAAATGGTATTCCATTGACCATAACAGATCTTTTTAGAAACATCCTTATTGCGCTAGATAAATCAATTCCAAGCTTTTCATAAACAGATGATGCTTGTAACTTTAAGTCGTCATCTACTCGTAATTGTACAACTGCCATAGTCTTTACCTCCTTAGTTTGTAATGCAATTGTACTACATTCCAATACAAATGTCAAATTCAATAATACTTGTCCTTGAGCTTATCATACCGCATAGCAAAATCTTTTCAACCCAAATGTAAGTAATAATTCAGTTTATGTAAGATTTTAGGGCAGAGGCGCTTTTCGTAGCTGCCACAAGGCTTCTCACCCTTTATCCCAAGAACATATCCAACATTTCAGCTTCGTCCACCCAGGATGGATCGTACTTGCTTTTCTTCATCTTTGAGCCGCAGCCAGGGCAGACTTTAAGTGGCCTATCTGCCACATATCCACATGCATCGCAAATATACTCATCGCTTCTGAGCAAATGAGTTTTTCGCACCCAAAATGATACTTTTTCGCTAGCGTTATTCATAGGTAAACTCCTTAGTTTTACATTCTCCTAGCCCATCATATTAATTCAAATCCCTTTTGCACTTATATTATAACAAAAACACCTGTGCATTCATGTGCAC
>JAZQQK010000011.1:0-15295 GCA_045629065.1 Anaerovoracaceae bacterium | reverse complement strand
CTTGATGGAATATCTGCGATAGCTTGGATACCGTCCTTGTCGAAGAACTTTCCTTCAACAACACCGGCCTTGAATTCCATCTTCTTGAATGATTTGATTACTTCGTTTAAAACTCTAGCTGGAGCTGTAGCATCTTCCTTGGAAATAGCTACTCCAGAAGGTCCATCGAGGATATCTGCTAATCCAGCAAATTCTGTTCCTTCGATAGCTCTCTTTACTAAAGTATTCTTATAAACAGTGTAGTCTACGTTAGCTTCTCTTAACTTCTTTCTCATAGCATCTGCTTCTGCTACTGTGATTCCCATGTAATCGATAACTACTGCGGACTGTGCGCCGTTTAATTTTTCTTTAATTTCGTCGATAATGACTTGTTTAGCTTGTTTAGCTTCTACTGACATTAAGTATTCTCCTTTCTGTAGGATTTTTGGTACTTGATGTAAAAGACCTCACATTACTATGAGGTCCGAAATTTATATCTCGTACCTCGGCGGGAAATTAAGCTTTCGCACCCGCTGTCTTAGGTTTTGTTTTCTTTGTTATTTTGTGTTAACAACTAGAACTGGATAAGTGCAGGGTTAACCTTTACTCCAGGTCCCATTGTGCTAGCAACAGTAACTGACTTTAAATATTGTCCCTTAGCTGCAGCTGGTTTTGCCTTTACGACAGCTTCGAGTAAAGCGTTGAAGTTATCAGTTAACTTTTCAGGTCCGAATGAAGCCTTACCAATTACAGTGTGAACGATATTTTGCTTGTCAAGTCTGTATTCAACTTTGCCGGCCTTGATTTCAGCTAAAGCTTTTTCAAGATCCATAGTTACTGTACCTGACTTAGGGTTAGGCATCATACCCTTAGGTCCTAAAACCTTACCGAGTCTACCTACAACACCCATCATGTCTGGAGTTGCAACTACTGCATCAAAATCGAACCAACCGCCCTGAATCTTCTGAGCTAATTCTTCAGCTCCTACGTAATCAGCGCCAGCCTTTTCAGCTTCTTCAGCCTTAGGTCCCTTAGCGAATACTAAAACTCTCTTAGTCTTACCTGTTCCGTGTGGAAGTACGATAGCGCCTCTAACCTGTTGGTCAGCGTGTCTACCATCTACACCGAGTCTGATGTGAACTTCTACAGTTTCATCAAACTTTGCCTTGCCTTGTGCGCAAAGCACCTTTAATGCTTCTCCTGCTTCAAATAAAGCAGCTTTGTCATATGTAGCAGCCTTAGCTACATAGTTTTTACCTCTTTTAGGCATAATTTCCTCCTTGTGGTACTAACGATCTAATGATCTCCCATCAAAATTAATCTTCTACTACGACACCCATTGATCTTGCAGTTCCCTTAACCATAGCTACTGCTGCGTCTAAGTCTGCTGCGTTTAAATCTGGCATCTTAATCTTTGCAATTTCCTCGGCTTGAGCACGTGTTAATGTAGCAACCTTCTTCTTGTTAGGTTCTCCGGATGCCTTGTCGAGTTTTGCGGCCTTCTTGATAAGAACAGCTGCTGGTGGAGTCTTTGTGATAAATGTGAATGATCTATCAGCATAAACTGTGATTACTACTGGAATAACCATACCAGGCTGGTCTTGAGTCTTAGCATTAAACTGCTTACAGAAGTCCATAATGTTTACACCGTGTTGTCCAAGAGCAGGTCCTACTGGAGGTGCTGGTGTAGCATTACCGGCTGCGATTTGAAGTTTAATGTAGCCTTCAACCTTTTTAGCCATTTGTCTTCTCCTTTCTTATGAAATTTTTAGAGTTTAGCTACCTGATTGAACTCGAGTTCTACAGGGGTCTCTCTACCAAACATAGATACCTTGACTCTGAGTACTTGCTTTTCAACGTTGACTTCTTCTACTACGCCCATAAAGCCTTCGAATGGTCCGCTGATTACACGAACTGTTTCGCCAATCTCTACGTTAATATCAATGAATACTTTTTCAATTCCCATTCTTGCGACTTCTTCGTCAGTAAGCGGAATTGGTTCGGAGCCGTGACCAACGAATCCAGTAACTCCCTGAGTGTTTCTAACGAGATACCATGATTCGTTGTTGACAATCATTTTGATAATTACATAGCCTGGGAACATCTTTTTAGTCTTAATACGTTTTTGACCGTCCTTAACTTCTAAGACGTCCTCTGTAGGAACTGCAATCTCGAGAATTACGTCCTGCATGCCACGGTTTTCAACCATCTTTTCTATATTCACTTTTACTTTGTTTTCGTGACCAGAATAAGTATGTACAACATACCACTTAGCTTGACCGTCGCCACGGATGCCCTCACCTTCGAGTGGGGATACGCCTTTTACTTCGTTCTCTGCCATCTTAGTTCCTCTTTTATATACAAACTAGCTTAAAGTTACACCTAATACTGCCTTTAATGCAGCAAGTACGCCTGTATCTACAGCCCAGAAGAAAAGGGCAAACATAGCGCAAACAACGATAACAACTGCTGTATATGAAACAGTTTCTTTCTTTGTAGGCCAAACGACCTTCTTCATCTCAAGTCTAACACCCTTGAAGTATTCCTTGAGACTTACTTTTTGCTTCTTTTGTTGTTGTAATTCTGCCATAATGGTACGCTCCTATTTAGTTTCTTTGTGAAGAGTGTGCTTCTTGCAGAATCTGCAATACTTCATCATTTCGATACGATCTGGATCGTTTGCTTTGTTCTTCATAGTGTTGTAGTTTCTTTGCTTACACTCTGAACAAGCTAACATAACTTTAACTCTTTTTCCTTCAGCCATTTTGATTGTCCTCCTATTTTTCAAGCCGCAGTATTAAACGGCTCGATATATTCTTTACAACCCAAAAACTATGTCGCATGTACATAGTTAGGTGATTTTAATCATAAAGTTGCCTATTAATTATAGTTTAGTGCCCTGTCAATGTCAACAAAATTTTTAAATTTTTTTATAGTTCTGTTGGGTCATTTTCATCTAGCTCTATCGTATTACCCGGAATACCCTTGACTCTGTCCGAATCATCCACAAAATCTACCGCTACATATGTGCCTTCTGTCTTGGTATAAATGTAGCCATCTTTGTCGATTACATAGCCCTCTGCGTAGCGATATCTGCCATCCACTCTAACGATTTTTCCGATAGCCATATATTCTTCACCGGTCAAAATCGGCTTGTAGAAATGTATCGTGTATTCGCTGGTAACGGTTGTCACGTTACGGATTACTTCGGAACCCTGGAGCTCACGGTTGGATCTTCCCATCGTCTCATCGAGAAGTGTGGATGTAAGTCCGCCGTGCATGATTCCTGAGTGTCCCTCGTGCATCTCGCCCGGTCTAAACTTGCACGCAACCTCGCCGGACTCCAGACAGTAGAATGTAACGCCGAGCGATATTGGATTGTCTACCCCGCAAACCACGCTGTTGTGAGTCTTTAGCTGTTTGCTCATTACCCTTGATTTAGTTCGTTGAAGTTTCTGTAGCTGCACTTGGGTCTTCCTTCTTTTCTATTAGCATCGTGTTATAAATCTCTTCGCAAGCCTGAACATCCTTGATAGGGTCCATGAATACTACCGAAGCATCGAAGCCGAGTGAATAGCAATAGCCGAATCCGATCTTACCTTCGATATTTTGCTTCTTGATATCCCAAGAAGGCATATCATTTATCTGCGCTTTTACGATAGTTGTCATCTCGTCAGTGGACATATTAGTCACCATCTTGCCTTTGAGCGCATCCAAAATCTTAGTGTAGGATGTAAGGATTGTCTTAGAAGATGTCGCCTTCTTGATGATTGCTTCGATAACCTTCTGTTGGTTCTTGTTTCGCTGCATGTCTCCGTTAGAGAATGAGTGACGTTCTCTGCAGAATGCGAGGGCTTCATTACCGTTTAAGTGGTTCTTACCCTTTACGAAATGGAGGTTGTTGAGATATCTCATATCCTTGCCCATGCCGGATGTATAGAAATCATAATCAGATTCTACATCAACTCCGCCGATGGCATCGACGAATTTTATGAGCGTTGTAAAGTTAACTCTCAGGTAGTAATTGATATCTACGCCTAATGTATCCTCTACAGTAGCTACGGTTTCCTCGATTCCCATGAGGCTCGAGTGAGTGAGCTTATCTGTCTGCTGCTTTGAATGGAGCATGATGTGGTAGTCTCTTGGAAGCGATGTTACCAATACTTCATGAGTGACCGGGTTAACCGTTACAACCATGTTTACGTCTGTACGTACCTTGAGGTTGTCTGTGAAGTTGCCCTGGAAATCGCTACCAGAGATGAATATATTGAAGGCTTCCTTTGTGACGTCAACTTGCTTAGTTACGTCTTTCGCTTCGATTGGAAGTTTTACTGTGTAAAGCATGAATGCCTCATTAGCAAAATCTTCATCCTCCGCCTGGAAGCTCTCGTAGTTCGCACTTGTTAAGAAGATGTAGTCCAGATCACCTGACTTGAACTTCTTTACGAGAGTAGCAAGATCGTTTTCGTATGTGTATTCGCAGTTAAGCTCCTTGGCTAAAACTGCCTTTGCCTCTGAATATGATCTATCAGTTGTCAAGTAAGTTGCAATCTTATCAACCGTGATAAAATCGAACTCGCTAACATTTTCGAACAATGCCTTCTCTGGCTCAGGCTCTTCTTCGCCCTTATTCTTGTCGAACAAGAAGCTTAGGAACTGGCTTTGCTTAGAAGGCTCTTCCACTTCCTCTTCGCCGAAACCATCGAATACCGACCAGCTCGAGTGCGCTACGATGTGGTAGTCATCAGTTGGGTCTGGGACCTCGGTGATATCGTTTAGGAGCCACATCGTCTTTGCCATATCATACGAACCGATGGCAAAGCCAGTGATCAATACGAATGAAAGGAATGTCGCAAAGATTTTCCTGCCCATCTTGCCGCGCTTGCTAAACATCGCAGGCACCGTAATCAGGGTGATAAATCCGAGGATGATTACCATTGGCCAGTAATACTTTCCTGGGAGTACATCGAGCCAAGAAATAAGCCAAATAAAGAGTACAACAAATACCACATATATAATGGAAAGAATTCTAGTGAATTTGTTCCACTTCTCGCGGCGAGCTTTTTTCTGCTCCTTCTTAGCCTTTGCTTCCTTAGCACGAGCTTCTTCGTCTGCTGTTCTCTTTGCGGTACGGCTATGCGTTTCTTGTTCAGTTGTATGATACTTATCTGATCTCATTACTTATATTTTCCGCTTATTCGTTTCTAATAGCTTCGAGTGCTGGAATCTTAACGGCCTTGTTGGCTGGCTTGTAGCCGGAAACAACGCCTACCAAGAACGCGAACACTAAAGCAAATATTGCAAGCCATGGTGTAATTACTGATAATCTTGCAAGGTCTGGATGACCGAAGACAGCATATTTTATCTGCTCCAGAGTAATCACTTCGCCGAAAGATATCAGGTTCACGACTATCGATACAATATAACTAAATATTAACCCGCAAATTCCGCCTATCAGGCCGATGCTGCCAGCTTCTAGTAAGAACATCGCTCTGATGTCCTTTAGATAGCAGCCGAGTGCCTTCATAATACCAATCTCTTTGGTTCTCTCAGAGATTGACATTACCATTGTATTCATGATACCGATTGCGGCAACCAAGAGTGAAATCGCACCAAGCCCACCGAGTAGGAGCTCGATCTGGCGAGTTTCCTTCTCCAGTTCCTCACGCATACTCTGCATAGAATATGTGTAGTAACCACTTGCCTTGATTGTCTCTTCGATACCAGAGATGAGTTTAATATCTTCCACTCTGACATTTACATTGTTATATGTAATCTTGAGTTGAGATTCTGGCACGCCATCGAGCTTAGCCATGATTGATTTTATCTGTGCATTATCAACCATCATGCCCTCAGATGTTTCGTAGCCCTTGCCGTAGTCTTCCTTTAAGACTCCGACAACCTTGAACTCCATAGTTTCTGTCTTATCCATCTGTTCGTAGGATGTGAACTTAACCTTTACTGTAGCGCCTACTGGGTTAAAGAAAGGCTCGTCAGGGTCTAATTGGTTGCCCTGATCATCCCACTTATATCTTTCGCGATAGTTTCTGCCCTCTGGCATATAACTATCGTAGAAATTGTAGGCAAAATACTGTCCTACAACTACCTCGTTAGAACCTGCGGCTGGGTACTTTCCTTCGAGAAGTTCGTAACCCATCTTTTCCATCTCACCGATATCTAAGCCCTGGAGATTCATCCAATAGCTGAAGTATCTGTCGCCTAAGCCCGAAGTTGCTTCGGTGTTATAGTTGCCAACACTTAGCTTTGGCATTACTGAATCTACGCCTTCGATTTCTCTAAAGCCGGTAATGGCTTCCTCATCGAGCTTTGCCTCGCCGGAGCTTCCATAGACTTCGATAATCTTGACATCGCCCATGCCTTCGATCATCTTTTCTGTACTCTCGCTCATGCCTGCGCCGAACGAGATCATCAAAATGATTGATACACAGCCGATGAAAACGCCTAAAACAGTGAGTGTGGTGCGGCCCTTATGTCTCTTAAGACTGTCGAGGCACATCTTTAATATATCACTGAATCTCATTATTTTTCCCCTGTATTATTCTCTCTTGCCTTTGCTTCTTCTAAGAGTTCCTGCTCTTCCTTTGCTTCCTCTTCAGCTTCCCATTTAGCCCAGAGTTCCTTTTCCTTTTTAACCTTTGCGCGCTTTGCTAAAACTCTCCAAACGATGAGAGCTACTATAGCAAGTGCTACAACGATGATAATGATAACCTTCCAAGGGAAAGGTTTCTTTACTGGTTCAATTGGTCCAACTGGTTCGAAGCCAGGGTCAAAAGGTTCCATAGCGAATGATGCAACTACAGTTTCGAAGTGTCTTTCGATAACGCTACCGTTGGAGTCTTCGTAGCTGATATCAACATTTACCTTGTTGTCACCTTCTAACTGTGGCATTACGATGAATGATAATACGCCGTTTCTGCCTGCTTCGATATTGCCTACTCTTAAAGTTGAATTGTATGAGCTTACATCACCGGAAACAGTTGCTTCAACATTGTAAACCATGCTCTTTCCTTTGTTGATGTAATCCATTGTGAAAGAAGTTTCTTCGCCTACTGCACCTACCCAACCGAATACTGGTTCAGAAATGATGAACTTGTCTGGCTGTGTTGCAGGGATAGTAACTAAAAGATTGCTTTGTCCTGAGCAGCGAGTGCCTTCAGAAACATATTCATAATTTACGTTTAAGTTAACTGGCTGAGCAGAAGTAGAAAGTGTAGCTGCGAGCTTGAATGGAACTGTGATAGCCTCAAAATCGTCAGCCTTGATTGAATCATAATAGAATGTGTTAGTACCGCCATTGATGCTTAAATCAGCTCCGCCTGCTACTGTAACTACTACGTTTTCGATATCAGCTAATTTGCTTGTATTCTTTAATGCTACTGTGAGGTTGAATATGTCACCTGCTTGAATAGCGGATGTACCGTAGTCAAAGCTCTTTACGATAACATTAGGTGTAGGGATTGCACCAGTCTGGCTTGCAGTGGATCCTGTGGAAACCATTACTCTACCAGCCACTGTACCCTCTGAAGTTGTTCTGTATGTATTATCTGAATAGTACTTAAAAACAACTGAAGTATCTAAGTACTGATTTTGTGAACCTACTCCGGATAAGGCCTTAACCTTTACCTTATATACTGTAGTAGAACCTGCATAGATAGGGCTCATCTCGTAAGCTGTTTGGTTGCCCACTACCATGATTCCGTTGGATGGTTCAAAGGAGATGATAGGGTTCATCATTGTTACAGTACCGATATTCTTCATACTGATTTCGATTTCCTTAGTTTCGCCCTCTTTGAGTGGTGTGTCTAAGTCCTTCCAGCTAAAGATAACCTTTGGTACAGGATTAGCTGTAGTACCTCCGATTGGTTCCTGAGTACCAGTGTCTACAATCCACTTAGAATTTGTAATTGATACTGTATAGTACTTTGAGCCAGCTCCTACTAAGAAAGCGAGAGTTTGGTCAGCACCGGAATATGTGATGTCTGATACATAGAATGAATACTCACCGCTGCCTGACTTATCTACTACTAAGCCGCTTACAACTGTTGCCGCATTAGTTGCAGTTGCCATCTTACCGATGTCGAATGAGTCGTTGGAACGGCTTACTGTGATGCTGTCTGGTGCAGTACCAGTACCAGTGTATCTGATTACGACATTACCTTCACACTTGTTACCCTTTTGGAGATATGTGAGACCACTTGTATTAGTTAAATTTGCGATTTCAATCTTGTATCCATCTGGATCAACTGTTGGTTCCGCAAATGCTAATGCGCTAGTAGAAATCACCGTAGTCAATGCTACTACGAGCACCAGCAAAACTGTTAAAATCTTTTTCATGTTTCTCATTTCTTATTACCTCTTTTATTTCTTAATGTTACTGATGATGACGCCATCTACTAAAGTAACAATTCTGTCTGCATATTCTGTCATCTCAGGATCGTGTGAAACCATGACAATTGTCTGATTATACTTGTGAGCGAAGTCTCTAATCATAGCCATTACTTCCTTGGTTGTCTTAGAATCAAGGTTACCTGTAGGCTCGTCCGCGAAAACAACCTCCGGATGAGTCACAAAAGCTCTCGCGATTCCGACTCTCTGCTGTTGTCCGCCTGACATCTGATTAGGGAAGTGGTTCAGTCTGTCACCCAAACCTACCCTATGAAGCATTTTCATCGCTTCCAGATCTCTCTCCTCTTTAGGCATGCCCCTAAACATCAGTGGCAAAGCTACGTTTTCCAGGGCTGTTAGTTCACCTAACAGGTTGTATGACTGGAACACGAAGCCGAGATGCTCTTGGCGGAACGCTGCAAGGCGATTTTCATCCAAGAGTGAAATCGGTATGCCACCGATTTTTACCACACCCTTAGTGGGCTTTTCGAGACCGGCCAGCTGGTTTAGAAGTGTACTCTTACCAGAGCCGGACGTTCCGAAAATACAGCAAATTTCGCCTCGCATGATTTCCAAATTAATATTTTTAAGAGCGACTACACGCTCCCTGCCCATAATATATACCTTCTTCAGATTATCTACCTGAATGATGGGCTTTTCTGTTTTTTTAATGCTTTCTTCCATTTTCCCCTACTTGTGAAAGCCATTGCTCTCTTTTTATCAATTAGATGCGTACCTGATCGTCGTTCTTTTTAGGAACACCGAGTTGTTCATTTCCCATATTAACATTAGCTTCAAGATTCTCACTCTTTACATTGCCACCACGATTATTAACTGGCTGCTTAAATTCCTTCACAAAGCTTGAATACTTGCGGTACTGTTTTTGAGGTTCAAATAACTTATCCTTTCTGTATTCTAAGAAAGTGTCGTTCTTATCAGCTACGTTTCTTGCAGCATCGTTTTTATTATAAGCCATTGTCTTAATATCTAAGTCATCTAGAGTGTTGAAGTACAGATTAAATGCCTTTGAATTTTTAATTTCTTCAACATTTTTCTGCATCTGTTCCGGCTCTAAGCTTTCCCAATATTTATCATATTCAACATCCCATTTTTTCTTAGCGTTAAAATAGCCGACTGTTTCACACATATTTGTACATTCCTTCATTACAGAAGTCAGATGTCTTTCTACAGTACATACATACATGAGTTCAGCAATGTGCTGCTTTCTTCCTTCAATATTGCCTGGTTGATGGAAAACGTCATATAAATTTTTACAAATATTGTCCGGGATACTTAAGGAATCATCTTTTTCTGGGTCTGCTTTTGCAAAGATTATACTGTCTCTTTCATTCAGCATCGTACTTAGTAACTCTCTTGTCTTTGGATTCGTGAATTTCGCTGCTTTGAGTTCAGGTTTATTATTCTTAGTTTCTTTATACTCTTGGTTTAGCTTTGAGACCTTATCTTCATCGGAAAGTTCTTGTGGTTTTTCTTCTTTGATATCCTCTTTCTTTTCTTCTTGCTTAATCTCTTCCTTTTTCTCTTCTTCTTTGATATCTTCCTTCTTTTCTTCTTTGTTGTTAGCATTGTCTAATTTGTTCTTTAGCTCTTGCTCCAAATTTTCCAAGTCTTTCATGAATTCATCATTTTTATTGATGTCATCTTCTTGAGGAACCTCAGGATTATTCTGCTCCATTTGTGGATTTTGAGGAATCTCAGGATTTTCATTCTGAACCTGAAGATTGTTATTCTGCATTTGAAGGTCATTGTTCTGAACCTGAAGATTGTTATTCTGCGCCTCATTTACCTTCGCATTGCCATATGTGGCAACACTTGAAGCATACTTAAGGAACATCTTTTGCATACTAGACAACTCACTCATTCTATCATTCTTAAAGTTGTTCTCTGCAGACATTGAATCATGAGGAACATTATTCTTATCTACTGCCATTGACTTTTTCTCTTCAGGAGTCAAATTCTTGAAAAATTCGTCAAAGGCCTTGCTTTCCTTTATGGTCTGAATTTCTTCAGCCATCTTAGAGTTCATCGTTATTGTGTTATTTATCATATCGTGAGTAAAACCATATTTGTCTGCCCACTTATCCCATTCACTATACCAGAGATTTTCTGCCTTTCCCTTTGCCCAGGCGAGTTTTTCATCAAATGTCATTTTTCCGCCTAACTTATTCGTTTCTGGCATAATGATTTGCATTTCTTTTTTCTGCTGTTCGTTAGCATTTTCTGGTATTTTCACACCAAAATATTTCGAAATGTCCTCGCCTCTCATTGCTGCATCGATCAATTCGTTACACTTGTCAGCAGTAGATCTAAGGCTTCTTTCCATCGCACAAACATACATAAGTCCTGCAATGTTCTGCTTTTCTAATTCAGTTTTGTCCGCTTCTGGAAGTGTCTTATTTTCGATAGCATTGTTCAAGTCATTGCAAATTTTGTTGATTACGCTTTGCTCGGCATTTGGCATTGCCATTTCAGATTTCTCCGTTTTAACATTGCCAGATGTATCAAGCGATGAGAAAACAAGGCCTTTTGTTTCCTTCTGCATCATCTTTTGCATGTCTTGCTTTGCGAGGGTAACTTTTTCATCATCACCTAATACTTTTTCTTGTTCTGGAGCAAGTGGATCTTCGCCATTTAGCTTGCGGTCTCCAAATATTCTAGCATTGGCAGTATTTCTCTTTATCTCTTCAACTTTGCGCTTAGTTGCTGCAATCTTTTCGTTATTTGCAGCGATAATATTGTTTCTTTCTTGAACTTTTTGATCAAATGCATCTTTGTATGGTGTACCTCCGCCAACTAGGTTCGCGAAGAAATCTCCTATACTGTGATACCATCTGTATTGTGGTGTTGCAGGTACTGGCTTTAATTGGGCCTCTTGATCTCCTTGAAGTTTTCTCTGAGTTGCTGCCTTGGAATATGCGTGTGCATCGTTTCTGTCAAGAGTTAAACGCACATCCGGGTTATTCATATCGACTAATGTTAATTGGTCAACTTTATTATAAAGATTATATAAATCGCCTATATTATTATAGGTACTAGCTTTGCTATCAACGTCAACAGGAATAATTTCATTCGTTTCTGGGTCTAAATAGCCAACTTTGGTGCATCCCTGTGCCCTCATGTCTTCTATACCAGCATTAATTTCTGATTTTCCAATGTTTACTGCATTCTCTCTTGGAAATTCCATTAAGGTCAAATACTCGTCTGGCAAAGCGATATTTTTACTATTAGCGTAGTCATCTAAAGAAAGTTGTTTGCCAGTCTTATTGTATACTTCCTGAAGCTTGTTATTGATAGCATTAACCACTTCCACAGACTGGTCCATGTTAACATAAGGATAGACTGGATTAACCATCTTGCCCATTCTTGCATCTAATTCGTCAAAAACGGCACTGTAGGCATTATACTTTTCCATACCCATATTTATATCGTTATCATTGATTCCAACCTGATTCAAAAACGTTTTCATGTTTTGGAATTGGCTTACAATGTGGGCACGGAGATAGTAATCCTCAAAGTTCTCGGCTAATTCTAAATCCGTCGGCTCGCTCTCCAGCAAAGTGCGCATTTGTGGGAAATTCTCATCCTTTAACTTATTAAGTATATCTTTATGCGCTTCAACTAAGAGTTCCTTTGCCTCTCGTGCTTCTTGAGTATCTTGGTTTAATCCACCATTTAAGGCTAAGCTAACGGCATTTACAATTCGCTGGTTATATTCTTGGGAGCCTTCCACATCAGCAGGCTCAAGAAGAAGAGTATTCAAATAACGGATAACGTTGTCGTTATTAACATTATCTGGAATCTCTACATTAGTCATATTTGCCTTGCGCTGCCACTTAACCATTTTTTCCGCAAGAGTATTCTGAATATTTATTTTGTTAGTGCGCTCCTTTTCAGTTGGTTTGCTGAGAAGTGGTAAATCTTTACTTAAAAAACTAACTACTTCATTAAAGCTATCTGTCTTATCCGGCGTTGAAAAGAAGGCTTCTTTGACATAATTAATGGCATCAACTTCAGGATTATAGACAATAATATTTATATCAAATTGACTAATAAGATATGTGATTGAATTTGGCATTTCATTTCCTCCTTGTATTCCATAGCTATAGCACGAATTCGCACAAAAAATGCTCCATCTAGGAGCGTGTGCATTTCACAATTACCCCCTTCAAAATATCCCTTATATAATATACTATACTATATTGTTATTTTCAATATAATTTGGTAAAATTGAACGCAAGTGAAACCTTTTAGTCAAAATCGGACTATTAGTGTTATAAAAAAGTTAAATCGTTACTTTTAATGACAATAGATTAAGGAGAAAAAATGCAACTCGAACATTTATTAGGCGGACAACTAATGCTAGGTCCTAAAGCAGTAGGACTTACTGTAGCTATTTTCCCAAATGGGAATGACCATAAGAAAGTTTCTTTTGATCAAGCATATTTGAATTTTCAAAATATGCTTACAGCCGACCCCGAAGAAGTCAATAACCAAGTTAATACTGTTAATGCTAATATTCGCAATCATTGTCATGGTAGCAATGGCGAAATAGACGAAGAACTTTATAATCAGTATAAAATTGCTTTGAGATCACAATCAGAACGTCTCGAATGTGCAAAGATTAAAAGGATAGCTGCCACAAAGTTTGCTCACGAATTCTATACGTATTCGTCAAATGAATTACCAAATGATTATAATAATAGATACCTTACTGCATTTTGCATGAAAAAAAACATGCCTCTTAGACCTGCTGATAAATTATACAATGAGAGAATGTCATATTTGATTGGACGAGCAGAAGCAGGAATGTATAAATACCTTGAAGATAGAAAGCCAGTCCCTCCTGAACCAACTGATGCTAACTACCAATCAAAGTATGAGGAATATAACGAAAAGCTTATAAATTATGAGACACTGCTTAGAGAAAAAAATCAACTCGAACAATATCATGTTGATATGTTCAATAAGCTTAAAAAACTGGATGTAAATAAGCTTCTTAACAGAGAATATACTGATAAAGAACTTGCTGAACAATGCGTCGAAATTTATGAAGCTGCACATTTCACAGGTGAAATGCAAAATGCTATTGATGCAACTAAAAAGTGGTTTGGTGTAAACAATAGTATTCTTAAAAATCCGGAAATATCAAATATAATTGACACATATGGTCCTCTTACAGATATTCTTGCCGAATATGAACAAAGGCTTAGTGTAATTATGAGTCCAACATATGAATATATAGATCCCATTAAGAATACCCGTGGGCTCGAGTTCTTAGATGGACAAGATATTATTCCTAATACACATCTTATTACTAATGCAATAAGTGAATGTGAAAACGTAAAAATCGCTAAAAATGTTATAAATTTTGGTATAATTAAATCTGTGTTTAAAAAAGCCGGATTGTCTGATACTAACCTACGTAACCTACATTATCTTGATAATAGTGTAGTGCCTCCTGCTACAGGAGTGCTTACAGAAGACTATATAAAGCAAAACAAGAATTCACTAATAACTGTCTTTCCCCCTGGAAATGAGGACATCAAAATGTCATTCTTGCCAAAGGATCTCCCAAGTGTACTAAAAGGTCTTACTGAAGGCAAGTCTATTGAAGAAATATTTCCAAATCTTACCCCTGAACAAGCTCCTAAGCCAGTTGGCTGGTTTGGAAGAGTCACAGATTGGTTTAATGACAAGCTATTTGGTACTAAGCCAAATCAAGAAGCCTATGAAGAGGCTCTTAGTGATTACAACAATAGACTATTACTCTGTCGAAAGGCACAACAATTTAAAACTAGTGCCGACATTTTCAAACAAAACGATGCGCTCGTTACAGCCGAAAGAGAAAGACTGGAACGTGAAGAAGTCTTAAGCAAAGAGCGAGATCGTCAGAACCCTCAAGCGCCTGAATTTGTAGAGAATGTTGATGATAATGTTAAAGAAGAGAGCAAACAAATTTCCAATGACAACGCTTTTATGGATGATCTAGATAACTTAGAGCAGCAACTGAAAGAGCAACAAGAACAACTAGAGAAAGAACAGAATATCAACAAAGAAGATAAGAAGGAAGATATCAAAGAAGAAGAAAAGAAAGAAGATATCAAAGAAGAAGAAAAGAAAGAAGATATCAAAAAAGAGGAATCCGAATTTGATATCAACATGGACGAAATCAATAATCTTTATGATAAGATTCAAAAAGAATCCGGAATTAAGATGAGTACCACTACAAAAGTTGATGATGGTTTTGAACATTTCCAACAAGTATTCAGCGATAGTCTTAAATATGCAAAATCATTAGGAAATTGGACTAACATAGGAAAGAATGTTGCAGGTCTCTTAATACTTGGCAAATTGAACAAGAAAATAGAGGATTCCGTCCTTGAGGGTGAAGGCAATTTCAATAAAGTTTACGATGAAGTAAATAACCAGTTAAATCAAGTAACGTTGGATAAACAAGCAAAAGAATTGGCAAGCAAAGCTGGCTTTAGCGATTACGTAAAAAATATGGATTCTGATACCATAAACAAATTAACGAATCCAGAGACTTCACTTAAGGCAGGTGCTCTTGAGTTTAAGAGATTTGCGTTGACGAACAAGGCTATTGAAGATGCAAAAATTGAAAAAGAAACATTTAAACAAAATCAAGCCGAAAACAATAATCTCAACAAGGATAATGTACCTGTTAGGAAGGATGAGGATAACAAGCACCTCGGCAATAACAGTTCAATCAATCTTTCCAAGTAATAATTAAACAAAATAAAAAGGGCTTCAAACCTAAGTTTGAAGCCCTTTTAAATTGCTTTTATTATTCAATGATTTCGATTACAACGCCGGAACCTACTGTTCTGCCGCCTTCACGAATAGCGAATCTTAATCCTTCTTCAATAGC
>JAZQQK010000010.1:0-45895 GCA_045629065.1 Anaerovoracaceae bacterium | reverse complement strand
TGTTGAAAACAAATAGTCCGTTAGGCCCTCGGCCGTATAATGAGTAACCCATTCGGTTTCTCCGTCATAGTTCTCCTTAGCAAAACTGTTTTCGTCTATCTCTGGATAATAAATTATATCGTGAGCGATGTAGCATTCACTTACGTCAGGTTTTTCTCCGGAATACTCGGGCTCGCTCATCGATGGATTAAATGCCCATACATAATCATATTCTTTTAATGCCGTACCGTTCAAGAATGCCGAACTATCATTTAATTTTAACACGCTTGCATTTGGATATTTTTCATGAGCATTAGACGAATTTACGCCCTTCGGTATTACCTGGTTATTTTCTATGTTGCCGCATCCGGCAAGACTACACATTAATACTAATGCCATTACTACTGATACAATTTTCTTCATTATTGTCTTTTTTGTTACCTTTCTCTTCATTATTTGTCATTTAAAACATTTTTATTATAATGCAGTAATTTGTAATCATGCTGAAAGACATATGAACAAGTGTGAAGGGTAAATAAAGAATTCTTCACACGAAAAAAGAAGCCATCCAACCGGATGGCTTCCTCTTTTTGCTTTGTGAATTGTCGAAAGTCGAATTCCGAAGCGATAAAGGCCTGCGCCAAATTATCTCTTTGAGAATTGTGATGCACGATAACGTTTAAGAAAAGCACTATATATAGTGTAACAGTGTGTAATTTTTGGCCAAATCTTGATTTCCATAAAATGCCGTGTGTAATCGTGTGAAGTTATAAGCCGTTGAATCAGTATAGCCTGTTAACTGTTTTCATTCTCGTTTTTTACCAATGCTAATTCTTTTAATTCTGCAGCTACACTTTCAGACTCTATGCGAATCAAATTATCCCAATAATCATCTTTGCCCAAGAAATTAACACTTCCGTGCCAAACAATATTATCATCAATTACTGCAAATCGTTCCGTACTGATTTCAGATGTGATGACAGAGATTCCTTTAGACCTCATTTCCGTTGCAATTTCATTTGCATATTCATAGTTGTCAGAGATCTCCATGATGACAGTCACAGTGATGCCTGCATCAATCCTGCCCTCTACAAGCTCTTCAAAACGCTGCACTTTAGGAAGCATGAAATCAGAACATGATATGATGATATTACTATTAGCTTCAACAATGTCCCGCTCAAATACACCGCTGTAGTTCTCTGAATTATATATGGCATTTGCATTTTGTTTCTGTAAGTTTAGTCCTGTTACTACATCAAATCCTATTCTCCGATATGTTTTCAAACGCTTATTGTACATGTGATCAAATACACGAATGTGATGATCAATGTAGTCATATACAACTACATTCTTCTTGCCGTCATAATCTCTGTTCAGTCTTCCCACATACTGTTCAAGTAAGCTACCATCCGAAACCGGGGATGCCAACATCAGCGTATCAAGTCTTGGATAGTTAAACCCCTCTCCAATCTTTTGTCCGGTCGCAATTAAAATCAAAGATTTATTTCTATCATGGTTCTTTAATTCTTTTCTGATTGCTTCATTTTCTTTTTCAGTATTATCTCCGTATAAAAGAAAAACTCCATCTGCACAGCCCTGCAGCTCGTCATAAAAGAATTTTGCTTGCTCTTTTAATCTTGTTAGTATCAATGGCGTTCTTCCTTGCGCAATACAATCCTTTACATCTTCAATAATCATATTGCTTCTATCTTTATCGGAAGATATGGCTAAATATGCCTTAAAAACATCTCTGCTGATTTCCGTCTGAACAGCTCTTGTATATCTTGGATATACAAAATGGTCTATTCCCTGTTCTTTTGCTCTGTCAAGAGCAGTGAAACTGTGTCTTACCGGTCCTATCATCATATATGTAATCGGCTCAAGCTTATCACTTCTTCTTAATGTTGCGGAAACGCCATACACATACTTTGCTTTTAGCCTCTCAAGGACTTTGATAGTTGTTGCCGCAGCAGCATGATGACATTCATCTATTATTACCATGCCGTAATTTTCAGTCAGCTTGCAGACATCGTCCTTTCCATACACAGAGCCAATCATTGCTACATCAACAATACCAGTCAATGAATTCTTTGCGCTGCTTAAAACTCCTATCACATTTTTGCGAATTTTCTTTCTTCCCGTTTTAGTTGAATATTCCGGCGGATCTTCATCAATTGTTAAAAAATCAGTCAATTCATCAACCCATTGCTGAAGCAGTTCTCTTTTTGGCACTAATACCAATGTATTTACTTTTTTCTGTGATATCAGGTAGCTGCATACAACCGTTTTACCAAAAGCAGTAGCGGCACTTAATATTCCATCGTCAAATGAAAGCAAGGATTGTGCAGCAATATCTTGCTGCAAACGTAAATCGCCATTAAAGCCAACTCTGATAGGTCTTCCGGAATCTCGCTGTTCTTCGATATCATATGGAATTGACGATTCTTGGCATTTTCTAATCAGCGTTTCTCTCAGTCCTCTCGGCAATTTGATATATCCGTCAATGTCCTTCCCCATATATACTGAACTGAAATTATAGTAGTTTGATAATCCCAGATTTTTATTTTTGTAGTATACAGGATTATTGAATGCCGCAAGTGCACGGATTTGATTTTGAATTTTGGCTGACAGGTTCAGTGTATCAACATATATGCCGTCAGACAATACAATATGAAGTTTTCCCGTAACATCTTGTTTCTCAAAATGCAAATTACGTTCCCACGGTTTTGGTCTGTTCTCTGACGGTAATAAACCTCCAGCGCCTGTCGAAAGATCATCTTGCCACTTAATAATGAATCTTTCTACATCTTCAGAGCTAATCCTCTTTGCTTTGTTATAAATGATATCCCACTGATCAGGATATGCATTCCAGTATTCGTCAACAAAAGCCGTATTTCCATTTCTTAAAGCCTGACCTTGCATCGGAAGGGCTATAAGATTTCCGATTCCATCAGAATTATCCTGAGAAGGATACATTCTGTCATAATAGGTAAATGTTCGTAAATTAACCGATAGTGCTCCTTTATCAAGTAGCAGCATTCCAAATTTTCTTGCAGCTGCGGCCTTTACCGGCTTACTAAATAAAATCCATACATGTGCGCCTTTCCCAGATCTTGAACGCTCAATCAGGGGTTCAATTCCATTATCGGTACACATCTTTCTTAAGGCATTGACTTCATCCTGCCAGTCATTATTGATATTGGCATAATCACTCTGTTCTGCACCCTTTTCATGATTGTCAAAGTCAAATACAATAAATCTGCAAGTACCATCCGGAAATAACGGATATACACCAATTGCATCGCTTCCGTCTTCTTTGAGCCCTAACAAATGCTGCAAGACCGTTTTTTGTTCAAGCTTTACCCAGCATTTATGTTCACAGTCCGCACAAATCTGCTTTTGTTTCTTTTGTTTTGGACAAATATAATCATTCCACCTGTTTTTGCACTGAGGGAAATATCCTCCGTTACGACCTCTCTTTGCATACACATCCTGTCTGCCCCAAAACAATGTAAAAAAGGCAGTGGCCATATCAGCAGAAATATACCTACTGATGATTCTACCGCCTTGGTCCTCGTCATATTCAGGCTCTACTTCATAGTTGTTTTCAAAAATAGAAGCTTCTGTTTTTGTCTGCTTCGCATTTTTTAATAGCAACCTTAATTCAGCGTTCTCTTTCTGAAGACGCCGAACCAATTGCCTTAATGAATCTAGTGTGTATGCATGAATATTCATTTCACTTTTCCCTAAAATAGTTTCCCGTCCTTCATAAATGGCCCTATGTTTACATGCTTGATTCCGTTTCGCTGCTGAATCAAATCGTTTCTTGTAACAACATATTTTGGATAATTATCTCGGATGGACTCCAGCGGTGCATATTCTCTGTTTTCTGTATTTTCACTGCTCATAATGGTCATAGCGACCTGAACATAAGAATACTGCATTGGCTGGCCCCTCAAAATGAAATCACACTCAAGCTTTCCGATTCGTCCGACACTTACCGAATAGCCTTTTGCTTTGGCGTAAAGATACACTATATTTTCTAATACCGGTCCATAATTAATACGATTATCAGTATTTCCGGAAAAATAAATTCCCAAATCTGCAAGATAATATTTCTGTTCTCCCATAATTGATTTGCGTGATTTTAAGTCAAATCTCTCACATTTGTAAAGCACTTTTGCATCAATAAGAATTTGAATATATCTGTTTAAGGTTTCTCTGGTAATATCACTGCCGGCACTTTGTAAATCTTTCAAAATGTTTGTCAAGCTTGTAGTAGCACCGAAATTATTGATAATATAGGTTTTCACCGCATTAAAGACTGATACATTTCTTATTTTTACTCGCTTTTGGATATCCTTTTTGAAAATTTCATCGATAACACCGTTGGTATAATTTTTCTTATCCTCGAAATTATCGTATTGAAGAGCTTTGGGAAAGCCACCCTCAACAATGTACTTTTCAAATTCATCCGTAATATCCGAGCTGATTGCTTGCTTTAAAAATTGTTTCATGCCCAGATATTCGTCAAAAGTAAGAGGGTACATTTCAAATTCCAAATATCGGCCGGTAAGTTTTGTGACAAGTTCACCGCTGAGAAGATAAGAATTAGACCCTGTAATAAAGATGGAATACTCTTGCTCTTCTCTAAAAGCATTAATAACACTTTCAAAATCTTCAACATTTTGTATTTCATCTATGAAGAGATATTTTGTTCCTTTTGCCGTACAAAACCGGTCTATTACAGCTTCAAGTTCGGCGGGTGTCTTGATTGATTTGAACCCCCGTTTATCTAGATTAATATAAATTATATTTTCCGAAAGAATTCCAGATTCCTTTAATTCCTCTGCAATTGTCTGCATCAAACAGGATTTACCGCAACGTCTAATTCCTGTGATTACTTTTATAATCTCCGTATCATGATAGAATCCGCGAATCTTTTTTAAATAATTTTCTCTACGATATAATTTCATTTTATTGCCCCCTAGCATTCTGAGACGATTGTTCACGAAATTAGCAAAATTAGCAATTAGCAAAACTATGTTATCACAATTTGTCCGTTATTTCAATGTTAACATGGTACTTTTTTAAAAAATGTTAAATGATACTGCGTTAAACCTTATTTTTCTTAAAAGATAGGCAATAGGGACAATAGGGGACAATAGGGGACAATAGGTGATTGATGGTAGACTAATAGTAGAAATTGCAAATACCCCCCTGTTTCAATATTTCAAAAGTAAGTCTATTGACACAGATTATGAAACACTTACTGCATACCAAAAACGCCCGAAAGCCTTGGAAACACTGCGTTTTGCATGAAAAAAGAAGACACCCAAATGGATGTCTCCTCTTTTTGCTTTGTTTCTGAAAGAAATTATCTCTTTGAGAATTGTGATGCACGTCTTGCTTTCTTTAAGCCGTACTTCTTTCTTTCCTTCATTCTTGGATCTCTTGTTAAGAATCCAGCTGCCTTTAAAGCTGCCTTGTAAGCTTCTGCATCAGCCTGAACTAATGCTCTGGAGATACCGTGTCTTAAAGCACCTGCTTGACCAGTGAATCCGCCGCCTGTAACTGTAGCTACAACGTCGAACTTTCCTTCACAACCAGCTACTTCGAAAGGTCTCTTAACTTCTCTCTTAACGATTTCCATTCCAAAGTAATCTTCTAAGTTCTTATTGTTGACTGTGATATTTCCTTTGCCAGGGATTAATCTAACTCTAGCAACTGAACTTTTTCTTCTACCAGTTCCCTGATATTGCATCTTTGCCATGTGTCAATTCCTCCCTTTCTCTAGAAATTCCATACTTCTGGCTTTTGAGCTTGCTGATCGTGTTCTGGACCTGCATAAACTCTAAGCTTCTTGTACATTTGTCTTCCAAGTGCTCCGTTAGGTAACATACCTTCGATAGCGTGTCTGATAACGAACTCTGGATCCTTAGCTAACATCTTTTCAAATGGAACTTCTTTAAGTCCACCTGGATAAAGTGAGTGATGCTTATAGATCTTGTCGCTCTTCTTCTTACCAGTTACTTGAATCTTAGAAGCGTTGATAACGATTACATAATCTCCGCAATCAACGTGTGGAGTGTAGATTGGCTTCTTCTTTCCACGAAGGATAGAAGCAGCTTCGGAAGCTAATCTTCCTAAAGTTTTGCCCTCGCAGTCAAGAACGTACCACTTACGTTCAACTTCTGCTGGCTTTGCGATGAATGATTTCATTCTCTTTCCTTTCTTACCTACTGAATTCTTGTCTCTATGAGGCCTAAGGCATAAGCTCCTAAACCTCACAGTCCTTGAAGAACGTTTTCGGTTCTACCTACTAAATTCCGTCGGAACCTTTTCGGTATAACTATAACTTTATAGCCCTGAATCCACCGGATTACCCTAGCTTCAGGAGTGCTCGCACAATGCGCGCTCATATATTATAAGTTAAAAGCCCTTGTAATGCAAGGACTTTTTCTATATTATATGCGATTTTATCTACAATTATATTACTTTTTGCTTTGGTTGGGCTATTTATTATCTATTGCCTTAATTACTTTGCAAGGTACACCGCCAGCCATTGAGTTCTCTGGGACATTTTCTGTTACCACACTGCCAGGCAAAATAACCGAACCATTTCCGATAGTTACCCCTGGACAAACTGTAACGCTTGCTCCAAGCCAACAGTTATCACCAATCTTTACTGGCTTTGCAGTTTCTACATCATAAAGGTTGCCTACTTCATCCTTTTTTAAGTTACGTTCTTCGTACTTTATAGGGTGGATTGCAGTCACAATTGTACAGTTGGGTCCTATCATCACATTGTCACCAAACGTAACTCCGCCATGGTCTAGAACAGTAAGGTTAAAGTTCGCATAACAGTTTTTTCCGAACTTTGTGTTACAGCCATATGTGAAGTGAATGGGGCCTTCGAATGTTGGCAGTTCGCTTTCATTGGAAATGAGTCTCCAAATTGTAGTGCTTCTATCCCAGTTTTCATCTGAGTTGTTGTACTTAGCGCAAAGGATTTGTGCATGAGTACGCTTTTCCATTAGTTCTGGTGCAAGGCCATTATATTCTTCGCCTGCTAGCATTTTTTCGAATTCAGTTTTCATGATGATGGAACCTTTCTTATAAAAAAGCCCCGGCAAAATGTCGGGGCCAAAATCACTAAATGTTAGTCATCTACGCCTGTTGCAGTAGCTTGGTCATAAATGTCTGTAACGGCTTTTTCTGGAGCTGGTGTAGCGAGTGTTACGATGATTGCAACGATACCGCCTGCAATGAAACCAGGAACGATTTCATAGATTCCTGTGCCGGATAAGCAAAGGAGCCATACGATATCAACAACCGCACCAACGATAACGCCTGCACATGCGCCCTTATAGTTGAATCTCTTCCAGAAGAGTGAAAGGAGAACTGTAGGTCCGAATGCAGCTCCGAATACGCCCCATGCATTTTCTACCATGTTCATGATAGCTTGTGCGCCGGAACCCTTGGAGGATGCGATGAAGTAAGCAACGATTGCAATTACGATAACTGCAACTCTGCCGATCCAAAGTACTTCCTTATCATTAGCTTCTTTACGGAAGATTGGCTTATAGATATCTGAAGTGAATGAGCTGGATGCAACTAAAAGCTGTGAGTCTGCAGTGGATACTGCTGCTGCGATGATAGCTGCAAGAAGTAAACCGGAGATTGCTGGTGGGAAGAACTTTCTAGCAAGTACGATGAATACTGTCTTTTGAGCTCCTACTGTAAGCAAATCTTCTGCTACGATCATTCTGCCAAGGTAAGCCATGTAGCAAGCAGCGCCTAAGCTTAATACTACCCAGACGATAGCTACGATGGATGATTTCTTAATCATGGATGGCTTTTCGATAGACATGAATCTTACCAAAATATGTGGCATTCCGAAGTAACCAAGTCCCCAACCTAAACCAGTAACGATGTCTTTCCAGGATGCTGAGAAGAGGCCTGCGCCGAAGTCACAAACAACTTCGCTACCACCATCAGTATATGTATATACATTGGAAAGCAAGCTTGTGTCTAAGTTTTGTGTTGCTACGATTACGATAGGAACTGCAAGTAATGCTGCAAGCATCAATAATCCTTGGAAGAAGTCTGTCCAGCAAACAGCCTTGAATCCGCCTAAGAAAGTGTAAGCAATGATGATTAATACGAAGATTAACATTGCTGTGCTTTCTTTGATTCCGCTGAAGAGTTGAGTGAATACTGTTGCACCTGTTACGAATGCGGATGCTACATAGATTGTGAATGCAATCAAGAAAATGATAGCACACACAACTTGTAATGTCTTTGACTGTGTAGCAAATCTATTGGATAAGTACTGCGGTAATGTGAAGGAGTCTCCTGCGGCCTTTGAGAAGCGTCTTAAGCGCTTAGCGCAGAAAATCCAGTTTGCTGCAGTACCTAAAGCTAATCCGATACCAATCCACATCTGACCAAAACCAAATGCTAAGATTGATCCAGGTAAGCCCATCAAAAGCCAACCTGACATATCAGATGCCTGTGCAGACATCGCTGTAACCCATGGACCCATTGAACGTCCACCTAAGAAATAGTCCTTTTCTCCTTTGTTGGAACCATTGAAGAAGAAGACGAGAGCTACACCAACGAGAGCTACGAAATACAATAAGAATGTGATAATTTCGCCCAATAACATAGTGATGATTCTCCTTAATTTTAGTGATTGTTAATTTTGTGATTTTTTATTTTAAAACTACGTTTACGAATTTCTTCTTGCCCTTTTGAACGAGAAGTTTGCCATCCTTAAACATATCTTTTGTAACATTCATCTTTGCGTTAGCAACCTTTTCTCCGTCTAAGAGGAGGCCACCTTGCTCGATTGTTGAGAATGCTTCAGATGTGTTCTGAACGAGTTTTAATTCCTTTAAGAGGTTGATTAGACCCATGCCTTCGCCGTCAAACTTGTCGGCTGACATTTCGTGTTCAGGAATGTTAGCTAAATTTCCTTGGCCACCGAATGCTGCTCTTGCTGCATCGAGTGCCTTCTGAGCTTCCTCTTCACCATGAACGAGTTTAGTAACCTCAAATGCTAAGATTTCCTTCGCTTTATTAATCTCTGCACCCTCGAGTGCGGAAAGTCTATTTACTTCGTCCATAGGAAGGAATGTGAGCATACGTAAGCACTTATTAACGTCTGCATCTGCTACGTTTCTCCAATACTGGAAGAACTCGAATGGGCTAGTCTTGTCAGCTCTGAGCCATAATGCACCCTTTGCTGTTTTACCCATCTTCTTACCCTCGGAGTTAGTTAAGAGGGAGAATGTCATACCATAGACATCCTTGCCTGTCATCTTACGAGTAAGATCTACACCACCGATGATATTAGACCATTGGTCGTTACCACCGAATTGAATCTTTACGCCGAAGTCTCTAGCCATTACCATGAAATCGTATGATTGCATGAGCATATAGTTGAGTTCGAGCATTGTGAGGCCGCCCTCACGTTCCATTCTCTGCTTGAAGCATTCTGCTCTAAGCATAGTATTGATGTTAAACTGTGCACCGATTTCACGCATGAATTCGATATAGTTCAAAGGTCTTAACCATCTAGCGTTGTTAACTGCTACGGCTTTTCCTGGAGCTGGTTCTTTGTTTTCGTGACCTGGTGTATAAACGCCTTCGTTTCCTTCATATTTCCACTCTTCATCAAAGTCTAAGAACTGATCAAAGAGTTTCTTGAACTGATTGCAGTTTTCTTCTATTGTCTCGATTGTCATCATTTGGCGCATGTCTGAACGACCGGATGGATCGCCTACCATGCCTGTGCCACCACCGATTAATACTACTGGTGTGTGACCGAATTTTTGCATGTACATCATGATGATTACCTGCATGAAGTGACCTACGTGAAGGCAGTCTGCAGTTGGGTCAAATCCGATGTAGAATTTTACCTTTTCGTTTTGAAGGAGCTCACGAACTTTGTCTTCGTCTGTGGATTGCTCGATGAAGCCACGCTCCTTTAAAACGTCATATACGTTGTCAAACTTTGACACGTTGTCAGGGATAAGTTTATTAAAATCCATATTGTTCTCCTATTTTGTTCCAAATAATCTATCGCCAGCATCGCCTAAACCTGGAACGATGTATGCGTTTTCATTTAAGCGTTCGTCTTGTGCAGCGATATATATGTCAACATCTGGGTGAGCTTTTTGTAATGCTGCGATTCCTTCTGGAGCTGCGATTAAGCACATGAACTTGATTGCCTTTGCGCCACGAAGCTTGATGGAGTTGATAGCATCGATTGCTGATCCGCCTGTTGCGAGCATTGGGTCTACTACGAATACTGTTCTCTTTTCGATATCTGCTGGCAACTTGCAATAATATTCAACTGGCATGTGTGTAGCTGGATCTCTATAGAGTCCAATGTGGCCAACTTTTGCAGCTGGATAGAGTTCAAGCATTCCATCTACGAAGCCTAAGCCTGCTCTTAAAATAGGAACGATGGCAATGTCTTGGCCGTCTAACATGTGTTGTGTTGTTTTGCAAATTGGTGTTTCAATTTCAACTTCCTTTAATGGAAGATCACGAGTAGCTTCGAATGCCATAAGCATAACTACTTCTTTTGCGAGTGATCTAAAGTCCTTGGACTTTGTTTCTTTCTTTCTCATTAAAGAAACTTTGTGTTGAATAAGTGGATGATCAAATACGAGTACTTTTCCCATGATGTTTTCTCCTTTATTTTAAACTTTATTTATTAACTACATTTCGTCGAGCATTCCAGTTCTACGCTCATGGCGTCCGCCATCAAATGGTGTGTCGAGCCACTCGTCTACCATTTTGAATGCTAGCTCTGGTTCGGTAGTTCTGCCACCGAATGAGATGATATTTGCATTGTTGTGTTGCTTTGTTAAGTGAGCCATTTCTACTGAAGTGCAAAGTCCGCAGCGCACGCCTTTAACCTTATTGGCTGCCATTGAGATTCCAATGCCTGTACCGCAACAAACTATGCCTAAGTCGGCTTTGCCGGAAACTACGGCCTCTCCACATGCTTTGCCATAAACAGGATAGTCTACGGAATCTGTGGAATTAGTTCCTAGGTCAATTAGTTCGAAGTCGCGAGTCTTCGCGAGATACTCCTTGATTTTTTCTTTCAGTTCATAACCACCGTGGTCACTTGCTAACGCGATTTTCATGTTATTCTCCTTTTAGCGATTGCGCATATAGCGCCATCGCTTAAACTATAACGACATTATAACCGGCGGATTTTAGCATGCGGTTCATAACTGAGAAACCGACGCCGGTTTCGGATAGTGCGGTTATCAGGATTACATCGACTCCCGCCTTATCGCTTTCTCTAAGGCGTGCAAAGAGTTCGTGGGCCGCAAATTTGGAGTCGCTGTCACTGAAGATGATTACTTCTACTTTTTCACCCAGCGCTTCACGCTTTGCTTTTTCCTCTTTTATTGCCTCTTCAACCTTTGCTTTTTCACCTTTATATATAATCATCTCAGCATTTGGTGCATAGTGCTTATACTTCATGCCTGGTGATTTTGGCTTAAAATCGTCTGTCGTAACCTTGAGGCCTTCGCCCTTTACGAGCTTTGGCTTCTCTAGAAGTGCAGGGTCCAGCAAAACTTCTTTTCCTAGGACTTTTTCAAAATCTTCTTTGGTAATGATTCCCGGGCGAAGTATCGTTGGAGTTTCTCCTGTCATATCGATTACTGTCGATTCGATTCCTACTTCGCAGTCGCTACCTTCTATAATCGCATCGATTCTACCGTCCATATCATCAAAGACGTGCTGGAATGTCGTAGGACTTGGCTTTCCGGAAAGGTTAGCGCTAGGAGCTGCGATTGGTACGCCAGCTGCGCTAATCATAGCCATTGCGACTGGGTTAGAAGGAAAGCGCACGCCTACTGTATCCAGGCCACCTGTAGTGACCCTTGATACGATTGGCTTGGCCTCTACTATCATTGTGAGCGGGCCTGGCCAAAATGCGTCCATGAGTTTCTTAGTATCCTCTGTGATTTTATCTGTTAATTGGCTTAAATCGTCTTTAGACGATATGTGCGCAATCATTGGATTATCTGATGGTCTGCCCTTTGCGAGGTAGACTTTTTTAACGGCTTCATCATCTAAAGCATTCGCGCCGAGGCCATAAACCGTTTCTGTAGGAAAGGCCACGAGTCCTCCGGATTTTAGAATTTTTCCGGCTGTTAAAATATCTTGTTTGGTTGTTCCTAAAATTAAAGTTTTCATTAACAAATTCTCTAGATATTTTGGGAAGAACTAGCCGAAGTTCTTCATCTTTTCTGCTTGTTCAGCTGTGATCAAAGCATCGATGATATCATCCATGTCTCCATCGATAAACTGATCGAGTTTGTAGAGTGTAACATTGATTCGGTGATCTGTTACTCTTCCCTGTGGGAAATTATATGTTCTGATTCTCTCGGAACGATCGCCGCTGCCTACCTGGCCTTTTCTAAGCTCTGCTTGCTCATCATGCTGTTGCTGCTGATAGAAAGCATAGAGTCTGGATTTCATTTCGTTGAAGGCCTTTTCTTTATTCTTAAGCTGTGACTTTTCGTCCTGGCACTGAACTACAACGCCTGTAGGAAGGTGTGTGAGTCTTACGGCTGAGTCTGTCATGTTGATGTACTGTCCACCGTGACCGGATGCTCTGAATGTATCTACTCTGATGTCATCCCATGAAAGGTCAACTTCTACGTCTTCTACTTCAGGCATGATTGCAACTGTAGCTGCTGATGTGTGAATACGGCCAGCACTTTCTGTTTCTGGAACACGCTGTACTCTGTGTACGCCGGATTCGTATTTTAATCTGCTGTAAGCACCCTTACCAATGATTCTGATAACGGCCTGCTTATATCCGCCGATACCTGTATCGTTTACGTCTGTAAGCTCTACTCTATAGCCACGACGCTCAGCATATCTGCAGTACATTCTTAAGAGGTCTCCTGCAAAGAGCGCTGCTTCTTCACCACCAGTACCTGCTCTTAATTCCAAGTAAACGTTCTTTTCGTCGTTAGGATCCTTTGGAAGGAGCAAAATCTGGAGTTCTTTTTCTAACTCTGGAAGCTTATCTTCGAGCTCTGAGAGTTCCATCTTTGCGAGTTCTTTAAGTTCATCGTCGCCAGAATTAATCATTTCTTTAGCGTCCTCGATGCCCTCTTTTGCTTTTCTATATTCTTCGTATTTTTTAACGATAGGTTCCATTTCACCCATCTCTTTCATGCTCTTGCGCCATACCGTCTGGTTCGCAATTACATCTGGGTCTGAAACCTTCATCGAAAGTTCTTCGTATTTTTGTACTATGAAGTCTAATCTATCAAACATTTTCGGCTCCTGTCTTCTTTTCTTGTGGCGCTTATTTATGCACACACTAAACTAATTTTATATTATAGCACAAGGCCGTTTGGTAAACAAGTAATATATATACTATGATATATATAGAAGAAAAATTGCAATCTATACCTTGTTTTGGAACTATGCCGCTGATATAATTACATTAACTTATAGTCCCTATCAATTAGAAAGGAATGACAGTAATATGGACGGTTTTTCTGAATATACACAGTCCGCTCTGGAAATTTTGCGTAGACCAGATTTAACCATGCACTGGTATGCAGTTCCACTCTTTGTAATCGTGCTTTACATCGTATCAAAGGAACTACATGAAAAGAATTACAAGGCAGTGCTCGGTGGTCTCGCACTTTGGGGCGTAGATATCTTCAATGAAATTTGGAATTCAATGATCTGCTTTAGCAGCGGATGGGCTCCTGTTTGGGGTACTCCGGTAGGAGTTGGCAACACATCTTGGCTCCTCATGATTGGCTATAACGTTGAAATTTCAATGATGTTCTTGATCATGGGTATTATGGCTTGCCACAATTTGCCTGATGATCCAAAGAAAAAAATTCTTGGTATTAACTCTAGAATCTTAGTGGCTTGCATCTTAACAACTATGGCAGTAATCGTAGAATGTTTCCTCAACTACTGCGGAATCCTCACTTGGGAGTGGTCTTTCTGGCAAAGATCTTGTCCTTGGGTTCTTTGGATTATTGGTTACTTACCATTCTTCTCAGCAGCATTTCTTGTTTATGACCAAAAGTCGGTTAAGAACAGTATCAAGATTGTTGCAGGAATCCTTGGTTTCGACGTAATCCTCATCATTATTTGTGCATGCATTGGTTGGATATAGGAGGCTTATTATGATTAAAACAATTGCAGGTTTACCACTGGTAATACTCATCGTAGCAGGCGTTATTGACTGCGCACTTATCTTCTTTGCCTTTAGATATTTCATCAAAAACGCAAGAAACTAATAAAAATTAATAAAACAAAACCGCTGGGAGTTCCAGCGGTTTTTTATATTATTATATCTTTTTCTCCTACATTCCGTAGTCCGCACGTCTGATTAGTTCTAATTGTAACTCTTTATTAAGTGTTGTGAAGTATGCGTTGTAGCCGGAGATTCTAACCATGAGATCGCGGTATGCATCTGGGTTTGCCATAGCGGCTCTCATTGTTTCTGATGATACTACGTTAAATTGCATTTGCATGCCGCCCAAATCTGAATAAGCTTTTGCATAGTCATAAAGGTGTTCTACTGTCTCTTCGTGTGTGTCTGATGGTGCTGGGTTAACCTTTACATTAAAAGCGATATTGTTATTCATACTTGTTGGTTCGAGCATTGATACATCCTTGATGTTATCTAGGAGTGACTTTGATGCATTTGCCTCTGGTGTCAAGCCCGGTGTAAATGGCTCGTATGCCAATCTGCCAGATGGTAAAGCTCCTGTAAATGTACCAAATGCAACGTGATTTGACATGGACCAGAATCCTGTTGTGTAGTGACCTCCACGGAAATTCTTGTGTTCCCAGAAACAATCCTTCATAAACTTTGTAACTCTATTTGCCATAGCTACTGCTTCGGCTGAGCCACTGCCAAATCTTGGAATCTCAGTTAAGATACGATTTCTTAAAACATCATAGCCCTCGAAGTTTGCTTTTGTCGCAGTTACCATTTCTCTCAATGTGCATACTTTTCTGTCATAAACGAGAGTCTTAATAGCCATGAGCGAATCTACAATATCTGCCAGACCTATACAAGCTGTACCGGATGAGTTGTATTTTGCACCGCCCTTTGTGCAGTCAACACCTTTCTTAATACAGCCGTCTATCATAGCTGACATCATAGGTGTTGGACGTACTACGGCATGAGCTTCACCCAAATAGTTATTGTATTCGCAAGCTAGGTCTGCTAAAAGCGCGAGCTGAGTTGTAAATGCCTTATAGAAATCTTCAAATGTTTTTAAGTCCTCTGCCTCGCCTGTCTTTGGACCGAGCTGCCAACGCATGAGTGGATGATAGCCGTTATACATAGCCATTTCGATTGCTGCTACCATGTTAAACATCATACAGTTTGTGTGGCCTAAATGTTTTCCTGAAATTGTTGGCTCTACGCAACCTGTTGCTGACCAGTCATTTAGATCCTGTGGCTCATAATGATGATCTACTAGTGACGCCATTACAGCCGTGTCGTTGTGAATTGAAGGAGTGGATGTTGTGTTTACGTTTACTTCGCAAAGTCTCTTTAAATATGTGCTACTATTCTTTTCTTTATTGTATCTAGCGTTGATGTTAGGGTCACGCATAGACATCATTTCTGTTACTTTAAGAAAGACATAAGTCATGTCGTTTACTGCATCTTCACCTTCTGGTGTAATACCACCGAGTGTAATAGCTTGGTCGGATGAGCTACCACCAAAGAGATAGTTTCCAATATCTGGTGTTAGTGGTAAGTGATCTTGACAGTTGATATAGAAACAGCCGATGAGTTCCAATACATGATGGATGTACTCGTCTTTTTCTTCTTTTGTTTTGAGCTTTGCCATATCAGCCTCAAAGTATGGTTGTAACCATTGATCCATTCTGCCGATTGAGAAACCAGCGTTTGTGGATTCCATGTGCACTGCAATCCAGTGAATCCAAATAGCGTGAATTGCTTCATCTACTGTTCTAGCTGGGAACTCTGGTGAATGTGCGCAAGCTTCGTAGATAACCTTCAGCTCTGCTTTTCTCTTTGGATCTTCTTCTGCTTCGTATTCTTTCTTTGCCTGCTCTGCCAAATGTCTAGCGTAGGAAATAATGCCTTCATAGCAAAGGATCATAGCCTCTAACTCAGCCTTCTTTTCTTCACTTGCATTCTTGTCGGACTCTAGCTCTTTTTTAACCTCTTCGATAATGCCCACCAAACCTAATTTTAAGAGTTTTGGATAATCAATAATCGTATGTGATAAGGCTACTGTTTTCCAAAGGAAGGTTACTGCCCAACGCTCGTCAAGTTTCTGGCAAGTTGGTTCGTTATATTTATCGCGGACGTATTCTCTAACATTTCTGTGCACCCAGTATGGGAAAATGTTGGAATTGATATCTTCGATCTCTTTGTCGGAAAGAGGTCCATATGCGTTTAGCATTCTATCCTGAACTGTTAAAAGTTCACCCCAGAAAATAAGGCCGATACAGTCCGGGTAGATAGGCAATCCGACTTCTTTTGTTGTAGTAGTACCTGCAATCAAATTGCCTTTTCTGATGATAGGCTTTTTGTTTTCCATCAGGTGCTTAAATGCATAGCCTTGGCGGAGTTCAGGTATCCAAGGGGTACCGTCCTTTTTAGTCTCAAAGCCGTTTTCTCTAAACCAGTTTGTGAGGAGCAAAGCTCTCTCTGTGCAAACCTCTGGAACTCCTTTATGGTGATATTCCAAATATCCCTGTAGCCTTGGGAAGTCTTCTAAATCATAAGTTGAAAGGTATGGGTCATCTGCGATGTATTTTACACCCTTATCAGCTTCTGTTGTCTTGATGTATTCTTTTCTAGCACGTGGCTTTTCCTCAACTCTTACATCAGACATAGTCTTTCCATAATCTTCGCGCTCTTTCTTTTGTTTTTTCATCTGCTTTATTTGCTTGTCCTTCATGAGAACTGAAATAAGTAAGTTAAAAAACTCAAGATAAGACATGTTGCCTGTTGAAGACATTTTATTCTTTAACATTAAGTTTAATACTTCGTTTGGAGGAAGACTCGCAAGCTGCGCTAAAACACTAACATCTTGGAGCGTCAAAAGAGTATCTACTCCTTCGATTGATGGCTTCACCTTTCCTTTGCCATCTTTGAACCAAATGCTCTGTGCGACTTGTCCATCCTCTGTAGTCAGACCTACTGAAAAATTCATCCAGCCATCCACTGTCCTCAAATATTTTCTCTTTGATTCAACATTGCTAAATTCAAATGCGAAATATTTTAGTACAACGTTTGCTAATGTATTTGCTATTCCACCTGCTTTTTTATCTGCCATTTTTCTCCTCCATTTTTTATTTTTAGGTTTAATATGTGACATCCACCAAACCTCAATTAACTTAATTTGCTACTAAAAAGGCGTACTTTTAGCAAGAAATGCCTTTTTCTCTAAAGATGTTTTTTGCTTTTTCTACCTGCTCTTTATCCTGAAAAGAATTAATCTCTTTTAGGTTTGGATCAAGCTCTACCCCAATCTTTTC
Organism: Anaerovoracaceae bacterium; assembly: GCA_045629065.1. Classification (GTDB taxonomy): domain Bacteria; phylum Bacillota; class Clostridia; order Peptostreptococcales; family Anaerovoracaceae; genus JAKSSM01. Next base: position 28,363 of record JAZQQK010000010.1, on the reverse strand, counting down.
AGTCTTTGCATACCATGTAGGGTTATATGGTAAAATTTCAGTTTTTTCCATACCAATTTCAGTTAAAAACTGCGCGATTTCGGATAGATTTTGCTCTGTATCAGTGATATCCGGTATGAGCGGCGTTCTAGTTAAAAGCGTATAATTAAAACTTTTTTCGTCCGATTTCATTCTCTTGATGTTTTCCAATATCAAATCATTATATACGCCACAGTATTTTTTGTGCTCTTCTCTGTCAAATATTTTGAGGTCACAATAGATATCTTTCACATAAGGTAAGATATTTTCTCTTACTTTGTCATAGTCAAAATATCCACATGTCTCTAACAAAATATCTATACCTTGCTCTTGGAGACCTTTGCAAAGTTGGCCGACCCATTCTGGAAACATTGTAGCTTCGCCACCAGAGAGCGTTACCCCTCCACCAGAAACTTTGTAAAATGGGATGTCGGATGCCGCCTTTTGCACGAGTTCTTCTATGTCTTTTTCTTGTCCTACTTTAGTTAATGCCTTTGCAGGGCAAAAGTCGGCACATTTAAAGCAAAGCTTGCATTTTGTGCGGTCTACAAAGCCCGGATTTTCATGGCTGAGCGCACCGTTTTCGCAAATTTTCAAGCAACCAAAATCCCCAATGCAGGTTTCCTTATCCCAAGATAGTTCTTGCATCACTCGCTTGCTCTCTGGATTGTGACACCAAATACAACTAAGCGGGCAACCTTTAAAAAAGATGGTGGTTCTAATCCCTGGACCATCATCTAACGAATTGCCTTTTATATCTAAAACATACGGTTTGTTCATTTTATTTCCTCTGTTTAGCGCATACTTTTAATATATTGTATCATAAATCATTCACATTTTCAAAAAATAAAAAACCAGGAGCTAAGTCCTGGTTTAGTATCCGAATTATTTGAGGTTGTACTTGTTCTTGAACTTTTCAACACGTCCGCCACGGTTGATCATCTTTGCAGCACCTGTAAAGAATGGGTGGCAAGCTGAGCATACGTCAACTCTTAATTCTGGTTTTGTAGACTTTGTTACAAAAGTGTTACCACAAGCGCAAGTTACTTTACATTCCACATATTCTGGATGGATTCCTTCCTTCATGGTAGTCTCCTTTCTCGCTAGCAAGTTACTAGCATATTTTAACGTTAAAATACCACGCGGTAGCTACCCGCGCCTTGATAGAATAACATACTCAATACTATATTGCAAGCACTTTTTTGTAATAAATCCTTGATTTGCAAGGATTTTAGCGATTTTTCACTAAATATTCTGCTACATGAGCTTGGCTACTACGATTCGGTCACGGTTGGCCAAGTCTTTTAATACTTGAATATCGGTAAAGCGGCCTGTGGCTTCTAATAGTGCAGGTACCAATCGGCCTTGATCGTCACCAATTTCTAGGACTAAAGTTCCGTTCTTTTTTAGATGCTCAGGAGCTTCTTTTGCTATGATTCTATAAAAGTCTAGGCCGTCTTCTCCACCATCTAAGGCCATTCTAGGATCATGGTCCTTAACTTCTAGTGCCAATATCTCGATCGCAAGGGTGCTGATGTATGGTGGATTTGACACGATTAGATCATAGGTCTTATTCGAATGCTTTCCTTTGAGCTCCTTAAACATATCGGATTCTATGAACTTGATTTTTACATTATTAGTGGCTGCGTTTTCTTCTGCAACCTTAAGTGCAGCCTTGGAAACATCTGTGGCAGTAACTTTTGCCTTGGAAAGCTTTGCTATTGAAACCGCTATAGCTCCCGAACCTGTGCATAAATCCAGTACGTCTCCCTTCGCATATTTTAATGCCTCTTCTACCACAACCTCTGTGTCCTGGCGAGGAATCAAAACATCTGGATTTACCTTAAATTTGAAGCCCATGAATTCCTGCTCTCCTATTATATGCTGGAGTGGAATGTGGCTAGCGCGTTTTGCTACTAAGTCAAAATATGCATCCACCTGATTGTCCTGCAGTGAATTTTGCCACGACAAAAGAAGGTGGAGACTGTCTATTCCCGCCTGATAACAATAGAGCTCCTTCGCATCGTGTTTTGCGTCGGAGACTCCTGCTTCTAATAATTGGTTTTCGGCGATTCTAATCGCTTCTTTGATTGATAGACTCATCTATTTTTCCTTTTTACCCTTGGCCTTCTTTTCGGCTGGATCATAGACTTCTGCTTCGCCAGGTACCATCTTACCATTCAAGTCGCAAATTCCTTCATAGAATGGATCGTCGTTATCTGGAAGAACTGCCTTCATTGCAGCGATTGCAACTTCAAGTTGGTCATTATTTGGTGTGCGAGTTGTAAGCTTTTGGAGATAGATTCCAGGTAAGCTTAAGAACTCTACAATTGGATTATTGGAACGACCTGCCCATTTGAGCAATTCGTATGAAATGCCTGCAATTACAGGGAGTACGAGGATTCTAGATACGACTCTAATCCAAAGTGTAGGCCAACCCATGAATGCATGTACAATGATAGCAACTATCATTACAAACATGAGGAATGATGTTCCGCAGCGTGGATGGAGTGTATAGAATGTCTGCGCATTATCTGGTGTAAGTTCTAAACCGTTCTCAAAACAGTGGATAGTCTTGTGCTCTGCACCGTGATATTGGAAGAGAGTTTTGATGTCTTTCATACAAGCGATGGCTGCGATATAACCGATGAATATTATCATCCTGACGATACCCTCAGCCAGGTTGAGAAGGATGATACTATCAGTTACTTTTTGTAATAATCCAGTCACAACCGTAGGTAAAAGCATAAATAATGCAACTGTTAAAATCAGTGAAAGAATTACAGATAAGACGAGGAGCATGTTCCAAGCTTTTTCTTTACCAAACTTTTCTTCTACCCAAATATCAAACTTATCCTTTTCGTATTCTTCAGGATAATTCTCTTCGAGAACCTCTGCAGAATACATGAGAACTTCTGTGCCATAAACTAATGACGCAATAAAATTAACCACACCACGAATGAATGGGATCTTGCCCCACTTGGAGCCCTGTGGTGTAGGCTGTGTTTTCATGTGTATTTTTCCATTTGGAAGTCTAATACCAATTGCAGTCTTTTTTGGGCCGCGCATCATTATTCCTTCCATGATAGCTTGTCCACCAATAGATGTAGGGCAAGCGCCTTTTAAGAAAATTCTATTTAGATCCATATTTACCTCTTAATATTACGATATGTTAATTATACACTAATTGCAAAGTTTTCGCCACATAATAAAAAAATTAATATATTAAATGTATACATTCCTAAATCGGCTGTTTTGGTGTATAATAAATTAGTTATATATATATAGTAAATAATATTTTGGTATATATTATTAGACTTGAAACAATATCAAGAAAGGAGATTGAGGTGTTTACGGAAGAATTAAGCAAAATTAAAGAAGCCGAAGACAAGGCAGAAGGCATTAAGAAATCTGCTAAGGTTGAAGCTAAGTCTTTGGTAGAACAGGCAAGTTCCGAAGCAAACAAGATTCTTCAGGATGCTGAGCTAAAAGCTAAAGAAGCTTACGAGACGTTCATAAAAGAAGGCAATAATTTGGCTGACAAAGAACAACAAGAAGCCCTTGAAATGGCCAAAAAAGAAGCAGAAGACTTGAAGGTTCAGGCCTTAAAGCATCAAAATGATGCGGTTAAGTTCATTAAAGAAAGGGTGGGAAAAGCTTAATGTCAATAGTTAAAATGAAGCGTATAGCTTTAGTTGGACTTGACGTTAAGAAAGATGAACTGATTTCTAATCTTATGGATTTTGGAGCATTGGAAATAACAGACCAAACTCCAAAACTGGCAGAGAACTTATGGCAAACTGCCACAAAGGTTGATGAAGATCCCGAGCTTATATCCGATATCGAATTAAAACGCGATAGAGCTGAGATTGCACTTTCCTCAATAGGAAAATACGGCAATCTAAAGTCACCTATGATTCGTTCCAGAAGAAGAGTGACTAAAAACGATCTTTATAAAATGGAAAATGATGAACAAGCTTTAGAAGAGAAAGTTGATTTCATTCTAGAACTGGATAACAGTATCAACCTTGCCAATGAAAAGATTAATAAGTTAAATCAGGACATCGCTTCACTTTCACCTTGGGTTAACTACGACGAAAGCATTATGGAAACATCCACTAAGTACACTGATATCACGTTCGGTGTATTCCCTGTAGCTAGTGATGTTTCAGCGATTCAGACAGAATTGGAAAATGAGGCACCTTCCTCGATTCTAAAGCTCGTAAGCTCTGATGAAACTATGCATTATGCGACTGTAGTTAGTCTAAAGAAAAAGACTGATGACGTCATGTCTTTACTAAAAAAGCAAAATTTTTCGCCAATTGTTTTAGGAACTGAACTAGCCGAAGGTTCTAAAGCTTTAGAGATTATTGAAAATCTTGAACGCGAAAAAGCTGCTACAGAGAAAGAGCTACAAGATCTTAAAGAAAAGATCAGCCAGAATAGTTCGCTAAACTCTGGCATCGAAAATTATTTCGATATGCTCTCGATAAAATTAGATAAAGAGGAAATTAAGACGAAGCTCTTAAAGACCGAGCGAACATTCTTTATAGAAGGATGGGTTCCAGAAAAGAGCGTTCCTAACATCTCGATGATACTCGATGAGGCGGGTTGCTTCTACGAAATCAGAGACCCTGAAGAGGGCGAAGAGGTTCCAGTATTACTGAGGAACAATTCTGCGGTATATCCTGTCGAAGCTATTACAGAAATGTATTCGCTCCCTGGATATTCGGGTTTTGACCCAACTGCAATATTCTCGCTCTTCTATGTCTGCTTCTTTGGAATGATGTTCTCAGATGCAGGCTATGGTTTAATCCTTGCAGTCGGTTGCTTCATAGCTCTTAAAAAATTCGAGTTAGAAGGCAACATGTTCAGACTAGTAAAACTATTCATGTACTGCGGTATAGCGACTATTTTCTGGGGACTCATGTTTGGAAGCTTCTTTGGAGACTTGATTCCTGCGTTCTCTAGAACGTTCTTAGGAAAAGAGGCAACACTGAATGCAATCTGGTTCAATCCTTTGGAGGATCCAATTACACTGCTTATATTCTCACTCATTCTAGGTGTTATTCACCTCTTCATAGGAATGGGTATCAAGGCATATATGCAGATTAAGGACGGCAAGATAGCTGATGCAATCTTTGAAGAGGGCTTTTGGTACCTGACGATTCCAGGTCTTGCAGTATGGCTTGCTGGTGGATCACTTGGAATCGATTGGCTCCCTAATGTAGGAAAATGGGTGACAATAGTCGGAATGGTCGGCCTTGCAATAGGCGGCGCTCGTGGTAAGAAAGGCTTTGGTAAAATCACCGGAGCATTCTCAAACATCTACAGCATCACAAGCTGGATGAGCGACATATTGTCTTATGCGAGACTTCTCGCACTGGGCCTTGCAACTGGTGTTATCGCACAGGTTGTAAACACGATGGGCACACTCTTTGGTGGTGGTGTCGCAGGCCTAATACTTTTCATACTGATATTTATAGTCGGCACACTTTTGAACTTTGCTATTAACGCACTCGGTTCATTCGTTCACTCAGCTAGACTTCAGTATGTAGAGTTCTTCGGAAAATTCTACATTGATGGCGGTGAGCCATTCAATCCATTCAGAGTAAAAACAAAATATATTCGCATTGATGACGAAATCAAGGAGGTAAAATAAATGTTATTTGAACATATTGACGGTCAAACTTTAGCTCTATTCGGAGCTGCTATTGCAGCACTCGCTGGCATCGGTTCAGCTATGGGTGTAGGCATCGCAGGTCAAGCAGCATCAGGTGTTGTTGCTGAAGACCCTAAAAAATTCGGTAAAACTATCATCTTACAAGCCCTTCCAGGTACGCAAGGTATCTATGGACTTATCATCGCTTTCCTTATCTTAGGAAAGACTGGTTTCTTAGGTGGAGATCCACTCGATTTAACTATTGCACAAGGTTCATATTTCTTTATGGCTGGTATTCCAATCGGTGCTGTAGGTATCTGGTCAGGTATCTCACAAGGTAAGGCTGCAGCTTCTGCTTTACAACTTACAGCTAAGCGCCCTGATGAAATGACTAAGGGTATCATTTATACAGCAATGGTAGAAACATATGCCATCTTCGCATTATTAGTATCTGTACTTATTTTCTTAAACGTTCCTCTTAACTAATATAGGAGGTTCATCATGAGTTTAGAAAAGATTACTAATGAGATTTTAGGTGATGCAAATCTTGAAAAAGATAAGCTCCTAAAAGATGCTCAGGCTGAGGCGGATGCAATCATAGGTAAGGCACATGAAGAAGCTAAGCAAATGATTGAGAATGCTAAAAAGCAAGGCGAAGAAGAAAAGGCAAGAATTTTGGAGAGACGAAAAGTCTTATCCAACGTAGACAGAAACAAACTCATCTTACAGATGAAACAAGATATCTTACAAGAGACTTTTGAAAAGGCTGGCGTAAGCTACGAAGATAATAAGAGAGAATTGTCCTCGGAGGTTGCAAAGTTATTATTCTAGAAGGAGAATCATTTCATGAAAAAAGTGGAAGAAACTGCATATGCATATCCTTGTAGCATAATAAAAGCGCACGAGTCTAAACTTTTAACAAAAGCTGACTTGCAAAAATTGCTAGACGCAAAAACCGTAAATCAGGCCATGAGTATTTTGGCAGATTTTGGCTATGGCGATGGCAAAGAATTGGCTAACCCTAGAGATTTTGAAAAATGTATTTCGAATGCACTTGGGGAGGCATATCTACTGATTCATTCAATCGTGCCAGCTGAAGTTAGAGACTTATTAGACATTTTCCTTTACCCTAATGATTATTTTAATCTAAAGGTAATTTTAAAAGCTGAGGCCTTAAATATAGACCCTTCCGATTTGTTGACATCCGGAGGATCGATTGAGAATGACAAGCTTCTCGAGATAATGCGCGAGCGCAATTATGTGCTCATGTCTAGTACCATGAGAGATGCTGTTATAAATGTCAGGGAGCTCTTTGCTAAGAGCAATGACCCGCAACTAATCGATATTCTTTTAGATAAGGCTTGCAGCGAGGATATGCTAGAAAAAGCCATGGAATATGGCAATGAATTCGTTATTAACTGCGTAAAATTATCCCTTGATATAATAAATGTAAGCACATTTATTAGGCTTAGAGAAATGAATAAACCTTCCTCATTCTACCAAAAGGTCTTCCTCCCTGGTGGAAGCGTCAGCGAAAAGATTTTAGTGGATGCTTGGGAAGATACATATAGCCAGGTTGCGGATAAACTCGAACCTTTCGGTTTTAAGAATCTTGTCACAGAAGGTGCCGTTCAGTCCCTTAACGGTAAATACGTTAGACTGGAAAAGGCCGGTGACAACATGCTGTTAAAGTATATAAAGGATGCAAAATATGTTTCTTTTGGAATTGAGCCACTGGTTGGTTACGTCCAAGCTAAGAACATTGAAGCTACTAATATCAGGTTGATTTTGACGGGAAAGATAGCTAATATCCCTAACGAAATCACAGAAGAAAGATTGAGGGATACATATGTATAAAATCGGAGTAATTGGTGATAGGGAATCAATACTCGGCTTTAAGGCTGTAGGCCTGGATGTATTCCCTTGTGATGAGGCTGAAGAAGCTAAACACACACTAAAGAAAATAGCAAAAGAAGATTACGCAATAATTTACGTAACAGAAAAACTTTACCAATACATGGAGAAAGAAGTAGCAGAATATTTCGACTCCAGACTTCCTGCAATAATTCCTATTCCAGGAAAAGATGGAAACACAGGAATCGGCATGGACTCCTTAAAGAAGAGTGTAGAACGTGCGGTAGGAGCAGACATATTATTTGGAGGTAACAAGTAATGGCAAAAGGTAAAATAGTAAAAATATCAGGACCACTCGTTGTAGCATCCGGCATGGAAGAGGCTAACATGTTCGACGTAGTGCTTGTAGGCGAGCAAGGACTGATCGGAGAAATCATCGAGATGAGAGGTGACCGCGCTTCCATTCAGGTTTATGAAGAGACTGCCGGCATCGGACCAGGAGCACCAGTTGTTTCTACAGGAGCACCACTTTCTGTAGAGCTCGGACCTGGACTCGTCGAAACAATATATGATGGTATTCAGAGACCTCTTGAAGGAATGGTTGAACTTGCAGGTTCCAATATCACAAGAGGTATAAAGGTTCCACCTTTGAACAGAACTAAAAAGTGGGAATTCGTTCCTACTGTAAAAGTTGGCGACGAAGTAGAAGCTGGCGACATCATCGGTACAGTTCAAGAAACTGCTGTAGTTAGCCACAAGATCATGGTTCCTTATGGTGTAGCTGGCAAGATAGTTGATATCAAAGCTGGTGAATTCACTGTAGAAGAAACAGTCGCAAAAGTAGAGCTCTCTAAGGATTATCCTCTTCAAAAGAAGAAAGCAGGAGACATCAAGGAACTCTCCCTCATGCAAAAGTGGCCAGTTCGTAAAGGTAGACCATATCAAAAGAAATTAGTTCCTAATATGCCACTGATTACGGGACAGCGTGTAATAGACACAATGTTCCCTATCGCTAAGGGTGGAGTTGCTGCAGTACCTGGACCTTTCGGCTCTGGTAAAACTGTAGTTCAACACCAGCTCGCAAAGTGGGCCGATGCAGAAGTTGTAGTATATATCGGTTGCGGCGAACGTGGTAACGAAATGACAGACGTACTTCGCGAATTCCCTGAACTTAAGGACCCTAGAACAGGCGAATCCTTGATGAAGAGAACTATATTAATCGCAAACACATCTGATATGCCAGTAGCTGCCCGTGAAGCTTCAGTTTACACTGGTATCACTATCGCAGAATATTTCAGAGACATGGGTTACTCCGTAGCCCTCATGGCTGACTCCACTTCTCGTTGGGCTGAGGCTCTCCGTGAAATGTCCGGTCGTCTCGAAGAAATGCCTGGTGAAGAAGGTTACCCTGCTTACCTCGCATCTCGTATCGCATCATTCTATGAAAGAGCCGGTCAGACAATTTCCTTAGGAAAAGAAGGAAGACTTGGCGCACTTTCTGCAATTGGCGCTGTTTCCCCTCCAGGCGGAGACATCTCAGAACCAGTATCCCAAGCTACTCTTAGAATCGTTAAGGTATTCTGGTGCTTGGATTCTCAGCTCGCTTATGCTAGACACTTCCCAGCTATCAACTGGTTGCAATCATATTCGCTTTACATAGATAAACTTGAATCATGGTATGAAGAAAATGTTGGAAAAGACTTCCCTAAGATGAGAGCCAAGGCTATGGGCCTCTTACAAGAGGAAGCTGAATTAAATGAAGTAGTTCAGTTGGTCGGTGTAGATTCGCTTTCATTCGAAGATAGAATGAAGCTCGAGGTCTGCAAGTCAATCCGTGAAGACTATCTCCACCAGGTTGCATTCCACGAAGTAGATACTTACACTTCACTCAACAAACAATACAAGATGTTAAAGTTGATTTTATCATTCTACGACTTGGGCTTAGATTCGATCAAAAAGGGAGCGAACTTCCACGAAATCGTAGCTATGCCACAGAGAGAAAAGATTGGTAGATTCAAATACATCGAAGAGAAAGATGTAAATAAATCATACGATAATCTCATGACAGAGCTTGCAAAAGAAATGTCAAATCTAGTAGCAAAGGAGGCCGAAGCAAATGTATAAAGAATATAAAACAATTCAAGAAGTAGTAGGACCTCTGATGCTTGTAAAAAACGTCGAGGGAGTTAGTTACGATGAGCTCGGCGAAATTATGATGCCAAGCGGTGAAAAGAGACTTTGCAAGGTATTGGAAGTTAATGGTTCCGATGCACTCGTACAACTTTTCGAAGCATCCACTGGTATCAACTTAAAAGAAAGCTCCGTTAGATTCTTAGGACACGGTACTGAGCTTGCAGTATCCCCTGATATGCTCGGACGTGTATTCGATGGTATGGGCCGCCCAGCAGATGATGGTCCAGAACTCATCCCTGAAAAGATGTTGGATATCAATGGTCTTCCAATGAATCCAGCTGCTAGAGACTATCCTGCAGAATTCATTGAGACTGGTGTATCCGCAATCGACGGACTTAACACATTGGTTAGAGGCCAGAAGCTCCCAATTTTCTCAGGTTCCGGTCTTCCACACGCTGACCTTGCAGCTCAGATTGCAAGACAAGCAAAGGTTCTCGGTGGTGACACTAACAACTTCGCAGTAGTATTCGCTGCTATCGGTATCACACACGAAGAAGCAGAATTTTTCGCTAATGACTTCCGTAAAACTGGTGCCATCGAAAGAACAGTAATGTTCATGAACTTAGCAAACGACCCTGCTGTAGAGCGTATCGCTACACCTAGAATGGCGCTCACAGCCGCTGAATATTTAGCATTTGACTTAGGAAAGCACGTTTTGGTAATCTTAACAGATATCACTAACTACGCAGAAGCTCTCCGTGAAGTTTCCGCAGCTAAGAAAGAAGTCCCTGGTCGTAGAGGCTACCCTGGATATCTTTATACAGACCTCGCTACAATGTATGAGAGAGCTGGTCGTAAAAAGAATTGCCCAGGTTCTATCACAATGATTCCTATCCTCACAATGCCAGAAGATGATAAGACTCACCCTATTCCAGACCTTACTGGATATATCACTGAGGGTCAGATCATCCTTTCCCGTGAACTCTATAGAAAGGGCATCAAGCCACCTATCGACGTTCTCCCTTCACTTTCAAGACTTAAAGATAAGGGTATCGGCAAAGGCAAGACTAGAGAAGACCACGCAGATACTATGAACCAACTTTTCGCTTGCTATGCAAAGGGTAAGGAAAACCTGGAATTAGTAGCAATATTAGGTGAATCTGCACTTTCTGAAGTTGACCTTAAGTATGCTCAGTTCTCACAAGAATTCGAAAAGAGATATGTTTCCCAGGGTTATAACACAGATAGAACTATCGAGGAAACATTGAATATTGGTTGGGAACTATTAAGAATCTTACCAAAGTCAGAACTTAAACGTATTAGAGATGAATATCTCGATAAGTATTTCGAAGAGAAGTAATTTTGATAGGAGACTAAATTACCATGGAAAGATTAAATGTTAATCCTACCAGAATGATGCTCACAACGCTAAAGAAAAAGCTTACGACATCTATTAGAGGTCATAAGCTCCTTAAGGATAAGCGCGATGAACTCATGAAAGAGTTCCTAGAACTCGCTCGTCAAAACAAAGAACTCCGTTCAAGAGTTGAAGGAGAACTCACGCGTGTATATGCAAGTTTCTCCATTGCGAGTGCAGTTATGAGCGAAGAAACCTTACAAGAGGCACTGATGTGCCCAAAACAAGGCGTTGAACTAGGCGTATCTGGAAAAAATATTATGTCTGTTGATGTGCCTGTATTTACGTTTAAAACTACGGCAGATGATCCAAGCAGCATCTATCCTTATGGTTTTGCTAATACTTCCGGTGAACTCGATTCAGCCATCGAAGATATGGCTTCAGCCTTTCCTCTCATGTTAGAGCTCGCTGCTAAAGAAAAGGAAGCGCAAATGCTTGCCGCAGAACTCGAAAAGACTAGAAGAAGAGTTAATGCTTTGGAATATGTAAAGATTCCACAGTTGCAGCTAACTATAAGGTATATCAGGATGAAGCTTGATGAAAACGAACGTGGTAACCAAACTAGACTCATGAAGGTTAAGGACATGATCTTAGAGGCAGCCATCAAAGAGCGTCAAGAACAACAATAAAATAAAGCAATACAAAACCCCCAGTGTGTCTGGGGGTTTTTGTTTGCTTATCTCTTCTCGTACTTGAAGAAACCTTCGCCGGTCTTACGACCAAGCTTGCCACCACGTACCATCATTCTAAGGAGTGGTGCTGGTGAGTACTTTGGATCACCGAATTCATCGTGAAGTACATTCATGATCGCAAGTACTACATCAAGTCCTATCATATCTCCTAGTGCTAAAGGTCCAATAGGGAAATTAGCTCCGAGTTTCATCGCAATATCGATGTCCTCTGCTGATACCCCGCCTTTTTCATAAAGTACGATGGCCTCATTGATTAATGGAATCAGTAGTCTATTTACTACAAATCCTGGTGCCTCTGGCACTTCTACTGGAGTCTTACTGATTGAACGAGCTACCTCCATAACTGCATCCTTAACCTCATCAGATGTAGTATAGCCTTTGATGACCTCCACTAACTGCATGAGTGGAACAGGATTGAAGAAGTGCATTCCAACCACTCTATCTGGCTTTCCGGAAGCTACGGCAAGCTCTGTGATTGAAAGAGATGATGTGTTTGAAGCTAGGATAGCACCATCTTTTGTGATCTCTCCTAACTGCTTAAAAATTTTCTTTTTTGCTTCAGGGTTTTCAGTTGCGGCTTCGACCACTAAATCTACGTCGCTCATGATGTTAATGTTTGTTGAACCGGAAATCCTACTTAAAGCTGCATCCGCATCCTCTTGTTTAATTTTTCCCTTGGATACGAATTTTTCCAAGCTAACTTGGATAGTAATTTTGGCTCTTTCAATGGCTGCCTCAGATATATCATTCATTACTACAAAATATCCGCTCTGAGCGAAAGCTTGCGCAATGCCTGATCCCATTGTACCAGTGCCAATTACTCCTACTTTTCTCATTTTTTAAAAAGTCTCCTTCTGTAATTGAATTTCCAGAATGCTTATCAATATTATAGCATATTATTATGCTTAGTAGTATAAGAAATAGTAAAAATTATTACTAGTTATACTTATAGAAACCTTCGCCTGACTTACGGCCGAGCTTACCTGCACGAACCATCTTTCTAAGAAGAGGACATGCTCTATACTTTGTATCACCAAATTCATAGTAAAGTACGTCCATGATAGCAAGTACAATATCAAGTCCGATAAAGTCGCCTAATTCAAGTGGTCCCATAGGGTGGTTAGCACCAAGCTTCATTGCTGCATCGATATCTTCCTTTGTTGCGGAACCTTCTGCTAAAATGTTAATTCCGTCATTAATCATTGGAATTAATAATCTGTTACAAATGAATGCTGGAGCTTCTGCTACTTCTACAGGTTCCTTGCCTAAATCCTTTGCAAGTTTAATTGCAAATTGATTTGTTTCTTCAGATGTTGTGAATCCCTTGATTACTTCTACTAACTTCATAACGCCTACTGGGTTAAAGAAGTGCATTCCGATAACCTTATCAGCTCTTCCGGATGCTGCAGCAATCTCTGTGATTGAAAGGGATGATGTATTGGATGCGAAGATAACGTCTGGTCTGCAAATCGCATTGAGCTCTTTCATGAGTTCTTTCTTTACAGTAATATCTTCTGTTGTTGCTTCAACTACGAAATCTGCATCCTTCATGATGCTGAGATCTGTTGAATCTGAAATTCTTGCGAGGGCTGCCTTAGCTTCCTCTTCAGTTAATTTTCCTTTTGCTACTAACTTGTTGAAGCTTGCAACTACTTTTTCCTTGCACTTGTCAATGGAAGATTGACGTCTTGCACGCATTACAACTGTGTAGCCTTTTTGAGCAAAGAGCTGAATAAGTCCTGAGCCCATTGTACCTGTACCAATAACACCTACTGTCTTCATTTTTTTACCTCCTAATTAATGAATGCTTCGTTTATATCATATTTATGCGTAATAAAGATTAGTTGTTACATATTCTGGATCGCATGTAACATCGATTCCTAAATTTCTCAAAGTCTGCTCGTCACGGTCTGAAAGGATTGCTGTACAGTGTGCGCGGCAACCTGCAAGTTTAGGGAGCATATCGATTACATGCTTTGCATCATCGCTGTCTTCAGAAACTGCAAGTGCAGACATAATTTCTTCAACATTTAATGATGTTCTGTCTGCGTGCAAAACAGTTGTCTTTAATTCCTGAAGGCGAGTGAAAACCTTTGGAGAAATGATATATTTATCTGCTTCAATTCCAGCAAGATATTTTGCTGAATTAAGCAAACAAGCTGCGCCTGCTACCATTCTACGGCTTGAGCGACCTGTGATAATTGTTCCATCTGGAAGTTCCATTGCCATTACTACTACGTTCATGTAGCGTTCACTGCACTCACGCTTCTTTTCGGCATATTCTCTAGCTGGAAGTACGACCTTACGGTCTTCTATCTTAGCACCAACATCCTTCATGAGAAGTTCGGAATGTTCGAGTGCTTCCTCGCTGATTTTACCTTTTTTATAGTCTACCTTGGCAATCATGAATCTGCGAATAATTTCTTGAATGGATGCATCTCTACATGCCTGATCATCTGTAATGCAGAAACCTACGCGGTTTACACCCATATCTGTAGGTGACTTATATACAGTCTCTCCAGTAATCTTTTCTATGATTCTCTGAATTACAGGGAAAACCTGCAGATCACGATTATAGTTTACAGCCATTTGATTATATGCCTCAAGGTGGAAAGAGTCAATCATATTGACATCTTTAAGATCTGCTGTGGCTGCTTCATAGGCAATATTTACTGGGTGCTTGAGTGGTAAATTCCAAACCGGGAATGTTTCAAATTTAGCATAGATGGCTTTATTGCCGTTTTTATATTCATGGTATAGCTGTGAGAGTGATGTGGCAAGCTTACCGGATCCTCCGCCTGGGCCTGTCACTACAATGAGAGGTTTTGTGACCTCGATATAAGGGTTTGCGCCATAGCCCTCTTCAGAAACTATAGTATCTACATCTGTAGGATAACCCTTTGTGAAATAGTGCTTATAAGTTTTGATACCTCTGCGTTCCAGTTTATTTATGAACATATTAACAGCTGGTGACTCTTCATAACGAGTTACTACTACGCTGTTTACCTTTAGGTCATATTTTCTGAACACATCGATGAGTCTTAAAACTTCCAGGTCATATGTAATACCAAAGTCCTGGCGAGTCTTACTGTTAATAATGTCACCTGAATAGATGCAAATTATTATCTCGGCCTGATCTTTTAATCTCTCTAAAAGCTTAATCTTTGCATTTTCATCAAAGCCCGGAAGAACACGCATAGCATGCTTATCCTGAACTAATTTGCCTCCGAATTCCAAGTATAGTCTCTGTCCATCGTTGTGATGAATTCTGTCCAAAATATACTTGGACTGTTCTTCGATATACTTTTCCTTATCAAAACCTACAGCTGTCATTTTCCACCTCTCACATTACATTGATTGTAAGTTTATTTTTTCCTTCTGTAATACCGTCTAGTGCGATTGCATATTCAATATCAATCGTGCCCTTCAATTCTTCTGGGCTCAACTGATTTTTTACCTTGTTTGTGAGGATTTCTACCATAATCTCACCATAAGGCGTGTCATAAGTTGAATTGAATCTTTTGCCTGTCTCAAAATATAGTTCTGTGCCATATCCTGCATCGCCGATTCTTTTCATCTTAACTGTTTCTCCGGAAACTTTAAGGGATGTCTTGGAGCCTACCATACCGGAAAGCTCTGATTCGTCATAGACAACATAGAGTGCACCGTTACGGTTATATATTTGGCCGTCTGTAACGAACTCTATCTGCTCTTCTTCCTTATCCGAGAAACACTGTTTACCTGTTATTTTTAGTGTTATATCTTTCATAACCTAATTCAATAATCCTTTCAATTGTGTCTTTGTATGGACGACCCGCTTCTTGCCAGAGAAGTGGGAACATACTGAACTTAGTAAAGCCTGGGATTGTATTAATTTCGTTTAATAAGATATTGCCTGTCTTCTTATCTATGAAGAAATCACATCTTGAGAAACCTTCGCAGTCTATTGCAGAATATGCCTTGATGGCAAGCTTTCGCAATTCCTCATAAGTCTCCTTTGGAAGCTTAGCTGGAATGGATAAATCTGTAGCGCCATCCGTATATTTTGCTTCGTAATCATAGAACTCTGCGTGTGAAAGAATTTCTCCTACGGCTGCTGCTTCTGGGACTTCATTACCCATTACTGCAACTTCTACTTCGCGGCAATCGATAGATTCTTCGATACAAAGTCTTCTGTCAAACTTGAAGGCAAAATCTACTGCAGTTTTGAGTTCTTTTCTATCGTGTGCCTTTGTAATTCCTACGGATGATCCGAGGTTTGCGGGTTTTACGAATACTGGGTAGCCCAGCTCTTTTTCTATCATATCGTAGCTTGCTTCTTTATCTTGATCATATTCATATTTTGAAAGTGCTACGTGCTTACACATTGGAAGCCCGTGCTTAATGAATACATCTCTTGCTGCTAACTTGTCCATTGCAAGCGAAGATGCAAGTACTCCGCAGCCCCCATATGGAATATCGAGTAACTCGAAAAATCCCTGAAGCTTACCATCTTCACAGTATGGTCCATGAATGATAGGTAAAGCAAAGTCTATCATCTTTGGAAGTTCGGAAAGATTAAGCGGTTCGGACTTTTCTACCCAAGTGCCGTTTTCCATCTCTTCTGGTGTGGCTTCTACTTTGCGAAAATCACCCTGCTTAGTGATACCGATCAAAACCACATCATGCTTTTCTCTATCAATATTTCTATATACAGATGCTGATGACATCTGAGATACTTCATACTCTCCAGACTTGCCACCAAATACAAGTCCAATTCTATCTTTTTTCATTAGGAAATCTCCTCCAGAATATGCTCTAATTCTTCTTTAGTAAAATTATATTTTGATAAGCAGAATTGGCAAGTAAGCTCTGCTTTGCCATCTTCTTCTATAATCTCTTTAAGATCTGAATATCCGATTGTCATGAGAACTTTTTCTAATCTCTCCTTGGAGCAATCGCACTCCCATCTTAAACTTCTGTATTCCAAAGTCTCTACCTGATAGTCTTCTGACATATCTTTGAAAATTCTATTCATCATGGAATTGAGGGCATCTTCTACTTTTCCATTCGTCTCAGCCATCGCGTCTACTATCATCGTAGTGATAGGTGGGAGCTTGTCCAACATCATCTCAAGTTGGTCAATACACTCTTCTTTGGCATCAGGTAACATCTGAATTATCATACCTCCAGCTGCTTCGATTGTATAGTCCTTTGCAATCTTTACTCCGAGGGAAACCGCTGAGTTCTGCTGTTCTGAGATGTAATAATAAGCTGTAAGGTCATCTGCAATTTCACCATCTACTAAGGCAATGGTTCCTACGTATGGATCTTTTAATCCTAAGTCTTTGATAACCGTAAGTTCACCGATACCGAGTGAACCACCTACATCCAAGTGTCCATCTTCTTTGAGGGGGAGCTCTATGTCTGGATTAGCAATAAAGCCCTTTACGTCACCCTTGGCATTAGCCGTTGCCAAAATTTGCTTGGCTGGGCCGTCACCCTTAAAGAGCACTGTAAGCTTATCTGTATCATTTTTTAAAAGTAAACCCATCAGGCCCGCTCCTGTAAGAGTTCTGCCGAGTCCTGCGGATGCTAGTGGGCTTGTTTCATGAATTGATCTTGCCTTTTCAACAAGTTCAGTTGTGATTCCAAGATATACTCTGAAGGATCCGCTTTTATCAATCCCTGTAATCACATTTTGCATATTCTTCTGCCTCCATATTCAAAACATCTCTCAACCAAATTGAAATGCGAGATGCATTATTTATCGCTTCGTTTCTAGTCTGGCCCTTTGCGAAAATATATGTCTTAATCTTTAGTTCTGTGCCAGAAGGGCGGATGATAATTCTATGTCCACCTACTAAATCTGCACAATACATCTGCTGCTCTCTATAGCAAATTTCGTGCTCTACCTTGAATGTAGTGTCTACAAAATCTTTTAGTGCGCCTTTTAAGAATCTCTCTAGGATAAAGGCGATTTCATCCCTATCTTTTTCCGTCTTATATAACTTGGCCTGGGAGATTGATTCGAGATATCCGAATGTGTCATACACTTCTGAAAGCACATCCATAAGCGTTTTTCCTTCGGATTTTGCCTTGGCAGCCATGAGAGAAGCCATCTGAGCCGCCATAACTCCGTCTTTATCCCTAGTGTAATTACCATAGAGATAACCGAGGCTCTCTTCAAAGCCAAAGAGGAAGTCGTCCTCTCGCTCCGCTTCTTCGAGTTTTTCCATCTCGTAAGCAACATTCTTGAAGCCCGCGAAAACATTCTTTACGCGAACACCGTAGTGTCTTGCGATATCCTCTATAACTGGTGATGACACATATGTCTTCACACAAACTTTTCTCGCATCTAAAGTGCGGCCACCAATGCCTCTTTTGTGAGCGTCGCAAATATAGGCAAACATTAATTCACCCACCTGGTTGCCTGTCAGGTGTTGATATCTCACACCATCATATACTGCAAGTCCCATTCTATCACTATCTGGGTCTGTAGCGATAATGATATCCGCCATACCAAAAGTCTCAGCATTATCCGCGCATGCTGTGAGCGCCTCGTCAAAAGCCTTATCAATCTCAGGGTTAGGGTAAGGACATGTAGGAAAGTTACCATCAGGCACTGCCTGTGATTTTACTTCTAATATATTATCTGGCTTTACGCCTATCTCTTCTAGAGCCGTAAGCACATAAGGACGGCCAGAACCATTTAATGGTGTATAGCAAATCTTTAGATCGGCCATTGCCTTTCTTGCTTGATCTTCATCTGTCCAATAAAGTGTGTTCCTAGCGAGCGAATCCAGATATGCACCTACATATGTCTCAGGAACCGCTTTGATAAAGCCTTTTATTTCATCATTTTCTATATATTCTTTGAAAGGATCCACCTGGTTGATCATAGTCTCAATCATGGCGGCCTTTTTACTATCTATTTGATTGCCGTGTCGGTCGTAAACCTTGTAGCCATTATATTCCTTCGGATTATGGGATGCAGTAATCATAATTCCACAGTCCATCTTCATCGCACGGGTTACGAACGAAAGCACAGGAACTGGCGTTGGCTGTGGAAAAACATAGCAATCCACTCCGAGGTTAGAATATATTTTACTAACCTCGTCCGCAAAACGTTTTGAGTTATTTCTAGTGTCATAACTGATGACAACTTTTGGGTTAACTCTGTATTCTTTTAGGTAATTTGCGATACCAACAGATGCTTTCTTTAATGTGATGGAATTGATTCTGTTAGTACCGACACCCATCTTGCCTCTTAAGCCAGATGTGCCGAAGCGAAGTTCCTTGCAGAACCTTTCGTAGATTTCGTCGCTATCATTTTCTATAGCTTCGATTTCCTTCCGTAAGTCCTCTGGAAGCTCAGCTTCTTTCCAAATGTTGAATTGTTTTAGCAAGTCGGCCATACTACCTCCAATATATACTTTATTATTTTATCATATTTCACACTATTTTTACACATAAAATACACAATTCTTAGTTATAATTTAGATAACTTGAAAGAGGAGGCATATTATGAACGATTGGGAAAAACGTTTCCAGGACATAATTGACGAAGTTCATCAGAAATCTGAGCAGGAAAAGGCAGCTCAACAGATGAACAATACATCAAATGAAGAGGCTCAAAAGGTTAATACTGAATATCAGGGTGGTAATTACACTTACTCATATGGTGGTCAGTATCAAACAGAACCTCCAAAATCTACTAACGAAACACATTCAGAAACTAAAAAAGTAAAATATGTAACTAAAAAAGCTCTCGTAGTCGCACTTGCAATCTGCATGGTTTGTTCAGCTGCTATAGGCGCTGGCTGCTATGCTCTGGCCATGAGCACTTTTGGTGGTACTACGGTAGATAAATCGGTCAACACGACAAACTACAATCTTGTAAAGGCTACAGGCGCTGAGCTTTCAATTCAAGAAATCGTAGCAAGAAACGAGAACGCAGTAGTAGCAATCACTACAGAAGCTGTGGTAACTTCAAGCTTCTGGTTCGGCTCATCCTATGTAACTCAGGGCGCTGGCTCCGGTGTTATCTATTCAAAGGATGGCTACATTATTACTAATAACCACGTAATTAAAGGCGCTAAGTCGATTAAGGTTACACTTCACGACGGCACACAATACGATGCAACCGTAGTAGGTACTGACGATCTTACTGATGTTGCAGTTATAAAGATTGAGGCTACTGGCCTTACTACAATAGTATTCGGTGATATTAACACTGTGGCTGTTGGAGATTTAGCAGTTGCTATTGGTAACCCATTAGGAACACTTGCAGGTACTCCTACAGAAGGTATCATCAGTGCTCTCGAAAGAGAAATCACTTTGGACGATAAGAAGATGAAGCTCATCCAGACTTCAGCTTCCATCAACCCTGGTAACTCAGGTGGTGGCTTATTTGACCAATATGGCAAGATGATCGGTTTAGTCGTAGCAAAATCCGGTGGTACAAATGTTGAAGGTTTAGGCTTCGCAATCCCTTGCGATAGAGTTGCAGATGTATCTAAGTCACTCATCGAAAAAGGTTATGTTGCTGGCCGTCCACAAGCAGGCATTAAGATTATAGATTTAACATCCGCTTATGATGCAATGCAATACGGTGTTCCTATGACTGGTGTATATATTTCAGACGTTATTGGAACTAACGCAAAACGCGCAGGACTTCAGCCTGGCGACATGATTTACATGTTAGATCAGGAGCAAGTTTTATCAAGCTCCCAGCTCATTGCAATGATACAAAACCATCAGATTGGCGATAAGGTAACTTTCACAATCGTTAGAAACAATAAAATGGAAAACATTGAAATAGAGCTAGAAGAGGCACAAAACGTACAGTAATTTCTTCATATAACTTGTAGTAACCGCCCGCACATGCGGTTAATGATAATCCTTTCTAAATATATTAGGCAAAATAAAATCCCGATTCAGTGAATCGGGATTTTAATTTATTTACTTGTTTTGAGATGTCTTGATTATTTTGGCTCCGTTTTCTTTTATGAAAGTCTTGAGCTTTAAGATGTGGCCACTCATTTCCACTCTTGCTTTTTCTCTATTTCCTTGCATAATGGCTTCTACGATTTCTTTGTGCTCTGTAGGGAGCTGTTCGAAACGGCTAAAGTCATCATAGAAGAGATATCTGAATCTTAAGGAAAGTTCCTGAACCTGAGATACCATTTGAACTAAAGTCTTATTACCACTCATGTTTACGATGAATTGGTGGAAGGCTGCGTCGGCTTTTACAATCTCTTGAATCTCACCGGAGATTACAGCGTTCTTGTATGCATCGGTAACTGCGATTAAACCTGCTTCGTCTTCCTTTGTGTATTTTTCTGCGGCAAGTCCTGCTGCCATTCCTTCTAAGAATTCTCTTACCTCTAAGACATCGAGCATTTCCTTGATAGAAACTTCTGCAGCATAAGCTCCTCTTCTAGGTTCAATAGAAACCAAACCTTCTTTTTCGAGCTTTCTGATTGCTTCTCTAATAGGTGTACGGCTTACACCCATTTCATCGGCGAGTTCTACCTCCATCATTCTGGTGCCAGGGGCGATTTCTCCGATCATAATCTGTCGCTTTAATTCTTCATAAACAATTTCTCTTAATGGTTTATGATTTTGTAAGTCAAAATTAATCATCTGTCTCTCCTATTATTTTAAAGTGTTGAGCCAATATGCCTCATATCCTAAGTTGCGAAGTTTTAGGCAAACTTCTTTTGCTTCCTCTCTATTCTTGTAAAAACCCATCACTGAAGGTCCGCTGCCACTCATCATGACTTTTTCTGGATTACCCGTTGCTTCCATGAGATACTTCAGCTTTTTAACCTCTGGGTAAGCCTTAAGCGTGTAGTTTTCAAGTACATTTACCATATTAGGGTAAATAATATCAAAGTTCTGCGATTCAATGCCAGAAATCAGTGCATTTGTGTCAGGATGCTTCAAAATCTCAACTTTATCGATTCCCTGATAAACTTCCTTTGTAGAAACACCAAAGTTTGGCTTTGCTATAACCATATCCTTTTTAAAGGATTTTTTAATCGGTTCTAGCTGGTCTCCCGTGCCTTTTCCAAGCGCAAGACAATAGTGTGAATTCTGTACTAACACCAGGAAAGGAACATCTGAACCCAAAGTCTTAGCTAATTCGCAAAGTTCTTTAGTGTTATATTTTAGATTCCATATCCTGTTGAGTCCTATTAGGACTGCTGCCGCATTACCAGATCCACCGGCCAAACCTGCGGAC
This sequence comes from Anaerovoracaceae bacterium, assembly GCA_045629065.1. Lineage (GTDB taxonomy): Bacteria > Bacillota > Clostridia > Peptostreptococcales > Anaerovoracaceae > JAKSSM01. Next base: position 6,359 of record JAZQQK010000010.1, on the reverse strand, counting down.
ACTGGGATACGCTTTTTTAACTCTATTGTAAGCTTGCCGAGTCTGCCGGATTTCTCCTGCATGAGGCTCGCTGCCTTATAAGCCAAATTTCTTTCGTCATTTGGCACATATGGCTTGTTAGATTTAATCTCAATTATGAATTCTGACCCATCTTCCCACGCAAGATTCACCTCATCATAAAGTGAAGTCTTTTGCATTACTGTACTAACCTCATGATACCCATCGGGGCGGAGACCCAAGATATCCAATGATAGATTAACTTTTGCGTAAGATTTTAGTTCAAGAGTAATCATTTTTAGTTATTTCTTCTTGCCTTTTTTCTTGGCTTGAGCTGCCCACTTGGCTTCTTGCTCACGTCTAGCGTCGTGCTTTGCTTTCTTTTCAGTAGCATATTTGCTACCTACAGCTAAAGCAGATCTTCTAGTCTTAACTCTATAGTGACCGTCTTCTAATTCGTCCTCATCGTCCTCTAAAGCGGCTTTCTTTGCTGCTTTTTCTGCGGCCTTTGCTGCCTTTTCTGCAGCCTTTGCCTTGTCAGCCTTATCCTTTTCTACGATTTCAGATACAGACTTTCCAGTCTTCTTTGCTTCCTTGTATGGGTTAACTGTAGTAGTTTCTTGCTTCTTCTTTCCAGCTTCTTTTTCTGCAGTCTTCTTAGCAGATCTTACTGAGAATACCATGATGCCACCGAAGAGTACAAACATCATAACCGTATTGATTGTGTTATTTCTCTTCTGGTTAACAGTGTGCATAGTGATGACCATATCTCTTCCAAGAGTGTTAGAATTGTCATCTCTTAATGAAGAACTGATTTCAAGCTTATAGTCAGAATCTGACTGAGCAGCATATACTTTACCTTCCTCATCCTTATCAGCAAGTACCAAAATCATGTTTGGGTCCTTGGATGAATAGTAAACCTTAGTGTTAACCTTTTCACCTTCTGGTCCATAAATCTGGAATGCGCTATCATTAGCATTTCCTAATTTATCACTTGTGAAAGTACCATCAGTGTAAATCTTTACACCCATGTTTTCTAAGGAAACGTTCTTTGAGTTGTCTTCTGGATAAGTTCCAGTAATATTAAATGTTCCTGCGAAAGCAACGCTTGCTGATAAAATTACTAACGCGATTGTAAGGCTTAAGATACGGCCTAAATTTTTCATTATTCTTCCTCCGCTTTTTGTTTTGCTAATTTTTGCTGGTCCCTAATACTTCTAAAGAAGTTTTGGATGATAGCTCTACACTCATCCTTGATAGGACCATCTTCTATTTCTACGACCTCTACGTGGTGATTGAGCTTTGGTTCGCCAGTAATATCTAGAACCGAACCACAGCCACCAGCTTTTGGATCTTTCGTTCCTATATATACTGTCTCGATTCTAGCCCATACGAGTGCACCTGCGCACATCGAGCAAGGTTCCATCGTGACGTACATATCGCAACCGGTGAGCCTTCTCCAGCCCAAGCTTTCGCCCAAGACTTTTCCGGCACCTCTTAAAGCATTCATTTCTGCATGCGCCGTAGGATCATGATTAGTCTCTGTTAAATTGTGCCCCCTGGCTATGATTTCATCATCTTTAACGATGACGCAACCTACAGGGATTTCGCCTAGTTCCAGGGCCTTTTTAGCCTCAGAAAGGGCCTCTTCCATATATTTTATGTTCATACACCGATACATAATAGCACATGTCTTGTACTAATGCAAGTACAAAATGCAAAAGGCCTATGGGTATCGGCTGGACTTTTACATTATCTTATGCTAAAATATAGTAAGCCTTTAGGAGGGGCTTTTCTATGATAATGGATTTGATAATACTAGGTATCTTCGTCCTGACCATTATCGTGTGTATGGTTAAGGGCTTTGCTCGCACCATCATAGGATTTTGCAAAGGCATTGTTTCGCTAGTTGTCAGCTGGATATTCTGCGACGACCTTGCGGATTATTTAATCAATAAAACTAAAATCGGTGCTAATGTAGAAGCAAAGATTAATTCTTTCTTAAGCGCCAAGTGGGAAGATTCATCGGTTTATGGTTCTCTCCCTGATCTATTTAAGGGAAAGAGCAACGAATTCGCTTCCACCCTTATAAACGACGGCAGCTCAAAGCTTTCTGTAATGTTAATTACAATTGCTTGCTTCGTTGCAATCTGGATTGGTATCAAAATTGTTCTTGGACTCTTCAGTTTTCTTTTCTCTAAAAAGCATAACGAAGGTGGAATCAAGAAGACAGACACTTTCATGGGATTTATCATAGGAGTCGTAATCGGCGCATTTTATGTTTACTTATTCCTTGCACTTTTGGTACCTGTTACTGGCTTCATTTTACCAAACAAAGCAGAGACAATTATGGGCTGGTTCGAAGGCGCGAAAGTTGCTAAATGGTTATACGATAATAACTTGTTGTTAATCGTTTTCCGCGACTTTATATTAAAAGCTTAAAAATGACATAATTTCAAGGAAAGAGAGGTGTTTTTAGCCTCTCTTTTTATTGTCAAAACTTGACTTTGTATACAAGATACCTTATAATATTCGTTGGTAATTATTAGTTATAATAATATATTATATATATATACCAAGGAGGAAAAACAGTTGAGACATTTAAAAACTATGGACGGAAACGCTGCTGCTGCTCACGTAGCTTACGCGTTCTCTGAAGTTGCTGCTATCTATCCTATTACTCCATCTTCACCTATGGCTGAAAACATGGACGAATGGGTAGCTCAAGACAGAACAAACATTTTTGGTGAAAAAGTTAATATCGTAGAAATGCAATCCGAAGCTGGTGCTGCTGGTGCTGTACACGGTTCAATTGCAACTGGTTCCTACACAACTACTTTCACTGCATCACAAGGATTACTCCTTATGATTCCTAACATGTATAAGATCGCTGGCGAACTTGCACCTGCAGTTTTCCACGTATCCGCTAGAGCTCTTGCAACTCACGCATTAAACATTTTCGGTGACCACTCAGACGTAATGGCTTGCCGTCAAACTGGTTTTGCAATGCTCTGCTCCAACTCAGTACAGCAAGTTATGGACTTAGCAGCTGTAGCTCACTTAGCTACAATTGCTGGTGAACTCCCTATGCTCCACTTCTTCGATGGTTTCAGAACTTCTCACGAACAACAGAAGATTGAAACTTGGGACTACGAAGAATTAAAGGAAATGGTAGACTGGGACGCTGTTAAGAGATTCAGAGAAAGATCATTATTCCCAACTCACGGCAACAACATGGGTGCTGCTGAACAACCAGAAACATTCTTCCAGCACAAGGAAGCTAGCAACACAGCTTACCTCGAAGCTCCAGATTTAATCAATGAATGGATGCAAAAGGTTAATGCAAAGATTGGCACAAACTATAAGCCATTCAACTACTATGGTGCTAAGGATGCAACAGAAATTATCGTAGCTATGGGTTCAGTTTGCGAATGCGCAGAAGAACTTATCGACTACTTAAATAAGAAGGAAGGCAAGAAGGTTGGTATCGTAGAAGTTCACCTTTACAGACCTTTCTCCGCTAAGTACTTATTAAAGGTTATGCCAAAGACAGTTAAGTCCATCGCAGTTCTTGATAGAACTAAGGAACCTGGCGCTAACGGCGAACCACTTTACTTAGACGTTGTTAACGCTTTAAGAGGAACTCAATTTGAATCCTGCTTCATCTGCGGTGGTAGATACGGTTTAGGTTCAAAGGACGTACAACCTGGCGACGTACTCGCTGTATATCAGAACCTCTGGTCAAAGAAGCCAAAGAAGGAATTCACACTTTCCATCTTCGACGACGTAACTAAGCTTTCACTCAAGATGACTAAGAACCCTGACGTTGCTCCTAAGGGAACAACTGCTTGTAAGTTCTGGGGTCTCGGTGCTGACGGTACAGTTGGTGCTAACAAGAACTCCGTAAAGATCATCGGTGACCACACTGATTTAAAGGCTCAAGCTTACTTCCAATATGACTCCAAGAAGTCCGGTGGTGTTACAATTTCCCACTTAAGATTTGGTAAGAAGCCAATCAAGTCAACTTACTATGTAAAGCAAGCTGACTTCGTAGCATGCCACAACTCAGGTTACTTATATCAGTATGACATGGTACAAGACGTTAAGAAGGGTGGATACTTCTTACTTAACTGCACTTGGTCCGATGCTGAATTAGAAGAACACTTACCTGGTCAGGTAAAGAGATATATCGCTCAGAACGACGTTAAGTTCTACACTTGCGACGCTGTATCCTTAGCTAAGGAAATCGGTCTTGGCGCTCGTAGAACTAACTCCATCTTACAGGCTGCTTTCTTCAAGCTGGCTAACATCATTCCTATCGATGAAGCAACTGGCTACATGAAGGATGCTATCAAGAAGTCCTATGGTAAGAAGGGTCAAGATATCGTAGACATGAACTGTGCTGCAGTTGATGCTGGTATCAAGAACGTTCACAAGGTAGTAGTTCCTGCTTCCTGGAAGAATGCTAAGGACGATGCTCCTAAGGCTCAACTCAAGGGTAGAAACGAAGACCACACTAGATTCGTTAACACAATCATGGTTCCTACAAACAAGCTTGCTGGTGACAGCATCACTGTTTCCGAATTAATGCCTTACAAAGCAGGTAACTGCCCTAATGGTACAGCTCAATTCGAAAAGAGAGGCGTTGCAGCAGACGTTCCTGTATGGACTGCTGAAAATTGTATCCAGTGCAACCAGTGCGCATATGTTTGCCCACACGCTGTAATCAGACCATTCGCAATGACTGAAGCAGAAGCTAAGGGCGTTGAAGGTGCACTTCCATTCACTGGCAATAAGGACTTAAAGTTCACTCTTGCTATTTCTGCTCTTGACTGCACAGGCTGCGGTTCCTGCGCACAAGTTTGCCCATCCAAGACTAAGGCTCTCAAGATGGTTCCAGTAGAAACTGAACTCGTAGCTGCTGAACAAAAGAAGTACGACAAGTTATTCAAGTCCGTTTCAATCAAGCCAGAAGTTGCTGGTCCTAAGAATGTTAAGGCTTCACAGTTCTTACAACCACTTATGGAATTCTCCGGCGCTTGCCCAGGCTGCGGTGAAACACCTTACGCTAAGTTAATGACTCAATTATTCGGTGACAGAATGTTCGTAGCTAACGCTACAGGCTGCTCATCAATTTGGGGACACTCCGCACCAGCTACTCCTTATACAGTAAATAAGGAAGGCAGAGGTCCAGCATGGTCCAACTCCTTATTCGAAGATAACGCAGAATTTGGTTTCGGTATGCAGATCTCCATGGAGACTAGAAGAGAAGAATTAAAGCACGTAGCAGAAAGATTAGTTAAGGACTGCGCACACGCACAGGCTTGGATCGATGCTATGAACGATGCTAAGGAAGCAGAAGTTCAAGGTAACCTCTTCGTAGAAGAAGCTAAGAAGCTCGCAAAGAAGAACGCAGACGCTAAGTATGTTGTAGACAACAAAGATATGATCATTAAGCCATCAGTATGGATCCTCGGTGGAGACGGCTGGGCATATGATATCGGCTACGGCGGATTAGACCACGTACTCGCTGCTGGTAAGAATGTAAACGTTCTCGTATTCGATACAGAAGTTTACTCCAACACTGGTGGACAAGCTTCCAAGTCAACTCCTACTGGTTCAACAGCTAAGTTCGCTGCTGCTGGTAAGTCAGTAAAGAAGAAAGACCTCGCTGCTATCGCTATGGCTTATGGCTATGTATATGTAGCACAGATCGCTATGGGCGCTAACCAAGCTCAGACATTAAAGGCATTCCAAGAAGCTGAAGCTTACGATGGACCATCCTTAATCATCGCTTATGCACCATGCATCAACCACGGTATTAAGAAGGGTATGGACAAGGCAATGCAAGAAATGAAGGAAGCTGTAAGCTCCGGTTACTGGAACTTATTCAGATTCAACCCAGATCTCGCAGCTAAGGGAGAGAACCCACTCACTCTTGACTCTGGCGAAGCTACAACAAGCTACAGAGACTTCATCATGGGCGAAGTTCGTTACAACTCACTCACTCTCAAGTTCCCTGAAAGAGCAGAACAGTTATTCACAAAGGCTGAAGAAGCAGCTAACGACAGATATGCAACTCTCGTTAACCGCAGAGACAGCTTCAATAAATAAGGGAAGGAGGATGACATAAAATGAAAAGATTTGAAGTAACTTACAAGAGAAGATTAAATCAGAACATGGTATGGCTTAAGGTTTATGCTCCAATGGTAGCTAAGCACGCTAAGCCTGGTCAGTTCATCATCCTTCGTACAGACGAATTCGGTGAAAGAATTCCTCTTACAATGGCAGACCACAACGAAGAAGACGGAACTATCGACCTTATCTATGCAGCAGTAGGCAGAACTACAATGCTCATGGAT
>JAZQQK010000009.1:0-20119 GCA_045629065.1 Anaerovoracaceae bacterium | reverse complement strand
GCAGTGGGGTGCATGTGTAGCCACTGGTGCTGCCGCAGGCATAGCGCTTATAATCGCTAATCCACAGGGCTATAGATTCCAAAGATTCTTGAGTTTCAAAGATCCATTCGCTGATAAGCTCGGCTTCGGTTGGAACGCAGTTCAATCCTTATATGCTATAGGTTCAGGCGGAGTATTCGGTAAAGGTATAGGAAACAGTATCCAAAAGAACCTCTATCTCCCTATGCCACAGAACGATTTCATATTAGCAGTAATAGCAGAAGAATGCGGTTTTGTAGGCGTTCTTTGCCTCATGATAGTATATATATGCCTGATCTACAGAGGCTGCTTAACTGCACTTAGAGCAAAGGATCTCACAGGCACTTTAATGGCAGCCGGAATAGTTCTTCTAATCGGCTTCCAGACACTGGTTCACTTTGCTGTAGTTACATCATCATTCCCACCAACAGGAATCACTCTTCCTTTCATCAGCTATGGTGGTAATGCAACATTGTTATTCATGGGCCTTGCAGGCGTATTATTAAATATTTCAAAACAGACAAACAAGTAAAATTATGAGAATCATCGTTACAGGTGGCGGCACAGGTGGTCATATCTACCCAGCCATTGCCATCGCTCAGAAATTTCAAAAGGAAAATCCGGATTGTGAAGTCCTCTATGTTGGCTCCGAACACGGTATGGAAAAAGACCTTGTTCCAAGAATGGGCTACAACATTAAATTGGTAGACGCAAAGGGCATCAACAGGACTAATCCATTAAAGCTCGCAGAGACTATTCACCACACTAACCGCGGTATAATTCAGTCATCGAAAATTCTAAAAGAATTCAAACCTGACTATATCATTGGAACTGGCGGCTATGCTTGTTTTCCAACGATTTTCACGGGTGCGAGAATGGGTATACCTTGCTATCTCCACGAGCAAAATGCCTTCCCGGGAGTTGCTAATAGAAGCCTTGAAAGATATGTAAAAAAGGTGTTCTTGGGCTTTGATGACGCAAGAAAATATTTCAGAGATGAGAAGAAAATTATATATGCAGGAAACCCTGTTAGAGAGACATTCTTTAACTTGACTAGGGAAGAGGCTCGCAAGAATCTCGGTATCTCAGAAGACGAAATCGTAATTTTATCGTTCGGCGGTAGCCTTGGAGCAGAGACTATAAACAATACTGCTTTTGAGCTCATGAAGCGCCTTAACGGCAAAGAACACTATCGCTTAATCTTCGGAACAGGCGTTAGATATAAAGAAATAATCGATGCTAAAATCAAGAATGACGGAGTAGAAATCCAGTCGAATATTGAGGTAAAAGATTACATCAATAACATGGATAATTACCTCATGGCAAGCGATTTGGTAATTGAACGCTCAGGTGCCCTAAGCGTAGCTGAGACAACGGTTTGCGGCAAACCATCCGTCCTTATTCCATCGCCTAATGTAACTGCCAACCACCAGTATTTCAATGCGAAGGCAGTAGCAGATAGAGGCGGAGCAATCTTGGTAGAAGAGAAGGACTTAGTCGTAATTGATTTAGTGGATCAAATTATCAGCTTACTGAGAAATAAAAAGAAATTAACTGAGATGGGAGAATGTGCTAAAGAGTGCGCTCCTATGGAAGCATTGGATATAATTTATAAGGAAATCACTCGCTAAATGAAAGAAGAACGCAGACGCAACAAGAGAAAAAGAATAATCAAATTTTGGATTAGATTTCTAATCTTTCTTTTGCTGTGCGGCGGAGTATATTTCTGCTTAAAATCACCTATTTTCAACGTTTCCGAGTATGTTGTAACAGGTGCTAATTACTACAATTCATCCGAAATTCTCAACATGGGAAACTGTAAAACCGGACTGAATATTTTCACTGGAATTGACCCCAAGGACATGAAGGCAAGACTCGAGAGAGACGCCTATATGCAAAGCGTGGAAGTTAAGAGAAAGTTGCCTTCAACTGTCGAAATCCATCTCACTGAGAGAACTCAGATTGCGGCACTCGTTTACGGTGAAAAATTTGTGGTTATCGATAGTGAAGGAATGGTGCTTAGAAAAGCATCCGTAGACCCACAGGTTCCAGTCATAAAAGGCATTACACTCACAAAGCTTAATGTAGGCGAACTTTGCGAGGTTGAAGAGAGCGTACAACTTAGACAAGCTATCGAACTTATCGAAGCTACAAACGAATACAAAATGTTATTCAAACGAGTAGAAATCGAGCAGAGCGGAGTCAAGTGCTACATCCTCGATACTTTAGCTTGCGAGGGCAAGTATGAGGACGTAATTTCTAACATGAAAAACGGTACTTTGCAGTCCGTTGTTCTCAACCTTTTTGACAAGCAAATCGAGCGCGGAACTATACTCGTTACAGACATAAATGCGACGGCTTTTTCGCCTAATATTGACTAGCAAATTTTCTTAATTTTAGGGCCCAAAAGGGCTCTTTTTTTATTGCAACTTCCTACTATATATGTTAAAATATATTATACTTATGAAACAAATAGGAGGAACATGTATATGCCTGACATGCTATTTTTCGAAGATAATAAAGAAAAGGGTGCGGTAATCAAAGTCATCGGTGTAGGTGGCGGTGGTTGCAATGCCATTAACAACATGATTTCAAGCGGTATGAAAGGATTAGATTTCATCGCCGTTAATACAGATAGACAGGCCTTAAATAAAAATTTGGCCGAGATCAAAATTCAGATTGGAGAGAAGCTCACAAGAGGACTTGGTGCTGGCGCTAACCCAGAGATTGGACAGCTCGCAGCAGAAGAAACTTATGATGAGATTACAGCTATTCTCGAAGGTGCTGATATGGTCTTCATTACAGCTGGTATGGGAGGCGGCACAGGAACAGGTGCAGCACCTATTATCGCAAAGGCTGCAAAGGATATGGGTATCCTTACAGTAGGCGTAGTAACTAAGCCTTTCGTTTGGGAAGGAAAGAAGCGCCGCAATCAAGCCGAATTAGGAATTAACTTCTTAAAGCAATACGTTGACTCACTCGTAGTAATTCCTAACCAGAAGCTCATCGAAAACAGCTCTAAGACAACTACAATGCTCGAAGCATTCCAAATGTCAGATGATGTATTAAGACAGGGCGTTCAGGGAATCTCCGATTTGATTTCAGATTCAGCACTTATCAACGTAGACTTCGCCGATGTTAAGACAGTAATGTATGACAAGGGCGTTGCACATATGGGTATCGGTAGAGCTTCCGGTGAAGATCGTGCCGAGGTGGCTGTTAAGTCAGCTATCGAAAGCCCACTTCTTGAAACAACAATCAAGGGAGCAAAGGGCATCCTCCTCTATGTATCCGGCGGATATGATTTAGGCATGTTAGAGGTTAACGAAATCGCTACTCTCGTAGAAGAACAAGCTAACGAAGATTGCGTATTAATCTTCGGTGCTTCAATCGACGAAGAAATGAACGATGAAATTGCCATCACAGTAATTGCTACAGGCTTTGATGAAGGTTTAGACGAAGGCGGTATAATCAACCAGCCAGTTCAACCACAAGTTCAAGAGCCAACAGGACTCGGAACTTTTGAACAAGCCGCACAAACAACTTTTGATGGAATGGATGCAAGAGAAGTAAATATCCAAGACCTGCTAAACAAGAAGGATGATGAGGACTCGGGATCACGTTTTGATCTTCCAAGCTTCCTCTAGAGGCTAGAGTAAATGCAAGCCGGTGTTACCACCGGCTTTTTCGCATAATATAGGAGCGTTGAAATTGAGAGAAATTAGCTCAAAGGACAACAAAATATTTAAGCTTGCAAAAGAGCTCCTCGTGAAGAAATATCGCGACCAACACGGGCTATATTTGATCGAAGGTGAGAACCTAGTTCACGAAGCGGTCAAGTGCGGCCAGACGGTAGAAACGGTGCTTATAAGGCCAGATTATGACAAAGATCTTTTTGGCCTGGAGGACAAGACTTTCGTAATCGCTGAATCACTTTTCAGCCAGATTTCGGAGACAGAAACTTCGCAGGGCATCATAGCGATAGTTGAAAAGCCAAAGGTTGATCTAGCGGAATTTAAGAAAGGCGATGGTTCGAACTTCTTGGTTCTCGATAGACTTCAGGATCCTGGCAATATCGGCACGATTATAAGAACTGCCGATGCTGCAGGATACAGCTTGATAATAGCTATAAAGGGAACTGCCGATTGTTTCCAGTCAAAGGTGGTAAGGGCGGCGACTGGTTCACTCTTTAGAGTGCCGGTTGTTAGCATGGCCTCCACACAAGAGCTCGTGGAGTTTACCAGGGCGACCGGCAAAAAGTTAGTAGCTACAGCGATGAATGCGGACTGTGACTACTACGATTGTGACCTGACAAAAGATGTTGCTATCGTTATCGGCAACGAAGGAAACGGCATCAGCCAGGAACTAATCGAAAGCTCAGATTTGAAAATTAGCATTCCGATGCAGGGAAATATCGAAAGTTTGAATGCTTCCGTTGCTGCAGGAATCTTACTATACGAAAGGATAAGACAATGCAAGAAAAATTAAAGGAAATTTTAGAAGAGGCAAGAAAGAAATTATCTGAAGCTGCTTCCATGCAGGAAGCCGAAGATTTAAGAGTTAAAGTTCTCGGAAAGAAAGGCCAACTCACAGAAATCTTAAAATCTATGGGTGGCTTATCACCAGACGAAAGAAAGGCACTCGGTCAGGCTGCTAACCAGACTAAGCAAGAAATCGAGAACCTTTTAGCAGAAAAGTTTGAGCAGTTAAAGTCAAAGGCTCAAGAAGCTAAGTTCAAGGCAGAGAGAATCGATGTCACAGAACCAGGCACAGAGGTTAAGGTTGGATCCAAGCATCCAGTTACACTCACTATCGAAGAAATCTCCAAGGTATTCAAATCCATGGGCTTCACTTTAGTAGAGGGACCAGAAATCGAAACAGTATATAACAATTTCGATGCTTTAAACGTAGGACCTTATCACCCAGCTAGAGACTTGACAGATACATTCTATGTAAACGACGAAGTTCTCTTAAGAACACAGACATCACCAGTTCAAATTAGAACTATCAAGAGCCAGCAGCCACCTATCAGAGTGTTTGCTCCAGGTAGAGTATTCCGTGCTGACACACCAGATGCAACTCACTCACCAGTATTCCACCAAGTAGAAGGCTTGGTAGTTGATGAGGGCATCACAATGGCTGACCTCAAGGGAACATTGGATAGCTTCGCAAAGAAGATGTTCGGCGAAGAGACAAAGACTAGATTCCGTAACAGCTACTTCCCATTTACAGAACCAGGCGCCGAGATGGACGTTTCCTGCTTCAAGTGTGGCGGCAGAGGTTGCAGAGTTTGCAAGGGATCCGGTTGGATTGAGATTTTAGGCTGCGGTATGGTTCATCCAAACGTATTAAACGTTGGCGGAATCGACCCAGAAAAGTATACGGGCTTCGCATTCGGTATGGGTGTTGAGCGTGTAGCAATGTTAAGAAACGAAATCGATGACATTCGTTTACTCTATGAAAACGACATGAGATTTATCGAGCAATTCAAGTAACGAATTCTTTGATGTGCCTGCGGCACCGCCGTTGGCGCAAGGTAAATTCGATATAATTTGCTCCGCGATGGTCGCAAATTATAGCAAGGAGGAGATTAAAATGATAGTAAGCTTAGAATGGCTTAAGGATTATACAGAAATTAAAGTTGATGCCACTACATTCTGCGATCGTATGACAGTAACTGGCTCCGAACTCGAAACTTTAGAGCTCGTAGGCAACGATTACGAAAAAGTAGTAGTTGGTAAAGTAGTAAAGATAGACAAGCACCCAGATGCTGACAAGTTAGTAGTTTGCCAGATTGATATCGGCGAAAGCGAACTTTGCCAGATTGTAACAGGTGCACCTAATGTATTCGAAGGCGCTTATGTTGCAGTAGCACTTCACAATTCCAGAATCCCTGGTCCACTTCACGGACAACCAAAGGTTGAGGGCGGAGTAAAGATTACAAAGGGAAAACTTAGAGGAGTAGAATCCAATGGTATGCTTTGCAGCTTTGGCGAATTAGGATTTAACGACAAGGTAGTTCCTATTGACCAAAGAGAAGGTATCTGGATTCTCGACAAGGAATATCCAGTAGGCGCAGATTTTGCTGAAGCATTAGAGTTAAAGGATGCAATTGCAGACTTTGATATCACACCTAATAGATCATCAGACTGCTTGTCAATGCTCGGTATTGCTAGAGAAGCAGCTGCAACTTTAGGAACAAAGCTCGTTTACCCAGAGACAAAATGCCAGAACGAAACTGGCGACGTTAACGACTACATCAAAGCAGAAGTTAAATCAGACCTCTGCAAGCGCTATACAGCAAGAGTAGTTAAGAACGTAAAGATTGAACCATCCCCATGGTGGATGCAGAGAAGATTAATCCACGCTGGAATGAGACCTATCAACAACATCGTCGACATTACTAACTTCGTAATGATCGAATATGGTCAACCACTCCACGCATTCAATATCGACTCCATCGCAGGTCACAAGATTATCGTAGATGTAGCTAAGGCAGGCGATAAGTTCACAACACTCGATGGAACTGAGAGAACGTTGGATTCAGATATGCTCATGATTAACGATGCTGAGAAGGCGGTAGCTATCGCAGGCGTTATGGGCGGACTTAACTCCGAAATCACTAATGACACTAATACAATCGTCATCGAATCAGCTAACTTCCTTTCCAACTCAGTTAGATTCACAGCAAAGAAGTTAGGCTTAAGAACTGAAGCTTCCGGCAGATACGAAAAGGGTATCGACCCTAACCTCTGCGAAGCTGCAGCAGACAGAGTTTGCTACTTAATCGAAAAGTTAGGAGCAGGCGAAGTTATCAAGGGTAGAGTTGACATCTATCCACACGTAGAAGTAGCAAAGCCAGTACATGCAAGAGTTTCTAGAATCAACAAGGTTCTCGGAATGAACTTGACTAGAGAGACAATGGTTGGCTACCTCGAAAGCTTAGAGATGAAGGTTGAAGGCACTGGCGATGAGATGATTATCACTGCGCCTACAGTTCGTCAGGATATCAACATCGAAGAAGATATCGTAGAAGAAGTAGCTAGAATGTACGGCTACGACGAGCTTCCAATCACAATTCCAAAGGGAAATAGCGAAGCTGGCCAAGCATACGATAGAGACATTAAGGACCTGGTTCGCGACACACTTTGCGGTATGGGCGCTAACGAAATCCAGACATATTCATTCGTTAGCCCAAAGAGCATTGACGATGTAAGAATCGACGAAGACTCCATCGAGAGAGCATTCGTAAAGATTATGAACCCATTAGGCGAAGACACATCCGTTATGAGAACTATTCTCTTACCAGAGATGTTAGAAGTTCTCGGACGTAACTTTGCTAGAAATGTTGAAGAGGTCAAGGCATTCGAAATTGGCAACACATTCATGGCTAACATGATTGACGAAAAGTCATTACCTTACGAGTCAGATAATTTATCTATTGGTATGTATGGTAAGGGTTGCGACTTCTACCTCGTGAAGGGTATGATCGTTTCACTCTTAGACAAGCTTGGAATTAGAAACCTCAAGTTCGTACCAGAGTCAGAATACGGTCCATTCCACCCAGGAAGATGTGCTAGAGTCGTAATGCCAGTAGAAGGCGATGACGATATCGAGCTCGGAATTTTTGGTGAAGTTCATCCAGAAGTTGCAGAAAACTTCGGCATTGACACTAGATGCTATGCTTGCGAAATGTTCTTCGAAACATTAGTTGAGCTTTCAGATACAACTAAGCTTTATCACCAGCTTCCTAAGTATCCAGCAATGAATAGAGACATCGCTCTCCTTTGCGACGAAGATATGACAGTAGAAGAAATCGAGCAAGTTATCATAGCTTCCGAAGACACAATCTTAAACGATGTTAAACTCTTCGATATCTACCGCGGAACTAATATTCCAGAAGGTAAGAAGAGTATGGCATTCTCACTCACATATAGACACGCAGACAGAACACTTACTGACGAAGACGTACAGAAAGCACACAGCAAGGTTCTCGATGCTTTGAAGGAAAAGTTAAACGTAACACTTAGAGAAATCTAGGAGGACACCATGGCAGAAAATAAGGTTAAAGTTAGAATCTATGGTCAAGACTACACAATCTCCGGAGAACGCGACGAAAAGGATATCATCGAAGTTGCAGAATTCGTAGATGCCAAGATGAAAGAAATCGCACAGTGCTTCCCACCAAGCGGAGTTCCTGGCTCACTTGCAGTGCTCGCATGCATCAACATCGCAGACGAATACTATGCACACAAGCATGACAACGACGACCTTAAGGAAAAGAATAGACAGCTTAAGGCCGAAGTTGAGAACTACATGAAGATGTGGGACGAGGCAAAGAGAAGCAGCGCTAAGTACAAAGAAAAAGTAGAGATGAACTCCACTGACACTCAGGACTTAAAGAAGAAGATTGCTGAACTCGAAGCTAGATGCAGCGAGTTCGAAAGCTCCTACTTTGATGTGCAGATGGAAAACATCCAGTTAAAAGATCAGATTGCAAAATTAAAGAGATAACATGAATAAAAAAGCTTTAAAAGTTCTCGAATACAACAAAATAATTGAACTTTTAAAGCAACAGGCCGGTTCAACAATGGCTCAGGAAAGATTAGAGAAATTCGTACCTCTCACGGATCCATATGAGATTCGTGAGAAGCTTTCTGAGACTACTGAAGCGGCCACTGTTATCGTGCACAAAGGTACTTTACCTATCGGAGAACTCTACGATATCGCACCATATCTGCACTTGGCTAGAAAGGGCGGAAGCCTCACGATGAGGCAACTTCTCCACGTTCTCTACAATCTGAAGGTCACACAAAATGTTGTGACTTTCCTAAAGAGCGACCTTCCAAAACTCCCTATAATCGATGCGATGAGAGAAGTCCTCGTGACATTCCCACCGCTCGTGGATAGGATAGACCGCTCGATACTTTCAGAGGATGAGATGGCGGATTCCGCATCACCAGAGCTCGCAAAGATAAGACGCGAAATCTTAAGAGAAAACGATGCGATAAGAGCTAGACTCAATCACATCACTAATTCATCCGACAGCAAAATTTACCTTCAAGATTCTGTAGTCACTATGCGTGATGGCAGATATGTAGTTCCTGTAAAGGCCGAATATCGAAGCAAGGTCGCAGGTATCATCCACGACCAAAGCGCATCCGGTGCGACGCTCTTTATCGAGCCACAGGTCATAGTTGATTTGAACAACAGATTAAGAGAACTCGAACTCGCCGAGCAGGCAGAAATCGATAGAATCCTCGCGGAACTTTCATCAGCTTGTGCAGAACATTTTCACGATATTATCAATAACCAAAAGATCCTAATAGACCTTGATGTGATGTTCGCCAAGGGCCGCCTTTCACAGGCACTCTCTGGTGAAGAGCCACAGATAAGTGAAGAAGGTAGACTCGAGCTTAGACAGGCTCGCCATCCACTTATCGAAAAGAAAAAAGTAGTGCCTATTAATGTAGCGGTAGGCGGTGAATATAACACACTGGTAATCACAGGTCCTAACACAGGTGGTAAGACAGTAACACTTAAGACCATCGGACTTTTATCGATGATGGCGCAGGCAGGCCTTCACATTCCGGCAGCATCCACTAGCATCATCCCAATCTACAAAGAAATCTTTGCGGATATCGGCGACGAGCAGTCCATCGAGCAGAGCCTATCCACTTTCTCTTCGCACATGAAGAACACGGTAGAGCTCGTATCCAAGGCAGACGAAAAGTCACTCGTCTTACTCGATGAACTTGGAGCTGGTACAGACCCTACTGAAGGTGCGGCACTTGCCATCGCAATACTCGAAAGACTTGCGAGCCAGGGTGCTATGACAGTCGCTACAACGCACTACAACGAATTAAAAAAATATGCGCTTTCCACACCGGGTGTAGAGAACGCATCCATGGAGTTCAATGTTGAGACATTGAGTCCTACATATAAACTTTCAATCGGTATCCCAGGCAAGTCGAACGCTTTCGAGATTTCCAGAAAGCTCGGACTTCCAGGAGAGATTATCGATAGAGCAAACAGCTTAATCGAAGGTCGCGACCTCGAGTTCGAGGACGTAATCACAAAGATTGAGACTGATAAGAAAAAAGCTGAGAAGGAGCTAAGAGAAGCAGAAGCTACATTAGCCGAGATGAAGAAGCGAGAAGAAGCTCTCACTCGTCGTGAACAGCTCCTCGAAAAGCACGAAAAAGAAGTAATTGCTAACGCCAAGGAAGAAGCTAGAGAAATCATCCGAGACGCAAAGGACACAGCAAACGATGTCCAAAAAGAGCTCAGAGCACTTTCGAAAGTTGATAGCCTAGGCGAGAGAAATAAGCGCTTAGCAGAGTCAAAGAGAAGGCTTTCCGAGAGCGAGAAACTTTACCAAGGTGGCATCGTAAAAGAGATCAATAACAACCCAGTATCAGTCGATGACGTTAAGATTGGCGATAGGGTAAAAGTTCTAACACTCGACCAAAACGGTGAGGTAGTTTCACTCCCAGATGCTAACGGCGACATGCAGGTAGAATGCGGCATCATGAAAATATACGTGAACGTAGAAGACCTAATGTATGTCGGAGATACAGTTCAGGAGAAGGCAAAAGAGCGCGCCAAGGCAAAGCACGGCAGCATGTTCAAGACGAAGACGATGACGGTTTCCACACAGAGAAATGTCATCGGCATGAACTTAGACGATGCTTTGATGGAAGTAGAAAAATATTTGGATGATGCATATATGGCTGGCCTCGATGAGGTCACAGTAATTCACGGCCGAGGCGAGGGAATCCTTCAGTCCGGTATCCGCGGAATGCTCCGTAAGCATAAGCTCGTCGAATCTTATCACAAGGGTGCATTCGGCGACGGAGGCGACGGCGTCACAGTAGTTAAATTAAAAAAGAATTAGTTAGAGGATAAACATGAAGAATTTTAAAGAAGAAATTGCAAAGTTAATCAAGAAAGAGGTTGCAGGCCTAGAACTCACAGACATCATGCAGATGGTTGAAGTTCCACAGGACTCCAAGATGGGCGATTACGCTTTCCCTTGTTTCAAGCTCGCAAAGGAGCTTCACAAGGCACCTCCACTCATCGCAGCGGATATCGCAAAAGCTATCGCAGGCGATGCAATCTTTGAGAAGGTTGAGCAGGTCAATGCATATGTAAACATGTTTATCAGCAAAGCCGCTTTTGTAGAAGATGTAGTCGGTGACGTTTTAGAAAAGAAGGGCGACTTCGGCAAGTCCGATATGGGCGAAGGAAAGAACGTTCTCGTAGAATTCTCCTCACCTAACATTGCCAAGCCATTCCACATCGGTCACATCCGCTCCACAGTAATCGGCAACTCACTTTATAAAATCTACGACTGCTTAGGATATAACGTAACTCGTATCAACCACTTAGGCGACTACGGCACACAGTTCGGAAAGATGATCGTGGCATACAGACTTTGGGGTAACGAAGCAGATGTAAAGAACGAGCCAATCAAGACGCTCCTCTCATACTACACTAAGTTCCATGAAGAGGCAGAGACTCATCCAGAACTCGAAGATCAAGCTAGAGAAACATTTGCTAAGCTCGAGAACGGTTCAGAGGAAGAAGTAAAACTTTGGCAGTGGTTCAGAGATGAATCCCTAAAAGAGTTCACTCGAGTATATAAAATGCTCGGCATCGAATTCGACTCATACGCAGGCGAATCATTCTATTCTGATAAAATGCCTGCAATAGTAGATAGCCTTCGTTCTAAGGACCTTTTGGTGCCTTCTAAGGGCGCAGAAATCGTTGACCTCGAGCCATACAATCTCACACCAGCCGTAATTATAAAATCAGACGGTTCCACAATCTATCTCACACGTGACTTAGCAGCAGCAAAATATCGTAAGGACACTTATGATTTCTATAAATCAATCTATGTCGTAGCATCACAGCAGAACCTTCACTTCCAACAGTTAAAGAAGATTCTCGAGCTCATGGGCTACGAATGGCAAAAGGACATCGTACACGTTCCATTCGGCTTAGTTTCCTTAGAGGAAGGCACTATGTCTACACGCCACGGCAGAGTCGTATTCTTAGAAGATGTTTTGAACAGAGCCGTAGAGCAGACTAAGGAAATCATCAAGGAAAAGGGTGTCAACACAGACGCAATCGACGAGACCGCAAAGATGGTCGGAATCGGTGCAGTAGTGTTCAACGAACTTTCCAATAACAGAATCAAGGACTATGTATTCAGCTGGAGCCAGGTATTAGACTTCAACGGTGAGACAGGCCCTTATGTACAATACACACACGCTAGATGCGCAAGCATTTTAAGAAACGCAGGTGAGGACATCGTTAAGAAGGCCGAAGCAAAAGCAATCGACGCCAAATTCTTAACTTCCGAATCCGCTTTCGACTTAGCTAAGCTTATCTATAGATTCCCTGATGTAATCGTAGAAGCTGGCGAAAAGTACGAGCCATCTATCATCACTCGCCACATCGTAGATATCGCACAGGCATTCAATCGTTTCTATCACGATGAACACATCCTTGTAGAAGACGAAGCCGAGAAAGTAGCAAAGGTTGCACTCGTACTCGCAGCTAAGACAACAATTAGAAACGGATTAGCACTCCTCGGAATGCAAGCCCCAGAAAGAATGTAGGCACGAATTCGCGCCACAGCACACAACCTATGGAAATTAACAACGAAAGAATAACTGAATATCTCACATCCAAGCTCGAAGAATACATTTTTGACGAGCTCTCAGAGGACTATTTAGAGAAGGCAAGCGTAAAGGATATCATGCTCGGCGTGCCAGTTCCTATCGATAGGAACGACCTTAGGGGTATATCCGTACTTAAGCTTGCACAGAACATGTCAGTGGTTCTCGGATGTGACCCAGGCTTCAAGTATAAAGAGAAATATCTCGCATACATCATGAAAAACTTCGATGAGAGATTCGCAGAGGGCTTAATCGCACAAGGAATCTCCCTCGCACAAAAGGAAGAATATGAGAAAGCTGTCATCCAGTTTAGGGCTGCAATAGTAATCAATCCAGAACTCGCAGATGCCTATTACTTCTACGGCAGATTGCTTAAGGATTGCTATGAGCACTCAGAAGACGAGAACTATGTAGGCACATTCAAAGCCGAATCCATACTCGCTTTCGAGACTGCAACTTTGAAGAATCCTAAGCTTAGTGAGGCGTACTATTTCCTCGGATATGCTTACCTGAACATGGGCCTCTATATGAAGGCAAAACTCACTTGGGATGAGTATTCCAAGCTCACAGCAAAGAAACTTATCGAGGATCCGCCAGAGGATGAGGAAGCTCGTAAAGAGATGGAAAACACATACCAGGAGATTCAGGAGCGTCTAGGACAGCTCGAAACTCCGGTTATGATAGAAAAGGGATATAACATGATACTTTCTGGCAAGTTCCAGGATGGTATCAACACACTTAATCCTTATAGAGATAGCGAATACAAGACATGGTGGCCACTTTGGTACTACCTAGCTACAGCCTACACGAACCTTGGCCTTATAGCGGAGGGAGATTGTGGCACAGTGGATGAAGTCGCAGCCGCTGCCTATGAAGAGGCTATCAATAATCATCTAGAAGTTCTCAAACTTTCTCCATCAAACGAAGACTCAATGGTAGAACTCATAGAACTCTACACTAAGCTCGGAAATCGTGAGAAAGCCGAAAAGTACGAAAAGAAACTCGAAGTGGTTCAAAACAACCGTTTCGAAGACCAAAAGCTAAAAGAAGCTGAATAGCTTTTTTATAAAAAACAGCAGACAACAATGTTTTATCAAAGAAAGGGAAAAGGGTATTTAAAAAATGTTAAAGATTGATCATTTAACAAAAGTCTATGGGGAAAAGAAGGCAGTAGATGACTTAAGCCTTCACATTCAACCAGGGGAAATTTATGGTTTCATCGGTCACAACGGTGCCGGTAAAACTACAACACTTAAGGCAGTAGTTGGAATTTTAGACTTCGATAATGGCGAAATCACTATCGACGGCAAGTCCATCAAGAGCCAACCATTAGAATGTAAAAAAGACATCGCATATATTCCAGACAATCCGGATTTATATGATTTTATGAGTGGCATTCAGTATCTCAACTTCGTAGCTGATATCTTCCAGGTACCAGCAGATGTTAGAGAAGAGAGAATTGACTATTATGCAGACCTGTTTTCATTAACAGACGATCTCGGTCAAGGAATCTCCGGCTATTCACATGGTATGAAGCAAAAGCTTGCTATCATATCCGCATGGGTTCACGCACCTAAGCTCATCATCATGGACGAGCCTTTCGTAGGTTTAGACCCTAAGGCAGCTCACATCTTAAAGCAGATGATGAGAGAACACTGTGACAATGGAGGAGCAATCTTCTTTTCCACACACGTCTTAGAAGTAGCCGAAAAACTCTGCGATAAGATTGCAATCATTAAGCAGGGCCAACTCGTCAAGTCCGGAACTATGGAAGAAGTTAAGGGAGATGAATCCCTCGAATCCGTATTCCTCGAACTAGAAGAAGTTGAGGAAGAGGAGGACTAGAAATGTTTAAGGCATTACTAAAAAAGCAAATGCGCGAAATAAACTCGTTTTATTTCGTGGATAGAAAGACGGGTAAGCTCCGCTCCAAGGCCAGTGTGACTAGAACGATAGTGCTCTATGCGGTGCTCTTTGTATTTGTAGCAATTTCGCTCGGTTCTTGGGGATTTGCACTTGGAGCCGGACTCGCTAATACCGAATACGACTGGCTTTATTTCGCGATGGAAGGTCTTATGGCATTCCTGCTCGGAACATTTGGCAGCGTGTTCAATACGTTTAACGGATTATACAAGGCGAAGGACAACGACCTGTTACTCTCCATGCCTATTAAACCTGTGCAGATTCTCACAGTAAGAATGATTTCCGTGTATGCTATGAGCTTGCTCTATAGCGCACTAGTTTGGGTACCAGCAGTCATCCTTTACTGGGTATTCACTTCACATTTGACAGTACTCCAATTCGTATTTCCAGTGCTTCTCACATTTATCATCCCAGTATTCATCACAGTTATTACATGTGCACTCGGCTGGGTTGTAGCAGTGATTTCAACTAAACTCAAGGGAAAGAGCTTTACTAGAGTATTACTCGCAGTTGTATTCATTGGCGTATACTATGTATTCTGTGGCAAAATCGGTACATTCCTGACTGCAATCGTAGCGGATCCAGAATCCTATGCCAAGGGAGTAAAACTCTATGCATATCCATTCCTTGAACTCGGATATGCAGGTGTAGGAAAAATCGTTCCATTCTTAATTTTCCTAGCAATTACAGCAGGCCTTATGGCTATCTGCCTTGCAATACTTTCCAGAAGCTATATCAAGATTGTTACAACTAACCACGGCGAGAAAAAGGTTAAGTACGAAAAGAAGCAGGCTAAACTTTCGAGCGTTTCCAAAGCTCTATATCGCAAGGAATTAAAGCACTTTACGACAAGCTCCACTTACATGCTTAACTGTGGCTTAGGACTCATCCTACTTCCAATAGGCTGCATCGTACTTCTCATCAAAGCGAGCGTAATCGGAGAACTCATGGCTATGGTAAACCAAGAGATACCAGAGATTGCGGGATGCATTATTTCATTCCTCGCATGTTTGGTTTGTATGCTGACATCGATGAACCAGATTTCAGCGCCTTCTGTATCACTCGAAGGTAGGAGCATTTGGCTCGCACAGTCACTTCCAGTTACAAGCTGGCAGGTACTGAAAGCTAAGCTCGAACTCCACTTTAAGATGAACTTATTACCTACAGTAATCTGTACCGTAGTATTAGGAATAGTATTCAAGGCTAGCGTATTAGCGATTATCATGATGGTTCTCATGTCAGTCGCATTCCTCGCATTCATGGATGTATTAGGACTTGCACTTAACCTCAAGAAGCCAAATCTAATTTGGACTAACGAGACAGTTCCTATCAAGCAAAGCATGGCAGTTACAGTAGGACTTTTTGGCGGTTGGGTTCTCGTAGCCATCTTAGGTTTCGGAGCATATCTTTTGAGAATGCTTCCAGGCTGGTTATACATCTTAATCGCTACAGTAGTGTTATTAATTCCAACAGCAATCATTACTCGTTGGTTAAAGAATAAAGGCACAGAGATTTTCGCAAGCCTGTAAAGGTAGCAGAAGTTCTCACAAGACATTTTCGTAATCTCTAACAAGGAGGCTCATCATGGCAAAGTTCGAAGATTTTGAATTCACATCATCTATTGGCAACCACCCAATGCACGGCTTAAAGTGCACACCAGATAAAGAGGTACGCGCTATTTTCCAGATTGCTCACGGTATCGCAGAGCATATCGATAGATACCGCAATTTCATGGAATTCTTAGCAGATAACGGTATCCTCGCAGTAGGAAGTGACCACTTAGGCCACGGCAAGAGTTTCTTGACTCCTGAGGAGAAGGGCGCCTTCTATCCAGAGGACGGCTGGAACCACGCAGTAGATGACCTCGTAGTTCTCCACGACATTATGGTAAAGGATTATCCTGATGTACCATACGTATTCTTCGGACACTCCATGGGATCTTTCATGGCTAGAACATATATAATCGATCACCCAGATAAGTATGATCTCGCTATCATCTCCGGCACTGGCCACCAGGGCAAGGGATTAGTCGCAATGGGACTTTTCATCGGTTCCGGCCAAGTTAAGTCCAAGGGCTACTATTCAGATGGTAAGATGATGAACAACCTTTCCATGGGTAGCTACCTAAAGAAGATTGACAACCCTAAGACAGAGTTCGACTGGTTATCAAGAGACGAAGCACAAGTCGCAAAATACGCTGCAGACGAGCTTTGCGGATTCGTAGCAAAGACAGGCCTCTATAAAGACATGCTCACAGGCATCAAGTACATCACAGACATGAAGAACATCGCTAAGATGCCAAAGGATAAACCAGTATACTTCATGTCCGGTACAGCAGACCCTGTAGGCGACTATGGCAAGGGCGTAAAGAAGGCAGCAGAGTGCTTCAAGAAGGCAGGCATCAAGGACGTAGAAGTAAAACTCTACGAGGGCGGCCGCCACGAAATGTTAAACGAAATCAATAAAGACGAGGTATATCAAGACATCCTCGCATGGTTAAATAAGAGAATAAAATAGCTATATCAAAGGATCAAAACAGTGGTCAGAATGACAAAATTAGACTTATCACAGTACGGCATATTAAACACAAAGAATATCACATACAACCCATCCTACGAGGAACTTTTCGAGGCTGAGATGGATAAAAATCTCACAGGCTACGAAAAGGGCAAGCTCACAGAGCTCGGCTCAGTGAATGTCATGACAGGCATCTACACAGGCCGTTCACCTAAGGATAAATACATCGTAATGGATGAGAACTCCAAGGACACGGTTTGGTGGAACACACCTGATTACCCTAACGATAACCATCCGGTATCCGAGGAAGTCTGGGCAAAATTAAAAAAGCTCGCAACAGACGAGCTCAGCAATAAAGATCTCTATGTAGTAGATGCTTTCTGCGGTGCCAATAAGGACACTAGAATGGCTATCAGATTCATCATGGAAGTAGCTTGGCAGGCACATTTCGTAAGAAATATGTTCATCAAGCCTACGGATGAAGAACTCAAGGGTTTTAAACCAGACTTTACGGTATATACAGCTTCAAAGGCGAAGGTAGATGACTATAAAGCACTCGGACTTCACTCCGAGACTGCGGTAGCATTTAACATTACAAGCCGCGAGCAGGTAATCATCAACACGTGGTATGGCGGCGAGATGAAAAAGGGTATGTTCTCAATGATGAACTACTACTTGCCACTAAAGGGCATCGCATCCATGCACTGCTCTGCGAATACCGATATGAACGGTGAGAACACAGCGATATTCTTTGGACTTTCCGGTACAGGTAAGACTACACTTTCGACAGATCCAAAGAGGCTTTTGGTCGGCGACGACGAGCACGGTTGGGACGATAAAGGTATATTCAATTTCGAAGGTGGCTGCTACGCAAAAGTAATCGACCTCGACAAAGAAGCCGAACCCGATATCTATAACGCGCTCACACGCGACGCACTCCTCGAGAACGTCACAGTGGATGAAGAGGGACATGTGGACTTCCACGACAAGAGCGTGACAGAAAACACTAGATCCTCTTATCCAATCGATCATATTAAAAACATCGTGCGCCCAGTATCATCCGCACCAGCAGCGAAGAACGTAATCTTCCTCTCAGCAGATGCATTCGGCGTACTGCCACCGGTATCCATACTCACACCTGAGCAGACGAAGTATTACTTCCTCTCAGGCTTCACAGCTAAGCTCGCAGGCACAGAGCGAGGAATCATCGAGCCAACACCTACATTCTCAGCATGCTTTGGTCAGGCTTTCCTCGAACTCCCACCTACGAAATACGCAGATGAGTTAGTAAAGAGAATGCAGCAGTCCGGTGCTAAAGCCTATCTCGTGAATACGGGCTGGAACGGCACAGGAAAGCGCATTTCGATAAAGGATACTAGAGGTATCATCGATGCAATCCTCTCAGGAGCCATAAATGGCGCTCCTACAAAGGAAATCCCATATTTCGGGCTGTCAATCCCAACAGAGCTTATAGGCGTTGATACGCGCGTTTTGGACCCTAGAGACACATACGCGAATGTGTCCGACTGGGATGCTAAAGCCCGCGACCTCGCCAGTCGCTTCATCCAGAACTTCAAGAAGTACGAAGGCGATGAAGAGGGCAAGAAGTTAGTAGGGGCAGGACCGAAGGTATAACAGACAAACAAAAAACCTGAAATCGTATGATTTCAGGTTTTTATTTGCGTGGTCATAAAGGGTAGAACTAAAAGACAGGCTCAATAATATAATCGTTCGATATCACTTTGGTGATATAAAATATGTCAAATCTCTTGACGGACTATCGCTTTGGTGATATAATTTCAACAGTAATAAAGTGGAGGAAAATAAATGAAAAAGTTGATTACAATATATCATGGCTCGAAGGAAGTTGTTGAAGTACCTGAGTTTGGAAAAGGAAAAAATAATAACGATTTTGGACTTGGCTTTTATTGCACCGAGAGCGATGCTCTGGCAAAGGAATGGGCCGTATCATCTCTTCGGGATGGCTTTTCCAACCGTTACACTTTAGATACGGAGTATCTCAATGTGTTGAATCTGAACGGACCGGATTATACAATACTCAACTGGATCGCAGTTTTGGTCGAACACAGATTGTTTTCAATAAAAACACCGGTCGCAAGAAGGGCAAAACGGTATTTGCTCGACAACTTCGGAGTCAATGTAAATGCATTTGATCTGATAACCGGATACCGTGCAGACGATTCGTATTTTGATTATGCGGAATCCTTCCTTAACAACGGTATTTCAGTAGAGCAATTATCACGTGCTATGCGACTCGGAAAGCTCGGAGAACAAATCGTTATCAAGTCAAAATTCGCATTTTCAAAATTGAAATTTGAAGGCTTTGATGTAGCAGAGAAGGATACATACTACGTTCTTCGCAAATCACGCGATGATGAAGCAAATCGTATGTATTTCGAAATGCTTGAAGAGGAAGATGACGGATTGTATATCCAGGATATTATGAGAGGCGGTATCAAAAATGATGATCCACGCATACCAAGAAATATATCTGAGTAAGGCACAGGCGGTACTTGGCGAAGCATTTGATTATGCGGTCAATACTTGCGACATATCAGGAGAAAACTTTATCAAACAGTTTATCGTAAGCTCTGTCAGTAAGAAAATGGAGAACGGTGAACCGGCATATCTTGCGGGAAAAAGCGGAATAGAAATTGCATCGGATGTCGTTTTAGAGACTACCGGAAAAGAACTCACGGAGGCGCCGACAGACCGACTTGATCGTTCAACTGAGTATTGGATTGGGTGGGCTATCGCTTATTATCAGTGGTGGTCTGGCAGAAAATATAGTGCCATATTCAAAGCTTTTACTTTTGACGAATTGCTAGAGATGTATTTTACGCTTCACGAGGCAGATATTTCAAAATTTGCCGATATAGCGGATGAGCGTATGAAAGAATTATATCCCGAAACAAACCTGAAACGAATTCGCATGGCATATGGATGCACACAAG
>JAZQQK010000008.1:0-16400 GCA_045629065.1 Anaerovoracaceae bacterium | reverse complement strand
TTCTCTTTCTTCTGGTGCCTTGTCGATCATATCGAAGTCAACTTTTTCACCAAGACCATATCTTGCGTTTAAAGTCTTTGTGATAGCAGCAGTAAGAGTTGTCTTGCCGTGGTCTACGTGTCCGATAGTACCAATGTTAATATGTGGTTTAGTTCTTTCAAACTTTTGCTTTGCCATTTCTAATCTCCTAAAATACTATTTTTAAAAAATCATATAAATAAACTATTTGTTAATCTTGTCGATTAAGCTGTCTGGTAATTTCTCAAAGTGATCCATCTGCATTACGTAGTTTCCACGACCTTGAGTCTTTGATCTTAAGTCAGTAGCATAACCGAACATTTCTCCGAGTGGAACGAATGCGTGAATAGTTACAGCACCCATATCCATTTCGGATCCTTCGATACGACCTCTACGTGAGGAAATATCTCCGATAACGTCGCCCATGTATTGATCTGGAACGACTACTTCTACCTTCATGACAGGTTCAAGAAGGATAGGCTTTGCCTTCTTAGCTGCTTCACGGAATGCCATGGATGCAGCGATTTTGAAGGACATTTCACTGGAGTCTACTTCGTGGTATGAACCATCGTAAAGTTCAACTCCGATATCTACTACCTGATAGCCTGCGATTGGGCCGTTTGACATAGCTTCTACGATACCTTCCTCAATCTTAGGGATGTATTCCTTTGGAATAGCACCACCAACGATGGAGTTCTTGAATTCGAAGCCTGTGCCTGTCTCTCTAGGATAAACTTTGATCTTAACGTGACCGTATTGACCTTTACCACCGGATTGCTTAACGTATTTGTTTTCAACGTCAGCTTCGCCTGTGAATGTTTCCTTATAAGATACTTGTGGCTTACCAACATTGGCCTCTACCTTAAATTCACGAAGAAGTCTATCAACGATAATCTCTAAGTGAAGTTCGCCCATGCCGGCGATGATAGTTTGACCAGTTTCTTGGTTAGTGTAAGTCTTGAATGTAGGGTCTTCTTCAGCAAGCTTTGCTAATGCAACACCCATCTTTTCTTGACCAGCCTTAGTCTTTGGCTCGATAGCGATTTCAATTACTGGATCAGGGAATACCATTGATTCAAGAATGATTTCGTGGTCTTCATCGCAAAGTGTGTCTCCAGTAGTAGTGTCCTTGAGACCTACTGCTGCAGCGATATCACCTGCATAAACCTCTTCGATTTCCTGACGGTGGTTAGCGTGCATCTGCAAAATACGTCCGATTCTTTCCTTCTTACCCTTTACAGAGTTATAAACGTAAGAACCTGACTTTAAAGTACCTGAATATACTCTAAAGAATGCAAGCTTACCAACGAATGGGTCAGCCATGATTTTGAATGCTAATGCACTGAATGGAGCCTTGTCGCTAGCTTCTCTCTCGTCTTCAGCTTCTGTCTTAGGGTTGATACCCTTGATAGCAGGAATATCGAGTGGTGATGGCATATAATCAATAATACCATCAAGGAGCATCTGTACACCCTTGTTTCTGTAGGATGAACCACAGAACATTGGAACCATTCTGCCAGCAATTGTTTCTTGTCTAATTGTCTTTTTGATTTCTTCGATAGTGAGTTCTTCACCGTCTAAGAACTTCATCATGAGTTCTTCGTCGCATTCTGCAACGGACTCAACCATTTTGTCGTGCCATTCCTGAGCAGTTGCTTTCATGTCTTCTGGAATGTCAACAACATCAAATACTTTGCCTAAGTCATCTTCGTAGATTTCGGCCTTCATCTTAATGAGGTCAATGATACCTACGAAAGTATCTTCGGCACCGATAGGTAATTGGACAGGTACTGCGTTAGCCTTGAGTCTATCCTTTACCATATTGTAAACTCTAAAGAAGTTTGCTCCTGTGATATCCATCTTGTTAACGAAAATCATTCTAGGAACCTTATACTTCTCTGCCTGTCTCCAAACAGTTTCGGACTGTGGCTCTACGCCGCCCTTAGCACATAATACAGTTACCGCACCATCAAGAACTCTTAAGGAACGTTCAACTTCTACTGTGAAGTCTACGTGGCCTGGGGTATCAATGATGTTTACTCTGCAATCCTGCCATTGGCAAGTTGTAGCAGCGGATGTGATAGTAATACCACGCTCCTGCTCCTGTTCCATCCAGTCCATAGTTGCAGCGCCATCGTGTGTTTCGCCGAGCTTATGTGTTTTACCTGTGTAGAACAAGATACGTTCAGTAGTTGTAGTCTTACCAGCATCGATGTGTGCCATGATACCAATATTTCTTGTTTTTTCAAGCGGAAAGCTTCTTGGCATTTCTTCCTCCTACCATCTAAAATGTGCGAAAGCCTTGTTAGCTTCTGCCATTTTATGAGTATCTTCTTTCTTCTTTACGGAAGCTCCTGTGTTGTTAGCAGCATCCATAAGTTCCTTGGCTAATCTCTCAGCCATAGTTCTTTCTCCTCTAAGTCTAGTGTACTTAGTGAGCCATCTTAAACCTAATGTCTGACGACGTTCAGGTCTAACTTCAACTGGAACCTGGTAGTTTGCACCACCGATTCTCTTTGCTTTTACTTCTAATACAGGCATGATGTTGTTCATTGCCTTTTCAAATACTTCCAATGCTTCTTCGCCAGTCTGCTCTTTGATCATATCAAATGCACCATATACGATTGACTGAGCTGTTCCCTTTTTACCATCAAGCATAATTGAGTTAATTAACTTAGCTACAGCTACGCTTCCGTAAACAGGATCTGGAAGTACATCTCTCTTTGGAACGTTACCTTTTCTTGGCACTTCTCTTCCCTCCTCGTATTAATTCAATTGCATTTCTCTTCACCCCATAGTGGGATTACTCCGAATACTGCCCGCAATTGTTTAGCAGTTTCGGTGTTACGGGTTGGTACTCGACAAACTATCTTTGCCGCGAGCGCCTTTATATTAAAGGTGCTCTACCCTTATTTGCCTAAACGTTATAATTCGCAAGCGAAGAGCAGCGAATTATATCGAATCTTCCTTACGGCAACGCCGCAAAAGCGACGTAGTCGCATCAAATCAGAGGATTCGTTACTTCTTTGCTTTAGGTCTCTTTGCGCCGTACTTTGAACGAGCTTGCATTCTTTCAGCAACGCCAGCAGTATCAAGAGTTCCTCTGATGATGTGATATCTTACACCAGGGAGGTCCTTAACTCTGCCACCACGAATCATAACAACACTGTGTTCTTGGAGGTTGTGTCCGATTCCTGGAATATAAGCAGTTACTTCGATTCCGTTTGTAAGTCTAACTCTGGCAACTTTTCTTAAAGCTGAGTTTGGCTTCTTAGGAGTTACAGTCTTAACTGATGTGCAAACGCCTCTCTTTTGAGGTGAGCAGTTATCAGTAGCAACTCTCTTTAAAGAGTTCATACCCTTTCCAAGAGCAGGAGCTGTAGACTTCTTTACAGAACTTGTTCTTCCTTCGCGTACTAATTGGTTTATAGTAGGCATCCTTTACTTCCTTTCCTGCCGAAAATCGGCAAATTCTTATATATTTAACCTCGGATTTGAGGCCAAACACAAATTGTAGTTTAGCACAAAAACCACACCCGTGTCAACGAGTTTTAGTTTTCGTGCAAATTGATTAATCGAGCTCTACGATGTCAGCTGCTTGTTCCATCTCTGGAGTTTCAAAAACTTGTTCAGCAAATTCTTCTGCTGCATCAAATTCTTCTTCCTTGAACTTGTGAGCTTGTTGAGCTTTTTCTTCAGCTTCTCTCAAAGCTTGTTGTTGAGCTTCATAAGCATCCATAATCTGCTGGTTTACACCGTAATCTACGTTTACATTTCTGTATGTCTTCATACCTGTACCAGCTGGGATTAACTTACCTAAGATTACGTTTTCCTTAAGTCCAACTAACTTATCCTTCTTACCCTTGATAGCTGCATCTGTGAGTACTCTTGTTGTCTCTTGGAATGATGCTGCTGATAAGAATGATGATGTAGCAAGTGAGGCCTTAGTGATACCACGAAGTGTTCTGGAGTATGTAGCTGGTTCTCCGCCATTTGCTACGACTTCAGCATTAGCATCTTCGATTTCGTACTTGCTGTAGAGTGAACCTGGTAATAAATCTGTGCTACCTGGGTTATCGATTTGGAACTTGGAAAGCATCTGGCTTACGATAACTTCGATGTGCTTGTCGTTGATATCTACACCTTGTTGCTTATATACACGCTGTACTTCCTTGAGTAAGTAGTGGTAAACACCTGCAGCGCCGTTTAACTGGAAGATATCCTTAGGGTCTAATGGACCTCTTGTGATGTTGTCTCCAGCTACTACCTTATCTCCAACCTTAACGTTGATTCTAGCACCGTAAGGAATTTCGTACTTTTGCTCGCCTTCTTCGTTATCAAATGTAGTGATAACTGTCTGGTTCTTTTCATTAGGAGCGATTGTTACAACTTCGCCCTTCTTTAAGCAGATCTGAGCAAGTCCCTTTGGCTTACGAGCTTCGAAAAGTTCTTCTACTCTTGGTAAACCTTGAGTGATGTCTCCGCCGGCTACACCACCAGTGTGGAATGTTCTCATTGTTAACTGAGTACCTGGTTCACCGATGGACTGAGCAGCGATGATACCAACTGCTTCGCCGATGTTAACTTCTTCTGCTGTTGCTAAGTTTCTACCATAGCACTTAGCACAGACACCTGTTCTGGAGTGGCAAGTCATGATAGATCTGATCTGTACAGATTCAATACCTGCCTTTTCAATCTTTTCAGCCTGAGCCTCTAAAATCATTTCGTTCTGTTCTACGATAACTTCACCAGTCTTTGGATCTACGATATCGTTAAGAGCAATACGTCCTGCAACTCTCTGCTTTAATGGTTCGATGACTTCCTTGCCATCTGTGAAAGCCATAACTTCGATACCTTCATCAGTACCGCAGTCGAACTCTCTAACGATGATGTTGTGGGATACATCGACAAGTCTACGTGTTAAGTAACCGGAGTCGGCTGTACGAAGAGCTGTGTCGGCTAAACCCTTACGAGCACCGTTTGATGAAATGAAGTATTCCAAAATGGAAAGTCCTTCACGGAAGTTTGACTTGATTGGGATTTCGACAGTCTTACCAGTAGCGTTAGCCATCAGACCACGCATACCTCCGACCTGACGAATCTGGTTCTTACTACCACGGGCACCGGAGTGAGCCATGATCTGTAAGTTATTTAATGGAGCTAAGCTGTCCATAAGTGCGTCTGCAACGTCATCAGTAGCCTTAGTCCAAATCTTAATGATTTGTTCGTATCTTTCCTGGTTGGACATGAGACCCATTCTATAAGCCTGCTCGTACTTATCAACTTCTTTTTCTGCGCTAGCTACGATTTCCCACTTGTTTTCTGGGATTTCCATGTCTGCTACAGAAATAGTAACTGCTGCTAAAGTTGAGAACTTATATCCTGTTGCCTTGATGTAGTCGAGCATGAGAACTGTTCTAGTGTTCTGGTGCTTCTTGAAGCACTTGTCGATAATCTTACCGAGTTCCTTCTTTCCGCAGAGGAAACCAACTTCAAGTCCATAAGGATCTTTTTCTCTATCTACGAAGCCTAAGTCTTGAGGAATTCCTTCGTTGAAGATAAATCTACCAACTGTGGATTCAACTAACTGGCCTACCTTATCGTCTTCGTTAAGGTATCTTCTAACCTTAACCTTGGCGTGAATGTCGATGGCCTTTGTTTGATAAGCCATCATCATTTCATTCATATCTGTGAAGACTTTGCCATCGCCCTTTACTGGAACTCTTACATAGCCCTCTTTGTCGAGTGCTTCTTTAGTCTTAGGGTCATTAACTGCATCGAGCTTTTCGGAAACCTTGCCGTTCTCGAGAGTCTTTCTTACGATACCAGGATATGTGAGGTAGTAAGATCCTAAGATCATGTCCTGTGTAGGAGTTGTGATTGGGGATCCATCCTTTGGAGCAAGGATGTTGTTGATGGAAAGCATGAGGAATCTTGCCTCAGCTTGTGCTTCTACTGTAAGTGGTACGTGGATAGCCATCTGGTCGCCGTCGAAGTCGGCGTTGAATGCTGTACATGCTAATGGGTGAAGCTTGATAGCCTTACCTTCTACGAGTACAGGTTCAAATGCTTGGATACCAAGTCTGTGAAGTGTAGGGGCACGGTTAAGCATTACAGGGTGTTCCTTAATAACGCCTTCTAATACATCCCATACTTCTGGACGTACCTTTTCAACCATTCTCTTAGCTGACTTAATGTTGTGAGCATAGCCCTGTTCTACTAATTCCTTCATGATGAAAGGCTTGAAGAGTTCAAGAGCCATCTTCTTTGGAAGACCGCACTGATAGAACTTTAATTCAGGTCCTACAACAATTACGGAACGGCCGGAGTAGTCAACACGCTTACCAAGTAAGTTCTGTCTGAATCTACCCTGCTTACCCTTTAACATGTCAGATAAGGACTTAAGAGGTCTGGAGCCAGGACCAGTTACTGCACGACCACGTCTACCGTTATCGATAAGGGAGTCAACTGCTTCTTGGAGCATTCTCTTTTCGTTACGAACGATGATGTCAGGAGCACCTAATTCTTGGAGTCTCTTAAGACGGTTGTTTCTATTGATTACTCTACGATATAAATCGTTTAAGTCTGATGTAGCGAATCTACCACCATCCAACTGAACCATAGGACGGATATCAGGTGGAATTACAGGAATTACTGTAAGTACCATCCATTCAGGACGGTTGCCAGAAATTCTTAAAGCTTCGATAACTTCGAGACGTCTTACGAGCTTAACCTTCTTTTGGTTAGCAGTCTTCTGAGCCTTTGAAGCCTTCTGTGGATTTTCGCTTTCCTTAGCTTCCTTCTTTGAGATTTCAGCTAATTCTTCTCTTAACTTCTTTGATTCTTCATCAAGGTCGATTTCGCAAAGAAGCTTTCTAACTGATTCAGCACCCATACCAGCTTCAAACTTGTCGCCGTATAAACGCTTAGCATCATTGTATTGAACTTCGGATAATACTTCCTTAGATTCAAGTCTGTATTCTGGAATAAACTTTTCGCTTACCTTTTCACCAGTTACTGGATCTAAGATGTCGATAGTCTTCTCAGGTTCATGGATGGCTTTCTTGATATCGTTGCCGTTTTCATCCTTTGGTAACTGACCGTTTTCGTCTAATTCGTAAGCTGGCTTAGTTACGATGTAAGCAGCAAAGTATAATACCTTCTCCAAGTTTCTTGGTGTTACGTTTAAGCATAAACCAATTCTTGAAGGGATACCTTTGAAATACCAGATATGAGAAACTGGAGCAGCAAGCTCTATGTGACCCATTCTTTCTCTACGTACCTTTGCCTTAGTAACTTCTACTCCGCAACGGTCACAAACGATTCCCTTGTATCTAATCTTCTTGTACTTTCCGCAGTGGCACTCCCAGTCCTTCATAGGTCCAAAGATCTTTTCGCAGAAAAGTCCCATTGGCTCTGGTTTGAGTGTTCTGTAATTTATAGTCTCTGGCTTTGTTACTTCGCCGTGTGACCACTCGAGAATCTTTTCAGGAGAAGCGAGGCTAATCTGAATAGATTCGAAGTTGTTTAATTCATTTTCTTGATTAGGAATAGTATTCAAGGAATTCTCCCCTTTCTATTTAACTCAACTAATTAGTGTTCCAATTCTAAGATTTCTTCGTCAGTAGGACCTTCGATGCTGTCGAGTCCGAGGTCTTCTTCCTCTTCCTCTTCAGGTACATCTGGTGTGAAGCCTTCTGCTAAGACTTCATCATCGGATGGACGGAATGTCTCAAAGTCGATCATTCTGTCAACTGTTGGATAATCATCGTCGTATTCTGAGCTTTCCTTTAATTGGATTTCTTCGTTATTTTCGGATAATACCTTAACATCCAAACCTAAAGCTTGCATTTCCTTAATTAATACCTTGAAGGATTCAGGGATGCCTGGAGTAGGAATGTTTTCGCCCTTAACGATTGCTTCGTATGTCTTTACACGACCTACGATATCGTCGGACTTAACTGTTAAGATTTCTTGGAGAGTATAAGCTGCGCCGTAAGCTTCGAGCGCCCAAACTTCCATTTCACCGAATCTCTGGCCACCAAACTGTGCTTTACCACCGAGTGGCTGTTGAGTAACGAGTGAGTAAGGACCCGTAGATCTAGCGTGAATCTTATCGTCAACTAAGTGGTGGAGCTTGAGCATGTACATGTAACCAACTGTTACTGGGTGATCGAAAGGTTCACCTGTACGTCCATCTCTAAGCTGTAACTTAC
Organism: Anaerovoracaceae bacterium; assembly: GCA_045629065.1. GTDB lineage: Bacteria > Bacillota > Clostridia > Peptostreptococcales > Anaerovoracaceae > JAKSSM01. The sequence goes on along the minus strand of JAZQQK010000008.1, from coordinate 8,166 downwards.
CTGTCTTAGGATATCCACATTCATCTAAGAGTTCGAAAATATCTTTTTCTGTAGCACCATCGAATACAGGAGTTGATACATACCAGCCCTTGCTCTTTGCTACTAAACCTAAGTGAACTTCGAGTACCTGTCCAACGTTCATACGAGAAGGAACGCCGAGTGGGTTAAGCATTACCTGAAGTGGTTGGCCGTTCTCTAAGAATGGCATATCTTCTTCTGGTAAGATTCTGGAAATAACACCCTTGTTACCGTGACGACCGGCCATCTTATCGCCGACGTTAATCTTTCTCTTTGTAGCGATGTAAACTCTAACGAGCTTGTTAACTCCTGGTGGAAGTTCGTCGCCAGCTTCACGAGTGAATACCTTAACGTCTACGATGATACCAGTTTCACCATGAGGTACTCTTAATGAAGTATCTCTAACCTCACGAGCTTTTTCACCGAAAATAGCACGTAAGAGTCTTTCTTCTGCAGTGAGATCAGTTGCTCCCTTTGGAGTAACCTTACCTACTAAGATGTCTGATGAATCAACTTCTGCACCCACTCTGATGATACCTTCTTCGTCTAAGTCGCGAAGTGCGTCCTCACCAACGTTAGGGATTTCACGAGTGATTTCTTCAGGTCCAAGCTTAGTATCTCTTGCTTCTGTTTCATATTCTTCAATATGGAGTGATGTGAGTACATCTTCCATGAGAAGTCTTTCGTTGAGCACTACGGCGTCTTCGTAGTTGTAACCTTCCCAAGTCATGAAACCGATAAGTAAGTTCTTACCTAAGGAAATTTCACCCATGCTTGTGGAAGGACCATCTGCGATAACTTCGCCTTCTTCGATGTGTTCACCGAAGGAAACGATTGGACGTTGGTTAATGCAAGTGCCCTGGTTGGAACGTCTGAACTTTAAGAGCTTGTATTCATCGAGCTCGTTGTCAGAATCACGTCTGATCTGGATGTAATCAGCATCTACGAATTCAACTGTTCCGGAATGCTTTGCTAAGATGACTACACCGGAGTCTCTAGCTGCCTTGTATTCCATACCAGTTGCAACCATAGGAGCTTCAGTTACTAAAAGTGGAACTGCCTGACGTTGCATGTTGGAACCCATCAAGGCACGGTTAGCGTCGTCGTTTTCAAGGAATGGAATCATTGCTGTTGCGACGGAAACTACCTGCTTAGGTGAAACATCCATGTAATCGATATCTTTTCTAGCGGAAAGGATGATATCGCCGTGAACACCACGAGAAGCAATCTTTTCATTTACGAAATGGTTGTCCTTGTCGAGTGGTTCGTTAGCTTCTGCGATAACCATCATTTCTTCGTCATCTGCTGTTAAGTATTGGATTTCGTCTGTTACAACGCCATCCTTAACAACTCTGTATGGAGTCTCGATGAAACCATACTGGTTGATGATACCATATGTAGTAAGTGAACCAATAAGTCCGATGTTTGGACCTTCTGGAGTCTCGATAGGACACATTCTGCCATAATGTGAATGGTGTACGTCTCTGACTTCGAATCCGGCTCTTTCTCTGGAAAGACCGCCAGGTCCTAAAGCGGATAATCTACGCTTGTGAGTTAATTCAGCAAGTGGGTTGTTCTGGTCCATGAACTGTGATAACTGTGAACTACCAAAGAATTCCTTGATAGCTGCAGTAACAGGTCTAATATTGATTAAAGCTTGTGGAGTAGTAACATCGATGTCCTGAATAGTCATTCTTTCCTTTACTACTCTCTCCATTCTAGCAAGACCGATACGGAACTGGTTTTGGAGGAGTTCGCCAACAGTTCTTAAGCGACGGTTGCCTAAATGGTCTATATCGTCAACTGATCCGATGCCATAGTTCAAGTTAAGTAAGTAGCTTACAGATGCAACGATATCATCAGTCAAAATGTGCTTTGGTGATAAGTCGTGCTTTCTGTCAACTAACGCTTCCTTGAAATCCTCAACTGAAAGGTCTAAGCCTAAGATTTCCTTTAATACTGGGCAGTAAACCTTGTCAGCAATCTTAAGCGCGTCAAAATCTACGTCTTGATACTTGCTATCAGCGTATTCTTTAACGAAAGTCTTAAGATCTACGAAGTTAGAACCGATAACCTTAGCTACTTCGTTTTCTCTTCCCTTGATTGGGCAGTGAGCCATGATGAACTTAACTCCAGCGTTCTCGATAGCGAAAGCAGTTTCGCGGTCGATCTTCTTGCCAGCTTCAACCATGATTTCACCAGTCTCAGGGTTAGTGATGTCTTCAGCAGCTACTAAACCGATGATACGGTTAGTGAGACCTAACTTCTTATTATATTTATATCTGCCTACCTTTGCTAAGTCATAACGCTTAGGATCAAAGAATGTAGCCTTGAATAAAGCGCTAGCACCTTCGAATGTTGCAGGCTCTGTAGGACGTAACTTTTCATATAAAGCCTTGAGAGCTACTTCGTTGCACATTTCATCTAATGTCTTTGTGCAGTTAGGATCTCTCTTCAAAAGCTTAGCGAGTTCATCGTTAGCCTTAGCTTCGATTTCGTCCTTTGCAATTGTCTTTTTGAGTCTATCATCTTCACCTAATAGGTTGATGATATCTTCGTCTCTGGAATAACCCAAAGCTCTCAAAAGAATTGTTACTGGTAATTTTCTAGTACGGTCAACTCTAGTGTGGATAATTTCCTTCTCGTCTGTCTCGTACTCAATCCAAGCACCACGGTTAGGAATAATCGTGGAAGCATAGAGGTGGTTACCAGATTTGTCAACTGAAGCCTCATAGTAAGGTCCAGGGGAACGAACAAGCTGAGTTACTACAACACGTTCTGCGCCGTTGTAGATGAATGTTCCCTTTTCAGTCATAAGAGGGAAATCACCCATGAATACTTCTTGCTCTTTAACTTCTCCAGTTTCCTTGTTAATGAGTCTTACTTTTACTTTAAGTGGAGCAGCGTATGTAGCATCGCGGTCCTTACATTCTTCCTGGTCATATTTTGCTTGATCAGAAAGCGTATAATCAATGAATTCCAAAATAAGGTTATTAGCATAATCCTTAATTGGAGAAATGTCTTCGAATACCTCTTTTAATCCCTCTTCAACGAACCACTTGTATGAAGCAGTTTGAATGTCGATGAGATTAGGCATTGGGCAGACTTCGTTGATTTTAGCGAATGTCATACGTTCTTTTCTACCTACTTGTATAGGTTTTGGCATCTTCATCACTCCTTATATTTCTTTACTAGATGTGCAAACTCGGCTCTTTCCTTGAAGCACAAGGCTTTTGCGCTTACTCATAGAAGGGCAGACTATCACATCTTAACTTTTATGGCAGTTTAATAGTATATAACACCAAAAGCAAATATGCAAGAAAAATTTCACGAAATCTTCAATTATTTTTTGCGCACGCATAAAATATATAATAAAATACTTTATATATAGGCGTTTTTGTGTTATAAATATAAATGCTTTTATGCCGAAAACACACTATTCGTTCACTTTAAGCACAAAATAACATTGTAAACTAGTATCAAAGCATTAATATAAACGCAAGGAGGATAACATTCCATGATCAAAGTTGACCACCTAGTTAAATACTATGGCGATTTCAAAGCTGTCGATGACTTAAGCTTCGAAATTGAAAATGGTTCTGTCTATGGCTTCTTGGGACCTAACGGTGCCGGAAAATCCACTACGATGAATATCATGACTGGTTGCTTATCTGCAACATCTGGAACAGTCACTATCGGTGGACATGACATTTTTGAAGAAGCAAAAGAGGCAAAGAAACTAATTGGCTACTTGCCAGAAATCCCACCACTCTATTTGGACTCAACTCCAAGGGAATACCTTTCATTCGTTGCCAGTGTAAAAGGCATCGGCAAGAAAGATATCAAGTGGGAAGTAGATAGAGTAATCGAAGAAACAGGACTTGTAAAGATGCAGAACCGTCTTTGCAAGCACCTTTCAAAAGGATATAAACAGCGTGTTGGAATCGCGCAGGCTATATTGGGTAATCCAGAGGTTATCATTCTCGACGAACCTACAGTAGGCCTCGACCCAATGCAGATGATTGAAATTCGTGAACTCATCAAGCAATTATCAGAAAAGCACACTGTAATTCTTTCTAGCCACATACTTTCTGAAGTTCAGATGATTTGCGACAAGGTTTTAATCATCGCTCACGGCAAGCTTCTCGCTTTCGATGAACCACAGAACTTACAGAAGTACCTGCAAGAAAGTTCATCAATCAAACTTGAAGTTGATGCTAATAAGGAAGATGCTGAGAGAATCTTAACTGCACTTCCATTCATCACTAAGGTAACTGTGAATGCTACAGAAGACGGATCAAGCTGTGAAGTAAACCTTAACATTGATGATATGAAGGAAGCTCAAAAGAAGATTTCACTTGCATTCGCAAAAGAAGAAAAGGTTGTTTACCAGATGACACCTGTCAAGGCTAGCCTTGAAGACATCTTCATCGAGCTCACTCAGGAAGAAGCTCCAGTAGCTAAAGAAGCTGAAGCTCCTATAAAAGAGGAAAAGGAGGTGGCCGATAATGTGGAAAATCTTTAAACACGAAAAAGAACTTTTAGACCACAGTTTTGCGACTACAGTCTTTGAAGTATTATTCATCCTCGCAATCGGCGGCTGCTGCTTAATCTATAACATCAATGGCTCCCTTGCAAACTTCGAATACGTACTTTCGATGGTAAGCATCATATTCATCCTTATCATCCCTATCCTCACGATGAATTCAATCTCCGAGGAGCGCCGTCAGAGAACTGACCAATTGCTCTACTCCCTTCCACTTTCAATGTGGCAGATTGTTGCAGGCAAGTTCCTCGCACTCATGGAAGTATTCTTAGTTCCATTCCTCATCACTTGCATCTATCCACTCATCTTTAGTAGATACGGCGAAGTAAATCTCGCACAGTCATATGGCGCACTCTTCGCATTCTTGCTCTTCGCAGCAAGTTGGGTGGCAGTAGGTATGTTTATCTCATCACTTACAGAAAGCCAAGGAATCGCTGCTGGTCTCTCCGCATGCGTAATCCTTGTAAACTATTTCTTAATTAAACTTTCCGAACTCGTTACTGGCTCCAGAATTATTACACTTGTTACACTCACTGTTTTCAATGCACTAATCATGCTCATAATCAAGTGGTTCACAAAGAGTATTAAACTCGGTGCCATCGTAGGCGGCGTACTCGAAGTCATTGCACTTGTATTCTTCTTTATCAAGTCCACATTCTTCGAAACTCTCGTTCCTACAGTAATGAGAAAGATTTCACTCTATAACAGCTTCGAGAGTTTCACAAATGGTATTTTTGATATCAAATGTATCGTACTCTTCCTTTCAGTGATTGGAGTATTCTTATTCCTCACTGTTCAATCTATGGAGAAGAGGAGGTATAACTAATGAAGAATAATCGTTCCAATGCTTTCAAGTCAGGAAGCTATAGCGCACTTTTAACGGTAGTAGTTGTACTCATCGCACTCTTCGTAAACGTTCTTATCGGTGCACTTCCATCAAAGTTTACAGAGCTCGACCTCTCATCCAAGAAGCTTTATTCAGTAACTGCTACAACAAAGGCTGTTCTCTCAAATGTTGATGAAGACTTAGACATCTACCTAGTTTGCCAAGCAGGCCAGGAAGATGCCATCCTAAAGAAACTCCTTGAGAAGTATGCCGAATACAATTCAAAAATCAATTTTGAAGTAATCAACCCTGACGTATATCCTACATTTGCTAAGAACTATACAACAGGCGAAGTTACAAATAACGATGTTATCGTAGATGCCGGCTCAAGATATAAATATATCCCATTCACTGAAATCTACGATGTAGATACTAAAGAGTACTACACTAACGGCACATACAAGACATATTTTGATGGCGAAAGCGAATTGACATCCGCTATTGACTATGTAACAAGAGAAGATTTACCTAAGCTCTATATCTTAACAGGACACGGCGAAGGCGAATTACCAGAAACATTATCCAACGCCATCACAAAGGCCAATATCGACTGGGAAGAAATCTCCGTTGTAAAGTCAGGAAACATTCCTAATGACGCAGACATGGTTATGCTCTGGGGACCTCAGTCAGACATCTCCGAAAAAGAAAAGGAAATCATCGTTAACTACGTAAACAATGGCGGCAAATTACTCGCTGCAACAGCCGTAGTAGCTGAAGGCCTCCTCGAGAACGAAACTGCTTTATTAAGCGAATACGGTATCGACCTCGTTCAAGGCTTCGTAATGGAAGAAAATCAAGCCAAATACGCATTTGGCTATCCATATATCCTTCTCCCTGAGCTTGAATCAAGCGATATCACAGATGATTTGATTGCAGACAAATATGCACCAGTAACAGCTGTAACTCAGGGTGCCATCGTAAACGAAGTAGGCGATGCTCACGTCACTAAGTTCTTAACTACAACTGAGTCTTCATATTCCAAGACAGAAGGATTCTCCTCAAAGTATGTAGAAAGAGAAGACATCGATGCTGATGGTCCTTTTGCACTCGCAGCTTCAATCGATAATCTCCCATCCGGTGCAAAGATTGTTTGGTACGGCACTACTAATATTGCAGACGCCACATACAATTCATACTCATCCGGCGCTAACATGAAGATGTTTATGAACTCCTTATCATGGTTAAGCGAAGAGAATACAATCTCTATCGTTTCCAAGTCTGTTGACTACGATTACTTAACAATCAAAGAATCACAGGCTAGTATGTTAAAGCTCATAATGTTAATCATCATCCCTGCTGTATTCTTACTCATGGGTATTGTCGAGCTCATCTTCAGGAGGAAGCTTAAATGAAGAATAAAAAGACTTTAATCATTTTAGCTATTGTCCTCGTGGCTTTAATCGTAGCTTCAGTCATCGTTTTGAACCTTGACAACTACAAGGAAAAGGTTAGAGCCGAGGCTGGCACAATTATGCAGTTCAAAGGCGCTGATATAACTGAGTTCAGCTGGAAATATGACAAGACTGATTTCCACTTCGCAAAGCAGGATGGAAAATGGATTGTTCCGGAAGATGAACTTTTCCCTGTTCAGCAGGATAAGGTTAACAGCTTACTCGCTCAGATTCAAAACTTCCAGACAAGCTTCACTATCGAAAAGCCAGACAAGTTGGCAACTTATGGTCTCAAGAATCCTAAGTGCTCAATTACTGTCAAAACAGTAGACAAAGACTACACTATGGACTTTGGTGATTTGTCCGGTATGGATGGCTTGAGATATACTAATGTAGGCGATGGTAATGTCTACTTGGCTACAGACGATGTAATGGACAAGTTCAATCTTACGATTTACAACCTACTCCAGTACGACGTTTTCCCTCAGTGCTATAGAGTTACAGACTTCATCCTTGAGGGCGCTAACAACACTCACATCTACTACGATGACGAGAACGTATATAGCTACTCCGATCAATACAGATATTACGTAAAGAAAAACGGCACATACATGCCGCTCAATACATTAAACGCATCCAACTTCATTGGATATTTGACTGGTTATGAATTAGTAGACTATGTTACATTCGAAGCAGACAATGACGGCCTCGCTCAGTATGGTTTAGACGATCCAGATCTCACAATCACAGCAAAGTATCTTCTAAAGAGCGATAGCGTAGAGAAGTCCGAAGTAGTTTACTACTTATCAAAGGAAAGCGATGCAGTAGCTTATATCAATATGAAAGGTTCCCCTATCGTTTACCGTATGGACCCTAAAGACTATGATTACTTTGCTACAACTGATTACGATGTACTCAAGGCCACAGAGCTCGCACTCTTAAATCCAGAGAATATCGATAAGATGGTCGTATCAATGGATAACAAAAACTTCACTGTTAACTTCAACCATGATGCTAATAAGACAAGCACGACGTATGTTATGGGTGGTGAAGAAATCGATCTCACTGAACTTATGAAGCAATTAAAAAAGACTGCCGTAGCAGACTTTGAAGAAAGTTCAGTTGGAAGCAAGACTATCGCTATCAGACTTTACGGTAGCGACTACTATAACTCCAGACTTGTCGAGGTCTATAACTCGACATCAGAGCACTCCGTTATAAAGGTTGACGGCCAATACTTCGGTCGCACAACTCGTAAGGATGCGCAAGACTTAGTCGAAGCCTTCGTAAAAGTCTTCGAAGCAGAATAATTAGCACAACTAAAA
>JAZQQK010000007.1:0-39091 GCA_045629065.1 Anaerovoracaceae bacterium | reverse complement strand
CCAAAGTATTTATCGCGCACAGCGACACCGGCAAGATTGATGTTCCCGAAACGACTTCCGGTGGCAAATGCAAAATTACCACGGATACGGGTGACATTAGAATCGAAATCATAAATGAGTAACTTGCATTTTGAAACCGTAGTGGGAATTTCTATCAATATATGGTTTCTAATCCAAAAAAAGACATCAGACTTTTGTCTGATGTCTTTTTATTATTTTTTGAATTAATTAAATTATCAGTCCATATTTTTCAACTAGAGGAATTAGCTCCTCATCTGTGAGATTTCCTTCATACAAAGGGCGTCCCTGATAAGCCCGAAGAGCCTTTTCTAATAGTGCAGCATCATCGGAGATAATGCAAAGAGGATTTCTGATTGCGTATTGAACATCAGAAAAAGCTGCGACATCGTTAACGGATTTTATTTCTATAGCGAATAATTCACCTTCCTCTAGTTCACAGAGGTTATCTTCTAACTCGTCATCGCAAGCAAAGACCTGTGAATATGTGACAGCTGGATCTAGTAGGAAAACTTCTTTCTCAGTAGCACAAGGCAAAAGCTCGGGGTGAAGTGGTGATGGAGCTTTCATTTGGACACCGGAAAGTGTATCCTTAAGTGCTTTGATAAAACTATCATCACTTCCACAGCAGGAACCGAAGATATTGACACCGGCATCGGAAAGAGCAGGCACATAGGATACGAATTCATCTGCTTTTACTGTATAAGTTGCTTTGCCGTCAATAGTTTGTGGCAGGCCTGCATTAGGCTTAGCAATAAGCGGAACCTCAGAGTATTCTCTAAGGCGATGGATTTGAGGTAACATTTCCTTTGGCCCTTGAGAACAATTGAGCCCGAATGCATCTATACCCATGCCCTGCATAACCTGAAGCGCAGCGCAAATATCTGTACCCATCATTGTTTTACCATTTTCATCGCAAGAAAATGAAACAAAAATAGGCTTGTCGCTTAAGGATTTAACCGCAAGAACGGCAGCACGAGCTTCTGCTAAAGCGGTCATTGTCTCGATAACAAAGATATCAACCCCTGCTTCTTCCAAAGCTGAAGCCTGCTCACGGTAGATTTCATACAATTCTTCAAAACTCATATCACCCATAGGATAGAGCATACCGCCAGTGGAAGATATATCGCCAGCGACAAGTGCCCTACCATTCGCGGCTTCTTTTGAAATCTGAACGAGTTGCTTATTATATTCATAAACTTTGTTAAACACCCCGTTGCTTTCTAATGCAGATGCATTGCCACCGAAAGTTGGTGAATATATTACCTGTGAGCCACTGTCTACATAGGATTTTTGAATTTTCAAAGCAACATCTGGGTGAGCAAGTACCCATTCTTCAGGGCATACACCGCTTGGCATACCAGCTTTATAGAGCTGTGTACCCATAGCGCCATCTAGTATTAACGGAAATGTTATATTCATTAAATTACCTCCGGGAAACTCATTTCTTCAACAAATGTATCATTAAAGTCGTTAGAAGAAGAAAGTTCTAAATATTGACAATTGTCTTTAATCGATTTAAGTGTAGAACGCGAAGCTAGGTTTAGAAGTGCCTGCTCTGCCCCTAAAAGACTGGTGTTGCCGGCAGAAACAATCTTGCCTCTCATTTGGCGTGGTAACATGCCGATTCGTATTGCACTATTTACATTTAGGCGATTACCGAATCCACCTGCCAAATACAACGCATTCAGATCGTCTAATTCTATATTTTGCTTTTTTAGCAGCAAGCAAATTCCTGCAGCAACAGCAGCTTTTGCAAGTTGGAGTTGTCTGATGTCACGTTGAGTGAGGAATACTCTATCCGTTAGATAAAATACTGATTCACCACTTTCGTTTTCCATCAGGCAACCACTTTCATCTATATATCCTAGTTCAAGTAAGCATGCGACCAAATCCAACAGACCTGAGCCGCAAAGACCTTGAGCCTCACCATTACCAAGGACTTCATATTTGAGTCCATCGTCGATTAATTCTACAGAGTAAATGGCGCCATCAGTAGCTGGCATTCCGCAAGAAATCTCTGCACCTTCAAACGCAGGTCCTGAGGCCACTGCACAAGCAGTAAAACTACCGTCTCTACTAAGTACCATCTCGCCGTTGGTTCCGACATCAATAAAGAGTGATTGTCCGACCTGTTCATGAAGTTTTTGAGAAAGCAATCCGGCTGTGATATCACCACCGACATAGCCAGCAATACATGGAGAAAATACAACGGGTGTGCCGTCCAATTCATATCGCATGTTTTCATCAAACAAAGTTTGTGGGGTAAAAGGTGCGGATGCAATGCTTGCAGGCGAAAGTCCGCAGAATATGTGTTGCATTACGGTGTTGCCGGATATAACAATCTCTAAAATATTGCTATAGGATGAGTGGTTCTTATTACATAACTCATTAAGCATTTCTTTAACCTGGTTACGTACCAGATTGCTTAATGTAGATAAACCATCAGCATTTTTTATGCAATAGTCTATTCGAGTTATGACGTCACTGCCAAAACTCTTTTGAACATTCCATTGGCTTAGTTCACCTAACATAGCGCCATTTGAAAGATCATATAATTTTACTGCAATTGTCGTTGTGCCTAAATCAACTGCCGCACCATAACCATTTCTTTTATCATAATTTGCGATGTATGTATCTGTGCTGTTCCATGAAATGTCGGGCTGTTCATCAAGAAGTTCAACAACGCAGTCGGACTCGAGCATAGTCTGGCATGCCAAAACGGTTTTTGCAATGCCTGCCTCGGTCAGTTTTACCTGGCATTTGCCACATCTTCCGTCCCCACCGCAAGGCGCACTAATCGTATAGCCGTTTTCGCGCAAGAGTTCTAGAAGATTCCTAGAACCCGCAAATTGAATTGTAGTCTTTTTATCATTTGCAAGTACAACCAAGATTGACATATCATCACCAAAATTCTATAATTCTATTATTACTAATAATATATATTCTACACAAACAAAGAGAATTTACAAGATGGATTGGTTAAAACTTGCAAGGGATATCGGTTTTGAAGATAGCAAGGAACTAAATATTGAAAGCCTAGAAGTTCTGCCTGAAGTGCGCAAAATGTGTTCTGCTGATTGCTGCAAAATTTATGGAACACGCTGGGCGTGTCCACCGGGCTGTGGATCGATAGAGCAGTGCGGAGAAAGAATTAAGCAATATGAGAACGGAATTCTGGTGCAGACCATAGGAACGTTAGAAGACGAATTTGATGCAGAAGGCATTGCAAAAGCATCAAGTAAACACGATGAACGCTTTAAACTGTTGGCACGCCAAATTCGTACTTTAATACCGGATTGCTTACCATTAAGCGCAGGTACATGCACTAGATGTGAGGTATGCACTTATCCCGATAAACCATGCAGATACCCTAAGAAGATGCTTTCGTCTATGGAGGCTTATGGTCTCTTGGTAAGCGATGTGTGCACGAAGTCGGATATGCCTTACTATAGGGGAGAAAAAACAATCACTTTTACATCATGCGTTTTACTAGAAAAGAAACGCTAAACGGAGGGACTAACATGAATGCAAAAGAAATCTTTTTAGAGATGCTTAAACCAGACGGAAAACCAGAACGCCAACTGGTTCAGTATGAAGCACTAAATCTATGGCTAATGGATCCAGTGAATGGTTATCTGATGAATGGCAGGCATCCTGGCATGACAGGAAAGGATCGCTGGGGTGTTACAATAGCATGGCCTGCAGATCACCCCGGACAGCAACCGATTACAACAGATGACGTAAAAGTGCTCAAAGATATTACTAATTGGCGTGATTATGTGAAAGCACCCGATGTAGAAGCTAACTGCCAGAACGGCTGGGAAGAATGCATCGCTGATGCAAGAAAAACCACAGGAGATGACAGACTTTTATGTGCTTTCTCTGGAACAGGACTTTTCGAAGAGTGCCATTTCCTTATGGGATTCCAAGATACATTAACTAACCTTTATGAGCATCCACAAGAAATGCATGAATTGATTGACTATATCTGTGAATTCAAGCTTAAGGTAATGAAACTATACTGCGAGAAAATGCACCCAGATGCAATCTTTTTCCATGATGACTGGGGCACAAAGACTCAACTTTTTATGAGTCCAGAAATGTGGCGTGAATTCTTTAAAGAACCTTATAGAAAAATCTATGGCTATATCCGTTCACAAGGCGTGATTGCTATTCACCATGCAGACTCATATTTGAGCCCTATAGTTGATGACATGGTTGAAATTGGTATCCAGTGCTGGCAGGGCGTATTGCCAGAGAATAATATACCAGAATTACAAGAACGCCTTAAGGGCAAAATGATTCTTATGGGTGGCATCGGCGCGGCTATTGATACGCCAGATTCTTCTGAGCAAGAAATTAGGGACTATGTTAAAAAAGCACTCAATGAATATTGCCCAGGAGGACATTTCATTCCTTCCATTACTTATGGTTTGGCAGGAACGATTTTCCCACATGTTGATCCTATCATCAATGATGAAATAAATAAGTACAATGCTGTAGCGCATATGCCTTCTAGGGCAACTGCTACGGTAAGACGTGCTTCTCGCGTCGCTGCTACCACATCTGAAGTACAGGCGACTGCTAGCGAGGACACTATTTCTGCAATTAAATCTGCACTTATAAAAGGTCAAAAAAAGAAGGCCGTAAGCTTTGTCGAGCAGGCACTTGACGAAGGTACAAAAGCAGAAAACATTTTAAGCGAAGGCCTAATAGCCGGAATGAATCAATTGGGAGAAGATTTCTCCAGTGGTAAAGCTTTCGTGCCTGAGATGTTGATGGCTGCAAAGTGCATGAGTGAATCTATGGCAATTCTAAAACCACTCTTAGCTGGGCAGGCTGACAAGGTTGTTGGAAAGGCTGTTATGGGTACAGTAAAGGGCGACCTTCATGACATTGGCAAGAACATAGTTAAAATTATGTTAGAAGGAAGTGGAATTGAGGTTATAGATCTTGGCGTAGACGTTAGCGCAGAGGATTTTGTTAAGACTGCAAAGGAAGAAAAATGCAATGTTATTGCTTGCTCATCACTCCTTACAACATCGATGAATGAGATGGCGCGTGTGGTAGAACTTGCAAAATCCGAAGGAATCCGTGACAAAGTGACAATTATGGTAGGCGGAGCACCTATTACTCAAGACTTCTGCGATAGAATCGGAGCAGATGCTTACACTACTGATGCAGCAAGCTGCGCTCGAAAAGTAGTTGAAATTTTAGCCTAAGATGATAATGATGCAATTATAAGGTTTTTGTTGCATTGAATAGTTTTTTATACTATAATGACAATGTGTACCTATGTTATAAAAGGAGAAGACTATGAAAGGCAATTTTGTTAAAGGCTTCGGAAGACACGATAATCCAGTCGATGAGATGGATACTATGAGTGTTGAAACAGCTAATACAACAGATAATTTAAGAAGCGAGCCTATTGGCGAAATTAAGACGGAAACTGTTGTAGTTGCGACTACAAAGATTTCATCAACTATGGAAATCTATGGTGAAATAAAATCTAAAGATGCTATCCAATCCGTTGGACAGATTTTTGGAGATGTAACAACAACACAGTCTTTCTCTTCAAAGAGTTTAACAATAGGTAACATCAGTGCATTAAATGTTGCGATCAGAGAAGGCAGAGTTAAAGGCGATATCGCTGCTAGTGAAGGAGTAGAAATCGGCGCCGGAAGCATAATGGTAGGCAATATCGAATGTGGAGATCTTGTTATGTCGGGTAAAGTTAAGGGCAACTGCGATGTTCGACACGATGCAACACTCTTAACTGGTTCCTTACTTGCTGGCAATATCGTAGCTGATAATATCACTACAGAGCAAGGCGCAAGAATCAATGGTAATGTAACAATGCGCAACAACGATAAGATTTTAGATATCGAATCCGAATTTGACTTAGGAGGTGATTTCTAATGGCTGAAACTGTACTTAACGAAACAATGGAAACATTAAACACAGCGGTAGTAAATGAAGAGCCAAGAGAAGTCGTTCCTACTGTCGTAGAAGAGACTGCTATCGTTGCTGAAAACACAAAGATTATTGGTAACATCAAGACAAAGGGAAATGTTGCAATTGCAGGTTCCATTGAAGGCGACGTACAAGCTTGCGGCAATGTAATCGTTTCCGGTACTATTAGAGGAAATGTTGCAGCTAGCAATATCAGCTTGGAAAAGGGCCAACTAATCGCAAACTTCAAGGCTGAAAAGCAGATGATTGTTAAAGATGGTGTTATTTTAAATGGCGACATTGAATGCATGAATGCAACAATCATGGGTGTTGTTAATGGCGATATTGATTGCGTTGGAAGATTAGCACTTATAAGCACAGCACGTATTACGGGTAATATTAAGTGCGGTGAACTCGGTGTTGAGATTGGCGCAAAAATCAATGGCAACATTACAATGAAATAATCACCAAATTTTCACAAAAGATTAATCCCTCTCATGTTGAGAGGGATTTGTTTTTATGGTAGAATATAAGGGTCGAAAGTGAGTATTTTGAAAGGAGAAAAATGGTTAAGAAAATAGGAAAATACATAAAAGGATATTGGGGCTATACCATAGCTACACCTTTATTGGTTCTTTGCGAGACATTCTTGGAAATCGTCATACCATTCTATATGGCCAAGATGATTGACCAAGGCATTAATGTCGGGGACATGCAGGTTATTAAACACTATGGTATCATGCTCATTGGTTTTGCATTGGTATCACTGATATTTGGAACATCAGCCGCAATCACATCACCATTGGGATCGGCCGGCTTTGCGAAGAATCTCAGAAAGGCAATGTACTACAAGGTTCAGGAGTTCTCATTCGCTTCTATCGATAAGTTCTCCACTGGATCCATTGTAACAAGACTTACTACGGACGTGCAGAATGTTCAGCAAGCTTTCCAAATGATAACTAGAATTTGCGTAAGAGCGCCCGGAATGTTAATCTTTGCACTTGTCGCAGCATTTAGCGTTAACCGCAAGCTTGCACTTGTGTTCTTGGTAGCAATGCCTATTCTTATTACAGCAGCTGTAATATTATTAGGCAAAGTTCGTCCAATATTTAACAGGGTATTCAAGACATACGATAAGTTGAACAATACTGTTCAGGAAAACCTTTCAGCAGTAAGAGTTGTAAAATCTTATAACCGTCAGGATTTCGAGAATAAGAAGTTCAAATCCGTATCAGGTATGATTTTTAAGGATTTCTCTAATGCAGAAAAGACGATGGCTTGGGTAGGTCCTGTAATGCAGTTCAGCATGTACCTTTGCGTAATCCTAATCGCATGGATAGGCGCTAAGATGATTGTTGCTTCTGGAAACAATGAAGCACTCGGTTTAACTACAGGCCAGCTCATGAGTATGATTACTTATACTACACAAATTCTCATGAGTTTGATGATGATTTCCGTAGTATTTGTAATGCTTACAATGGCTATCGAATCTGCTAAGCGTATCATTGAAATCTTAGAAGAAGATAGTGAAATCAAGAACCCAGAAAATGCAGTTATGGATGTTAAAGATGGTTCCATTGATTTCGAAAATGTAGATTTTGAATATATTCATAAGAACAAAGAACAAAACCTCACAGAAGAGAAAACTCAAACTGCGGGACGAAAGGTTCTCGAAGGCATAAACATTCACATCGATTCCGGAATGACAGTTGGTGTTATGGGGGGCACTGGTTCTTCCAAATCATCCCTTGTACAGCTCATCCCTAGACTTTATGATGTAACGGGTGGTTCCATAAAAGTAGGCGGAGTAGATGTAAGAGACTATGATATCGAATCACTGAGAAACGCAGTATCAATGGTTCTCCAAAAGAATGTTTTATTCTCTGGAAGTATCGTTCAGAATCTCCGCTGGGGTAATGAAAATGCTTCTTTCGAAGAAATAAAGCACGCATGCCATGTGGCTTGCTGCGATGAGTTCATCAGCACATTTGAGGATGGATATAACACTCATATTGAGCAGGGTGGTACGAATGTTTCTGGTGGACAGAGACAGAGACTTTGTATAGCCAGAGCTCTCCTAAAGAATCCTAAGATTTTAATCTTAGATGACTCAACTTCAGCATGTGACATGAAGACCGATGCGATGATCAGGGAATCTCTTGCACACGAAAAGTCAGATGTAACAAAGATTATCATCGCGCAGAGAATTGCATCCATTAAGGATTCAGATCTCATCATCGTTATGGACAACGGTAGAATTGCTGCAATGGGTAAGCATGAAGACTTGCTCGAGTCCAACGAGATTTATCGCGAAGTATATGAGACTCAGAATAAGATGGGTCAGACGGGAGGTGATTTCGATGCCTAATCCACAGGAATCACGTCCAATGGGCGGAGGCAAAGGCGGAAAGCAGATGCTCCAAAAAGGTGCGTTAAAGACACTCGACAAGGATGTAATCAAACGTCTCTTGGCCTATATGAAGCCATATAGAGCAAAACTGGTGCTCGTAGTAATATGTATCATCTTAACTACTATAGCTTCAGTAATGTCGTCACTCTTTATTCAAAGTTTGATCGATGATTACATTGAACCACTTTTACTTACAGACAACCCAGACTTTACAGCATTGCTCATGATGATACTTAAGATGTGTGTAATATTTGCCATCGGAATCGTTTCATCATTCGCTTATGCTAGAATAATGGCCGTAGTATCTCAGGGAACTCTAAAAGGTATTCGTGACGAAATGTTCGAGCACCTTCAAGCTTTGCCTATCAGATATTTTGATACGCATAAAAAAGGCAACATCATGAGCCACTTCACTAACGATGCAGATGCTCTGAGACAGATGATTTCACAGACGCTCACATCATTGATCAGCTCAATCTTGTCGCTTCTTATGGTTCTCGGATCCATGATTCACTTGAGCATTTGGCTCACTCTCCTCGTAATAGGATTTACTGCATTCAGCTTCGTCGCTGTAAGGGCCATTGCAGGCAAGTCCGGTAAGTACTTCGTAAAGCAACAGGCATCTCTCGCAAACATGAATGCCTATATAGAGGAAATGATTAACGGCCAGAAGGTCATCAAGGTATTCTGCCATGAAGAAAAGGCCAAGGAAGGCTTCGACGAAAAGAATGTTTTGCTTGAAAAGCACATGGGTAAAGCCAATGCTCTAGCGATGGTAGTAATGCCTTTTATGGGCAACCTTGGTAACATCATTTATGTACTCGTAGCTTTAGTCGGCGGAGCATTAGCAATTGCTGGAGTCACAAACTTGTCAGTTGGTGGTGAAGCCACAATCACACTCGGAACTATTGCATCATTCTTAGTTCTTTCTAGAAACTTCATGAACCCAATCACACAGGTTTCGCAGCAGTTGAACTCCGTAATCATGGCTATGGCTGGTGCAGGCAGAATCTTTGCACTCCTCGATGAAAAGCCTGAGGAAGATGCTGGAGACTGCACATTAGTAAACGCAAAATATGTAGATGGCGTATTGACAGAATGCGAAGAAAAAACTGGCAAGTGGGCTTGGAAGAGAATAGACCATGTAGGCCACGATGGTGAAATAATCAAAGGTGATTTGACCGAACTCAAAGGCGACATCATCTTAGATATGGTAGATTTCGGATATGAGCCAGAACAATTAGTTCTCACAGATATTTGCATCCATGCAGAGCCAGGTCAAAAGGTAGCCTTGGTAGGCGCTAC
This sequence comes from Anaerovoracaceae bacterium, assembly GCA_045629065.1. Lineage (GTDB taxonomy): Bacteria > Bacillota > Clostridia > Peptostreptococcales > Anaerovoracaceae > JAKSSM01. The sequence continues at coordinate 29,403 of JAZQQK010000007.1, read as the reverse complement.
AGGCGCTGGCAAGACTACAATTACTAACCTAATCAATCGTTTCTATGATATAGCAGATGGTAAGATTCGATACGATGGTATCAATATTAACCACATCGTAAAGAAAGACTTAAGACAGTCTTTAGGCGTAGTACTTCAGGATGTAAATCTTTTCACTGGTACCGTTATGGAAAACATCAGATACGGTAACTTAAACGCTACTGATGAGGAATGCATTGAAGCCGCAAAACTCGTAAATGCAGATGGTTTCATCCGTATGCTCCCACATGGATATCATACGGTATTAGAAGGAGACGGCTCTGGACTTTCACAAGGCCAAAGACAATTGCTTTCAATTGCACGTTGCGCAGTAGCAGATCCACCTGTTATGATTCTTGATGAAGCTACATCATCTATCGATACTCACACAGAACAAATCGTTCAAAAAGGTATGGATAATTTGATGAAGGGAAGGACCGTATTCGTAATCGCTCACAGACTTTCAACTATCCAAAACGCTGACCAAATCATGGTAATGGATAAGGGCAGAATCATTGAGAGCGGTAACCACGATACGCTTATGGCAAAGAAGGGTAGATACTATCAACTTTACATGGGTGCATTCGACGAAGAAGAATAGAAGCGGCTCGTAGAAAAGACTTTTGAGAATTTTCTGAAAATTTAATAAAATATCTTGTAATTGCCTTTAATTAGCAGTATAATTGCTACGTTAAGGGCAATTATTTTTTGCCACGGTATTATAAAAGAATTTTTTAGGAGAAAGACTTATGGAACAAATGGAAAAACGCTACGGCCTTCCTACCGCAATTGCTATGGTAATCGGTATCGTAATCGGCTCTGGTATCTTCATTAAAGGTGGTAAGGTACTTAACCTTACTGGCGGCAACTTAGCACAAGGCGTTTTAGTTGTTGCTATCGTTGGTGTTATTTGCATTATCTGCTCACTTGTATTTGCTGAGTTAGGTAGTAAGTATGAAAGAGTAAACGGTGTTGTTGACTATGCTGAAATGGCTCTCGGCAACAAGTTCGCATATTATGTAGGCTGGTTTATGACAACTATTTATACACCAGTACTTGCAGCTACACTCGCATTCTTCGCAGCAATGTTCTTCTGCGCATTATTCGGAATTTCAACATTTGACTTTGCTAATGGTAGCTTAAATCCAGTTACAATCGGTGTCGGTGCTGCTTTCTTAATGATTGGCTATGCTATTAACATTCTCTCACCAAAGCTTGCTGGTAAGCTTCAGGTAAGTATGACAGTTATCAAACTCGTACCAATCCTCATCATGGGTATTGGCGGAACAATCGCTGGATTAGTAAATGGCAATATCACAAACGTTCTTGAATTTGTTAACACTCCAGCTTACACTCCTACTGAAGGTGGTGTATTCGGTGGTGTAGTTGCATTCGCATTCGCTTATGAAGGATGGATTCTTGCAACATCAATTAACCAAGAATTAAAGAACGCAAAGAGAAATCTTCCACTCGCTTTAATCGGTGGTTCATTATTCGTAACAATCGTATATTGCTTATACATCTTTGCTATGGGTTATGTAGGAGATGTTGCTACAATTCAAGCAACATGGCCTCTTGGCGAAACTCTTCCAAAGATTGCATTCTCTGCAATGTTCGGTAATGTAATCGGAACTATCGTATATGTATTCATTACAATTTCCTGCTTAGGAACAATGAACGGCTTAATCATGAGCTCCGCTAGAGGACTTTACTCAGTATCTGCTCGTGGCTTAGGACCTAAGCCAGAATTCTTCGGTGACGTTGATAAGCAAAACAACTTCGTTATCAAGTCTGGTGTATTCGGAATGGCAATGGGCGGCTTCTGGTATGGCTGGAACGCAATGATGTGGTTAGATGGACCTGACTTCTTCGCACACGTTCACCAATCCTGGTGGGTAGGCTGGGAAGGCGATGAAATCGCAATCATCTGCTTATATGCTCTCTACATCCCAATGATGATTGGCCTTATGGCAAAAGCAAAGGAATTCGGTTTCTTTAAGAGATTCATTCTTCCTGGACTCGGCGTATGCTGCTGCATCTTCATGTGCTATTGCTGCTGGGTAGGCAAGAATCCTCAACAGATCTTCGGATTCTTAATCTTCTTCGCAGTTGTAATGTTCATCGGTTGGTTATTCAAGCGTGGTCAGGACGACTCAAAGAAAGAATTGAAATAATTAGATATTTCATATGTTATTTAAGGCGACAGGAAACTGTCGCCTTACTATTAATATCAGGTTGAGATTATTAAATGATACATTAAAAATTGATTGTCAAAAAGGAGAAAAAATGCCAAAGAAGAGTTTTAAAGAGTATTATGAAGAACGTGTCGAAATGGAAAAATTCGGCAATATATATCAAAACATTTCGGGTTTTGATCTTAACCAAAAGAATGAATTTGTCAATAAAATTGATACGAAATTTTCATTTACTCGAATGGCTTTAGATACTGCAATTATGGGTGGAATGCTATCGAAATATACTTATCAGCAGATTTATGATCCATACGAAAATGAAGAAGATGCAGTTAAAAGAGACCTAGAAAATGAAAGAAATAAGCTTTACTCTATGGTGCATAAAGATGAACCTTTGACTGAAGATGAACAAAAGGAATTTCTTTCCCATATGGCAGATTGTTACATTAATGTAGTGTTAGGCACAAGGAATTTCATTAATGATTTAATTAAAAAAGATAATTACTCCTTTGAAAAACTGTCATTGGAAGAAAGAGAACAATTGCTAATCACTGTTTTCATTCATAATGATGCTCATCAGGAAATGGCCCGCTTTAAAGAATTGGTCGGTGAGAAATACAAACAGTTAGTAGATAAAGACGGCGAAAGAGATGCATTAAGTTACTATGAAGAATTATCTGATATTGCAACAAATACTTCAATCGCTATAGCAGCACAAACAAGTATTCAGCAAGTAATTCTTGGTATGCAAAATATTGGACCAGATGTAAATGCAAGATCTAATGCGGAACATGATGCTGACGATCTAATAATGTCATTTTTACCAAACAGTGTTACAGACTCAGCTATTAACAATCTCATAAATAAACAAGATGAAAAAGATGTTTCTAAAATGGACACAATGGGAACATTCAATCAAGCCACTGTTTTGGCACAATTCGCTACTTCTGCAATCCCAAAGGATTTATTTACGCAAATGCTGCTTAACCCTGCGACAAGGGATACGTTGCTCTCTCAGATAGTAGATGCCGACAAAAGTAAAACCTTTAGTATAGATCCCGAAAGCGGGGAAGTGAGCTTTGAACCATTAATCAACTTTATGTGTGAACTTGAGTATGGCCCAAGCGAACTTGATAAACATCGCGCTCAGACGAAAGAAAGCATTGAATTTATTAATAGCAAGATTCGCCAATTTACAGAATTTACGGATGAACAAAAGAAAGATTTTAGTAAAGGATTAGCAACAAAGTATACTGTTGGAAGAACTGCCTTCGATACACTGTTTTGGGGTAGGATGTTGCTAAAGGGCCATAGCATTGATGAATTACTTGACTTCAATGAAAACAGTTCCGAACAACTTAAAAAAGATTATGCTGATGTAAAAAAAGAGTTCTTTGAAGAAAAATTGCCGAAGGAAGCAGATATTAATAATATAGAAAAGCAAAAGGAATTCGACACTTATGCCGCAGAAGCTTATACTAAAGTAATACAGGAAGCTGGTAAATTACATATTGGAAAAATGAAAGAGAAATTATCATATGCTAATTTCTCTCCTTCTGAAAAACAAAAGAGCGATTTATTAAATACACTTATTATAGATGCTTTCCAAGAAAGGGGCAGAATAGAAAAGAGCGCTAATATTGGTGAAGCTGATTTAGAAAGAATTGTCAAGGAACAAAATCCTGGAAATGAAAATGCTTGGAATGAATTCAAGGAATTAAATAATCCAGGAGTTAGTGAGATTTCATCGTCAATTAAGTTCCATGAAGGCGTAACTGCGAACCTTGCGAACTTGGCTAATTTGGTAGAGGGCAAAACTGCAAAAGAAATAATGAAAACCACTGCTTGCAGCACTTTAAGAGGAACAATTGCAGAAATGGTTGCTCTAAAGATGACAGAAAGAGCTTGTGCTGATTCAATTAAGAATGCTACTATTGGTAACTTCCAATATACGGAAACTTTTGGAAAATATTTTGCACAAGTAGAAAGTTTATTTTCTGATAAAAAATCTTGGGCTGACGACAAGACGCTTGCTGGAATATTATCTAATAGATTAAAACTGGATGCCTTCATGAATGCTCTTAGCGGAAATCCAGAGGAACTTTGCACTATCAAGGGTGACGAAGTAGTAGATTTTTATCCTATTAATGAAAAGGCGAGGAAGATAAATAAAGCTTCTAATGAAACTCTCGCACAAGAAAGGAACATAAGGAAAAAGGTAGTCGAGATTGCTGACATGCTTATGGCATCCGCAGAAGAACATGACAATATAAAAAATCTTTCCGATAATGAAAAAATCGAGAAGGTAATGAATTTGCATTGCATGGCAAATGGATCAGGACATATATACGGAGAAGAGTATAATGACAATAATCCAAACGCAAGCAGAACTGAAAAAGTCAACAATTACATTAATGAGTTGATAAAAGATGCTAAGAGAGGTAATAATGTGGAAATGTACGCATACTTACCTAAGCCTAATCAAAAAGGAGAAGTTGAATATCATAAAATAAACAATTATATCGACTTCACATTTGAGAAAGAGCCTAGCACATTGTTTGGCAGCAACGAAAAGAGTTACAAAATCCAAGCTCTCGAAGAACTCAAGGAAATACTAGAAAAAAATGGAGAAACATCAAAAGATTCCGAGCAATACAAGCAGTTTAAAAAATGTTTGGACGAATCGATTGAACCTTTAAAGAGAACTTTGAGTAGTGAAAAGAAGGATGAGATATTGAATGAACTTGCAAGCAAAGCAGATGCGTACTACATTGCAAAACTTGATTCATCACAGAATAATAGAAGAAGTGTCAGATTCAATGCTGCGAGTGTTATAAGAAATATTAATCAAGATAACTTTAATAAGAAAGTTAACATGAAGCAGGCCTTCTTGGAAAAGGTTGCATACATATATGCAAAAGACAAGGTAAAAAACGGCACTCAGGCAGAAAAGGATATGTACAAAAAAGTAACTGATCCATACGATAGAGAACAGCTAGGACTGCTTGCCGAAACAATAAGCATGAAACCTAACATCAAGAAGTTACTTGATAATTGCAAGGATGATAAGCAACTTAAAACTTTATTCGACAAGGTTCAAAAGATTAAAGATATTCCTAATCCAAAAGCTGACAAATCTCGATTTGTGTAGAAATAGTGAAATATTACGCGGCCAGTTGCACTGGCCGCGTTTCTTTGCTAAAATATTTTCGCCAGCCGTGTAACCTTTTTGTGGGTTAGGCTGAGTTAATAGTGAAAGGAGAACGTGGGTGGGCAATACTTTTGTTAATGATGAGAGTATTGAGACCGTGATTGAGAGATACAAAACCACAGTATATTCAGTGGCTTTGTCATACACGAAGAATCAGGCCGACGCTGATGACATCTTCCAAGAAGTCTTCTTGATTTACTTTAAGAGTAAGCCAGAATTCAACGATGAAGAGCATCGCAAAGCATGGCTCATCAGGACAACGATGAATTGTTCACTTCGTGTGGTAGACAGCACCTATCGAAAACGCAGTGTTTCGATGGATGATGTTGAAACTCTGAATGAGGGCTCATTCGAATTCCATTCGAAAGAAGAGAACGCACTTTACATAGCGCTTAGAGAACTGCCAGAAAAATACCGCATTGTTCTCCAACTCTTCTACTTCCAAGGCATGAGCGTAGAGCAGATTTCAAATGCACTTGGAATAAAGCAAGGAACCGTAAAGGTTCAGATGAACCGCGGACGAGAAATGTTAAAAACTAAGTTAAAGGAGGAAGAAGAATTTGGCTAAGATTGACTTTGATATCGACAAATATCTCGATCAAAAGTTAATAGATAGCATGAACGAACAGATGCAACCTAGTGATGAAGTTGTGTCTAGTTTGCTTGCAAAAATAGCCGAATTAGAAGCTTCCGAACTTAAGACTGTAAATATGCCTGAGGTTGAAGTTAAGCCAAAGAAGAGAGGCTTAAGTGCAATCCCAAGACGCGTTTGGTATTATTCATCAGCAATCGCAGCATCAATTGTAATCCTCTTTGCTACATTCACATCAATCGGTGGTGACGGCATTGATAAGATTAAGGATGCTTTCGATAACATCATTAATATCAATGTAGTTAGCGACGAGCAGACGACAAAAGATAATAAAGGCGTAGTAAGCACTGGTAGCAACCAGACTACACAGGCAGATGATAAGGCTGCCATCGTAACTGGAACTGATTCACAAAAGAACGATCAGAATCAGGAAAGCAAGAAAGACGGCAAGAAGAATAACAAAAAGGATAAGAACCAGAAGGAAAATCAAACTGCCGTAGGCGATAACAATCAAGAGGGTAATGACATAGATAATCAAGAAAATCAAGAGGGCCAAGAAGGAGAAAAAACTACTGTTGACGGCCAAACTGTTAACCCAGAAGATCAGACATCAGAGAATACTGGCGAATTAACAGATCCAAGCATTGTACCTGAAGATCAAACACCGGTTGAACCACCTAAAGAAGAAAAGTATGAGCCAGTAGAGGTCATGACTATCGAAGGCAACAATTACATCGTTGGTTCAACTGCAAAGACTGCAACACTCTCAGAGGAAAGCAGCGTTTCATTAGAAGTTCCTACTAACAATGGAGCTCCAAAGAAGATGATGGTTAAATCGCTTAAGAGCGTATCACCTATGCTCATGATGGCTGTAATGCCAGATGAAGGTCACGAAGATGAGCCGGTAATGCTCTATACTAACGCAGACTATAAGCCTGAGAATCTCGCACAATTTATTAAGGATGCGGATATCAGTTCTGTTTCGGACTATGGATTTGGTGGAGCAGTTGGACTGGTAAAGCGTGGCAAGAACGTTGCAGGTTGGAAGTGGACAAACTTCAAACCAGGAGATGTTCTCGAGACAAGCTTCAAGGAAAACATCCTTGCACAGGGCGAGGCAAATTATGTAGACAGCTTCCCATCATCAGGTAATGTGAAGGTTATATTCGAGTCGACTTCTAATTCAACAGGAATCGTACTTTACTTCACAGTAACTTCCACTGGCTACTTGAATATCGCTCTCGAAGACGAGGCATACAATCCGCTAAACGAGTTCACATTCTTTGTTGGAAAAGACGCGGCTCGCCTCTTCATCTTCGATGTAACCGGAGAATAATTAATCGCATACAAAAACCCCATATGTATATCGCTGGCTTTCGCTCTCGCGGGCTCCTCCCGTAGCGGTACTAAGCTCTGCCCAGCTTACGCGGGCAATCGCTAAGGACCGACGGTCGTCAAACCCGCCATCGATATACATATGGGGTTTTTAGATTGCTCACATTTATTGACTCGGGGGGGTAATATGATAACATAAAATTATGTTTTGCGTCACCGCAAGACAATAAAAAAGCAATGTTAGATAAGGGAGACTTACATGAAAAGAATTTATGCAATAATACTTTCAATTGCTATGTTATTAGCCATGATGCCTACTATGGCAGGAGTGGCTTTTGCTACAGATGCACATATTCATGATGGCGTTACATTTACTATTTGGACGGATAGTACAAAGCTTCCAACCGCAGCAGGAAATTATTACCTCGATACTGATGTAACATTGAACAAAAAATGGACTGTTAGCAATGACATTACATTATGCTTAAATGGTCATGCAATAAAGTTGAACTATAATGAAGGATTTGCAATTGAAATCCAAGCAAAAGGTTGCCTTCATATAGATGATTGTGACACAACTACAAAGCATTATTTTACTATTGATGAAGGAGGAAGCACTCCAGGCCTATGGAGGCTCACGACTGATGTAACAGAAAATGTTGTAACGGGCGGAATTATTACTGGATACTCTAATATAGCAAGTACGAATAATAGAGCAGTAGTCAGAAATGGGGGAACACTGGTTTTAAATAGTGGAACATTTGTTGGAAACACATCGGCGAGAGAAGACTGGCTTTCAGCGATCATTGATAATTATGGTGGAACCTTTTATATGAATGGTGGTGCTATAAAGGGAAACTATACTGCCACATATTGTCTTGGTGTTCTTTCAAACACAGCAAACGGATTATTTATTCTTGGTGATGGAGTAATAAGTGATAATACATGTACTCAGGTTTGTGTTTATAATGGCGCAGATGCACTGATGATTTTAAATGGTGGTCAAATCGTTGATAATGTTACCAAATCTCATGCTATATGCAATCAATCTGGTGGCATACAAGTATCTGGACCTGTTGCAATAAAAGATAATTATCTTTCAGAAACTGGTGCTCCTGGCAACTTTATTTCTGATACATCTTTAATAGTTGGAAAAGACTTAGCTGGAGCAGAAATATATCTTGAAAATAATGGTTTTAAAACAACTGGTTATTCAGTCTTCAATAATGGAGTAGATTTGACTAATTTCTTCACTTATGATGGTGAAGCTGGATATAAAGCCATTGTTAACGAAATAGGTGAAATTGAGATTGTTGAAAGTTCTGTAGTAGAACCAGAGTCTAATCATAATCATACTAATATGACTCCTGTTTCTTCAGCAGCAAGTTTACCAACAACATCAGGTATGTATTATTTAACTGATAACATTACATTAGATTCTGCCTGGTCAATTACTGGTGCATCTAGTGCAGACCAAGTCGACATTAGACTATGTTTAAATGGATATGCTATTGATTTGAATAATAAAGCAATTAATATTAATAATTATGCAACACTACATATATACGATTGTGATACAACAACTGAACATTATTTCGACGTAGATGGTAATGGACTATGGACATTAACAAATGTTGAGGCAGATAACGCCGTAAGTGGAGGCATCATAACTGGATATAGCGGAGCTGCTGCAATAGGAATTGTCAAATATGGCTCATGCATCATGAACGGAGGCTCCGTTGTGGGAAACCGAATTAACCGCAGTGACTATCAGGGAGGAGTCATTCGTAACTCAGGTGTATTTGTTTTAAATAGAGGATTGTTTGCAGGGAATATTGGTGAATCCAACGCTGCAGGAACCATTTGTAATTTAGCCTCATTTGTTATGAATGGCGGGAAAGTATCTAATAACTATATGCCTTTCATTGGAGGAGTATTTAACACGCAAAGCGGAGCTTTGATGGGAGGCATAATAACTGACAATATATCAGGTAGCGATTATAGTGCGAAGAACCAAGGACGATTATCTATTGCTGGACCTGTAGTAATAAAGAATAATAAAAAAGTAGATGGCACTCCTTTAAATCTTGGTGTTAATGAAAATAATCAAATTGCTGTTTGTGGTGATTTGACAGGAGCAGACATTCAATTTGAATATGCATATAACGAATCATTTGGCTTAATTAGAAATGAAACAGGCAATCAATCAAATATTACGCAATTTTTCCACTATGATGGTAAAGATGGTAAAAAAGTTACAATTGATGAAAAGGGTAATCTCGTAATTGAAGAAGCACAAGGCTTCCATACTGTTAAGATTGATTCTGAACTAGAAAAAGCTATCATAATTGCTAATACATATACTGCTGCTTCTGGCACAAACATTGAATTGACGGTAAATGTAGATGCAGGATACAAAATCAATGGCACTCCAGTTTGCGCATACAATGATGGTGAAGATAAAGTATGCGATGCGACGAGTTTAGGAAACAATCAGTTTACATTCACAATGCCAGATGCTACAGTTACTATCTCAGCAGAGATTGTTGAAGCTCCGCAAAACACGAGTAGCTACATACCATACGACCTAGTAAAGTATCATGAAGTATTAGCAGAAGCTCAAAGAAAGCAAGCAATTATTGATGCACAGCTTGCAGCGGAATCTGGTTTAAAAAAACTTTCAGAAGCTGAAGTAAAAGCATTAGTTGAAGTTATGGTTCCAACAGTTAGAACTGAAAACCAAAGCCGTGGAATAAAGGTTTATGTTTTAGATAATGAAGAGATTACAAAATTTAAAAAAGCAGGATACACTGTAAAATATGATTTCTACAGAGCAGAGTCTAAAAAACCTCCAATGGCAGAAGAGTATAAGATTACTAAGGTAGTAAACAAATTAGAACCTTGGTATCTCAACACAGCTACAATCAAGAATCAAAAGTATTACTATAAAGCAGTAGCAAAGGTTTATGACCAAGATGACAATCTTATCGCTACTACAGAACTAACACAAGGAAAGTATGGCTGTAGGACAAGAAAATAGTTAAGTGTACACAAAAACCCCATACATGTGTATGGGGTTTTGTTGTGCGATTAGTTTTCTGGTGTATAAGGGAAGGCGTCCATCATGCGGAGTTTGAAGAGGTTCGCCGCGTGCTTCTTGTCGATTAGCGCCTTCGTCTCAGGATCTTCGCAGATGCCTTCACGAATGTATTTATCCAACACTGCATAAGTGAAGCCTAAACTTTCCTCGTCAGTAGTTGGATGATCTCCCGTGAATTTGAGTCCATCGATAGGAACCTTGTCAACGAATTTTGCAGGGAGTCCTAACTCGCGACCGATGGCCTTGACCTCCTGCACTGTGAGGTTGGAGAGCGGTGAAAAGTCGCCTGCGGCATCGCCGTATCTAGTGGAATATCCAACCCAGTCTTCGCTCATATTGCAAGTGTTCGCAACTCTGCCGTTTAAGCTTTGCGAAACTGCATAAGTTGCTGCCATTCTTAAGCGTGGTGGAAGATTTGTAATAGTCTGTTGCTGAACTTCAGGAATGGACTTTTTTAATTCATCCACAATACCGTTGAAACAGCTCTCTATGTTAAGTTCATAATATTTAATTCCGAGGTAATTAATAAGATCATATGAAACATCGATATCGAATTGTTTTCCCTTTGGGAGAGTAACACCGATAACGCGATCTTTACCGAGCGCTTCGACACAAAGCGCTGCAACTACAGAACTATCTTTGCCGCCTGAAATTGCGACTATTGCATTGCAGCCTTTACCGTTTTGCTCGAACCAATCTCTTATCCATTGCACTACATCATCTTTAACTTTTTTTGCATCAAAGGCCATAGGATTACCTTCACTTTCCTTATTTGATAACTCAATTATACACTTTTCAACCCCGAAAATAAAGTGTATAATATCCACATAGGTTATTGATTCGAAAGGACAAAAACATGAAAGAATTTTACATTGCTAATTTAAGAAAAGATATGGAATTTATCGACTTCTTTATGGTTAGATCAATCCAATTAAAGACTGGTTCTAACAATAAGCCATATCTTGACGTTACTCTTGCCGACGCAACTGGCGAAATCTCCGCAAAGAAGTGGGATATAGCTTTCGAGGAGATGCCAGCTATAGATAAAATTAAAGAAAAGTCAAAGGTTAAGGTTAAGGGCTTGGTCACTGAGTGGGCTAACCAACTTCAAGTTAGAATTCAAAAGATTCGCTTGGCAGAACCTAATGACAATCTCGATCTAAAGGATTTCATCAAGGCCGCTCCAGAGGACCCAAAGGATATGTTTGACTATATCCACAAGGTAGCAGAAAACTTAAGCGATGAAGACTTTAAGGCTATTTGCTTAAGGGAGCTTGATGACAACAAAGAAAAGCTGCTCTACTACCCAGGAGCATCTAGAAACCACCATGCTGAATATGCAGGACTCCTTTACCATATGAAGCGTATGCTTATGAATGGTGAAAGAGTTTGCGAAGTATATACAAACTTGAATAGAGACTTCGTGCTCTGTGGCGTAATCTTACACGATATGGAAAAGCTCAACGAAATCGAAGCCGATTTGGATGGAATGTCAGATGGCTATTCATTTGAAGGCCAGATGTTAGGACATCTCGTAATGGGTGTAAAGTCTATCGATAAGCTTGCACTTGAATTAAACTTCCCTAATGAGAAGCGTATCATGCTTGAACACATGATACTTTCACATCATTATGAACCTGAGTTTGGCAGCCCAAAGAAGCCGCTCTTCCCAGAGGCAGAAGTATTACACTACTTAGATATTTTAGATGCTAAACTTTATGATATGGAAGATGCCTTAGCTAATGTTGAAGAGGGCGAATTCACTGAAAAAGTTTGGACATTGGATAATAGAAAGATTTATAAACCAGTAGAATAATGCAGGATAAGCAAATAACAAAGATAAGCCAGGTCACTCAAGAGGTGACCTTGTTTTTAAGGGAACTTGGCTTTTCTAATTATTACATCATCAAAATATACGACCTAGTAGGTGACGCTGGTGTGGCGCTTACGGAGGACAATCCTTATTGGCTTCTCTCAGAGTTCCCACGTATTGGCTTCAAAAAGGCCGATGAAGTAGCGACAGTACTAGGTTTTGAGATGGACAGCCCGCTTAGAGTGGAGGCTGCGGTTAACTATGTCCTTGGAGCTTATGCCCAAGAAGGCCATAGTTATGCACCTTTTGGTGAGTTCTCTCTTAAAATTGGCGAATTCCTCAACCTAAGTTCTGAGAGAATCAGAGATGTCATAGAAGATATGGCATACGAGGGAAAGATTCAATTAACTAATCTCGATGGCAGCCAAGTCGTTTATTTCTACGGCTACTATAAAGCAGAATGCGAAATTGCAAAGAAATTCGCTGAAATCTGCGAGCCACGTACAGGCTTTAAAAAGGTTGGAAACAACCTCGAGGCGATAATCAAAAAATGCGAAGCGGAACGCGAAATCGAACTTTCACGCGAGCAACGCACGGCAGTGCTTGAAGCCATTGGCACTGGAGTATCGATTATAACCGGTGGACCTGGAACAGGTAAGACAACAATAATAAACACGCTTATTAAAATATTCGAGGATAGCAACCTAAAGGTTTCTGTAGCAGCACCTACAGGAAGAGCCGCTAAGCGAATTATGGAGACTTCCGGTCACTATGCTTCTACAGTCCATAGACTTTTAGAATATTACTATGACGAGAGCTGTAAGGCGATGTTCTTTAATCGTAACCATGACAATCCGTTATCAGCGGACGTTATTATCGTGGACGAGACATCGATGATGGATTTAATGCTTATGGATGCTCTTTTAGATGCGATGACACCAGGCACTAGACTCGTGCTGGTGGGTGACAGCGATCAGCTTCCTTCTGTAGGCGCTGGAAATGTTCTAAAGGACCTCATCGATAGCGAATACTTCTCGGTTAGCAAACTCACACAGATTTATCGTCAGACTGAAGAAAGTACAATCGTTGCAAATGCGCACAGGATTAACCACGGAGAATATCCGGAGTTGGTTTCTGCCAACGCACTAGAAGACGTAAAAACGCTTTCTGAGTCGGTTTTAATCACAGCTGATAAACAGAACGATATCCTAGATAAAATCGTTCAAATCGCAAAATTATTCGAATTAGACGATATTCAGATACTGAGTCCAACCAAGAAGGGAATCTTAGGCACTGCAAATCTGAATAAGTATTTGCAAAATGTATTTAATCCAGCAGCCGAAGACAAGGCAGAACTCGCTTTCGGGGAACGAGTTTTCCGCCTTGGGGATAAAGTGATGCAACTCAAAAACGACTATCAATTGGAGTTTAAGGGTGGTCACGGCGTATTCAATGGCGAGATAGGGGCGATCAAGGCCATTGACAAGGAAAACAAAACGCTGACAATCCTATATGACGGCGAACGCTGGGTAGAATATCCATATACGAAGTTCGACGAACTCGAGCACGCGTATGCGATTACAATCCATAAGAGCCAGGGCTCGGAATTCAAAACTGTAATAATTCCTATGACTTGGTTCCCACCTAAGCTTTCAACTAGGAGCCTGATTTACACGGGCTTTACGAGAGCTAAGGAAAGAGCAGTAATCGTGGGCAATCCAGAGTATTTGAATGCAATGGTAGATAACAACCAATCAGGGCAGAGAAACTCAGGACTTGCATCAAGAATTATCGGTTTATATCAAGGGGTAAATTAGGCGAGGCCTAGAAAGGATTTGAGATGTACTATATTGAAAGAGAAAACGTTAAGTGGGCAGAGGCAAAAGAGAAGTTAGTGAACTTTTTCTTTCCTATGTCCACTTATTGCATTATTTGTGGGAAAGCGGTCGATGAGACGAGAACTTACCCTATATGTGATCACTGCATAAAGCGTGTGAGATGGGGTCTATTCGATGTTGACCTTGATTCTGAAAGCTATGAGATGGGGCGTGACAAAACTTTGGATTCCGCATCGGTCTGCATGCGGTATGGCATATACGAAAAACGCTTGGTTTTTGAACTAAAATATGCCGGTAAAACCTATGCGGCAAGGGCGATAGCAAAGATTATGGAAGACCGCATCAAAGTGGATACAGATCTTGCAGAAATCTTGCTTGCAGCTGACTATATAGTTCCTGTTCCAATAAGTCCAGATAGATATAAAACTCGTGGTTTCAATCAGACCGAGAAAGTTGGAAAGCATCTATCAAAGCGTATAGATGTACCATTTTTAGATGCTCTATTTCGTGCGAGGAATACTATGGAGCAGACAAGTGTCAAGGGCATAGAAAGATACGCGAATTTATCGGGAGCATTCAAAGTTAAACCGGGTCTGGAAGAGATGATAGTTGGTAAAAGCATCATTCTTTTGGACGATGTATATACGACAGGGTCCACTGCAAACCGCTGTGCGGCAGTTCTAAAAGAAGCGGGCGCGCATAATGTATACTTGCTCGCATTGGCCAGTTCTAACGATTACCTACTTGAAAAAAACACAAAAATCGAGTAAAATATAATTGCTACCAGGTCTGTGGTTGCAAGTCCAAGCCAGGCACGGGCAAAGGGATCCACGTAAGCTGGACGAAGAGATAGTAATCCAGTGAGCATAGCGTGCTTTAGATGTAAGTCCTCCGAAAATCGGGTAAAGGCAAGTGTGGGGCTAAAGACCAGGTCAGCTGGCTAGCAAAATATACAAGCACAGTCGCTTAGCGACAGCGCAAAGGAGGTCATCACATGAAGATTATCGTTACAGGCAAAAATGTTTCAATCAATGACAAAATCAACCAAGCTATTGAGAAGAAATTCGAAAAGCTCGGAAAATACTTTGCCGATGATATTCAAGCAAATGTTGTTATTCGCCCTGAAAAGTCCAAGATTAAGATGGAAGCAACTATCATAGGCAAGGGAACTATTTTCAGAGCAGAAGACGTATCACAAGATGTGTTCGACTCCATTGACATCGTAGCTGAAAAGCTCACTCGTCAAATGTCCAAGTACAAGGGCAAACTCATCACAAAGAAACAGGCTAAAGAGTCAGTTAGATTTGAGATGATTCCAGATGAGCCAACTGAAGAACAAAAAGTTGTTAAGACTAAGAAATTCAAGCTCACTCCAATGACGACTGAGGAAGCAGCACTCCAGATGGAAATGTTGGGACACACATTCTTCGTTTTCTTAGATGCTGACACTGATGAGGTCAATGTTGTTTATAAGAGAAACGACAAAGACTACGGTGTTCTTGAGACAACAAGATAGGCCTTATACTACAAGCCCTTTTCCGAGCGGAAAAGGGCTTTTTTATTTTTGAAAAATGTCACTTATTGCACTTGAAATGCACACAAATATTTTCTATAATAAAATAGAATAAGTATGAAAGTGAGGGGTCATTTTGCAAACTTTCTTTGTCAATTTATGGGAAAATATTAAGACAAACGTTGCAATCGCAGATGTTTTCGATATTTTGATCGTTGCATTCTTGATTTATCAAGTTTTCAAATTTATCAAAAAAACGAGAGCTGAGCAGATTACATTAGGTTTGGTTATTTTCCTTGTAGTCACTATTGCATCAAAGTGGCTACATCTCTACACACTAAATTGGATTTTATCCAAGTTGGCCACTGTAGGTTTAATCGCAATCATAATTATCTTCCAACCGGAGTTGAGACGACTTTTGGAGAGTTTAGGACGCAGTAAATTTACTAAGTTCGTAAACAATGTCGACAAAGATAGAGCGATGGAGATTACAAAGGAATTCGTCGAAGCGATAGAACATTTCTCTGAAACTAGAACGGGAGCTCTTATCATTATTGAAAGAGAGACAACTCTAGATGATATTATCGAGACTGGTACTGTTATCGATGCTAATATTACAGCCGAGATGCTCGGCAACATTTTCTATGAAGGCGCACCACTTCACGATGGAGCTCTTATCGTCAGGGGAGATAGACTCTATGCTGCAGGCTGCGTACTTCCATTAACACAGAACAAGAGACTGTCAAAGGATCTCGGAACTCGTCACAGAGCTGCTATTGGTATTACAGAAATCTCAGATGCATATGTAATTGTTGTATCGGAAGAAACAGGTATTATCTCTGTTGCTGAAGATGGCAAGCTTTCTAGATTCCTTGATGGCAAGGCAATAGAAAAATACTTGCTTGAGTTGTACTTAGAAGCACCTAAGGAAGACATTAAGACGAAGATTCTTAACGTATTCAAGGGGGTAAAAGATGTTCAAAAGTAAAAAGGCGAATGTCCTAACTGCTTTGGTTCTTGCGATTGCCCTCTGGGCATATATATTTGGCAGTGGTGCCACTACTACGAGCAAGACATTCAAAGATATCCCAATCCAATTCGAAAACACAGAAGCTTTGACGGCAAACGGTTTAGTTCTGCTTTCCAAAGATGCCGAAAAGGTTTCAGTCACGGTATCTGGACTTAGAACTGCTGTATCAGCTACAAAGCCAGAGGATCTGAAAATTGTAGCAGACGTTCAGTATTTACCTCATGGTGAATCCAATGTTATGCTTGTAGCAACTGCACCTGAGGGCCTCAAAATTGATGATTTGAGCAAGCAGACACTGAATATTGGAATCGATAATCTCGCAAACGAATCCAAGCCAATTCAGGTTGAAATAGTTAACGACACTAGTGATGAAACAGAGCCATACATCGTTCAGCTTTCCAGAGAAAAGACGAAAGTAACTGGACCAGAGACTTTGGTAAAGTTGGTTACTTACTGTAAGGCAGTACTCGATGCTACTAAGGTAACAACTGAGATGCAGGCATTCAGCGTGGAACTTCATCCATTCGATGCCAACGGTAACGAAGTCGCAGGCGTAGAAATCACTACACCGAATGTTTCTATCACATCTGTGCTCCTCTCCAAGAAGACGGTGAACTTAGTCGTTCCTGTTGTGGGTGAGGAAAGCGAACGTTTCGTACGTACGGTAGAAGTGCCAAAGGCAATCACCGTAAAGGGTACGACATCAGAACTTTCAATAATTAATCAAATAGAGTGCGAACCAATTGATGTTTCTGAAATTTTCGAGAGCACAACATTGGCACTAGAACCTAAATTAACTGGTGATGTAAAGTTAGCATCTGACTCAGAAGATCTTGTCGCAAATGTTACGGTTCAAAAGGCCTTATCGAAGACATTTGATTTACCGTCGACAGATGTTTCATTCACGGGAATTACAGCAAAGACTAAGGTCAATGCACCAAAGATAGAAGTTAAGGCCATAGTTGGTGGAGAGCAGAAGGTAGTTAATTCATTAAAGGAAACTGACTTTTCAATCTCAGCCGATTTAAAGGGCTTAGGCGCTGGAACACACAAAGTACCATTAATCATCAAATCAAGCGTGGATGTAGATATGGTTAAGTGTGAACCATCAGATATTACAGTAACTATTGAATAAAGAGGCAATACATGGGAAAACTTTTTGGCACAGATGGTGTTAGAGGCGTAGCAGGCAAAGAACTTACTACAGACCTCGCTTATAAACTTGGAATGGCTGGAACTTATGCTTTAAAGAAAGAGCAAGCCAACCCAACTATCATCATTGGAAAAGACACAAGAATATCAGGAAATATGCTGGAAGCAGCACTTGCAAAAGGTATCATCGAAGCAGGTGGAAATGTAATTACAGTAGGAGTAATTCCTACTCCGGCAGTAGCATATTTGACAAAGTATTATGACGCAGCCGCTGGCATCGTGATCAGCGCTTCACATAATCCGTATGAATATAACGGAATTAAGTTCTTCAACTCTGAGGGATATAAGCTCGCTGACGAGATTGAGGACAGCATCGAAGAATTGATTTTCTCGGGTATTGACCTTAAGTCAAAAGTCATCGGCACTTTGGAGGACAGAACTGAAGAGGCAGATGGAATCTATGTAGATTTCTTAGTTGATACTGCAGATTTCAGCTTAGAAGGCAAGAAAATTGTTTTAGACTGTGCTAATGGTGCATCATACAAAGTTGCTGAGATGACATATAGAAGACTCGGAGCAGACCTAGTTATCTTAGCCAATGAGCCAAGTGGCGAGAATATCAACTTGGACTGCGGTTCCACTCATCCGGAGAATTTAGCTGAGACAGTAAAGAACGAAAAGGCCTTTATCGGTCTCGCATTCGACGGCGATGCAGATAGACTAATCGCTGTAGATGACAAGGGCAGAGTTCTTGACGGAGATAAAACAATTGCTATCATGACAGCAATGCTCAAGAACGAAGACAGATTGCAATACAATAGGGCAACAGTTACAGTGATGAGCAACCTCGGTTTCCATAAAGCCATGGAAAAGCTTGGAGTAAAGGTTGATGTCACAACTGTCGGCGACAGATATGTACTTGAGAGTATGTTAAAGACAGGATCCGTAATCGGTGGCGAACAGTCAGGTCATATCATCTTTAAAGACTTTGCTACAACAGGCGATGGAATCTTAAGCTCAATCCAACTCATCCGTGCAGTCCTTAAGGAAGGAAAGCCACTTTCAAAGATGGCTGATGCGATTGAAATTTTCCCTCAAGTTTTAGTAAACGCAAAGATTGCTAACAAGGACAAACTCACATTTAGAGAAGATCCAGATGTAGCCAAGGCAATCAGCGAATGCGAAGTAAAGATGGCTGGCAACGGTAGAATCCTAATCAGACCTTCCGGCACAGAACCATTAGTTCGTGTAATGCTTGAAGGCAAGGACATCAAAGAAATAACTAAGTACGCTAATGAAATAGCTCAACTTATAGAAAAGAAATTCCCAGTAGAATAGGAGAAAAAATGAAGTACGATATTCGTGATATCAAATTAGCACCTTATGGTCATACTAAGATTGAATGGGTTAGAGACCATATGCCACTTCTTAGAAGTTTAGAGGAAGAGTTCAGCAAGACTAAGCCATTCGCTGGCGTTAGAATTGCACTTTCAGTTCACCTCGAAGCAAAGACTGCATACCTCTGCAAGGTACTCGCAGCAGGTGGAGCAGAGATGTCTGTTACAGGTTCAAATATTTTGAGCACACAAGATGATGTCTGCGCAGCTTTAGTTGAAGATGGTTTAAGCGTATTCGCTTATCACGATGCAGATATAGAACAGTATTTTAAGCACATTGAAATGACTCTTGAGTGCAAACCAAACATCATCATCGACGACGGTGCTGACCTGGTTGGTTTCCTTCATGAAAAGCGTCCGGATCTCGCTACAGAAGTTTGGGGTGGCTGTGAAGAAACAACTACAGGCATCCAAAGATTAAGAGCACTCGATAAGTCAGGAAAGTTGATGTTCCCGATGATGGCTGTAAACGATGCTAAGTGCAAGCATTTATTTGACAATCGTTATGGTACAGGCCAATCCACTTGGGATTCAATCATGCGTAACACAAACTTAGTAATCGCTGCTAAGACAGTTGTAGTAGCGGGTTACGGTTGGGTTTCTAGAGGAATTGCTATGTACGCAAAGAATCTCGGAGCTCAGGTTATCGTAACAGAAATCGACCCAGTAAAGGCTATTGAAGCAAAAATGGACGGCTTTAGCGTAATGAAGATGGATGATGCTTGTAAACTCGGAGACATCTTCTGCACAGCTACAGGAAATCTTAAGACTATCAATACAGACCATATGATGCAGATGAAGGATGGCGCCATCTTAACTAACTCCGGACACTTCAACTGCGAAATAGATATGGAAGGTTTATATAAGCTCGCTGTAGAACATCATGAGAGACGTAAAAATGTAGAAGGATTCAAGCTCCCTAATGGCAAGACTGTCGATGTTATTGCAGACGGACGTTTAGTAAACATTGCAGGTGCAGACGGACACCCAGCAGAAATTATGGACACATCTTTTGCTGTTCAGGCATTCGGTGCACTCTACATCAGAGAGAACCACGAAACTCTTGAAGCACATTTAACTAAGATTCCAGATGAAATCGACGACAAGATTGCATTCCAAAAACTCAAGGCATGGGGAATCGAAATCGATAAGCTCACACCTGAGCAAGAGAAGTACATTAATTCTTGGCAAGTATAAAAAAAGCGCTCCAATCGGAGCGCTATTTTATTAGTTTGTTGTTTAGGAGCGAGGCACGTTTCATGGAGTCGGCACCGAAGCGAGCACGGATTTCATCCATTGTGCGCTCGACTTGTTCGGTCTTCGCTCTCGAAGTTTCCTCTGTTTGGAAGAGGCTTAGCTGAGTTGCTTCGTTTTCATCTATTAAGTTAATAGCCGTTATTGTGAGCAGTCTGATCGGCTGCTTATTTATATTCCAATTATCGGCCACGATTTCGAGTGCGGCCTTGCAAATTTCGCTTGCGATATTAGTAGGCGCATCGAGTTTCTTTTGACGTGAAATTGTCTTGAAGAGCGGATCTTTGATATCAACCTTTACACCGGTCGCTTTTAACTGTTGCTTGCGAAGACCAAAAGCCACGGAGTCTGAGATGAACTCGCTAGCGGTTTCAACATCTTCCTGGCTTGTAAGATCTCTAGGAAAAGTGATGCCATGGCCGAGTGACTTAGCACGTTCAACTTCACCAAAGTGTGCGACAGGACTTTCATCCAAACCATTTGTGTATTCCCAAAGCAGATAGCCCATCTTACCCAGGTATGAATCCAACATCTTTGGGTCAGCTGTCGCAATATCACCAATTGTTTTGATACCGAGCTCGGCTAATTTTGCTTGGCTAGCGCGACCGCAGAAGAACATATCTTTAGTAGGAAGAGGCCACAATAGCTCCTTGTAGTTTTCACGAGTGATGACTGTAGTGGCATCTGGCTTCTTATAGTCAGAACCCATCTTTGCAAAAATCTTGTTATATGAAACGCCAGCGGATAGTGTGAGGCCGAGTTCTTTCTTAACCGTTTCTCTGATGGAATCGGCTATAGTTTTGCCGTCGCCAAAGAGACTCTGGCTTGCTGTAACATCGAGCCAAGACTCATCTATACTGAAAGGCTCAACCATATCTGTATAGCGTTGATAAATATCATTAATCTTCTTGAAATAGTCTTTATACTTTTCGTGATGTGGTGGCAGGAAAACCAGGTCAGGACATTTTTTCTTTGCCTGCCAAATGGTCTCGGCAGTGACTACACCGGCCTTCTTTGCGAGCTCATTTTTTGCCAATATAATACCATGGCGCTGATCGGCCGAACCCGATACGGCAACCGGTTTATCCTTTAGCTCAGGGTGCTCTAAAAGTTCCACAGAGCAGAAAAAGGAATTCATATCGCAATGTAAAATAACTCTATCTTTCATCTTTACCTCGAACATCAGTTCACTTTTATTATAGCACTGAGGTATAGTTTTGTGAAGAAGTATTGAAGAATCGCCCTAATTTCTTGACTTAAAAGCGTTTTCCCTTTATAATATAGAAACATTTTGAAGGAGATAATTATGAGAATACTTACGATTCTGACGGGCATAATATTCGTGGCTGGCGGACTATTCTTAATAGCCGAAGAAGGCATTTCATTTATGTCAGTTGCCTTCGTTGTAGGCGTTTTGTTTGCTATCGCAGGCATCATTGAATGCCTTTCATATCAGAGTTATCGCGGTGAGAGAGAAAGCAGAACTTGGGTACTCGTAGATGGATTCATCACTATCATTCTTGGCGGGCTCATCATCTGCAACCAAATCGTAGCTGATGCCGTAGTTCCAAGTGTTTTGGGATTCTGGTCTATCACTATCGGTATTAGAAACTTTGTTAGAATCTTCGAAAAGAAGAAACATTCAGGCAAGACTTTCCGTGCGCATTTGGTCATTGGTATCTTGAACACTCTTGTTGGTGTATATGTTTTCTTTGACTCTGAATTATTCAACTTACCAGCAATCATACTCGTTGCAATGTGTATCATTGTAAACGGTATCAATATTATCAATATCGGTTACAGCATCGTAATCGAAAAGCCACAATTCATCAAGACTAAGCAGGAACTCCTTGCTGAGGCACAAAAGAAGATGGAGGAGGCACACGAGAACGCGAAGATTGCTATTCAGGCTGCAAAGGATGCGAGAACTGAATTTGCTGCAATTTACGATGCAGACGAAGCTAGCCTTGACATCACACAGTCCGACAAACCAAAGGACAAAGAGGTTGAGGAAATTAGAGAAAAGCGCCGCACTGCCAAGATGACAGAGGAAGAATTAGCTGAAGTTATCAGACAGAAAGAATTGGAGCAAAAAGCTCTTGAAGATAAGATTAGAGCTGCCGAAGTCGCTGCCGAAATAGATGCAAAAGCAGAGGCTGAAAAAATACTTTGGGCAAAGAGATCAGAAGCTGCTAAGCGTGGAGCTGAGACAAAGAGAAGAATCGCAGCAGAAAAAGCAGCAGGAACATATGTAGAACCAACTCGTACACCAGAGGAACAAGCTCTCTGGGAAAAGCGTTCAGTCGCAGCTCTCAAGGGAGCAGAGACTAAGCGCCGAATTGCAGAACAGATTGCAAATGGCACATATGTAGACCCAGCAAGTTTACGAACACCTGAAGAACAGGCACTTTGGGAAAAGAGATCCGAAGCAGCCAAGAAGGGTGCAGAAACAAAGAGGCAACAAAAAGCAGCTGAAGAAGCAGGTAATTAACACTTTGCGCAGGGTATAAACTCTGCGCTATTTTTTAATCATGAAGAACTATTACGACATCGCAATTATAGGTGCGGGAGCATCGGGACTTACGGCGGGGATAATCGCAAAGCGCGATAACCCTAATCTTAGCGTGCTCATTTTAGAGAAGAAGGATAAGCCAGGAACTAAACTCGCACTTACAGGTAAAGGCAAGTGTAATATCACCAATGCCGCTTGCGATAATTTGGATAAAACTCTGGAATTTTTGGAGTCCGTTGGAATTAAGGCAGTAGAAAAAACTGAGGGGAGATTTTATCCAGAGGATGAGAGCGCATCGAACGTGGTGAAAAAACTTGTGGAATGCGCGAAGAAGCTTGGATGCGATATTGTTACGGATAAACCAGTTTTGAGCTTGGACAAGAATTGCGGACAGGCCTTCCAGATTAGATTTGAAGGTGACGAATCAGTCGGTGCCAATAAGGTACTCCTAGCAACAGGTGGTAAATCTTATCCTAAGTCAGGAACTACTGGTGATGGATATGTAATGGCCAGAAAATTGGGCCACAAAATAGAAACACTTATTCCAGGCCTCACTGGAGTTGAGACTGAAGAGGAAACACTAGCATTACATGGAATACGTGCCAAAGGCATCGTGAGATTATATAGAAATAACACACTCGTCTATAGCGAGCATGGCGAAATTCAGTTCGCAAGGGGCGTCATCTCAGGCATAGTTGTAATGAATATGTCGTTATATTATAGGGCAGATGCTGCAAATTATATTATGGAACTCGACCTCGACGGCGAGTCCAAACTCGGCAAGATCGTATATAGGCTTCACCCAACAGGTTTACGCGGTTGGAAGGAAGCACAGATTACTTGCGGAGGTGTGGACTTAAGCGAGGTAGATAATAAAACTATGGAGTCTAAGATTGTACCAGGTTTATATTTTTCTGGTGAAATCTTAAACTATCAAGGACCATGCGGAGGCTTCAACCTTAATAACGCATGGCTAACAGGTATTAAAGCGGGACACGGTTTGGCAAAGCATGATTTATAGAATAGACCAAATAAAACTTAAACTTAACGAGAGCTTGGACTTGATTCCAAAGAAGATCGCCTCTAAGGTCGGAATTGAAAAAGTGGAGAAATATTCCATCGTAAAAGAGTCCATAGACGCTAGAGATAAGTCGAACATACTCAGGGTATATTCGGTGGATTTTGAATGCGACAAAAGATTGAAACTTAATCTCGCACCAGATATGACATATCACCAAGTCAAAGCAAACCCATCTTGGGAAAATAGACCTCGCCCTGTTGTGGTAGGATTCGGACCAGCAGGAATGTTTGCAGCTCTGATTCTCGCGCAGGCAGGAGTAAAACCTATCGTGCTCGAGCGCGGAGCGGATGTGGATACTCGTATGGAAAAGGTAAGTAAGTTTTGGGAGACTGGCAAGCTTGATGTGAATTCCAATGTGCAGTTCGGTGAAGGTGGGGCAGGCACTTTTTCAGATGGTAAGCTCACTACTGGAATCAAGGATGTAAGAATTCGCAAAGTGCTGGAAGAATTCGTGAACCACGGGGCCGAAAAAGAGATACTTTACGAGGCAAAACCCCACATTGGGACCGATGTGCTAAGATTCGTGGTAAAGGGGCTTAGAGAAGAAATTAGAGCCCTTGGAGGCGATGTTATATTCAATGCTAGAGTTGACGAGATAGTGAGTGAAAATGATAAGCTCACAGGCCTCGGCTATGTGGATCTCGAGACAGGCAAGACAAATAAAATAAAGACCGATACAGCAATATTTGCTATCGGTCATAGTGCAAGGGATACTTTCAGGTATCTCAATAGTATAGGAATCGAGATGGCTCAAAAACCTTTCTCTATAGGAGTTAGAATTGAGCATCCTCAAGACATGATAGATATCGCACAATACGGCAAGCCAGCTAGAGAACTCGGTCTGCCGGTTGCGACATATAAGATTAACCATAGGTGCGAAAACGGCAGAGGAGTTTATACATTCTGTATGTGCCCTGGTGGTCATGTTATTGTGGCCTCTTCTGAAGAGGGCATGGTAGTGACGAATGGTATGAGCTACCACAAGCGTAATTCTGGTACTGCAAATTCTGCTCTGCTCGTGGATGTCAGAACTGAGGACTTTGGTTCTGACGATGTATTAGCCGGTGTAGAATTCCAGGAAAAGTACGAAAGATTAGCATACAAAAACGGTGGCTCGAATTACAAGCCACCGAAGTGTACATGGGGTGAATTAAAGTCTGATAGGGCACCGCTAGTAAGCGGCTCACTTCCTGAATTCGCGGTAAGCGCGATGAAAGAAGCTATGCCTCATCTAGGACATAAGATTAAAGGTTTTGATTCCGATGATGCAATCGTTACGGCCACTGAAACCAGAAGCTCATCACCAGTTAGATTCGCCAGGGACGAAAACTATGAAGGAAGCATCAAAGGCTTCTATCCTATCGGAGAAGGAGCTGGTTACGCTGGTGGAATCATGAGCGCAGCGGTTGATGGTATAAAAGCGGCCGAGAAGGTATTATACTAATACTTCTCCGTTCATTTCATCGGGAACTGAAATACCCATTAGTGTTAAAAGAGTTGGTGCGATATCGGCAAGTTTGCCTTGGCCCTTAAACTCGCGAGGATCTTTTGCAATGTGTACCAGAGGTACAGGGTTAGTGGAGTGGGCAGTAACAACGGCACCGTTCGCATCTAACATCACATCGCTATTGCCGTGATCAGCTGTGAGCAAGATTTGCCCACCTTTCTCGAGCACGAGGTCGACGATGGATTTTACACAGCTATCGAGCGTTTCGATAGCCTTTACTGCAGCATCGAACACACCAGTGTGTCCAACCATATCAGAGTTAGCAAAATTGAGGATGATTAGGTCATACTTATCAGCCTCAATTTCTTTTTTTACGCGATTAGTGACATCATACGCACTCATCTCTGGCTGCATATCATAAGTAGCAACCTTCGGGGACGGAATCAGGATTCTGTCCTCGTTTTTATTTGGGGCTTCTACGCCACCATTAAAGAAGAATGTGACGTGAGCATATTTTTCAGTCTCTGCGATTCTGAGTTGTTTGAGGCCGAGCTTGGAAACATATTCGCCAAGCGTATTCTTTACTGTCTGAGGTGGGAATGCAATTTCTACATTTGGCATAGTGGAATCGTATTCTGTCATGCAGACATATTTTAGGTTCTTTATTACAACTTTTCGTTCGAAGCCATCAAAAGCTGGGTCCACGAATGCTCTTGTAATTTCTCTAGCCCTATCCGGTCTAAAGTTTGCGAAGATGATGCTATCACCATCCTTTATACAGCCGTGCTTGGAGCACATGCTAGGGAGAATGAATTCATCAGTTACATCACAATCATAGGACGCCTGAACGAGGGCACAAGCTGTGGAACCATCCGTAGCTTTGATGATTGTAGGAACTGTGAGGGCGTCGTATGCCTGCTCAACTCTTTCCCAGCGCTTGTCACGGTCCATAGCATAGTATCTACCGGACACGAGACCGATTTCACCGAGATTAATCTTTGACATATAGTCTTCAATTTCTTTTATGTAGTTAATGCCAGATGTAGGTGGCACATCTCTGCCATCCATGAAGCAATGCAAATATACGAAAGGTAATTTGTTGGCCTTTGCCAAATCTAAAATTGCCTTGATATGTTCGATATGTGAATGTACGCCACCGTCGGACAAAAGACCAAAAATGTGGAGCGCAGAATGATTTTCTTTTACATGGTCAATTGCTGAGAGCAAAGCCCTGTTGTTAAAGAAATCACCGTCTTCGATGGATTTCGTTATTTCAGTTAAATCTTGATAGATTATGCGGCCAGCACCGATGTTCAGGTGGCCGACTTCGGAGTTACCCATTTGACCTTCTGGAAGACCAACTTTTAAGCCAGATGCTTCGAGACTTGTCATAGGATATTTTTTAAAAATCTCGTCGAGATTAGGTGTTTTGGCAGCTTTAATTGCATTGCCGTAAGTATCAGGATTGAGTCCGAAACCATCCATAATTATAAGCATTGTAGGTTTAATATTATTCATTCTATACCTCACATTCTTTCTTTTAGTATAGCATAAAATATGATATACTAAAAGCATGGATATTAAATGGACGACAAAACAAGAAGAGGCAATGAAACCTTCCGGCCAAAATCTGTTGGTTGCCGCTGCCGCTGGCTCAGGAAAGACCGCAGTCCTAGTCGAGAGAATTAAGCGAATGGTTCTTAACGGAACTTGTTCCATCGATCGTATGCTCATCGTAACATTTACAGATGCAGCAGCTTCCGAAATGAAGGAAAAGATTGCAAAAGCTATCAATTCCGCAGTCAAAGAGAGCAAAGACGATAACAAAATTCGTATGCTAAAAGAGCAGCTCGACTTGATGCCAAGAGCCAATATTTCGACATTCCACTCCTTCGCATTAGATGTGATTAGGAGATATTTTTATGTAATAAAACGTGAGCCTAATTTTAAAATCGCAGATGACACTCAAAAAGTTTTGATGATGAAAGAAGCGATGGATGAGCTCTTAGAAGATAGATTCGAATTAGGCGATAGTAAGTTCTTTGCTTTCCTGGATAAGCACTCCGGAGATCGCAATAACGATAAGCTTCGCAAAATGATTTCTGCTACATATGAGACTATCCAGAGTTTGCCTGAGCCATTCAATTGGCTGGACGAAAGGGTTGAAGAGCTCACTTGCGATATGGATGCTTTCAAAAGATCGGATATGGTTGAGTCCATCTTTAGAGATTGCCGATTAAGGTTAGAAAAAGCTCTAGCAAAGCTTGAGTCACTTCGCGATTGGGCAGATACTGAGCTTAATGAGCAAGCAGTGAACTTTATAGAAAGTGATATTCGCGTATGCGAGGAACTCCTAGCGGTCGTTGCGACTAAGGACTTTGAGGCGGTAAAGAATGCACTCAAGGACTATAGCGTTGCTACTTTTGGCAAGAAGATTTATGAATCAGCTAGTTTGGATAGTGGTTTAGATGCTGAATATATTAAAGCCAAACTTTCCACTGGACACGACATGATGAAGAAGAGCGGTAATTCATCCGTTGCCGCTAAACTTTTAGGCACATATTTTTGCGATACCCTTGAGAACTTCAGGGATGAGATTGCTGCCACTTATGATGACAGTAAATTCCTTGTTGAGCTCGTAAAGGATTTGGACGCTAGGTATAAGCAAAAGAAAGCTGACAAGAGCTTAATCGACTTTAATGATATCGAGCACTGGGCTTACGAGATTCTTTGCAATGAAGATGCCGCAAAGTTCTACCGCGATAAATTTGATTACATCTACATCGATGAGTATCAAGATTCCAATGTGATTCAAGATGCTCTGATTGCGAAAGTAAAACGCGACAACAACCTTTTCATGGTTGGCGATATCAAGCAATCCATATACAAATTCCGTCTCGCAAAGCCTGAAATTTTCAAGGAAAAGTATGATAGATTTGGAGATGAATTCGAGGAGAAAGGCGATGCTTCAAAGTCAAAGAAAATAGACCTGAATAATAATTTCAGATCCAAGCAAAAGGTTGTAGATTTCATCAATGGTATATTCGTAGAATTGATGAGCGAATATAACAAGGATGCACAGCTTAACGCGGGCGACCCACATGCTAGCGAAAGCTATTACGAGCCAAAGCTTTACTTGACTGCTGCGGATTGGGACGACGATAGCTTTGCTACGGACGAAACTGGAGATGGCGAGGAGTCTGCTATCGACGAAGCACTTAGGGATTTCAAGAAGACTGAGCGCGAGGCTCTAGTCACAGCTAAAATTATTAAGGATTATCTGGGCAAGCCTATTTATGATAGTAAAAACAATACTATGCGCCCGCTCGAACTCGGCGATATAGTAATTTTGATGCGTGGCGTAAAGGGCTATGCAGACCTTTACTATAAAGTGCTCACAAGCAACGGAATTCCTACATATATCGACGACAATGAGGGTTTCTTCGACACGATAGAAATCAATCTTGTTTTGGAGCTTTTAAAGATAATCGATAACGAAAAGCAAGACATTCCACTTCTCACGGTTATGCGTTCAGAAGTTTGGAGTTTCACTATAGACGAAATGATAGCCATTAGGCTTGAAACATCAAAGGGTCAGTATCACGATGCGCTAGTAAAATATGCGACTAGTGGTAGCGACCTAGCACTTAGAGCAAAATGTCAAAAGGCTTTATTGGATCTCGTGTCATGGAGAAAAGAAGCCAAGACACTTCCGCTCGAAGAGTTTGTTTGGAAACTTATTCTCGAAAGCGGAATCTATATCGCTATGGGTTCGCTTCCAGCAGGAGCACAGAGACAGGCTAATTTGAGAGCAATGGCTGACAAAGCGCTCAAATATAGATCAAGTGCTGACGGCTCGCTTTATGGTTTCATGAGCTACATAGAAGCTGTAAAGAAGGGCAAGGTTACGATGGGCCA
>JAZQQK010000006.1:0-24791 GCA_045629065.1 Anaerovoracaceae bacterium | reverse complement strand
ACTGCGTTCCAACCGAAGCCGAGCTTATCAGCGAATGGATCTTTGAAACTCAAGAATCTTTGGAATCTATAGCCCTGTGGATTAGCGATTATAAGCGCTATGCCTGCGGCAGCACCAGTGGCTACACATGCACCCCACTGCCAAAATTTGCATCCTGCGACTAACATAATGCCTGCCATCATGAAGACCAATGTGAATGCAGTGGACATGTTTGGCTGAAGCATGATGAGTATAACATACGGAGCTGTCAAACATGCAGGGATCAAAATACCCCAAATGAATGCTCTTGGCTTCTTTGAAACTCTATCCTTATATTCAACGAAATATCCCGTCAGTGCAACCAAAAGAGGAGCTTTAGATATTTCTCCTGGCATGAGAGATATAGGTCCTATATAGATCCATCTTTCTGCGCCGTATGTAGTAGTTCCAACTCCAGGAATGAATACGGCTGCGAGGAGTAAAAGTCCAAGCAAGTATATGATCTGCCATACTGCTATATTCGCAAATCTACCTTTTCTCTTTAGGAATGGTCTAACCCAGACATGGTAATCGATTTTGGACATTATCCACATGCCTACAAAACCTACTGCGACCCATATAGCATGGCGCTTCAGAAAATAGAATTCATCGCCGTGCTCGTTGATAGCAACATAGTATCCAGCACTGGAAACCATAATGATTCCAAAGGCTACGAGCAAACAAACCAATAAAAGTATGAACAGGTCAGACTTTGGTTTATTCTTTAGCTTTGTCACATTTTCAGTTGTAATTTGCGATGTATTAGTCATTTAAATTCCTTACACAATTTTTAAAATCTTCGCCTCTTACTTCGAAGTTAGGATACATATCCCAGCTTGCGCAAGCCGGTGATAAGAGCACAGTATCGCCTGGTTTTGCAAGCTCATGTGCCTTTAATACGCAGTCTGCCATATCTTTGCAAAATACGTAGTCTTTGAATCCAATCTTATCGCATGCTTCCTGGATGAAATGTGCATCTCTTCCGAGGAAAACAATCTTCTTTACGGCTCCTGGGAAGTGCTTTACGAGTTCATCAAACTCTTGTCCCTTGGAGTCGCCACCTGCGATAAGGATGATATTTTTCTTTATAGCGTTGAGGGCAATAATTACTGAATCTACGTTAGTTCCCTTGGAGTCGTTGTAATATTTTACGCCGTTAAGTTCCCTAGTAAATTCGATTCTGTGCTCTACTCCGCCGAATGTTCTCATGCCGCTTCTAATAGCCTCTATTGAAACTCCACTGAAGTAGCAAATCGCAGCTGCCGCAAGGGCATTCTGCACATTGTGATCTCCGATAATCTTGAGATCGTTTCTATTAACAAGCTCGATTGTTTCACCGAGTTCGTTTCTTATTACTAACATATTTCCACTTAAGAATGCACCAAAATCGAGCTTCTCTTTTGTGGAGAATGGTACTACTTTTGCCTTGGCATTCTTGCCTAAACTGAAGCAATATTTATCGTCATAATTCAATACTAAGTACTCATTCTTTGTTTGATTTTCAAAGATTCTTGCCTTAGTTAAAGCGTAGTTTTCAAATGTGTGGTGACGGTTCAAATGGTCTGGTGTTACATTCAAAATTGCAGACACCATAGGCTTAAAATCGCGCATCGTCTGGAGTTGGAAACTGGATGTTTCAGTGATGAGCCAGTCATCTTCTGTTGACCTCATTCCCTCTGTGATTACAGGCACTCCGATGTTACCTACCACATGAGTTTTACGGCCTGAAATCTTGAAGATTTCGCCTACTAAACTTGTAGTAGTTGTCTTGCCATTTGTTCCAGTAATGGCGATAAAGTTGCCACTACCCAATCTATATGCTAGCTCAAGTTCGCCTACTAATTCGGCGCCCTTTGCCACTTCTTTCTGAACGAATTCGAGCTCAGGGTCTACACCTGGGCTGATGATAATCTTGTCATAAGGTTCCTTTTCATTAGGAACTTCGCCAAAGAAACATTTTACGTTATTATCCTTTAGCTTTTTAAGCAGATTTTCATCGATATCAGAGATTTTCTTTGAATCTTGAACACTGATATCACAGCCGAGTGTAATCGCTGCGTCCAGCGCTGCTAGACCGCTTCTCGCCAGTCCTATTATCAATACTCTTTTGCCTATCATAACTATAACCTATAATCTAACTGAAAAAATTGCTATAAGTGAAAATACAAGCGCTGCAGTCCAGAACATGTAAACTACGTTTTGCTCCTTCATGCCACCGAGCTCGAAGTGGTGGTGAATAGGGCTCATTCTGAAGATGCGCTTGCCGTGAGTTGCCTTGAAGTAAGTAACCTGAATTATTACTGAAAGTGACTCGCATACATATACCAAGCCTGCGATAGCAAGCACGATTTCTAATTTCATCATGATGCATGCTGCAGCAAGTCCGCCGCCCAATGCCATCGAACCAGTATCGCCCATAAAAATCTTTGCTGGGTGACGGTTAAGGAAGAGGAAACCAATACAAGCGCCACAGAGAGCACCCAAGAAAACTGGTTGATCCATATATCCAAAAGCACAGCCACAGATTACCATTGCGAATGATACGAGAGCTGTTACTCCGGATGCAAGTCCATCTAGACCGTCGGTTAAGTTAACGGAGTTAGAGAATGCCATCATTACGAATACTACCCAAGGAATGTAGAAAATTCCAAGGTCTATCTGACCACCCCAGAATGGGATGTAAATTGCACTGTTAGATACTGCTTCTGAAAAGGCAAATTTTGTGAGGTAATCGCCTGAATAGCAGTATGCATAAATAGCGAATGCTAGTGAAACTAAGAACTGGATAGCGAGCTTCTTCTTTGCACTCAATCCGTCGTTCTTCTTTTGCGTTGCTTTCTTGTAGTCATCCATGAAGCCCATGAGAGCATGCAGTAACATGACCACTAAAACAACCGCTAAGCCCATCGAAAAACTTTCTGCTGTAAGAGCCATAACAACTGTTGCAATGATTGTAGCTACTACCATTGCAATACCACCCATGGAAGGTGTGCCTGTCTTTTTAAGGTGAGATTGTGGGCCTACTTCTCTTACATACTGTCTTAATTGGTGCTCCTTTAAGAAAGGGATGAGGAGCTTAGTACCTATTGCAGAAAACACAATAGCAATTACTAATGCGATGATAGCCACATAAACTTGATTGTTAAGCATTACTTTAAAATCTCCTTTACAATTAAATCCATTCTCATCGCATTAGATGCTTTTACTAATACGGTGTCACCATTAAAGAGATGCTCATTGATGTGACTAATCACCATCTCTTTGTCTTTGAAATACTCTGCTTGCGTATTGTCATCGGTGTCTCTCATAATCAAAGGTGTGTCCATAACCTTTGTAACATTGTGGCCAAGGCTGCCCTTTACTTCAACCCAGCCATCTATCATGAATCGCGAGTTCTCGCCTACTGCGAGTAATAGATCAACGCCCTTCTTGGCAGCGTATTCTCCGACACACTTATGACCACTTTCGGTTTCCGTTCCAAGTTCGAACATATCCCCCAAGATAGCGATATGTCTGCCCTTGCCCTCCGTGGCCATAAGTGTATTCATTCCCGCTTGCATCGATTGAGGTGCGGCATTATATGTGTCATCTATAACCTTTACCCCACGTGCATTGTTTACGATGTTAAGCCTCTTTTCTGTAAGCTCTGCTTCTTTGAGGCCTGTGATTGCTGTCTCAATCGAGATACCCATGAGTTCGCCAGCAGCGATAGCTAAAGTAGCATTCATCGCATTGTGAGCACCTGGTACAGGAAGGTCAATCACGTACTCCTTACCCGATCTAACTAAAGTATATGTAACGCCGTCTTCGCCGTGGTCTATAACGTCTTTTACGATATAGTCACAGTCATCTGTAGTACCTACTCTAACAGGATTAAATCTGTTTCGAATATCATCACTACCCAAGAGGTCGTTATCTGCATTGATTATCATGCGAGAGCTTTCATCAAAGTAATCCATAACTCCAAGCTTCGCATTGAGAAGGCCCATTCTGCCTTCTTTAGGGAATTTACCCACATGGGAAATTCCGATGTTAGTGAAGAGTGCCATGTTTGGTTTAGTGAACCTGGAAAGTTCGTGTGTGCTTCCCTGCTCACTCATACCAATCTCTAAAACGGCGACTTCTGTATCAGGGTCAAACTCGAGAATTGACTTTGGAAGGCCAATTCCGTTGTTATAATTCTTCTTATTTCTGTCTGCCTTAAATGTAGTGCGCATTACGTAGTAAGTCATGTCGCGAGTGGATGTTTTTCCTACGCTTCCTGTGATACAAATGCGCTTCTTTAGAGGCATTGAATCCAAATAGTATGATGCTAAATCCTGCAAAGCAAGAGTTGTATCAGCTACTAAAACTACATTCTTACCCTCAGCCTTAGCGCTGAGTTTTTCTTTGTTTGAAACTACTACAGTTTCACAGCCGGCATCGAAAACCTGGTCCAAGAAATCATGCGCATCGAAGTTTTCTCCGATCAATGGGAAGAATAAGTCTCCCTTCTTCACTGTTCTTGAATCTGTTGAGATTCCATAGACTTCGGCCTTACTGCTACCCGAAATCAGTTCGCCATTTGTTGCTTTTATAATTTGTTCAACTGTGAAACTTTTCATGTTTACTCCTTGTAAAGATATACCGCTGAGTTCTTTTCTACCTTAGTTCCTGCCTTTGGATATTGTTCCTTTACAATCCAGTCATCGCTATCCTTGGAGCTTTCTGCCTGGTTGAATGTGAGATCCTTTCCTGCGAGAATTCCTATAGCTTCGCTGACTTCATAACCAGTTATGTTAGGAACTGTAGTGTATTTGCTCTGCATCTGCTTGAGTTCAGCATCTGTGTACTCAGGCTCAACATTTATGTACCTCAAAACATTTGTGAAAATCTCTTTTGCTATAGGTGCTGCTACAGTGGAACCATAGATGGAGCTCTTTGGTGTATCGACCATTACTAAAACTGCAATCTTAGGGTCTTCCATAGGAGCCATTCCGAGGAAAGAGCTACAATAGTTGTTCTCATAGTAAACGCCACTGCCGGCTTGAATTTTGTTAGCCGTACCAGTCTTACCGCCGATGTCGTAACCAGTAACCTTCGCTGCTCCGCCACCGCCTTCTTCAACAACATATCTCATGATGTTCTTCATGTTGTTTGCAGTCTCCTCAGAGATTACCTGTCTAACTGCTTCCGGCTCAAATTCCTGAACGATATTTCCTTCAGAATCTGTGAGCGCTTTTACATAGTGTGGCTTCATGAGCACACCATTGTTACCGATAACGCAAGCGCCAGTTAAAAGTTGAATTGGTGTGATAGCGATACCATGGCCGTAGGACATTGTAGCTAATTCTACAGGTCCGATTTGATCGAGTGTATATGTGATAGGATCGGCTTCGCCTGGATAGTCAATCCCTGTTTTCTCTGTCATTCCGTAAAGTTCTACATACTTGTGGAACTTAGTCTTGCCGAGGATCTTTGAAACCTGAACCATTACTGGGTTGCAGGAATTTCCTACAGCTTGCTTGATAGTCTGAACGCCGTGGTCTCTAGTACTCCAACAGTTAAGTCTAATTCCAGAAACAACGATATGCTTGCCACATCTAAAAGTATCATTCATCGTGATAGCGCGTTCTTCCAAAGCGGCCGAGGACGTTACTAACTTAAAAGTTGATCCTGGTTCGTATGTATCACTTACAAGTGGATTTCTCCACATCTTTACCAAGTAGTTAACCTGCTCTTGCTCGGAAAGTGTTTTAAACTTTTCCTTCTCCTTTTCATCGGCAGGTTCAAGTGGATTGTTAGGGTCGAATCCTCCCGTGCAAGCGCTTGCAAGGATTTCGGCAGTCTTAGGGTCCATTACGATGCACTCAATCTTCTCAGCACCAGTTTTCTTGAGGCCTTCTTCGATGGCCTTTTCTACATAGTACTGAATGCCTTGGTCTATAGTCGTCACAACATTTAAGCCCGGCTGTGCAGCAAAGAACTCTGTGGCACCATCTACTAATTCGTTACCATTAAGGTCAGTACTCTTAATCCATCTGCCAGCTACGCCAGAAAGGTATTGGTCGTACTCGAGTTCGAGTCCGCTTCTGCCTGTGTTATCGTCTGTAACACTTCCGAGAAGCTGTGATGCAAGAGTTCCTAATGGATAATATCTCTTTACGCCCTGAACTAATTCAAGTGCGCTAACTTTCAATTCTTTGATTGCCTTGTATTGGTCCTTATCCAGATACTTTGCGAGTGTGAGATAGCCGGACTCGGCTTCGAGCTTTTCAAGAATAGTGTCTCTATCGCCATCGACGATTTCAGCGATTTTCCCAGCGAGTTCCTTCATCTCGGTGTTCGTAAGCTTGCTGTCCATAGCCGAAACTCTAACATAGAGCGTATAGCAGATGGATGTGCTGGCAAGCTCGTTACCATTGCGGTCATAAATGATTCCACGGCTAGGCTCAATCGTAGAGTCTTTAGTCTGCTGCGCGAGAGCTTCTGTGGAAAGTTTTTCGTAGTTAATGATCTGGTGTTGGGCGAGTCTTCCCATTAGTGCGAGAAAGACAAGGGAAAGAAGAACAAATACCCAAATAATGCGTTTCTTGTTCCTTACGCTTGCTTTTGATTTCAAATTTTTCTCAATAATTGGTCTCACTCTTTAAACCCCTATTATATGACAAATACCCTTTTAAGCCTAAAAGGGTACGTCTAGTTTTTATATGCTTTTTCTCTAATTATTTCAGGTAAATTTTCAAGCCTTTCGTCGCCCTGTTCAATGTAGATGACTTGGTTTGATTTAGGATATACCATGCTAAATTCTGTAGTCGCCACTTCCTCGACAAATTCAATCGAGTTAGCCTTCGCTACATTTCTTTTTAGTATTCTGATCTCATCGGTGATAACTGTGTTCTCATGGCTAATCTGGTTAATCGAATACTTAATGCTGCTCGCATACGCGTTAGCGCAAACAGTACCGATAGCCAAAGCGCTCGCAATGATTATGCACAAAATCGCAACTCCAAGCTGGCTTCTTGACAGCTCAAGAGTCTTCGCCTTATTTTCCGGTAAGACGTCTACTTTTCTATTAACTTTTGGTTTTGCTTTGCTTTTGGATCTTTCAGGAACAGCATAGCCCATTGGTTGGGCGGCTGATCTTGATCTTAAATAATCCTCTGCATAGCTACTTTGAGCCATAGTTAACCTCTAGTGATAAGTTATATTTTTTCGCAAACGCGAAGCTTAGCGCTTCTGGAACGTGGATTCTCATCAACTTCCTGAGCGCTCGGCAAAATTGGTTTATTAGATTTCTTTGAGATGTCCCCTACCTTGCCACAGACACATACAGGAAATTCCTTTGGGCAAGTGCATGGGTTCACTCTTTTATTAATGATGTCTTTTACGATGCGATCCTCTAGTGAGTGGAAAGTGATGACACAAAGCCTTCCGCCCGGTTTCAATACATCGCAAAATTCATCTATCGCTCTCTTTAATTGTCCAAGCTCATCGTTAACTTCTATACGAATTGCCTGGAAGGTCCTTTTGGCAGGATGTGGACCATCGCGTCTCGCTGAAGCTGGAATTG
Organism: Anaerovoracaceae bacterium; assembly: GCA_045629065.1. Taxonomy (GTDB): domain Bacteria; phylum Bacillota; class Clostridia; order Peptostreptococcales; family Anaerovoracaceae; genus JAKSSM01. The sequence continues at coordinate 17,221 of JAZQQK010000006.1, read as the reverse complement.
CAGCCTTTATAATGTCAACTAGCTCGCCTGTCGATTCGATAGGCTTTTCTTTTCTGGCCTTGACAACAAATTCAGCTATTCGCGAGGCCCAACGTTCCTCACCATAGGTGTAAATAATATTTCTTAACTCGTTGGAGTCATATGAGTTAACAATGTCATAAGCAGTGAAGTCGTCATCCTGGCTCATTCTCATGTCCAGTGGCGCATCCTGCATGTAGCTAAAACCACGCTCGGGATTATCCAATTGAAAAGATGAAACACCTAAATCTAGAAGTGCCCCGTCAATCTTCTCAATATTTAAATCACGCAAGACGTCCTTGATGTCAGAGTAGTTGGACTGTACGAAAACCTTTTGACACTTATAAGGTTCCAGCCTTTTCGATGCCGCGTTAAGCGCATCCCTGTCTCTGTCGATTCCTATGAGAGTGCCCCTTTCGCTTAAACTCTCACAGATACCGCTGGCGTGACCGCCACCACCCAAAGTTCCATCTACATATATTCCATCAGGGTTAATCTTCAAACCCTGCATGCATTCGTCAAATAAGACTGATGTGTGCTTGAATTCCATCGTTCTAGAAATTGTATTCTGCTAAAGCATTGGCAAAATCTTCAGTCCCCATCTTTTCGCCATTGTCTGGGTTATCCCAAACTTCTTTAGCCCATATTTCAATCTTGGACATAGCACCCATAGTTACGAGCTCTTTCTCTATACCTGCGTATGCTTTAAGTTCTGCAGGGATTATGATTCTTCCCTGCTTGTCGAATTCACATTCAACAGCATTTGCAAAGAAGTATCTGATGAAAGCTCTTACCTTAGGATTGGATTCAGGAAGTTTTGATATCTTTTCCTTTTGTGTTTTCCAATCGCTCATAGTGTAAATGTAGAGACATTTATCAAGGCCACATGTCAAAACGCAATGAGTTCCGAGCTCAGCTCTAAGCTTAGCAGGAACAATCATCCTGTTCTTTTCATCTATGGAGTTGTAAGTAGTTCCCATGAACATAATAAAACACTCCTAGCCATAGCAGGCTACACTACACTACAATAATTTATTCTCATTATACCACCACTTTCCACCACTATCAACTATTATTTGCGCATTTTTTGCTATTTTTTATCACTTTCCCCCACTTTTATTTATTCTAAGGCAATAAAAAAGCCCCCGTTGTGCCTTCCACGAATATAATTGACATGTTTCCGCTGTTAAAATTGGCATAACAAAAGGACCTCTTTTTGAGGTCCTTCTTATACATATCCGTCTTATTCATAGCAAAATGCAATTATATTGAAAAAATATAGACTTTGCCCATTCCCACGAAAAAGGCTCCAAGTATAAATATTTCCGCAAGACTCACTACCATCTAAATGAAAGGTCGCGTATAACAATCGATGCAAAGATATTTGCAAGTCCTGTATAGTGTTCTACATCTATTGTGTAAATTGAAAATAGCAAACAAGCCCTTCTCGCCTTTTTATTAAACTCTTTGATTTGAGTTTTATCATTGATGCCCGCATATGCACGAACAAATGCATCGTAGAATCTACCTAATTGTTTGCCATTCATATGTAGAATATCTTTGGAAATAATCTTTCCCAAAGCCAATTTGTAAAAGAAATATACGCCACCAATATCATACCAAGGTGAACCATAAGTAAACGCGCCTAAGTCAATCCAATAATTCTCGCCGTTTGCTTTGATTAAATTGCCGGTATGAGCATCCCCGTGAATACAAACTTGATCATCCCCTAATTCATCCATAAATGAGAATAATCTTTTTTTGGATATATGATGGTATACCTTAGATGAAGAAATACATCTACTTACCGTATCGCTAATTCCAGTAAAGAATTCTGTGTCGCATTTTAAGGAATGCAATTTTTTGAGTTCAGTTGCGAATTCTTTTGCGTATTCTTCAATCCTGTCTGGATTGTCATGGCAAAGCTTGGAAAACGATACTTTGTCTTTTATTCTTTCGTATATAATGCCAAGCTGACCATTCATGGAAACGATTTCAATTGCTTTTGGAATCTTAACATTGCATCCTTCAACATGCTTAGAAAACTCAAATTCTCTATATGCATAATTGCTGGCTGTGACTGAACCAGTAAATAGTTTTAGCATAAGTGAATCATCATTTTTGTTAAAATATGAGATGGCTGTAGCACCTTCTCCTGATTGGTACCAGTCGTCTAAGTTAATTTGCTTTATGTCCAATTCGCCTGCCCCTTTCTTGTTTTCTTCCTAGATTGTTGAAATGAACTAGACCATTGTTCTGCAACCATACTTGGCTTGAGTAAGTTCTGTTTCTTTTAAGAGCACGTCTTCCTTGTTATAAACCTTTGCCACAACCTTGTAGTAATACTTCTTTCCAGCCTGTGCAGCAGTATTTAAGTACCAAGGTTCTGCTTTGTTAACTACCGTTGTAATCTTGTACCGATCTGCAGTTGGAACTGTTTGTGATTCTACTCTATAGAAGTCATAAAGAACCTTGTAGCCAGATGCCTTAAGTCTATCAATTGCAGGGTTCTCCTGAAGATATACTCTAACTCCACGAGCGACGTTTTCAGTCCTTACAACTGGAACCATCTCAGTTACTAAAGCCTTGGCTTGAGCTTCAGTTAAAGGTGCACCTACGATTGGCTCTGCTGTCTCTGCTGCTCTCTTTGCATCAATCTCAGTTTGAAGTCTCTCTGCTTCAGCCAAAACTTCGCGATACTTTTCTATGTCGAAGGATGGGACGAAAGATGTTTCTCCGGCTTGCAAATATAACGTCTTTACCGGTGTACCCTCTATGACATAATTGCTTCCATTAAAGTTAACAGCATTTAAATTGCCCACTTCACATTCCATATTCAAATCACCAGTTACTTTCTCACCGTTAATTTGCAATTCATCCGCTACCCTTAATGCTTGACATCCTCCAGAAATATACATATCCGAATTTGAAATGTTGAGATTTTTAGCATCTATTGCATATTGGTTTTGTGTTTTTAAATCATATGTGCCACCATCTATCTCTATCTTTCCTTTTACAACTGATAAGCAACACGCAGGTGGTGGACCCAGTATTTTTTCAGTTTCATATATAATCATTTTGCCTTTAAACTCAGTCAGGTCAAGGCCATAGCCAGTAACATCAATACCGCAATCCATAATAGTAATTCCAGCCATGCAGTCATATATTGTTAATTCACTATCAGCATCACCAACAATTTTTAAATTACCAACTCCACTTCTAATTCCATAATCCGCTGGACTTTCTAGAGAACCGATGGTAGCCTTGCCAATCACATTAATAGTTACATCTCCACCGCCATATATGTTTTGTATGTCTATGCCTGTTTTATCTGTTAGTCCTAAGATTTCTGCGCCATCTTCAAGATTAACAATTACGCTATCATAATTGCTATAATCTACGCTGAACTTACCGTTGTCACAAACATCTTCATGATTTTCTTCAGTGGCTACAATATTGGAAATTTTGATTTCAGGAGCACCTAATAAATATATTGTCTTTGCTTCTAATTCCGTATCTTTAACCACAAATTTTTGATTTACACTATCAAATTCTGCCTCTGGCAAATTATCTTTTAAGGCACTTTTTACATTAGAGCCATATAAACGAACTTTTTTGGCATTAATATCCATATATTGTTCCGTGAATATTTCACCAGATATATATATTTCTCCGCTAAAGCTTGTTCCTGATAGTTCTTTTGTATTTATCGCACATCCATTTGTGCTTTTTATGTAATATTCTAAATTATCATCGCTATCTGACTGTATATTTACCCTTTTGCTAGCATTAGTAGCCGTACTATTAGCTTCTATACTTACTTTGCCTCCATATGCAGAGAATATTTCAGCATCAATGCCTATTTCTTCACTAGTAATTGATACAGCCGTATTAGCTTTTATCATAAGGTTAGGAGTTTCAATACCTTTTACTTTTGATACTATGTTTAGGGAATTTTCATCTAAATTTGAAACTTTTATGCCTGATTTGTCTTTCAAAGAAATTTCTATGTAGCGATTACAATAAACGCCTTTTTCCATAGTGTTAGAAGAAATAGTACTAGTTCCACAAAGCACCAAATTCAAGTTTCCATTATCAGCATTGCTGGGCTTGTAACAAATTCCTGCATTATTGGAGTCAGAAATAGCAGTATCTATAATCGCATCGTGTAGCACAATTTCAACCCATTCGTAAGGCACAGTGCTTAGGTGGTAAGTTTTTACTTCGAATGAACCTTTTCCTTCGCCTAAAAGATATGTTCCTGTTGCAGTAATATTTACACCATTTACCCAAAGGCCATCGATAGGATTAGGCTCTGCGAATGCTACTCCTGTTGCCATTGGAATCATGGTGAGAACCATGGCAAGTGTAAGTAACGCACTTAAAAATTTCTTTTTCATTTTATCTTCTCCTTTTTCTATAGTCCTTTAACATCCAGCTCTACTGGGCAGTGGTCTGAGCCCATTACAGCTGTATGGATTTTAGCATCAACTAGATTATCCCTTAACGCATCAGATGCGAGGAAATAATCGATTCTCCATCCTGAATTCTTCTCTCTAGCGTGGAATCTATATGACCACCAAGAGTAAATAATCTCTTCAGGGTAGAAATATCTAAATGTATCAATCATTCCTGACTCAATCATCTCAGTCATCTTACCGCGTTCTTCGTCTGTGAAGCCTGCATTGTGATGATTAGTCTTAGGATTCTTAAGGTCGATTTCTTCATGCGCTACATTAAGATCGCCGCAGTAGATTACTGGCTTCGCCTTACCCTTGAACGCTTCTGCCTCACCTTTTTCAAGGCTCTTAATATAAGCTCTAAAGGCATCCTCCCAAGTCATTCTGTAGTCAAGGCGTGCGAGTTCATCCTGTGAGTTAGGCACATATACGTCCACCATATAAAACTTCTCAAATTCAAGAGTAATAACTCTGCCCTCGTGATCGTGTTCCTCGACACCGATTCCAAGTGAATAGCTTAGTGGTTCCTGCTTTGTAAAAATCGCAGTGCCTGAATAGCCCTTCTTCTCTGCGTAGTTCCAATATTGGTGATAACCAGGAAGATTCATCTCTATCTGGCCCGCTTGGAGTTTTGTCTCCTGTAAGCAAAATATGTCTGCATCTATTTCGTTAAAGAACTCCATAAAGTTCTTTCCCATAACGGCTCTAAGCCCATTAACATTCCATGATATGAGTTTCATGCTTTCCTCCAATGAATTAACGGCATATTTCTCTATTTTTATTATACCACAAATTTTTCTCGACAGTAAAAAAAGTATGTGATATAATTAACCAAATTTGTTGTATTCTTGATGGTGTTTGATATGAAAGATTGGTTATTTGGTTTCTTTAATATCAATATTGATGGTGTGTTTAACATCAACGAGATTCTTGCGCTAGCTATACTTGCAGTACTTTTCATTCTCATTGTTGTTATTCTTAGTGTTATCATCAAAAATGCGGTTCGAGAACACCGCAGAAAAAAGAATTCAGTGTTCTCGCGTAGAAAATCAAATTACAAACGCGGTGGATATCGCAAATAGAATCAATTCAAATGCAGGGATTAGCCCTGCATTTTTTATTATTATCAAAATAGACAATAAAAAATCCCCTCACAAGAGGGGATTTATTTTGCTTCATCAAACTATTTGTTGATAGCGTCCTTTAAAGCCTTGCCAGCCTTGAATGCTGGAGCCTTGCATGCAGAAATCTTAACTGCAGCACCAGTCTTAGGGTTCTTACCTACTCTAGCAGCTCTCTTTCTTGTTTCGAAAGTACCGAATCCAATTAATTGAACCTTGTCGCCCTTAACTAAAGCTTCTGTAATAGCAGCGAATGCAGCGTCTACAACTTCGCCAGCTTCCTTCTTTGTAACCTTTGTAACTTCTGCAACTTGTGCAACTAATTCAGTTTTATTCATTTTACTTCTCCTTTGAGTGTAATTATTATTTGCTAGGACTATAATACCATAAGGTCTAGTATGTAGTCAAGTTAAAAAAGTGCAAAACCCCTTGTTTTTCAAGGGTTTTTTGCACTTTTATGTATACAAGTTTTGTATTATTCTTCCAGCGATAATCAGACCGGCGCACGAAGGCACATAACTTATAGAGGCAGGAGTTCGTTCTCCTTCGGTCTTTTGAGGTTCTTCAGTAGAAAATAGCACCTCTACACCTTGTATATTTCTCTTTTTCAACTCCTTGCGAACCACTTTTGCTAGAGGGCAAACAGTGGTTTTTTCTATGTCCTTAATTTCAAAACGTGTGGGGTCGAGTTTGTTGCCTGTACCCATAGAGGAAATGACTCTAGTTCCTGATTCCTTTGCACGGCAAATTATATCTATCTTAGCCGTGACATTATCCACACAGTCCACCACATAGTCATATTTCCCAAAGTCAAACCTATCAGCCTCACTAGGCAGATAGAAGAGTTCGTAAGCTTCGCACTTGATATCAGGGTTGATGGAAAGCATCCTCTCCTTCATAACTTTAACCTTTGGTTGGCCTATCGTATCATGAGTTGCAATGATTTGACGATTGATATTTGTGATGTCCACTACGTCCTTATCAACTATGTCGATTCTGCCAACTCCAGCTCTCGCAAGCGCCTCGCAAGTGTATCCACCTACTCCACCTACTCCGAATACTATTACGGACGATTTTTTGAGTTTCTCCACTGCATCCTTGCCTATTAACTTTTCTGTTCTGTCAAATTGTGTTGCCATTTTAAATACTCACGAATTCTATATCATCTAATTCATTATTTGTGATGTAGCAGCAAAATATATCATCTGCGATTGGAACATCTTTCATGAATGCTTTGCTAAGAGTTCCGTCTGGAAGGAGCACCTCGAATTCGTCTACGAGATACCCATCCGCTCCTACGAGTTCAGGGCACTTGCCGAACACTCCTGTCCCAATGAATTTTTGCATAGCTTCTCTTCTCACCCAAAGGCGATAAAAACCGTCTGCTCCGTACTTATCTACAAAGGCCTTTTCATTACCTGAAAAATGCTTTGCGACAAGTTTGGAATAGTCATAGTTTGGTCTGAGCTGCTCAACATCGATGCTGCAACGTTCCTCACCAATTATCATCATCCAAAGACTACCCGAGTCCGAGACATTAAACGATGGCGCTTTAATAGGTGATGCGATATATGGTCTGCCACCCTCTTCAGTCCTGATCTCATATTTTCCTAAATCGATATTATTCTGTTGTAAATACGCTTCTATGGCGCGTTCCTTTAGGCTTTCATCCTTGAGCCCGTCATAGATATAGCAAGTGTAAATCATCAGTCTAAAAATTCAATCTCCGTAGTAATAAATTGCACTCTTGTTTGGCCTTGCCAAACCTGAGATTCTACAGATCCCACCAAATCGCAGATTGTGCCGTTTATAAGCTTATCTCTATAGTTTTGCGCTTTGTTAAAGATTACGCACTGGATTGGCCTAGATGGTCCTTCTTCAAACTCTGGCACAACATTAAACCTGACATGTTGGCTATCTGCACCCATATACTTCACATCCTTAATCATCACGTCCATGAGGCGAAATACTGGCTTTGGATTTCTAGTTCCAAAAGGTGCAAGCAGTGAAAGGTCTTCTGCGAGTTTTATATTAATATCGTAAAAGTCTAAGTCTAAATCTACATTTATAGATTTTTCAAACAGCCGGTCATTCTCAGCTACTAGCTCTTTCATTTCTGAGATTAGAGCATCTCTTAAGGCATCCAGGTTTTCGATAGGCATAGTAAAACCGCATGCACCTGAGTGTCCACCAAACTTGTCAAAAAGTTCTGCGTGACGGTTTAAGATTTCGTGAAGGTTCACTCCATCTATGCTTCTGCCTGTGCCCTTTAAGTGAGTTTTTTCCTCTCCGATAGGAGTAACGATAATCGTAGGCCGGTTGTAGTCGTCCTTGAGTTTACCGGCTACTATACCGATGATGCCCTCGTGTGCATCATCCACGCGTACGATATTAAAGTCTTCTAATTCGTCGCCCATGATTTCTAGCGCACGTTTATATGTCTCGCTTTGGATGCGCTTTCTTTCCTGATTTTTGAAGAGAAGGTCATCCACGATAGAGTTGAGTTCATCTGTCTTTTTATTTGCAGAGAGGAGCTTTACCGCAAGCGAAGCGTCTTCCATTCTACCTGATGCGTTAAGGTGCGGAACGATGATATAGCCGACATTATCTGCGCTGACGTTTCCTTGTTTAAGTGAAGCGCCATCCATCAGACCGACTAATCCAGGTCTTTCAGTAGTGTTTATAACTCTAAGTCCAAACTTCACCAAGGTTCTATTCTCATCGACCAAAGGCATGATGTCGCCGATAGTTCCGATAGCAACGAGGTCCAAAACTTCTGTGAGCACGCTCTTAGGCAAATTCGTAAGTTTTTGTATCATCTGAGCGAGCTTAAATGCTACACCACAGCCCGATAATTCTTTGAAAGGATATTGGCTGTCTGGCCTCTTAGGGTTAATCAATAAACAGTCAGACATCTTGTCTGTGATGTTGTGATGATCCGTTACTATAATCTTTAGTCCTAAACTTTTGGCATACTCAACCTCTTCCAAAGACACGCTACCGCAGTCAACCGTTACTATCATAGTCACGTTTTGCGCCTTGACATGATTGATGGCTTCAATGTTCAAACCATAGCCTTCATCAAAACGTGAAGGAATATAGTAAGTGAGTCTATCGCTAGGCATAAGGTGACCAAGAATGCTGAGCATGAGCGTAGTTGAAGTAATTCCGTCTGCATCGTAATCTCCGTAAATGCAGATTTTGCCGCCCGCTTCGATTTCTTCTAAAATCAAACGAGCCCCTGCCTCAATATCCGGCATGAGCTCTGGTTCGTATGTAAGGCGTGGCTTATCTGAGAGGAACTCAATAATAGCCTCTTCAGATGTGATGCCACGCATATTTAATAAAGTTTTAACGATTTCATTTATTTCCATATTAATTGAAGTATGACATAGGATCTACGTAATCGCCATTTACACGCACTTCAAAGTGAAGGTGTGGCCCAGTTGAATCGCCTGTGGAGCCAACCTTTGCGATAGTGTCCCCGCGCTTAACGATATCACCCTGCTTTGCGATGAGCTTACTGCAGTGTCCATAAAGGGTTACGATTCCGCCGCCGTGGTCAATCATAATAGTGTAACCATAGCCTGTTAAATATTTAGAAGTGATGACCTTGCCTGTTGCCGCTGCAACAATGTTCTTGCCTGTAGCTGCTGCAATATCAACACCTGTGTGCATCTTATACTTCTTAAGAATTGGGTGAAGTCTGTTACCGAATGGGCTTGAAATATAGTGGCTTGAAGGGCATGGCCATGTGAATGTACCGCCTACGTATTCACTGTTGACATCGATTAACTTTAAAAGTTCAAGAGTGAGTTTATCGGCCTCTTCTTTTAATTGGTCTTCCTTCTGTTCCAGAATCTTCTTTTGCTTTGCAAGTTCAGTCTTTTGCGCGTCGAGTTCCTTCTGTTGGGAAGCGAGGTCTGCTTTCTTTTGGCTGAGTTCAGCCTTGATGTCAGCTAATTCTTTGTGCTCGTCCTCAAGTGTTGAGAGAACCGCAACGTCGTTTTGATATATTCTCTGCACCAAAGAAGTGTTATACACAAATTCAGATATGCTGCTAGATCCGAGCAAAACATCCATGAAACCTACTGAACCGTTCATATACATGATTCTTAATCTCTCGTAAAGATTCTTTTCACGGCCTTCGATTTCTGTTTGCTTCAGCTTCAACTTCTTCTCTGTTGCACTGATTTCTTTAGATGTAGTCGCAATCTTAGCAGTAAGGTTGTCTACCTTCTTTGAAAGAGTTGTAATCTTGGATGCTACTGTAGAAAGGTCTTTTGATACCTGCTTTTGTTGCTTCTCTAAATCATCGATGTTGTCCTGAATAGAACTAATCTGAGCCGATGTAGTTGCTTTGTTTGCACCATAAGCCACACTTGAAGTTTTATCAACTCCAGGCACCCATACAAATGTAGCTGCGACTATAAATACTAAAAATAGTGAAAGTACTCTCTTCATCCTTTTCCCCCTATGCGTTTAAGAACTTTCTCATCGAAATGATGCTACCCCATGATCCAATCGCTATGCCTAAGCAAGCGAAAATGATTGCTAAATTCTTAGTCAAATATTCAACTGTTACGAGTGGGCTCTGAATGATTGCGAGAATGTCGTTGCCTACTGAAGTCATAATCTTTGAATATATGAGTAAAACTAATCCAGTTGAAACTGCTGCTGCGATAAGTCCAATTAAAATACCTTCAATAAGGAAAGGTCCTCTAATCTGCCAGTTGGATGCCCCCACATATTGCATGATGAAGATTTCCTTGGCTCTAGCGTTTACAGTTAGTCTTATCGTATTCGAAACTATGATGATCGAAACCACTACCAAGAATATCATGATGATAATGGATGCAACCTGCAAGAAGTTCGTAATCTTAGCAATCTTTTCAACTGTCTGTCTATAGTATTGAACATCTTCAATACCTTCTAAAGTTCCCGCGTATGTGGCAACCTGTGAGGCATTGTCGAGTGAATCAACCTCGATAAGAATGGATGCTGGAAGTGGATTTTCGCCCAAAGAGTCGAGCATGTATCCACTTTCTCCCCAACGCTCTCTTAAAATTTGGAGGGCGTCATCCTGGCTTCTGTATGTAGTATTCGTTACACCAGGTCTGGCATTGAGCTTATGCATAATGGCTGCTGCTTCATCGTATGTAACGCTGTCTTCCAAGAAAACTTCAATTTCATCATAGTCCGCTTTTACGGAATTCGAAATCATATTTACATTAACCGTTACGACAAAGAACACACCCAAAATCAGGAGCATTGCGATAATCGCAAAGATTGAAGCTAAAGTCATTCCTCTATGTCTAAAGAGTTGCGTGAAACCCTGTTTGATGTTGTATTCTAAACTTCTAAACATTCTCCGCTACCTCCTTAGGAATATACTGTCCTTCCTTTTCGTCACGAATGATCTTACCGCTTTCGATAGCGATTACGCGTTTATTCATCTTGTCAACGATATCCTTGGCATGAGTAACCATGAGGATTGTTGTGCCTCTAGCATTAATCTCGTTTAAAAGGGTCATGATTTCTGATGCAGTTACAGGGTCTAAGTTTCCTGTAGGTTCGTCAGCAATCAAAACCTGCGGATTGTTTACAATAGCTCTTGCGATTGCAATTCTCTGTTGCTCACCAGCTGATAACTCTTCTGGATACTTATCACCTTTTGTGCGAAGTCCTACCAAGCTCAATACCTGTGGAACCTGCTTTCTGATCATATTAGGTGTTCTATGCAAAATCTCCATAGCAAAAGCTACGTTCTCATAAACTGTCTTTTTATCTAAAAGTCTGAAGTCTTGGAACACTGTTCCGATATTTCTTCTATACTTTGGAACTTCTCTATTGGAAAGTTTATTTACCTTATATCCATCTACGACTATTTCCCCAGATGTTACATCAATCTCCTTTAATAAGAGTTTGATAAAAGTGGACTTGCCTGCTCCTGAAGGACCAACCAAGAAAACGAACTCGCCCTTGTCGATGTGTACAGTAACATCATCTAGTCCTACAATCGATTTGTTATATGTCTTTGTAACGTTTTTAAAATCTATCATGTTTTCCCCTTTGCGGCCTGCCTTTCTAAGGAATTATGGCCACATATATACATAGTAATTATACAACAAATGCTATGCAAATGCAAAAGAAAAATACAATATAGCAGTAAAACTTTACAAAACTTCTACAATATCTTGTGCTAGCCCGTGCAATTCCTTAAATTTGTCATTCTTATAAACCAGTATGCCTCGGTATTGAGCTCTATATATTTCATCTGCTGGGATGAGGCTTTGCGTGTAGTCAAAATGTTTCTTCAAAAACCTCTCCAGCTCTCTCAAGTTCACACCTTGATTGAGCTTATTCACCACCCAAAACATCTTAACCTTTTTCATGTTTTCGAGTTCTAAAAGTTCACGATAATGTCCTAGGTTTTTAACTATTTGCCCTGGTAAAGGATCAACCACACATACTATAACATCCAGTCCTTCTAACTCTTTTGGGGAGTCTATTACAATATAGCCAGACCCAAAATTCTTTGAAACTTCACGGGCCCAATATATCTTGTCATAGACGTGACCGTTGTCGAGCTTTTTGGATATTCCTAACTCTTCTTTCGTGGCATCTCCCACATAGTATGTCATGCCTCTCATCATTGAGATTTCGTGTGCTAGCGCCGCTGCAATCGTTGTCGCACCCGCCCCATCGCTAAGCGGTACCACACCAATCTTTGCGCTAAAATATTCTTTTATAATTCCTTCTTTTAATTCTGTCATACGCCCTCCTTAAAAGTAGCCTACCACATACAAAAAATAAAAAAAGAGAAGAAACGATATTTCGTTTCTTCTCGTCATATTTTAGTGAGTTTATGCATTCATGAGTTTCTTAACAGCCTTTACAATGTCATCTTTCGTCATGCCGTACTTTGCCTTTAACTCGTCTGGCTTGCCGGATTCACCGAATGTATCCTGCTGTCCTACCATTGCCATCTTTACTGGACAGTTAGTAGTAACAACCTCCGAAACTGCGGAACCTAAGCCTCCTACTACAGAATGTTCTTCTGCTGTTACAATGGCTCCTGTTTCCTTTGCTGCCTTAATGATGATGTCCTTATCAATAGGCTTGATAGTGTGCATATCGATTACTCTTACATCGATTCCAGCTTCTGCGAGTTCGTTAGCTGCCATCATCGCTTCGTTAACCATGATACCAGTTGCAATAACTGTGATGTCCTTTCCTTCTCTTAAAGTGTTGCCTTTGCCGAGTACAATCTTCTTTGCGGAGGCTTCGTCATAGAACATTGGAACGGACGCTCTTCCGAGTCTAACATAACAAGGTCCGTTCATGGCGATAACCTGCTTTAAGAGTTCCTTTGCGGAATTGCCGTCTGAAGGGTTCACTACAGTCATTCCTGGAATTGTTCTCATGAGAGCGATGTCTTCGAATGTCTGGTGTGAAGCGCCGTCTTCTCCTACAGTAATACCTGCATGTGTAGCGCAAACCTTTACATTAGCATGCGTATATCCAATAGAGTTTCTGATGATTTCAAATGCACGTCCTGATGCAAACATTGCGAATGTGGATGCGCATACTACCTTGCCTGATAATGCAAGTCCACAAGCTGTAGCATAGAGATTTTGCTCAGCGATACCCATGTTAAAAAATCTTTCAGGATATGCCTTTGCAAATTCTGCTGTCATAGTGGATTTTGAGAGGTCTGCATCTAATACTACTAAGTCTTTATTAGTAGCACCAAGTTCTACGAGTGTCTGGCCGTATGCCTGACGAGTTGCCATCTTTTCCATATCTGCCATTACCACTCACCTCCTAATTCAGCTACTGCTTTTCTTGCTTCTTCTTCCTTTGGAGCTTTGCCGTGCCATCCCGGATTGTCTTCCATGAATGAAACGCCTCTGCCCTTATGAGTTTCTGCTACGATTGCTGTTGGCTTGCCTTTGCATGCTCTTGCAGTATCGAATGCAGCAAAGATTTCCTCGAAGTTATGACCGTCAATAGCGATTACATTAAATCCGAAAGCTTTGAACTTGTCAGCTACCGGATTAACTGTCATTACATCGTCGTTCTTTCCATCTATCTGAAGGCCGTTGTGGTCAACAATAACGCAGAGGTTATCGAGCTTATAGTGTCCAGCTGACATAGCAGCTTCCCAAACTAAGCCTTCCTGCATTTCACCGTCACCGAGTAATGTGTATACTCTTCCAGGATTGTTGTCGAGTTTATTTGCTAAAGCCATTCCGATGGATACGCCGAAGCCCTGTCCTAATGAACCAGTTGACATTTCGATTCCAGGAACCTTATCTCTGTTAGGGTGTCCTTGGAAGTGTGAGCCGAGCTTTCTAAGAGTCATCATATCCTCTACAGGATAGTATCCTCTTTCGCCAAGTGCAGCGTACTGAACTGGGCCTGCGTGGCCTTTGGAAAGAATGAATTTATCTCTTCCTTCCATATTAGGATTCTTTGGGTCGATGTTCATCTCTTTGAAATAGAGTGCTGTGACGATATCAGCAGCGGATAAGGATCCACCTGGGTGGCCTGAACCTGCGTGATAAATCGCCTTGACAATGTCTACTCTAATCTTGGATGCGATTTTTTCATACTCAGTGTAGTTCATTTAAAACTCCTTTATATAAATTTAAGAGGGCTGGAAATCCAGCCCTTAGTTTAAAGACCTAATAACAGGCTAGCTACAGCAAAATAGATTGTTAATGCTACAGCGTCGGAAATTGATGAGATTGTAGGGTTTGCGATGAGTGCAGGGTCAAGTTTCAACTTCTTTACGAGAAGTGGAACCATACTGCCGAGAATCTTTGCAAATACTACGATAACGAGCATCGCTAAGCAAACCGTAAGCGATACTAGAAGTCCGTTGTGATCTAACCAGTATACTCTAGCAAAGTTGAATGCGCTTAAGATTATACCGATAACTAAACCGATACGGATTTCTTTCCACAGGATTTTCAATACATCGTGTGTATCTACTTCATCAGTTGCAAGACCTCTGATGATAAGTGTTGCAGCCTGAGATCCTGTGTTTCCACCAGTTCCCATTAATAATGGCATATATGCTACGAGGCAGATGATTTCGCTAAGTTTGTTTTCAAAATTAGTGATAATCATGCCTGTGAAAATATATGCAATCATAAGGATGATCAGCCATGGTAATCTGTTAATTGCATGTTGCCATACTGATACATCGAGATAGCCCTTTGTTGAATCTTCGAAGTCGATGACACCGGCCATACGTTCGAAGTCTTCTGTGAACTCTTCTTCCTGTACATCGAGGATATCATCGACAGTGATGATACCTACGAGTCGCTGTTCACTGTCAACTACAGGAATAGCGAGGAAGTCGTACTTTTTGAATTGTTCTGCTACTTCTTCTTGGTCATCATATACATTGACCCAAACGTAGTCTGTGTGCATGATATCACGCACTACAGTATCTTCAGTAGCAGTAACTAATGTGCTTAATGAAACGATACCTAAAAGTCTGCGGCTATTATCCTTGACATAGCAAGTATAAATAGTCTCGGCGTCCTTTCCTACTCGTCTAATCTTGGCCATGGCCTCAGCTACAGTCATATTCTCCTGCAAGCTGACATACTCTGGTGTCATCAGAGAGCCGGCACAGTTATCAGGGTAGTTAAGGAAAGCATTGATAAGTTTGCGTTCCTCTTTTGGCGCCTTTTCGAGAAGTCTATCAACAAGTGTTGCTGGTAACTCCTCCAAAATATCGATCTTATCGTCGAAGTCTAGTTCTTTGACGATGTTAGTAAGTTCTTTTTCTGTGATGCCATCTACAATTTTAAGTTGACCTGTAGGTGACATGAATGCGAACACTTCTACAGAAACATCTTTTGGTAAGAGTCTATATGTGACGATGACCATATCGATTAAGTCTTCGTCGTCCATAATATCTTCCAGGATTTCTGCGATGTCGGCATTATTGAACTCTAAGAGTTCTTTCTTGGCATCGAAATACTTTTTCTCTTCCAAGAGTTCTTTAACGGATTCTTTCGCATTCTCTAAGAGAACTTCAGGATCCGTAATCATATTTGGTTCCATTGGAATCTACCTTCCTTTCTGTCGCACCATTCTTTGCGACAGGTAAATTCCATCGAAAGACATGGTACTACATATTAAATCCAATTTTGTTAGTCCCCACGGGAACTGTATCCATTGTCTTTCTCCTTTCAAACATGAAAATTCGTCAAAACCACAAGTTTCGACATATATATTATAACCTCAAATGTATACACAATACAAGTCCAAAAAACAAGTGTTTTAAGTATGTATTATTTCTACATCCTCACCACTCTGCCACTGTCAGTCAAATATATGTAGGCTTCGGATACTTCGAGGCCTGTGGATTCGGTGATGGCGCGTTTGTAGATGTCGATCTGCGTCTGGTATTCGGCACGGATTTCGCTCTCGTCCGTGCGCTTAGTCGTCTTGTAATCAATCAGCACAGCCTTGCCGTTTTCGACAAAGAAGCAGTCGATAATTCCCTGAACCAGCGTCTCAACGCCTTCGACATTCATCTCTATATTGAATGATTTTTCTCGGTAAAGCTTACTGCTTGCTGCGATTCTAGTGCCTAATTCGGACTGCGCGAAGTCCGCGAGCTTCTTGCAGTCGATGGCAGCTTTCTCGCCTTCTATGATGTGCTCGTCCTCGACCATTTTATCGACCAAGGCTTTCACATAGGACTCTCCCTCGGCCTTTGCCTTAGCAAAATCCATAAGCTCCAATACCTTGTGCACTACGGTTCCTATCTGCGCAGAATTAAGCTCGCTTGTAGTCGTATGACTTGCCGGCTCGCGTAGTGTCCTTTCGCCTGCATAGTCACCGGCATTGAGCTCGCTTACGGAATATTTAGATTTGATTGCAAGCTCGTCAGTCGGATATCTATAATCCATGAGTCGCTCGATTTCGCCATCGACAGTTTTCTTTGGCTGATCGATTAATTCTGCTGCTCTTGAACTGATTCTTCGCTTACCCTCTGCGATGCCACTCAAGGCGCGATCATCTAAGATTTCTATCGCCTTTTCCATAGCGAGATGCTTACCTGTCATACCGAAGTAGCTCAGGTCGCTTACGAAACCCTCGACGAGTTTTTCTACATCTTCTTCTGGGTTCTTCGTGGTACCCACGAGCACCAAAATATCCTGTGCACGTGTAAGCGCTACATAAAGGATTCTTTTTTCCTCTTCGACTTCGGATTCGTGAACCTTAGCCATGATATATTTTTGGAGAAGTGTTGTCTTCTTCCAATTTGGTTCGTGGTTAACAAGTGGAAGCGCTAGGCCGATTTCATCATGAATTAGGGCTCCACCGTTCTTCGTATACTTCAATTGGCGGCAGTAACCAGCTACGATAACCATAGGGAATTCAAGACCTTTGGAATGGTGAATCGTCATGATTCTAATGGTCTTATCGCCCTCGGATGCGACCTTTACTTGGCCCATCGTAACCTTGCCCTTCTTTACAGCTTCTATGTAGCTCATGAAACCATAAAGCGAGCCGTCAGCACTTGATCTATATTTGAGCGCTTTGTCAGCCATTGCTCTCAAATTAGCCTGTCTCTGTGCTCCTGCTGGA
>JAZQQK010000005.1:0-55469 GCA_045629065.1 Anaerovoracaceae bacterium | reverse complement strand
TGATAATAGCGAAGAGGTCACACCTGTTCCCATCTCGAACACAGAAGTTAAGCTCTTTAGCGCTGAGGATACTTGGCTGGAAGCGGCCTGGGAAAGTAGGACATCGCCAGTTTAATAAAGCTGCATTTCATATGCAGCTTTTTTATTATTTTTTGAAATTTACAAATTAGTAAAATCTTTACATTTTATCCTTTAATTATTCATATTGCTATGTTATACTATTAAACTAGGAAGGAGTGTGTAAATATGAATATTTTTAAAATTTTATTATGTGTTTTGTTATGCATTCCTATCTTAGTAGTAGCTTTATATTTATTTACCAAATTGGTAGATGTATTAGCAGGCCAAAAGGAAAAAAAGTAGAATGGAAAAAGGCATCTTTATTACAATTGAGGGACCTGATGGATCAGGCAAGTCAACTCAGATAGAAAATATAAAAAGTTTCTTTAGAGATAAAAACATTGAGATAGTTTTTACTCGTGAACCAGGCGGCACACCAATAGGTGAACGCATCAGAGATATCATTCTTGAGAACGGTAACAAAGAGATGTGCGATATGACTGAAGCTATGCTTTTTGCTGCTTCTCGTGCTCAGCATGTTCATGAAGTAATCAAGCCAGCTCTCGCAGCGGGTAAAGTAGTGGTTTGCGATAGATTCGTGGACTCCAGCCTTGCATATCAGGGTTATGGTAGGAAACTTGGCGAGCCAGTTTTGACAATTAATACCTTTGCTATTGATGGATGCTTCCCAGATGTTACTTTCCTAATGAAATTAGACCCATCTATTGGCATTCATAGATCTGAGATAAGAGCAAATCTCGATAGACTAGAGCAAGAAAAATTAGATTTCCATAGGGAAGTCTATAAGGGATACCTTGAATTGGAAAAGAAGTTCCCTGATCGAATAGTCGGCATTGATGCTAATCGTTCCATAGAAGATATAAAAAAGGATATATACGAAAAGTTAGAAGCGCTTTTAAACAAGTAAGATATGAGCTTTAAGAATTGGAAAACTGACAAAAAATTAATAGATAGGATTACAAAGGCTATCATTAATGGTCATGTTTCACATGCCTATATTATCGAAGGCGACAATTCTGTTGATAAAGAGGCTTTTGCCATGGACTTTATCAAGGCTATTTTGTGCAAAGATGCACCTGGAGTTGGTTGCGATGAATGCATAAACTGCAAAAAGCTTGACCATGGAAATTTTGAAGACCTCTACATTGTAGAAGCTGAGTATAACACTACGAAGACATCAAAGGCGATAAGAGATGAAGATGTAGAAGAACTTCAGACTAAGCTCAAGATGAAGCCATATGGCGAGAGAAATATCGCCCTCATTTGTAATAGCGATACGATGACTTTGAGAGCTCAAAATAGACTCTTAAAGACTCTCGAAGAGCCATATCCAGGAACTGTAATCATACTTCTAAGTGAAAACTCAGAGAACCTGATTGACACAATTAAATCCCGCGCAATTTTGTACCATGTCTATGGAGATATGGCTATAACGGGAAACTTTGCCCAGGGCGCAAAGGACTTGGTAAACGCAGTAATTGAAGAAGAAAAATTCTTCACATTAAAAGAAATAATAACAAAGAATGTTAAATCACGTGAGGATGCTATGAACCTTTTGGATAGTATGGAAAAGATATATCGTAACATGCTAATTGGTGAAGACAGCAGAAGCTCACTCGTGAAAAAGGAAAGAATATTCGAAGACGTAAGGCTTATAGAAGAAGCAAGACGCGATCTTTTAGCTAAGGTTAATTATACTTACGCTCTTAAGGATTTGGTTTTGAAACTCTAGATGGACTCCGCCATTTAGAAGGTATGAAAAAAGAGGAGATATTATGATAAAAGTAACAGGTGTCAAATTTAAGACTGCTGGAAAAGTCTATTTCTTTGACCCAGACCAATTTAATGTTCAAGTTGGAGACAACGTAATAGTTGAAACCGCAAGAGGCCTCGAGTTCGGCACAATCTCTATGGAGATAACTGAAGTAAACGAAGTCGATATTGTGGCGCCTTTAAAAAAGATTATACGTATAGCTACTCCTGATGATGAAAAAAAGCATGAGGAGAACGAAAGGAAAAAAGAAAAGTCACTTTCAATCTGCCAAGAAAAGATTGAAAAGCGTGGTTTAGAGATGAAACTCATCGATGTGGAATACACATTTGATAATTCAAAAATCATCTTCTATTTCACAGCCGATGGCCGTATTGATTTCAGAGAATTAGTAAAGGATTTGGCCGCAGTATTTAAGATGCGTATTGAACTACGCCAGATTGGTGTCAGAGATGAAGCAAAGATGCTCGGTGGTATTGGCTCATGCGGAAGACCGCTTTGCTGTAACTCATGGTTGGCAGACTTCGAACCAGTATCAATCAAGATGGCAAAGGTTCAAAACCTTTCACTTAACCCTACTAAGATTTCGGGTATTTGTGGTAGACTTATGTGCTGCCTAAAGTATGAGAACGACATCTATGTAGACCTCAAGCATGGTATGCCTGATCCAGGTGAAAAGATTAAGACACCAGACGGTATGGCCAAGGTAATAGATACTAATATTTTTAAGGAATCTGTAAGGGTTAGACTATATAATGATGATGCTCCAAAGAAGCCAAAAGAGGGCGAAGAGGAGAACGAAGATGAAATGCTTTCATCGGATATTTACACTTACAAGAAGTCAGAAATAAGACGTTTAGGATTCAAGGGCAAAGAGGACAAGAAGGAAAATATCTTTGAGGGTATAGATAAGGAAGCACTCAAAGAACTCGAAAAGCTCACTAGAGACTAGAGAATCAGATGACTGATTTTGCTCAAGACTATTATGAAAGAACTTAATGAGAGAATAGATAATATAGGGTTTGGAGATCTTAAGTTGATTCAAAATCCATCGGAGTTTTGCTACGGTGTCGATGCAGTGCTTCTCGCAGATTTTGCGGCAAGTATAAAACTTGAAGGTAAAGTAAACGCCATTGATTTGGGGACCAACACAGGAATAGTACCTTTGATACTTTCCCATAAGACCGACTGGAAACTTACGGGAGTCGAGGTTCAAAAAGGTGCTTACGAAATGGCACTTAGAAATGTTGAACTAAATGCCCTTCGCGATAGACTAAATTTTGTCAATTCGGATATAAAGGATCTCAATCTTGATAAAGCAACATTCGATGTTGTGACCTCGAATCCACCTTATATGATAGGGGGCTCAGGTGTCACTAGCGATAATTCACCAAAGATGATTGCTAGGCACGAGACGACAGCAGATCTTGAAGACTTTATCCGCGTGTCCAGCGAGCTACTAAAGCCAAAGGGACATCTTTTCATGGTGCATAGACCATCTAGAATGGTTGACATATTCTATTACTCTAGAAAATATAACTTAGAACCAAAAGAAATCAAATTAGTTGCTCCTAAAGAAGGTGAGCCAGCAAATATTTTACTGGTACACATGATTAGGGGTGCAGGTAAAGAACTGGCAATTTTGCCAAATCTATTTGTTTATAATGCAGATGGCAGCTATACGGATGAGCTGCTTAAAGCTTACGAAAAACGGAGGTAATCATGGATATCACTATTACATTATCAGAAGCCGTATGGTTATTTGTAGCAGTTTTACTAATCGTACTCATCATCTTACTAATCATCTTTGTAGGAAAGTTAAACAGAACTATGAAGAAGGTTGATGGAGTTTTAGATGACACTAGAATCATCACTTATTCAGCCGCAGAAAAAGTTGAAAAGATGGACGAAGTTATCGATGGCGCATATGAAACTGTTTACACATTAGTTGATTCAGTAAAGAATAGTAAAGGATTGATCAATGCTTGCGGAAACATTGCTCAAGCTTGCGCATCAATTATCGGACTAAAGAAGAACAATAAATAATTTAGGAGGAAATTATTATGAAGGCAACAGGTATCGTTAGACCAGTAGACCCATTAGGAAGAGTAGTTATTCCAGTTGAGTTAAGACGCAATTTAAACATCAAGACTGACGACGCTTTAGAAATCTTTGTTGATGGCGAATTCATCATGCTAAAGAAGTATGAACCAGCTTGCATTTTCTGTGGTAACGCTAAAGATGTAGTAAATGTACGCGGCAAGAATATTTGCAAAAATTGTTTAGAAGAAATTAAGACTTTATAATTTGGAGAAATATTGTGGCTAAATACCTTATTAACCCAAACGGCCCTCTTAGAGGAGAGGTCGTAATTTCCGGTTCAAAGAACGCAGTTCTTCCACTTATGGCAGCTGCACTTCTCACAGAGAAAGAGTGCGTAATAAAAGACGTACCTGAACTGAGTGACGTTGCAGTCATGAAGGAAATACTAATTTCATTGGGTGCAAAAATTTCAGAAAAAGAAAAAGGCGTTGTTTCAATTATCACTGAGGATATCAAATCCACTGATGCCCCAGATGAACTAGTTGACAAGATGAGAGCCTCATTCGTTGTAATGGGACCACTTCTCGCCAGAAAAGGACGTGCAAGAATTCCGCTTCCAGGTGGATGTGCCATCGGAAAGCGCCCTATAGACCTCCATTTAAAGGGTTTAGAGGCTCTTGGAGCAGTGATAACAGAAAATGACGAGGAAAGATATATCGAGGCTACAGCAGGCCCACAAGGCCTCATAGGCGAAACGATTTATTTGGACTTCCCATCAGTAGGTGCGACAGAAAACATCATGATGGCTGCAGTTCTCGCGCAGGGAACAACATTTATTGAAAATGCTGCTGAAGAGCCAGAAATCGTAGACTTAGCAAACTTCTTGAATAAGATGGGTGCTAAGATTAAGGGCGCAGGAACAGATACGATTAAGATTGAAGGCGTAACTGAACTTATGGGTGTAAACCATACAGTTATTCCTGATAGAATCGAAACTGGCACATTTATGTTGGCTGCTGCTATGACTAGGGGAAGCGTTCACATTATGAATGCAGTCCCTGATCACGTTAAGCCAATAATCGCTAAGCTTAGAGAGTGCGGAGCTAGGGTCGAAGTCGGCGACGATGATTTAATCGTTAGAGGAGATTTGGGACCACACCAGGCAACTAATATTAAGACATTGCCTTATCCAGGATTCCCTACAGACATCCAGCCTCCTTTTATGGCTTATCTCTCAACTGTTGAAGCCGAAAGCGAAGTAATCGAAACAGTATTTGAGAATAGATTCATGCATGTAGCACAACTAAATAAGATGGGTGCTAACATTGAGACCGCAGGAAACAAAGCAACTATCAAAGGCGTATCAAAACTTAAGGGTGGCCAGGTAATGGCTACAGACCTTAGAGCAGGAGCCGCACTTGTAATCGCTGGACTTTCCGCAAGCTCAGCAACAGAGATTTCAGAAATTTTCCACATTGAACGTGGTTACGAAAACTTCATCGAGAAGCTTTCGAAACTCGGAGCAGATATCACTAGAGTCGAATAATGTGAAAGAGAGATAAAATGGCAGATTTAAAGTATTTACAAAGATTAGCAAAGGATTATCCTAATCGTCAGGCTGCTTCAGCAGAAATCGTTGACCTTAAGGCTATACTCGCTTTACCTAAAGGAACAGAATATTTCCTTTCGGACCTCCACGGCGAGCATGAGGCTTTTATCCATATGCTTAGAAGCGCATCCGGAACTATCAAGAGCAAAATTGATGAGCACTTCTCAGAGGAACTTAATGACGAAGAAAGAGAAAGACTCGCAGCTCTTGTATATAACGCTCAAGCAGAGATCAACAGAAGAAAGAAATCTGAGGAAGATTTTGATAAGTGGTGCGAAGCATCAATTTATCGTCTGATTACGATTTGCAAATCAGTTTCAACTAAATACACAAGATATAAAGTGCGTTCCAGATTGCCAAAGTACATGGCATACAGTATGGACGAACTTCTCCACGCGGATGACGAGGCCAACCGTGCAAGCTACTACGATAGAATCATTTCTGCCATTGTTGAACAGGGCTTAGCGGAAGAGTACATCATTGCTCTGGCTGACTCCATCTTTAGATTAGCCGTTGATAAACTCCACATCATCGGTGACGTATTCGACAGAGGCGCGCATCCTGATAAGATTATGGACTTCCTCATGGACTTCCACGATGTAGACTTTCAGTGGGGCAACCACGATATGGTTTGGATGGGAGCTGCTACAGGAAGTTGGGCATGCATCACTAACCTACTCAGAATGAATATAAGCTATAACAACTTTGATATGCTCGAAGTTGGATATGGTATTAACCTTAGACCGCTCGCATCATTTGCTGAAAAGTACTATGGCAATGATCCATGCGAGAAGTTTAAACCACATGTTTTGGATTTGAACAAATATGACCCTATCGACGATGAACTCGCAGCAAAGATGCACAAAGCGATTGCGATTTGCCAGTTTAAGGTAGAGGGCCAGAGAATCAAAGCACACCCTGAATATAAACTTGAAGAAAGACTTTTATTAGATAAATTGGATTTAAAAAAGGGCACGGTAATGGTAGAAGGTGTTGAGTGGCCTTTAAGAGACACGAACTTCCCAACTGTTGACCCTGCCGATCCATATAAGCTCACAGCTGAAGAGGAAGAACTTCTCGAAGGACTCTCTGCATCATTCTTAAATTCAGAGAAACTTCAGAGACATATCAATTTCTTATTCACTCACGGAGCACTTTACAAAATAGCTAATGGAAACCTCTTATACCACGGCTGCATCCCAGTAGATGAAGATGGTAATTTCAAAGAGGTTGAAGTTAACGATGTAAAACTTTCCGGCAAGGAACTTATGGACTACCTGGATGAAGAAGTAAGAAAGAGCTTCTTTGCTCCATATAAGGCTGACGAGACAGGAATCAGAGGAGACATTATGTGGTTCTTATGGCTCGGCGGAGACTCTCCACTCTTTGGAAAGTCAAAGATGACAACATTCGAAAGATTGTTTATTGCCGACAAGGCATCACATAAGGAACCAACTAGACCTTACTATAAACTTAGAGATGACAAGCAACTCTGCGTAAAGATTTTGCGTGAGTTCGGCTTGAATCCAGAGACTGGAAAAATATTAAACGGACATGTTCCTGTAAAGTTCAAAGATGGCGAATCACCAATCAAGGGCGAAGGACTGCTCTATGTAATCGATGGCGGAATGTCAAAGGCATACCAAAAAGAAACTGGAATCGCAGGTTACACGTTCATCTTTAACTCAAGATTTATGGCACTTGCAGAGCATAAGCCATATAGCCCACTTCAGGCTGATGGAACTCAAGAGTTCCACTCACCTAAGATGATGTCCGTAGAGGATTTACCTAAGCGTCTTAGAATTTCAGATACTGATCAAGGCCCAATTTTATTGGACAAGATTGGTGATTTGGAAAATTTGCTTGTTGCTTTCAAAGAAGGCAAGATTAAGGAAACATATTAATGACTTATATTATTGTGGGAGTTCTGGCATTAGCTGCTGGAATGGTACAATCGATAGCGGGATTCGGAGCTGGCATCGTTATGATGCTCGGTTTCCCATATATTTTCACACCACTGATTCAGGCATCAGGCATATCTGCCACATGCAATACTTTTCTGAATTATTCACTGGTATGGAGATATAGAAAAGTAATTGAATGGAAGAAAATCATTCTCCCAGCTTCTATCTATTTACCTTTTTCAACTCTGTTTATTTTTATATCCACATCTCTCCCACAAAAGGCTCTTAAAATAGCCTTTGGCATATTCTTGATACTGCTTTCAATCTACTATTTGACTGCAAGCATGAGGAAGAAAGAAGTGCATATGCCACTGGCAATCGCAATTTTCTTCTTTGCTTTTTCAGGTATATGTTCGGCGCTTTTTGGAATAGGTGGACCACTCATCATCCTATATTTCATGTCTGAACTTAAAACACCTGAACGCTACATTTCTACGACACAAGGTTTCTTTGCTATCACTAGTACATATAACCTTGTCATGAGAATCGTGAAGGGAATTATAGGAGTAAAGCATATCCCTATCATAATACTCGGTTCTCTCATGATAGTAGTGGGTGGTATGATTGGCTCTAAACTGGTAACGAAGATTGACCAAAACAAGTTAAAGATGACGACATACATAATGGTCGGAATCGCTGGTATTACAAATTTATTCTAAAGATATGAAAGACGAATTAATCAAAAAGAGTGCTAGTTTCTTCAAGGTTGTTGGAGATGAGACTCGTATGAAAATTCTATATACGATTTCAAAGGGCGAACTTTGTGTTAACGATATTGCAGAGGCCGTAAGCATGACAAAGTCTGCAGTATCACACCAGCTCAAGCTATTAAAGGATGAAAACCTTGTAAAGGCGAGAAGAGATGGTAAGAACATTTATTATTCGCTCGATGACCAGCATGTGGTTGATATTCTTGACATCGCGTTTAAGCACATAGAACACAAGACTATGCATGCTGAAAGCGAAGACAAAAATGAAACGCCTAAGGAACATAAAAAAGCAAAAGCAAAGGGCGGACACCTTAGAGATATGATTAACTACAGCGACAGATTTTAAGAAAAGGCTTTGACATTTTTGTCTTTTCTTTGTATAATAATACGGTCGAGTGCGAAAGCACTTTGATTTGCGCCATTAGCTCAATTGGATAGAGTCGCGCACTACGAATGCGAAGGTTGAGGGTTCGAGTCCCCCATGACGCACCACCAAAAAGAGACCGTGAATTAATTCATGGTCTCTTTTTTACAATAATGAATAATTAGTATGCTCCTAGGAGCGAATAGGCAAAATTATGATGGAAAAGTATTTGGGTGAAAACCCAGAGTTAAAAGTTTATAAAGACTGCGACATGTCAGCTTATACAACCTTCAAAGTAGGTGGTAAGGCAAAGTACGCTGTCGAGGTCGAGGACGAAGAAGAACTAAAAAAGCTCCTGCAGTTTTTGACTTCAAATAATATTAAACACATGCTTCTCGGCAATGGCTCGAATACCATATTTAGTGATGAGGGCTATGATGGGGTTGTCATCATGTTCTCCAGCGAAGGAGATTTTGGCAGGATTGAGATTAATGGTACTACTGCAGCAGCCGGAGCAGCAGTGCTCATGTCTACATTTGCACGGGCTTTAGCCAGCGATGATTTGGCAGGATTCGAAGCACTTTCAGGGATACCTGGATCTATCGGCGGTGCATGCTTTATGAATGCTGGAGCTTATGGAACAGAGATGAAGGATTTGGTAAAATCTGTTCATGTGGTTACACCTGATGGCAAGGAATCCAAGATTGTTGAAGCGAAAGATTTGGATATGGGATATAGGCATTCAGCTTTAATGGAAAATGGATATATAGTTACTGAAGTCATATTTGAACTCACAAGTGGGAACCAGGCCGAAATTGTAGCCAATATGAAAGACTTCGCTGAAAAGCGCAATTCCAAGCAGCCGATACAATATCCATCTGCCGGATCTTTCTTTAAGAGGCCAGAAGGGTATTTTGCAGGAAAGCTCATCGAAGATGCAGGCCTTAAAGGCTTAACGGTCGGTGGCGCACAGGTAAGCCAACTCCATGCGGGCTTTATCATCAATATCGGTGGAGCAACTTCCAAGGACATCGTTCAATTGATGCACTTAATTCAAAATACAGTTTATGATAAGTTTGGCGTAATGTTAGAGCCAGAAGTGAGAATTATTTAATGTACGAAGAAGAAGTTAAAAAATATAGAATGATATATGACCATCATACTCATACGATCTATTCTCATGGTACTGGTACCATTGAAGATAATGTGAGAGTGGCGCACGAGAAGGGCATAGAGTCTATAGCAATTACGGAGCATGGACCTTCCAACTTTAGATTTGGAATGAGGATGAGTGATATTCCAAAAATGAGAGCCGACATTGAGGCCGCTCGTGCAAAATATCCGGATGTGGAAGTTCTATTGGGAGTGGAAGCAAACACTAAGCTCAGAAGACCATTTATGGATATTAGCTTAGAGGATGCGAAGCAATTAGACTTAGTGATTGCTGGCTATCACTATTCAACAATAGGAGCCGGCATGATTCCTAACTATATCTATAGAAAACGTAATGGCAATGATGGATTGAAGTACGAACTCGACGAAAACGGTGAGTATCAGGCGCCAATCAGCATGCTCATGGTAAAAAACACAGGTATGATTATTAATCTCTTAAAATACAATGAAGAGATTGGCAACCATATAGAGATTTTATCTCATCCAGGGGATAAGGGACCATTCGATATCTATGATATCGCAAAGACTTGCCAAGAAACTGGAACACTTCTTGAGATAAATGGCAAGCATAAACACATGACGGTCGACGAATTAAAGGTTGCAGCAGGCTTCGATGTGAAGTTTGTAATCAGCTCTGATGCACACAAACCCGAAAACGTGGGTATGTTTGAACCACAGCTAATTAGAGCTTTGGAAGCCGGAATCGATCCAGAAAGAATAGTAAACATTGCCAAAAAATAATTGCGAATAGAATATTGCATAAAAACATAGGTGAGAGCATGGAAGTAGTAATAATCACAGGATTATCAGGCGCAGGCAAAACAAAGGCCGCAGATTGGTTTGAGGATAAGGGCTTTTATTGCATAGATAATATGCCACCTGCACTAATCAAAAACTTCATAGAACTTACACTGACGGGCAACCGCAAAGTTGAAAAGGCAGCATTTGTAGTTGATATTAGAGGTGGACTTTTCTTTAATGACCTTCAGGCAAACCTTAGAGAACTTGAAAAGGATGAAAACGTAGATTTCAAGATTCTCTTCATTGAGGCTAGCGACGAGGTGCTCATTAGAAGATACAACGAGGCTCGTAGAATGCATCCGCTTACAGCGACTACAGCTAACGAGAAGATTATTGAGCAGGAAAGAGAAGCTTTGGCCGAGCTTAGAGCACATGCAAACTACGTAGTGGACACATCCAATATGAAGGTTGCAGAGTTTAACTCTGAACTCGAGAAACTTTTCGTGGATGAAACTGCAACTCAAAGCTTCGCACTTAACATCATGAGCTTTGGCTACAAGAAAGGAATTCCTCTCGAAGCCGATTGCGTAATCGATGTGCGTTTTATTCCGAATCCTTTCTATGTAGATAGTTTGAAAGAACTTACAGGCAATAATAAAAAAGTTAGCCAGTATGTCCTTAAGCACGACATCACAAAGGAATTCCTCGCTCGTACAAAAGAAATCATTGATAGAATAATTCCTTGCTATATCAAGGAAGGAAAATACAGTTTAACTATCGCATTCGGTTGCACTGGCGGTCAGCATAGGTCAGTTGCAATCGCTAACGAAGTCGCACGAATCTTCACAGAAGACGGACGCACAGTTAAGCTCACACATAGAGAATTGTAATTAGAACCTAGGCGGTAAACATGTCATTTTCACTCGAAACAAAAAATGAATTATCCAGAATCATTCCGGAAAAGAAATGCTGTATGCTAGCAGAGATATCCGGCTTTATTCGAGTGGCTGGAAGTATCAGCTTGGCTGGTCTAGGAAAATATAATATTAAGGTAGTAACAGAAAACCCTGCGATAGCAAGACACTATAAGAAACTTTTGCAAGAGTATTTCAGCATTGAGACCACACTGGACTACGGCGAGGGCTATTCGGTCCAAAAAAGTGCCAAGGATAAAAAGGTTTCTTATATTATTAATATCGATCCGGCGAATAAGAGCGAACAGATTTTAAGAGAGTGTGGAATTCTTTTAGTAAAAGAGGGCTATAACTACATTTCAGATGGTATATATGACGGTATTGTTAGAAGCAAGTGCTGTAGAAAAGCCTATTTAAGAGGCGCCTTCTTAGGTTCTGGCACTATGGCAAATCCTGAAAAGAGTTACGACCTCGAGTTCGTGGTTTCCAGTGAGGTATTAGCTAATAATATTAAAAAGCTGATCGGTACATTCGTAGACCTTGCTGCCAAGGTTACAAAGCGTGGTTCAAAATACGTTGTCTACATGAAGAAGGCAGACTACATTTCAGATACGCTTGCCATTATGGGAGCTAGCACGCAGGTGTTCGCTTTAGAAGAAATTAGAATTAAAAAAGGTCTTGTTAACTCAGCTAAGCGCGCCGTGAACTGCGATAATGCAAACACTGATAAGGCTATAGACACGGCAATGAGGCAAGTGGAAGCGATTACTAAGATTGTGGAACGTACAGGCCTTAAAAGCTTAACTCCAGAACTTTCAGAAGTTGCGAGCTTAAGACTTGAACACCCGGATGTTTCAATTGCGGCTTTAGGAGAACTTTGCAATCCACCACTCACGAAATCAGGTGTAAATAACAGACTTAGAAAAATAGAGCAAATAGCTAAACAATATGACTAGGAGAGAAAATGTTAGGAGTATTATTTAATGCCGCCGCTATTGCAATAGGCGGACTTATCGGAATGATAGCAAACAAACATATACCAAAGAAACTTGCAGATCTGCTTTTGATAGCAAACGGACTTTGCGCAATATATATTGGTATTAGTGGTTCGTTAAGCGGCGAAAATGCCCTTATAACGGTTCTTTCTATGTCAATTGGTGGAATTATCGGATACGTACTTAAACTCGATGACAGAGTGAATAACGGTGCCAGAAAGATAGAAGAAAAGTTCGCAAAGGGAGAGGCAACTGGCGGATTCGCAAAAGGTTTCTCTGCGGCTTCAATTTTATTCTGCGTAGGTGCTATGGCTATTATAGGAAGCATCCAGGCAAGCTTTGGTGACAATAGCGTACTTATGACAAAGGGTGTTATGGACGGAGTAACTGCGGCTGTAATGGCCTCATCACTTGGCTATGGCGTAATATTTAGTGCAATTCCTATCATTATTTATCAGGGCGCAATCGTGCTCTTAGCACCATATATCGCACCAGAGTATTGCTTAAATGAAATGACTTGCGCGGGTTCAATCCTTGTAGCAGTTATAGGACTTAATATGATTGGCGTAACTAAAATAAAGGTTATGGATCTGATGCCAGCCATGTTTATACCAATTCTGCTCTGCCTATTTATGTAGTAGAGAAAAAACACAAAATCTACACAAAAAATTATTAAAACCCTGTTGACAAATACCGTCGACAGGGTTATTATATACCTGTAGTTAGCACTCAGGCATATAGAGTGCTAAACACTCAAAGGAAAGGAGTGCCAAATGGAACTTACAGAGAGAAAACAAAAGATTTTGCAAGCTGTAATTGCAGACTACATTAGAACGGCTGAACCAGTTGGCTCAAAAACCCTTTCTACAATGTACAGCTTAGAATATAGTCCGGCTACGATTCGTAACGAATTGGCGGACTTAGAAGAGATGGGTTACTTAACACATCCACATACATCAGCTGGAAGAATCCCTACAGACATGGGTTACCGCTGGTATGTAAATAATATGATGGAGTGGAAAGAACCTACAGCTGTTGAAAAGAATATAATTGAAGAGCGACTCTATAGCGAGGCAGAAGAATTAGAAAAGACAATCGAGCACGCAGCCGAAGTACTTTCAAAGATTACGAATCTCACAAGCTTTGCAATCACGCCCAAAAAGACAGAAGAGACTCTCAAATATATAAACCTCCTACCAGTAGATGAACACACAATCGTTTTGATGATTGTATCAGAATCCGGTAAGGTAAGCAACAAAGCGGTAAAAATGTCGTTACCATATAGCGAAGAAAAACTCAACGCTATGGCACAGACGCTCACATATTACTATAAAGGAAAGACAATTTCACAAGCTTTGACGAACAACATCATTGCTAATATCGAAGACGACTTTATTTCACTCTCCGGTTTTGCAGATGATTTGATGCCAAGCTTCAAGAAGACTCTCGAGGAAATGCTCGATGTCAACCTTTATACAGAAGGCCTTTCAAAGATCTTCGACATTCCAGAATATAACAATCTGGCAAGAGCAAAAAGTTTCATCGAAATGTTCTCGAACAAGGACGAGATCACAAAGAAGATCATCGCCAGAAAAGACGGTATAACGATTTCCATTGGAACAGAGAACGATGAAGATGATTTGAAAAACTGCAGTATGATTACAGCTTCTTACTCGGTCGACGGCAAGCCGGTTGGTAAGATTGGAGTCATCGGTCCTACTAGAATGAAGTATTCAGAAATAATATCACTCATGGGTTATTTAACACATAACCTGAATGAAGTGTTCAAGCAAGGAGAAGAGGATGAGTAAGGAAAAAGAAAAAGTTGCAGAAGAAATAAAAGAAGAAGTTAAAGAAGAAAAAGTCGAAGCAGAGGAAGGTACTACAAAGGAACCGCCTAAGAGACCGGAAGAACCAAAGACAGAGGTTCAAGAGGAGCAAAAGGACGATGCCAACGACAAGTATCTCAGACTTTTAGCGGATTATCAAAACATGAAGCGTAGAGTCGAGCAAGAAAAGGCAGACATTTATGCATATGGTAACGAGAAGATCGTTAAGGATATGCTTGATGTAATAGATAACTTTGAAAGAGCTCTTGAGGTCGAGACGACTGATAAGAACTTCAAAGAGGGGATCGAACTAATCTTAAAGCAATTCAAGACTGCTCTTGAAAAAGCCGGGGTTAGCGAGATAGAAGCTTTGGGCAAAGAATTTGACCCGAACTTCCATAATGCTGTAATGATGGAGGACAATCCAGACTTCGAATCTGGACATGTCACTTGTGTATTGCAGAAGGGGTATATTTTAAATAGCAGAGTAGTTAGACCATCAATGGTCAAAGTAGCAAATTAGTTAAAAAATCGGTTTTAAACCAGGAGGAATAGTAAAATGGCAAAGGTAATTGGTATTGACTTAGGTACAACAAATAGCTGCGTAGCAGTATTAGAAGGTGGCGAACCAGTAGTAATCGCAAACGCAGAAGGTATGAGAACAACTCCATCCGTAGTTGGTTTCAAGAAGGACGGAGAAAGATTAGTTGGTGAAACAGCAAAGCGTCAAGCAGTAACAAACCCTGAGAGAACAGTTTCTTCAATCAAGAGACATATGGGTGAAGATTACAAGGTAACAATCGACGGTAAGGACTATACACCACAAGACATTTCTGCAATGATTTTAACAAAGTTAAAGAACGATGCAGAAGCATATTTAGGCGGAAAAGTTACAGAAGCTGTAATCACAGTTCCTGCATATTTCTCAGATGCTCAGAAGCAAGCAACAAAGGACGCTGGCCGTATCGCTGGTCTTGATGTTAAGAGAATCATCAACGAACCAACAGCAGCATCACTTGCTTATGGCTTAGACAAGGAAACAGGATCACACAAGATCTTAGTATATGACTTAGGTGGCGGTACATTCGATGTATCAATCCTCGAATTAGGCGACGGCGTATTTGAAGTATTAGCTACAAATGGTGATACTCATTTAGGCGGCGATGACTTCGACGATGTAATCATGAACTACTTAGCAGATAATTTTGCTAGAGAACATGGTGTAGATTTAAGATCCGATAAGATGGCTCTTCAAAGATTAAAGGAAGCTAGTGAAAAGGCAAAGAAGGAACTCTCTGGAGCTCAGACAACTAACATTAACCTTCCTTTCATCACAGTAACAGCTGATGGTCCTCTTCACATGAACGAAGACTTAACTCGTGCAAAGTTTGATCAGTTAACTGAACACTTAGTACAGAGAACAATTGAACCTATGAATAAGGCTATGAGAGATGCTGGAGTTTCCAACGCTGACTTAGCAAAGGTAGTTTTAGTAGGTGGTTCAACTCGTATTCCTGCAGTTCAAGAAGCAGTAAAGAGAGTAACTGGTAAGGAACCATTCAAGGGCATCAACCCAGATGAATGCGTAGCAGCCGGTGCTGCTATCCAAGCAGGTGTTTTAACAGGCGAAGTTCATGACGTATTACTTCTCGATGTAACTCCACTTTCACTTTCAATCGAAACATTAGGCGGAGTTGCTACAAAGCTCATCGAAAGAAATACAACAATTCCTACAAAGAAGTCACAAATCTTCTCCACTGCAGCTGACAACCAAACAGCAGTAGACATCCACGTAATGCAAGGCGAAAGAGAAATGGCTGCTGGAAACACTACATTAGGTAGATTCCAGTTGACAGGTATTGCACCAGCTCCTCGTGGAATTCCACAGATCGAAGTTACATTCGATATCGATGCTAATGGTATTGTAAACGTATCTGCAAAGGATTTAGGAACAGGCAAGTCCCAGAACATTACAATCACTTCCTCAACTAACCTTTCCGAAGACGAAATCAATAAGAAGGTAAAGGAAGCAGAAGCATACGCTGAAGAAGACAAGAAGAGAAAAGAAGAAATAGATCTTAGAAATAGAGCAGAAGCTTTAGTATATGATACAGAAAGATCATTAAAGGATCTTGAAGGCAAACTTTCTGAAGAAGAAAAGAAGGATATCACAGACGCTAAGGACGAACTCCAAGCAGTTCTTAACAACGGAACACCAGAGCAGATCAAAGAAAAGACAGAAAAGCTCACAGAAAAGTTCCACGTAATTTCCACTAAGCTCTATGAACAAGCTAGCCAGCAGCAAGGCAATCAAGGTCAGCAAGGAGCACAAGGTGGCTTCGGTGGCGGCTTCGATCCTAACATGGGACAAGGCGCAGGCGCACAGGGCGGCGAAGCACCAAAGGATGACAACGTCGTAGACGCAGACTACACAGTAGTAGACGAAGACAAATAGTTAGATTAAAGAGGGCGTGAGATACAGGAACGTTTCCACAGAGGACAAGTGACTGTATCTCACACCCTCATTGAGGTATATATATGGCAGATAAAAGAGACTACTATGAAGTCCTGGGGCTTAAAAAGGGCGCATCCGAGGATGAAATCAAAAAAGGTTTCCGCAAGATGGCAATGCAGTATCACCCTGATAGAAACCCAGGCGACAAAGTAGCAGAAGAAAAGTTCAAAGAGGTAAACGAGGCATACAGCGTGCTTTCCGACCCACAAAAGAAGGCAAACTACGATAAGTTTGGCTTCGCAGGAGTAGACCCTAACCAAGGATTTGGTGGCGGTCAAGGTGGCTTCGGTGGCTTTGGCGGTTTCGGAGGATTTGAGGATATATTCGATATGTTCGGCGGTGCTTTCTCGGGCTTCGGAGGTGGTTCTAGAAGGGCCAACCAGGCAAGAAAGGGAAAGGACCTCCAAAAGACTCTCACAATCAGTTTTGAAGAGGCGGCTTTTGGTTGCAAAAAGAACATCGATCTTAACATGTATGTGTCTTGCAAGAAATGCGATGGAACAGGAGCAAAGCCAGGCACATCCAGAGAAACTTGCCCTAGATGCGGTGGAAGTGGTCAAGTATCACAAATTCAACGTACACCTTTCGGACAGTTCCAGTCAGTAACTACTTGCGAACAGTGTAACGGTCAAGGAACTATTGTTAAACAATTCTGTTCCGATTGTAAAGGCCAAGGCAGAGTTCGTAAGAATGTAACGATAGAGGTTAATATTCCTGCCGGCGTAGATAACGAGAGCGTAATTCCAATCAAGGGCCAGGGCGAACCTGGTTATAATGGTGGACCTAACGGTGACTTATACATCATCCTTGAAGTTAGACCACACCAGATGTTCAAGCGTGATGGCGCAGATCTTTACCTAGACATTCCTATCAGTTTTGAACAGGCAGCACTCGGCGCAGAAATCATTGTTCCTACACTTGAAGGAAAGGTTAAATATAAGATCCCAGCTGGTACTCAGCCAGGAACTAGATTTAGGCTTAAAGACAAAGGTATCAAGTATCTTAGACGTGAGGCAAAGGGCGACCTTTATGTAACGGTTAACCTAGAAGTTCCTACTAAGCTTAATGCTAAACAGAAGAAGGCAGTTGAAGATTTAGGAAAGACTATTACAGAAGACTGCTATCAGAGAAAAACAAATTTTGCACAAAGAATAAAGGACTTATTCGTATAGGTGACAATTATGAAACAAGTTTCAGCAGACGAATATAAGAAAATGCAAGAAGAGTCCTGGAAGTGGGCCAACAATATAATTAAGGCACAAGTTGAAGACCCACGCCCTGGCGTTCAGCATTTGACAAATCGACCAATCATCGACTTGAAACAGATGCTTGAATCAAGCCATGAACTCTATAAAGATGGAATCGCTTTCTATACAAAATTTGAGAAGGGGCCATATGTAACTAAAACATATGATGATTTCTATAACGAGGTAAATGGACTTGGAACAGCGCTCATAGCACACGGCTTAAAAGACAAGAGGGTTGCAATTATCGGTGAAACTCAGTACATGTGGGGAGTGGGATATTTTGCTACTGTTTGCGGTACGGGTATTGTTGTTCCTCTCGATAAGGAACTCCCATACGATGATTTAAAGAATCTTGTAAAAGAAGCTGAGGTTTCTGCGGTAATTTTTGACAAGAAGAGAGAAGAAACTTTCGTAAAGATGATGGAAGAGGGAGAAACTGGTCTCAAGCTTCTGATTGCTCAAGATAGAAGAGAAGATGTAAAAGCTGGAGAACTTCATGAAGGTTCGCCAGCAATCTTATCCGAATGGACTCTAATTGACGAGGGCAAAAAGCTAGTACAAGAAGGACACCGCGAGTTCTTGGATGCACAGATTGACCCAGCTGAAATGTCAATCTTAATCTTCACATCCGGAACTACGGGAATGGCTAAGGGAATCATGCTTTCACACAGAAATATCTGTGCCGACCTCATGGTTTCACCTACACTTATCGACTTCTTACCTTCAGATATTTTCTTCTCAGTTCTTCCAATTCACCATACTTTTGAGTGTACATGTAATTTCATCATGCCGCTTTATAAAGGTGGTGCAATCGCACATTGCGAAGGCTTAAAATATATTGTAAAGAACATACAAGAAGTTCATCCTACATTCCTTTTAGCAGTACCTGCTATCTTTGAAGCCTTACACAAAGCTATTTGGAAGGGCATAAAGAAAAAAGGTAAGGAAAAGCAAGTCGCAAAGGCAATTAAGATTAATAATGGCCTGAAGAAAATAGGCATTGACCTTTCTGATAAATTGTTCAAAGAGATTAAGGAAACTCTCGGCGGAAAGATGAGAATGATGATTTGCGGTGGAGCTGCAATCAACCCACAGATTTTAGATGACTTAAAGGCATTTGGTATCATGGCAGTACAAGGCTACGGACTTTCAGAGTGCGCACCTATGGGAGCACTTAACCCAGAAAATAAGCCTAAGTCAGCATCAGTAGGCATTGCTTTCCCTGGTTGTGGAGCTATGATTAGCGAACCTGGAGCAGACGGTGTTGGTGAGATTTTGCTTTCTGGCGAGAATGTAATGCTCGGATATTACAAGAATCCAGAAGCAACAAAGGCTGCAATCAAGGATGGATGGTTCTATACAGGCGACCTCGGATATATGGATAGTGAAGGATATATCTACATCACAGGCCGTAAGAAAAATGTCATCATTACAAAGAATGGTAAGAATGTTTTCCCTGAAGAACTTGAGTATCAACTTTCACAATTTGATGTCATCGCTGAATCGATGGTATTCGAAGACGACTCGGAGGTTAAGGACGATACAGTCATAGTTTCTGGAATCTATCCTGACTGGCAAGCACTTAAAGACATTTTAGGCGATAAGGCTGATGACGATGCCGAAGTCGAGAAATATCTCTGGACTTTAGTTGACCAAGTGAACGAAGTGAACCCTGGATATAAGATGATTAGAAAGATTAACCTTAGACATACAGAGTTTGAAAAGAACACTTCTAGAAAGATTAAGCGCTTTGTGGCTGACAATAAAAAGGCCTTATAGTATAAAATAAAGAACAAGACATATTTGCAAAAGCCCCTTGACTCAAAGGGGCTTTCGTTTTATACTTGTATACAAGTTGAATAAGCCAATGAAGTCATCGGGATGCAAAGACCGGTGATGGAGGAACTCTGGAGAATCCTACCATTCCTAGGTGGGTGCCGAAGGTGCAAGGCGAAAGCCGAAACTCTCAGGCAAAAGGACAGATACAATTTCAAGAATATCTTGAGATTCTTCAGAGCTACTATTAATTTAGTGGCTTTTTTATTTATTCAGAATAAAAGGAGAATTTTTATGGAAGCTATAGTTTATAAGATTGCATGTACGGTAAATGAATATTTATCAAACTACATTTTAGTATTCGCACTCGTTGCTGTTGGACTTTGGTACAGCATTAAGACAAGATTCGTTCAGGTAAGATACTTTGGAGCCGGAATGAAAAAAGTATTTGGCGGTATCAAGCTTTCAGGTGAAAAGCAAAAGAGCGGCATGACTTCGTTCCAGGCACTTGCAACTGCTATCGCAGCACAAGTAGGTACTGGTAATATCGTCGGAGCATCTGGCGCTATCTTAACTGGTGGCCCTGGAGCTATTTTCTGGATGTGGATTATTGCTTTCCTCGGCATGGCAACTATTTACTCAGAAGCAACACTCGCACAAGAAACAAGACGCAAAGACGAAAACGGCCAGATCAAGGGCGGACCTGTTTACTATATTACAACTGCATTCAAAGGCAAGGGAGGAAAGTTCCTCGCTGGTTGGTTCTCAATTGCTGCTATTCTTGCACTTGGATTCATGGGATCCATGGTACAGACTAACTCCATTGGTTCGGTATTCCAGACTGCATTCAATGTACCTTCATGGATTGTCGGAATCATCCTTGTAATTATCTGCGCTATTATATTTATCGGTGGCGTTAGCCGTTTAGCATCAGTTACAGAAAAAATCGTTCCTATCATGGCAGCTATCTTCCTTTTAGGAGGTCTCGTAGTATTAGTTGTAAGAATTAAATATGTTCCTGCAACATTCGGCATGATTTTCAAATATGCATTCCAACCACAAGCTATCATCGGCGGTGGCTTTGGCGCTGCTATCAAGATTGCAGTTTCTCAAGGTGCTAAGCGTGGACTCTTCTCCAACGAAGCTGGTATGGGTTCAACTCCACACGCACACGCTTTAGCTAATGTAGAGCAACCACATGACCAAGCTATTACAGCTATGATCGGTGTATTCGTAGATACATTCGTAGTGCTTACATTAAATGCTCTCGTAATCATTGGAACTTTATACACAAAGGATGGTATCCTTGCTACAGGCGTTATTCCAGACGGAATCGGTAAGGCAAACCTCGCTCAGACTGCATTCGGTACAGTTATGGGAGCTGATTTCGGATCCAAGTTCGTAGCAATTTGCTTGTTCTTCTTCGCTTTCTCAACAGTTCTTTCTTGGAACTTATTCGGAAAGATTAATATGGAATATCTCTTTGGCAAGAAGTCAGTTATCGTTTACCAAGTTATCGCTCTCGTATTCATTTTCCTCGGAACAATCATGCAGAACGACACAGTTTGGGAACTTACAGACATGTTCAACAACTTAATGGTAATTCCTAACGTAATCGCACTTTTCGCAATGACAGGTGTTGTTACTAAATCCCTCAAGAGAAAAGAACAGGGCGAAAGATTGGATGACAGATAGTGAATTTCAGCTGATAATTTAATTATTTTGCTTTTTAACTAAATAAAAACGAAGAAACGCTTGCAATTGCAAGCGTGTTCGTTTACAATATCATTTGCGAATTTGTGTAGCGGCTTTAGCTTTATAGCCCAACCCGGCCGCGCATTAAAACCAAAAATCTATAAAGTGGGGTGAAATTTAAATGGCAAACATTAAATCCGCAAAGAAAAGAGTATTAGTTATCGAAAAGAAGACTGCTGTTAACGCAAGAATCAAAGCTCACCTTAAGCAAAACTTAAAGGAATTTGATAAGTTAGTTGAAGCAAAGGAATTTGACAAGGCTGACGAACAGTTAAAGGTAGTTGAAAAGAAGCTCATGCAAGCTGCTTCCAAGAATGTAATTTCCAAGAACGCTGCATCAAGAAAGGTTTCCAGATTAGCTAAGAGACTCAACGAAGCTAAGGCTTCCAAATAATCTCACCCGTCCCCACAGTGTATAAGTTAAATACACGGAATTGAGAACAACCCGAGGAATGTGTCTCCCTCGGGTTTTTAACTTTTTTGTAGATAATTCGCACGGTTCGTGGTAAAATATATTAAGCTTTTTATGTAAGGAATAGAAAATGGACTACCAAAAATATATTAGAAACTTTAGCATCATAGCCCATATAGACCACGGCAAGTCAACCCTTGCCGATCGTTTGATTGAGATGACTGGACTCGTCGCTGAGCGAGATATGAAGGAACAGTATCTCGACAATATGGATCTTGAACGTGAGCGTGGTATCACTATCAAGCTTCAGACTACACGTTTGGTGTACAAGGCTAAAGATGGCAATGAGTACATTTTCAATTTAATAGACACACCGGGTCATGTGGACTTTACTTATGAGGTATCAAGATCACTCGCTGCATGTGAGGGCGCGATACTCGTAGTAGACGCAACACAGGGTGTAGAGGCACAGACTTTAGCTAACGTATATTTAGCATTGGATGAAAACCTAGAAATCTTGCCAGTAATGAACAAGATCGATTTGGCTTCTGCAAGACCAGATGAGTGCAAGCAAGAGGTAGAGGACGTCATCGGGCTCGATGCAAGCGAAGCTCCTCTAATCTCAGCTAAGACAGGTCTTGGAGTAGATGAACTTCTCGAGAAAATCATCACTGCAGTACCTGAACCAAAGGGCAATATTGATGCACCACTTAAGGCACTTATATTTGACTCCAAGTACGACAATTACCTTGGCGTAATTATCTATACTAGAATTTTTGACGGTAAGGTTAAGAAGGGCGACATGATTAAACTCATGTCTACAGGAGCGGTTTATGAAGTCACAGAAGTTGGCTACTGCGCACCTGGACTTATTCCTACTAAAGAATTAAGAGCAGGTGAAGTAGGATACATCTGTGGCTCAATCAAGCAGGTAGCAGATGCTAGAGTTGGTGATACGATCACTTTGAGAGATAACCCTACACCAAAAGCTCTTCCCGGCTATAAAAAAGTTCAGTCCATGGTATATTGTGGTATCTATCCAGCCGAAGGCGAAAAGTACGACAGCGTTAAGGATGCTTTAGAAAAGCTTCAAGTTAACGATGCTGCGTTTAACTTTGAGCCAGAAACATCACAGGCTTTGGGCTATGGCTTCCGTTGCGGTTTCTTAGGGCTCCTCCACATGGAAATTATCGTAGAGAGACTTGAACGCGAGTTTGACCTGATGGTAATAACTACTGCACCATCGGTAATATATAAAGTAATTAGGACGGATGGAACGGAAATGTGGTTGGAGAACCCATCCAATTTACCACCTCTCACAGAAATTGACCACATCGAAGAGCCTATGGTTAAGGCCAATATCATGATTCCTAACGAATATGTAGGATCGATAATGGAGCTTTGTCAGCAGCGCCGTGGCAATATGATTCATATGGAGTATATCACTCCTACTAGAGTTCAGTTACACTATGATATGCCATTAAACGAAGTAATATACGATTTCTTTGATGCTCTAAAGTCTAAGACTAGAGGATATGGTTCTCTCGAATACGAGCTCGATAGATATGAAAAGTCGCAGCTTGTTAAGTTAGATATTATGCTTAACCACGACTTGGTAGATGCTTTCTCGATGATCGTTCATGAGTCAGAGGCATATACGAGGGGCAGATTCGTTTGCGAAAAGCTTAAGGAAATTATTCCTATGCATCAGTTCGAAGTTCCTATTCAGGCAGCAATCGGTCAAAAGGTTATCGCTCGCGAGACCGTTAAGGCATATAGAAAAGATGTTATCGCCAAGTGCTATGGCGGAGATATCTCACGTAAAAAGAAACTTCTAGAAAAGCAGAAAGAAGGAAAGAAGAGGATGAGGCAGTTCGGTACTGTTGAGGTTCCTCAGGAAGCTTTCACTGCAGTTTTAAAGTATGATGAAGGAAAATAACTTAGGAATCTATATTCATGTACCATTTTGTCGCAGTAAATGTCCTTACTGCGACTTTTATTCGGTGATCCTGTCGAAAAATGGCGCAGAAAGTACGAAAACTGCATATATAGAGGCGATTTTGCACAACATTAATGACTTTTTTACACAAAACGAGTCAAAATTAGTTGATTTGTGTAAAAATAATGGCAATTTATCCATTTTTATCGGTGGCGGCACACCAAATACACTCAATTTTACACAAATAGAGTACATTTTGAGCACTATTGTGAAAAAAACCGAGCATATTTTTACACAAAATGCGCCAAAAGAGCCAAACTTGTGTAAAAATAGCAAAAATGTTCTCGAAAACTGCGAAATTTCGATGGAAATGAACCCATTTTTACACAAATACGATGAAATTGTTGAATTTTGTGTAAAAATACACGAATCTGGTGTAAATAGACTGTCAATTGGTGCGCAAAGTTTCGATAATGAGGTGCTAAAGAAACTCGGAAGGCTTCATAAGGCAGAAGATGTAATTGAAACGGTTAAAGCGGCCAGAGAAGCAGGCTTTAAGAATATATCTTTGGATTTGATGTTCGGAAT
This sequence comes from Anaerovoracaceae bacterium, assembly GCA_045629065.1. Lineage (GTDB taxonomy): Bacteria > Bacillota > Clostridia > Peptostreptococcales > Anaerovoracaceae > JAKSSM01. Next base: position 31,043 of record JAZQQK010000005.1, on the reverse strand, counting down.
TCCAGGCCAGAGCATAGAAACATGGCTCGATACAGTAAGACAAGCTGTTAGCCTACCGATAACACATATTTCGCTTTACAGCTTAGAATTCATGGAGGGCACACGCTTTACTAAACTTCTCGACGAAGGAAAGATAGCGGAGACGGAACCTGAACTCGATCGTGAGATGTATCACAAAGCGATAGAGATTTTGCACGAGGCAGGATTCGAACAGTATGAAATCTCAAATTTTGCTAGGGAAGGATATCAATCTAAGCATAATACGAAATACTGGAACTTTGATGAGTATGTAGGTTTCGGACCTTCGGCACATTCATTATTGATAGGTGATGATGGTATTGCAAGGCGCTATTCTAGTCCGGCAGATTTAGATGAATATATCGCAGATCCTTTATCACAAGAGCTATATGAGGAGCTATCAATAGAAGATCAGACAAGCGAATATACTTTCACAGCGCTCCGGATGAATAGGGGAATTGATCTTAACAAGTTCCATGCAAGGTTTGGAATGGATTTCTTTGAGAGATTCCCAAAAGCGAAAGGTGAGCTCCAAGAGTTTATCGATACGGATTGCGTCGAACTTACTGACAATAAACTAAGATTGACTGTTAAAGGTTTTGATATTTCAAATCGTATCTTTGAACTTTTCGTGTAAAGACAAGTATTTATTGCTAAATTTGGCTAAAAGATATATAATTCATAGGTAAAGAAAATAGGAGAATACTATGAAGAGAAAATTTGTAATTTTATTAATATTAGTAATGGCATTGACGACTGTACTCGCTGGCTGCGGAGACAACTACGAGGTAACATTAAGTGAAATGTATGAAGTCAATGATGTTCTTACAATTGTGGGTAACCACAAAGATATGTCATTCGATGTAGAATACTACATGGATGGTAAGACAAAGGGAATGGTTATCAATGGCGCTTATGTTAACCAAGACGGAGCAATCCAACTCGAATGTGTAACTACACAGGACGGAGTGGACAACTATAGTGCAATCTATAAAATGGCGAATATTCCTGCATCTTCTTATGCGTACACAAAGGGCGCAACTAATGCAGATACTTCAGCTTTCATCATCGCAATCAATCCATCGGAATATGATGCAGTAATTGCACAGTCTACAATGGCTCTTTCAAATTTAGGAAAGAACGAAAAGCAGACAAAATGCACGAAGACTTCAAGCGGATATAAGCTTGAATCAACTTATACAGAGAGTGGAATTTCATCACATATGGAGTGCATTTACTATTTGGACGATAATAAAGAATTAGTTCAGACAGATATTAGAATCATCAACTCAAAAGATGAATGTACATATAAGGCAATCACTAATGTAAAGTATGATACTGGATATGCGCTTCAGTATGTTGCAAAGGACAATGTATATGCATTCGATGCAGGAAGCGGCATGGCTGAAATTTCTGTATTGTTTGATAAAGATCAGAAGGTAGACTTTGGAAAGGTTTCCAAAGATGCTGAAATCTTAGTTTCTGGCGATGGCGACTATCACTTATACACAGATTCAAAGAAAAAGAACGAATTATCTTTGGGCCGTGGCGGATATTCACTTAAGAGTGCTGGAATTAAGAACACATTCTATGCTTCAAAATAGTTAATGAATGATAAATCCCCTGGGAAACCGGGGGATTTTGTAAAATAGGAGGTCACATATGGCACAATACATTATGGCTTTGGACGAAGGGACTACGAGTACTCGTACGATTATTTACGACAAGAAGGGCAATATTGTATCTGTAGCGCAAAAAGAATTTGCGCAGATTTTTCCTAAGCAGGGTTGGGTTGAGCACGATGCCTTGGAGATTTGGGAAAGCCAATTGTTTACCGCAAAAGAAGCTTTGGCTAAGGCAAACCTCACATATAAAGACATTGCTGGAATCGGTATCACTAATCAGAGAGAAACCACAGTTGTTTGGGACAAATTAACTGGAAAACCAGTATATAATGCTATCGTATGGCAGTGTAGAAGAACGGCTGAGTATTGTGACTCGTTGGATGAAGCCGGATATGGCGAAATGATACGCCAAAAGACTGGCTTAAAAGTAGATGCGTACTTCAGCGGAAGCAAGCTCAGATGGATACTTGAAAATGTTAAGGGTGCCAGAGAGAAGGCCGAGAACGGAGAACTCCTTTTCGGAACTATTGAAACTTGGCTCATCTGGAAACTAACGGGTGGCAAGGTGCATGTTACTGATTATTCCAATGCTTCCAGAACTATGATGTTTAATATAAATACGCTAAAGTGGGATGATGAAATTCTTAAGATTCTAAATATTCCTAAGAAAATGCTCCCAGAGCCAATGCCATCATCATGTGTATATGGAAGCACTGATGAAGAACTCTTTGGAGGACCTATAAAAATTTCTGGAGCTGCAGGAGATCAGCAAGCCGCTCTATTCGGACAGACTTGTTTTAATGAGGGCGAAGCCAAGAATACTTATGGAACAGGTGCTTTCCTTCTTATGAATATCGGTGAAAAGCCAGTGCTTTCCAAGCACGGTCTAGTAACGACAATTGCATGGGGCTTGGACGGAAAGGTAAACTATGCATTAGAAGGCTCAGTATTCGTCTGTGGAGCCGCAATTCAGTGGTTAAGAGATGAACTCAATATCATAGAAAAGTCGTCTGAAAGCGAAAAAATGGCGCTTTCAGTGGAAGATAACGGTGGGGTATATGTGGTCCCTGCTTTTGTAGGACTCGGAGCGCCATATTGGGATCCATATGCGAGAGGAGCAATCTTTGGTATCACTCGTGGAGCTAATAAGAATCACTTGGTTCGTGCGACACTAGAATCAATGGCTTATCAGGTAAAAGACTTGATTGACGCAATGAATGCTGACCTCAAGGAAAGCCGCGCAGATATCGATGAAACCATTTCGCAGAAGTACAAGGTAGATTCACTCGGCCTCCAAAACTTAAAGGTCGATGGAGGTGCATGTGCAAACAACTTCCTTATGCAGTTCCAGTCAGACATACTGGATAGGCCCGTTAAGCGTCCAGTGGTTATTGAGACCACATCTTTAGGTGCGGCATATCTTGCGGGACTTGCAGTTGGATATTGGTCTTCAAAGGAAGATGTAATAAAGAACTGGGCTGTCGAAAGAATTTTTACACCAAAGATGGAAGCCACTAAGCGTGACGAACTCATAGGATATTGGAACAAAGCCGTTAGCAAAGTTGGTGGCTGGATAAAATAGCAATAAAAAAGCCTTGTGCGTTGCACAAGGCTTTTATCATCTAAAAATTAAATCGTTTCCTTTTCTTCGGAAGCTAGAACTGTAACTTCAGGGTTAACGGATTCAGGCACAACACTAACATCAGCTTCTGCTGATTCAGTGAAAGTTGCTTGACTTCTTCTAATAGATATATTCATTGTTATTTTTATTATTGCAAGGATAATTGCTATCGCAAGAACCACTGCAGTGATTATTGTTATTGTAGTACCCATATTTACCTCATAAATTATTGCCATATACAATATATGCATTATTTTACAATATTGCAAAAACCGTGTCAATATGATAAATTATAGGGAGTATGCAACACGTGATTTCTGACGAGACTTTTAACGTGATAAAGATTCATTTGACTGGCTTAAAGGGATAGGTATGAAATACTTACAAATAGATATGATCACAACTGAAGAGGGCATAGAGGAAATCTCTGCAGCTCTTCTTAATATTGGTATCACCGATATCGCAATCGAAGACCCAAACGACATAGATGATATTCTTAATAAGCAACACGACTATGACTGGGATTACATAGATGATGCCGTTCTCGACATTAAGAATCATCAACCAAAAGCTACGGTTTATTTGGAATTGAACGAAGAGAACGAAAAGCTTGCTGAAGAGATTCGAAAGGCTGTGAAAGGCCTAGCACTTTCATGTGAAATGTCAGTGAACGACGATACTGAGTGGAAGGACAAGTGGAAGCAGTATTTCAAACCAACAAAGGTTTCTGACACGATAGTTGTCAAGCCGACTTGGGAGGAATATGAGCCGCAGAATGATGAAAAAGTTCTTGAAATAGATCCGGGTATGGCCTTCGGTACGGGCACACATGAAACGACATCGCTTTGCATGAAACTCATGGAAAAATACATGAAAAAGGGCGATAAGGTCTTAGACGTAGGCTGCGGTTCTGGCATTCTTAGTATTGCTGGAGCACTTCTGGGTGCTAGCGATTGCTTAGGAGTAGAGATTGACCCTGTGGCTGTCGAAATCGCAAAGGAGAACATAGTTCTTAACAAGGTAGATAAAGTGGCTCGCGCACAGTATGGAGACCTCACTAAGGGCATTGATTATAAGGCAAACATAGTGGTCGCTAACCTTATGGCAGATCTAGTAATGTTACTCTCGAAGGACGTAGCAAAGCATATTTTACCGGGTGGTTATTACATCTCATCAGGTATTTTAGTAGAAAAGATCCCAGTGGTTTCTAAGGCCATCGAGGAATCAGGTTTTAAGATTGTTGAAGTAAAGATTGACGGAATGTGGTCCGCAATTGTAGCAACGTTATAGGATGATTAAATTTTTCGTAGACCCTTCGGCGGTGGAGGGCGCACACATTTACATAGAGGATAAAGGTGACCTCAAACATCTCACAAAAGTGCTTAGAGCCAAGGTTGGAGATGAGGTCCAGATATCCGACGGAGCCGAGTGGGAGTATGAAACCGTTATCGAGGATCTCGACGAAACAGTAGCAACTCTCAAGATTATCGACAAGCAGAAGTTCGCTAAAGAGCCAGAGACATGGGTAACACTCTATCAAGGCGTTCCAAAGGCGAGCAAGATGGAGACGATAATCCAAAAGAATGTAGAACTCGGAATCCATGCCATTGTTCCAGTTTTTATGGGACGTTCGGTGGTTGTGGAAAAAGGTAACTTCGATAAGAAGCTTGACCGTTGGCAGAAGATAGCTGACGAGGCAGTAAAGCAGTGTAAGCGCGGCATCATTCCTGAGGTAAAGAAGAATCAAAACTTCAAAGAAATGCTCCAGGACATCACGAGAGAAAACTATGACCTGGTGCTTCTCGCATATGAGAACGAAGCAGGTTATTCAATAAAAGACGCACTTAAAGACTTTACTGGTAAGCCAAAATCTGTTGCCATAATAATTGGACCAGAGGGTGGCTTATCCGATGACGAGGTCGAGGCCGTAAAGGCACTCGGAGCTAAGGTCGTTACCTTGGGAAAAACTATCTTAAGGACAGAGACCGCTGGCATGGCAGCAACAGCCATGATAATGTATGAACTTGAACTGTAGAGGCATAAATTGGAATTTGCAACTTTAGGACTTTTTTGTTTTCTTTTAGTGCTATGTTTGGTACTAAAAATCGATATTATATATGCGCTTCTCGCGGGACTTGTGATTTTTGTGGTATACTCACTAATCAAAAAATACAAGTTTACCGAAGTACTCAAGATGATGTGGGATGGCATCAAGACTGCAAAGGTCGTAATCATACTCTTTGCGCTAGTCGGACTGCTCACGGCATCTTGGAGGGCAAGTGGAACTGTAGCTTTTGTTGTAAGTTATGCAGCAAGGTTGATTAAGCCAGAGATATTCTATCTAATGACTTTCCTCCTAAACTGTGCGGTTTCAATGCTGATCGGTACGGCTACGGGAACTGGTGGAACCATCGGTGTAATATGCGTAACCTTCGGTGCTGCAATCGGTGCTAATATGGCAATCACAGGTGGTGCGATTGTTTGTGGATCATATTTTGGAGACAGATGTTCACCGGTGTCAACAAGTTTGCTTTTAGTAACGCAGCTTACTGGCACTGACCACTATAAAAATATCAAGCGCCTATTAAAGCGCATGATTGGGCCACTGGCTATCACGTGCGTGATTTATCTCATTATTGGTCTGATGTCACAGACTACAGAATCAATGGTAGATGTCGAAAGCGTATTCAAGGCGGAATTCAATTTCCACTGGGCGCTCATCTTGCCGGCGGCTTTGGTAATAGTCCTTGCACTATTAAAAGTCAAGGCTCTGTATATAATGCTTACGAGCAGTTTTACAGCAGCTCTAATGATGATACTAATCCAAAAGCAAAGTGTGCTCACAACGCTTAAGGTTTTGGTCGTAGGGTTTACGGCAGAAACCGAGCAGGTAGCTAAAATGCTAAATGGCGGCGGACTTTACTCAATGCTGAGTTTAGTATTAGTAATTGTGATATCGGCTACATATGCAGGCATATTCAAGGCGACTGGTTTATTAAGCTCAACCCAAAGCGCATTGAATAAACTTTCAGGTAAGATTACTTTGTTTGGAGGCATGGCTGTTACAGGACTTTTAACTGCGATGGTGACATGTAACCAAACTTTGAGTATAATATTAACAGAACAGTTAAACGGAGATAGCTATGACGATAAAGAAGAACTCGCAATGGCACTTTCTGATTCAGCTGTAGTCATTGCCCCACTTGTTCCATGGTGTATAGCCGGACAATCAATACTAACAGCAACTGACACGCCGACACTAAGCTTGGCGTTTGGAATTTATCTATATGTACAAGTAATATGGACTTTCGTAATGGAAGCACGTAAGAGGAGGAAAAAGTAATGGATTTAACAAAAGAAGAAAAGAAGCAAGAGATAAAAAAATACAGAGACAATATTACTGCAAAGCTTCAAGACATCAAGGCTGCAAAGCTACCAATCGTTGTAATCATCGAAGGTTGGGCAGCATCTTGCAAGGGCGAATTGTTAAATGAATTAATTAAGAACATCGACCCACGTTTCTATACAGTGTTCGTTGATGAGCAGGTAAAAGACAGGGATGATTATCCATTTATTTATCCGTATTTTTGCGCACTACCTGAAGATGGAAAGTTTAGATTCTACAGTGGTTCATACCTTAGAACTACAGTAAATGATTGCCTTGCCGGAAAACTTTCAGAGAAGAGCTACCAAAACAGAGTTAAGGCAATTAACAATTTTGAAAGAACTATCATCAACAATGGTTATGTTGTAGTAAAGATTTTCTTAAATGTATCCAAAGAAGAGCAGACAAAGCGTTTGAATAAGCTTAAGGATAGCAAGTCTGAAGCTTGGAGAGTTAAGAAATTTGACTTAGAGCAGAACAAGAACCACGACCAGTGGATGAAGGCTACACACGCATTTATTGATGACACATCTATGTATGCTCCTTGGCATGTCATCAATGCAGACAGCAGAACTAACCTTAAATATGAATCATTCAGACTCTTATCATTCACTATCGATAGAGCTCTTGAAAGAGGTAAGGTTTGTGCTCCCGCATATGAGGAAAGTTTCGAAATGGAGGCTACTCCATTATTAAAGGATATCGATTTAAGTCCAAAGCTTGAACGTGAAGAATACGAAGAAAAGCTCGACAAGTTATCCGAAGAAATTATGCAACTCGATAGACAATTATATAGAAAGGGCATTCCTGTAATCATCGCATTCGAAGGCTGGGATGCTGCTGGAAAGGGTGGCGCTATCAGAAGATTGGCTTATCCATTTGATCCACGTGGCATGGAAGTAATGCCTATCGCTTCTCCTGATAAGTATGAATTAGCTAGACACTATCTCTGGAGATTCTATAGAAGATTACCAAAGAGAGGCTTCGTACATTTCTTTGACCGTACATGGTATGGCCGCGTAATGGTAGAAAGACTCGAAGGCTTCTGCAGTGAGAATGACTGGAAGAGAGCTTATAACGAAATGAATGAGTTCGAAGAGCAACTCGTAAACGAAGGTGCAGTAATCTTAAAGTTCTGGATGCAGATTGATAAGGATACTCAGTTAGAGCGTTTCACAGAAAGACAGAACACACCTGAAAAGCAATGGAAGATTACTGATGAAGACTGGCGTAACCGTGACAAATGGGATCTTTATGAAGTTGCAATCGATGAGATGATTCAAAAAACTTCAACGAAGTTTGCTCCTTGGCACATCATCGAATCAGTAGATAAGCTTTATGCTAGAATTAGAGTATTAGAAATAACTAGAGATGCACTTTTGAAGGCACTTGAGGAAAAATAATGTCAAATCTTGAAAAAAACCAATATCCTAAAACATGCTTTGTGAGCCGTGACTTATCATGGCTTGAGTTCAACAAGAGAGTGCTTAGCATCGCAGGCGATAAAAAAGTCCCTCTCATCGAGAGACTAAAGTTCCTTGCAATCTATCACTCAAATCTTGATGAATTCTTTATGGCAAGAGTAGGATCACTTAAGCATAGAGCTCTCTATTTGCCAGGATACAAGGATATTAAGACAGGCAGAAATGCCGAAGAAGAACTAAAGAAAATCTATGCAGAAGTCACTGAACAGCAAAAGGAAGTTCGCGATACATATAACGATATTTTAAATGATTTCAAGGACCATAATATTGAGAAGGTAAACTTTTCACATCTTTCAAAATCCGATGAGACGATGGTAAAGAAAATGTTTACTGAGTATAAGGATTATCTTGCACCTCGTATTATCGACGAACAACACCCACTGCCATTCTTGACAGGAGGGGAGAGCTTTATTGCGGCAAGTTTAACTAAGAACGGTCGTACGAAACTTGGAATAGTTTCTCTCTATCGAGTTCCAAAATACAGAACTTTCATTAGCCCAAGTGGCAAGCAGAAGGTTGTTGTAATTTCTGAACTCGTTTGCTATTATGCACAGACACTTTTCAAAAAGCTCACGCTTAAAGAAAAGTGCGTTATTCGTGTAACTAGGAACGCGGACGTCTTCTTCGATGCTTATGAAGCTAATGACAGTGAGGATTCACGCTTCGATATGAAGAAGCTTCTAAAGAAGCGTAAGAGACAGCTTCCTGTAAGACTTCAAATTTGTGGCAAGCCTTCTGATGAACTCGTAGAGATACTCAGAATGAATTTCGATATAGCACTTAGAGAAATCTATGTATCCAAGGTGCCATTCGATATCAACTTTTCATCGGTGCTCGAGGATGTTTCTGAACTGAAATATGTATCTAGAAAGCCAGCAAAGAATGTGCTCTTAAAGAAGGGCGAGTTCTTCAAATATATAGAGAAACAAGATTTGATGTTGAGTTTTCCATACCAGAGCATCAATCCGTTTGTGGACCTTTTATATGAGGCTGCAGACGATCCGGATGTAATGTCAATTAACATTACACTCTATAGACTTGCAGGCTCATCTAGACTTGCAGCAGCTCTTGCTTATGCGGCAGACCGCGGCAAGAAGGTGCTTTGCTTATTGGAATTAAGAGCTAGATTCGATGAACAGAACAATATTGACTATAGCGAAGTTCTCGAGGACGCAGGCTGCGAAATCATATATGGCCTTCCGGATATGAAGGTTCACAGCAAACTTTGTCTCATCACTAGAAAGACAAAGGACGGCATCAAGTATGTAACACAAATCGGTACTGGTAACTACAACGAGGTTACATCAGAACAATATACAGATTTGTCGATAATAACTGCTGATCAGACGGTAGGAACAGAAGCTAGTGAAGTCTTTAAGGCGCTTTCATTGGGACAGGCTCCAGATAAGGGAACTAAGCTCCTCATGGCACCTAAGGGCTTTAAGGAGAAGATACTTGAACTGCTCGAAGCCGAGCGCGAGAAAGGTATCGCAGGCAGGGTTTCAATTAAGGTTAACTCACTTAACGATATCGATATAATGAATAAACTCATAGATTGTTCTAGAGCTGGCGTACAGATTGAACTCTTTATTAGAGGAATCTGTTGCCTTAAGCCGGGCATCGCTAATTACACTGATAACATCCGTGTAAAGAGTATTGTCGGAAGATATCTTGAACACTCTAGAATTTATGTGTTTGGCTCAGGTAAGGACATAAGAGTACTAGTGGGCTCTGGCGATTTGCTCAATCGTAACACGACTAGAAGAGTTGAAGCATTTATAGATGTTACTAACTCGAATGTTTTAAAAGATGTTCTAGAGGTTATGGATGCGTTTAGAGACGATGTAGATAACTCATGGTACATGCAGTCCGATGGAACATATGCTAAGCTTCCTCGTGCAACAGGTAAGGATAACTTCGAACGCCTCTACCACCACTTCGCCGAGGATACTAAGATCAAACCAGTACGTCGCGGCCTCTTCGGAAAAAAATAGAAACAAAAAACCCCCATACATATTGAACTTGTCAACTAAAAGTAGACAACTAAAAAGCAATCAGAAGCCTTGTTCAATTCTAAATTGGACAGGGCTTTTGTAATTCAGTGAATATGCAGGGCGTATTTCGTTGTAGTATTTTACATACTCATTTAATAATTTCCCCACATCATCTGTCGTCGCCAATCCATAATCATTATATAGTTCTTCTTTAATCCATCCATTTAAGGATTCAATTATTGGATTATCTGTTGGAGTTCCTGCTCGCGACATTGAACGAATTATGTTATACTTTTCATGAGCATTAAAATATGCTCGTGATGAGTAGACTGCTCCTTGATCGGTGTGGAATGTGATAGGGGCAGTTTCCTCTTTTTTGAAACCTGCGATATTCTTTAAGACATTTAAACAGTCATAATACGGTTTGTTATATCCTGGCTTATTAGTTACGCTGTGAGCCAGGATTTCATTGTTATATGCATCAATGAGCAAGGTCCATTCATACATTTTGCCATTGTTTTTAAACATTGTCATATCCGATGTTACAAGCCTTAAAGGTGCATCAACTTTCCATCTGCCATTAACAATGTTTTTAAACTTTATGCTTTCTTCACCGGAAGATTTGTATTTTAGATGTTTACGCGCTTTTGAATAAATGCCTGCATATTTGCAGCATTTATGCGCTAAATTGTGGGAAAAGAGCCATCCAGTTTCATTAAAAACACTAATAGCTAAGCGATGATAGCCATATGAGGGATGCTTTCTATGTGCTTTCTTAAGAAGTTCAGTTAGAATAATTCGATTCTTTTCATAACTGTTAGGCTTGTGATTTCTGCTTTTCCACTTGTAGTATCCAGATCTATTTACATCCAATAATTCACATAGAAAAGCGACTGAATATTTGTGCTTCATCTCATCAATTATTTCGTAGTCTTTTCTTTGCCAGTAACGTATTCCTTGTTGGCACCAACTCCTTTCACGTAATAGCCTTTTTTTAGCCGCGCAATTTCAACTTCTTGTTTTGCCACAGTTAGCCTAAGGCGCTCAATTTCGGATAATCCTTTGGCATTATTTAGAGTTGCAAAGCGATTTCCTTGCCTACTCACTAATGCCGTTTCACCCTCTTCTAAATAGACAGTAATCCAATTAGATAATTGCCCAGTTGAAATACCAAATTCATTGGCAACAGATTTCATGGACTGGTGTCCTATTAAATGTCGATTTATTACAGCAAGCTTTTCTTCCTTGGACCAATAACGGCGGCCCATTCCTTTTACTCCACTCATACTTATACCTCCAATTAAATTTTACCACGAAAAAAGTAGACATGCTTTTTATATGTCTACTTTTATCTTACAAGTTCACATACATATGGGGGTTTTAATGTGTTTAATTATCCGACGAGCTTGAAACGCATTTGAACTGGATTGTGGTCGGAGTTCTTGAATTGGTTGTCAACAACCTTAGAGGAAATAACCTTGATGTTGTTGGAAACCATAAAGCCGTCTATTGTAATCTGGAACTGAGTTTCTGGGTTCCATGGCCCATCGGCATTACGGCAAGATGGAACAGGGTGGTTAGGATCGTATGGGGCAACTAAGCTAAGTCCCATAGGGATTGAATCCATTGGATAGCTCTGAGCCCAGCTGTAATCTTCACCGGAAACGCCGAAGTACTTGCTTGAATCTACCAAAAGGTCTTTGTTGAAGTCACCACCTGCAATGATGTAATTACCCTTTGCGTATTCAGTTCCTATGTCTGCATTTAGCTTTTCAATTTGCTTTTCAACAATTGTTGGGTCTGTCGTATATGCTGACATGTGGAAGTTGATGAGAACGAGGTCATGACCGTCTTCAAGTTTTACGCGGTTGATAGCATAGCATCTGTCGAGGTCAAGAACCTTTGCGATGTCGGTCTGAATTGGAAGACTCTTTCTTACTGCGGATGTGATATCGAATCTTGAAGCAGTAACGATGCCGGCTTGTGATTTTCCATGAGGCTCAAAGATAGGATAGAACAGATATGGTGAATCATAGTTCTGCGCGAAAGTATATTCCATATCATTCTTTCTAAGCAAAGAGTTCTTTAAGAGATCGTACTCGTTTACATGATATGCACGAGTAGAATCTGTATCTACCTCTTGGATGAAATAGAAGTCTGAACCAAAGTTGTACAATTTATCTCCGATGTCTGCCATGTTGTCGAGAACGGATTCCTTACTCCATGCACGGGATTCCTTGCCACCATCCATAAAGAAACCGTAGTCATCAGTGTATGCGGCGAAACCGATATTCCAAGATGAAATCTCATATTCGGTATTGAGCTGTGCGACTCTATCAGATCTGCCTTCAACATCGAGTGCGAGATTGTCTGGAAGTCTATGATAATCGATGAATACATAAGCTACGTAGCCAAGCGCTACGATTACGATTATCAGTAATATAATCAAAATGACTTTTAATGCTTTTTTCATGTTAAACTCCTTTGCTGTAAAGTCGTCTATTTAATTATTTTAATATATAGATATATTAAGTGTATTTTAACACAGTAAATACTATTATTAAAGAGTAAAATATGGTAAAATATACTCGGAGGATTATATGGCATTTACACATCTTCATTTACACACTGAATATAGTCTTTTGGACGGCGCTGCAAGAATCAAAAATGTAGTTGCACGTGCAAAGGAACTTGGAATGGACAGCTTGGCGATTACAGACCATGGTGTCATGTTTGGCGTGGTTGATTTTTATAAAGAGTGTAAAAAGCAGGGCATTAAGCCAATAATTGGATGCGAAGTATATACGGCTAAGCGCAAGTATACCGATAAAGATCCTGAAAAGGATAAGCATCAAGGCCATTTGATCCTATTAGCAAAAAACGAAGCCGGCTACAAGTCCTTAATCAAAATAGTTTCAGAAGGCTTTGTGAATGGATATTACTATAAGCCACGTATCGACAAGGATGTCCTCCGCGCGAATAGCGAAGGATTGATTTGCTTGTCTGCATGCTTGGCCGGTGAGATTCAACATAGATTATTGAATCGAGACTATGAAGGCGCAAAGCAGGAGGCAACTGAGCTTCTTGAGATATTTGGACCTGGAAACTTCTATCTCGAACTACAGGATCAGGGTCTCGAGGAAGAAGTGCAGATACTTCCGGATATGAAGCGCTTGGCTAAGGAACTCAATGTTCCACTTGTAGCGACAAACGATGTTCACTATGTGAACCGCGAGGACGCAAAAGCGCATGACGTGCTACTTGCAATCCAGACTGGTACCACTCTTGATGATGAGGATCGTATGAGATTCCCTAATGATGAGTTCTATCTCAAGAGTGAGTCCGAAATGCGAAAGATATTCGCACACACACCAGAGGCAATTGACAATACTCAACTGATTGCAGATGCCTGCAACTTTGATTTTGAATTCGGCAATTACCATTTGCCAGAATTCAAGGCGCCAGATGGCCTTACTAACGAAGAGTATCTCAAGAAAATTTGTAAAGAAGGCCTTAAGGAACGCTATGGCGTCGATTTCGACAGCGAGGAAGAAGAGAATAACGATCCTAGGTTTGTAGGCGACGATAGATTTAGTGCAAAGAATCTTAAAGAGAGACTTTCTTACGAGCTTGAAACGATTATCAGTATGGGCTATGTGGAATATTTCCTGATAGTTTGGGATTTCATTAATTTTGCTAAGACTAACGGAATCGTAGTGGGACCAGGACGTGGCTCTGCAGCGGGCTCCATTGTTGCATATACAATGAAAATCACCGATATAGATCCGATTAGATATAACCTTATCTTTGAGAGATTCCTTAACCCTGAGCGTGTAAGCATGCCAGATATCGACGTTGACTTCTGCTATGAAAGACGCCAGGAAGTAATCGAATATGTAACAAGAAAATATGGCGAGGGCAGAGTTTCGCAGATTATTACTTTCGGTACGATGAAAGCAAAGCAGGCCGTAAGAGACGTTGGCCGTGTTCTCGGTGTTTCGTATGCAAAAGCCGATTTAATTGCAAAATCGATTCCTTTCGCTTTAGATATGACTATTGATAAGGCGCTCGAAATGCCTATGTCCGAGCTCAAAAAGCTTTGCGATGAGGATGAGGAAATCAGGGAAGTTGTTGACATGGCAAAATCCTTGGAGGGTATGCCAAGACACGCATCTACGCATGCAGCTGGCGTCGTAATTTCCAAGCTTCCAATCGATTGCTATGTGCCACTCTACGCTTCGGATAAAGGTCTTGCAACTCAGTTCACAATGACTACTATCGAGGAACTGGGCTTGCTTAAGATGGACTTCTTGGGCCTTCGCAACCTTACAGTTATCCGCGATGCCCTTAAACTTATAAAATATAACCACGGGGTCGATATCGACTTTTCAAAGATGACATACGACGATCCTAAGGTTTACGAAATGATAGCTTCAGGTAATACTTCTGGCGTGTTCCAGCTCGAATCTGGCGGAATGACGCAGTTCATGAAGAACCTAAAGCCAACTTGCTTTGAAGATATTGTAGCCGGTATTTCACTCTATCGACCAGGCCCAATGGACTCAATACCAAAGTATATTGAGAACAAAAAGAACCCAGAGAGAATCAAGTATGTAACGGATAAGTTAGCACACATTTTGGACGTTACTTATGGCTGTTTGGTTTACCAGGAGCAGGTAATGCAAATCGTGCGTGACCTCGGCGGATATTCATACGGACGTTCAGACCTTGTACGTCGCGCAATGTCCAAAAAGAAGCACGATGTGATGCTTAAGGAGAAAGAATACTTTATCAACGGTATCGTCGACGAGAACGGCAAAATAGAGGTTCCTGGCTGTATCAGGAATGGTGTCTCCAAGGAAGCCGCAGAAGCGATATATGATGACATGGTAACTTTCGCTTCTTATGCGTTCAACAAGTCGCACGCTGCTGCATATGCTGTGCTCGCCTACGAGACTGCTTACCTAAAATACTATTATCCAGTAGAATTCATGGCGGCACTCATGACATCTGTAATGGGTGATATGAAGCAGACCGCAAAATATATTCGAAACTGTGCAGAACTCGGCATAGAAATTTTGCCACCTTCGGTTAACTCGAGTTACAAGAAGTATAGCGTCGAAGAGGGAAAGATTCGTTACGGACTTTTAGCTGTAAAAAATGTCGGAGCGGGTGCCGTAGACGCCATCGTAGAAAGCCGAGAGAAGAACGGTTTGCCAAAGGACATCTTTACATTCGTTGAAAATGTAGATGTTTCCCAGGTCAATAAGAAAGCTCTAGAAAGCTTAATCAAGGCCGGAGCATGCGCATGCTTATCTACAAACCGTGCTGCGCTTCTCGCCGTATACGAAGGGCTAATTGAATCTCAACAAAATGCTGCGAGAAAAAATATTGAAGGTCAGATGTCACTTTTCCAAATGGATGGAACGGCTGGCGCTTTTGAAGAGCAAGCTAAGC
Source organism: Anaerovoracaceae bacterium (assembly GCA_045629065.1). Classification (GTDB taxonomy): domain Bacteria; phylum Bacillota; class Clostridia; order Peptostreptococcales; family Anaerovoracaceae; genus JAKSSM01. The sequence continues at coordinate 15,459 of JAZQQK010000005.1, read as the reverse complement.
TTCCGGACGTGAAGCCTTTCAGCAAGGATATAGACCTTGCACTTGAGAAGGAGATGCTAGGTGTATATCTCACAGATCACCCACTAAACGGATATATTGACAAGATTACAAAGTGGTCATCTATTAGTTGCGATGTACTTAATCAAGAGCTGGAAGATGACGAGCTCGACGCCGTGCAGAATAGTGATATCCACGATGGAATGAAGGTTGTAATCTGCGGAATGATTACTGCTAAGAAGACGATGATTACGAAGTCGAACAAGATGATGGCTTTCGTAGATTTCGAAGATTTATATGGCACTTGCGAAATCATAGTTTTCCCTAATGTGTATGAAAAGTGTTCTGAATTGCTCGTTCAGGACAAGGTTGTAATTATACGAGGCACGCTTAATTTTAAGGAGGGCGAAGCGCCAAAGATTCTTGCAAACGATGTTATCGATATCAATGTCGATGAACTTCCACCTGAACAGACTTACCAAAGAGTACATAATCAAGCAGGCCAAGAGCGACCTAGAGTAGAAGAAGCCGCTAGTTCGAAGATTACGCCAGAAGGCCTAGTAAAGCTGAGAATTCCAGCCAACCTAGCTGAAGGACCAACTCTTGAACAGATTAAGACAACTCTTACTCGCCATCATGGCAATTGCCAGGTTCTAATCTATTTGGCAAATGGCAAGGTGCTTAGAACAGAAAACGACCTCTGGGTTGAGCCAAGCAGCGTTTTAAGAGCGCAGCTCATTGCAATTCTAGGTCAGGAGAATGTTAAAATATGAAAAAGACAATAGTAATTTATAAGACAAAATATGGCGCCGCAAAACAGTACGCCGAGTGGATTGCCGAAGACCTCGGTTGCGACTTAGCTAACTTCGACGACATGAAAAAATCAGACCTTGAAAAGTACGAGGTAATCGTTTATGGTGGCGGGGTTCACGCGGGTGGAATTCGCGGGATGGATGTTTTTATGAAGTGGATGCGAAAGTATCTCTTCCTCATAGACAACCCAACTAAGACATTCGTATGCTTTGCTTGTGGCATGAATGTCCAAAACTTCGATGCACGCGCACAGTTAAGAGAAGTGAACTTTGGCAAGAAGTGGCTCATGAATGTTCAGTGCTTCTATTTTGATGGTTCCTATGACCCAACTAAGATAAAAGGCATTGATAAAAAGATTATGGGCTGGGCTAGAAAGATGCTTGTAAACAAGGGCGAACTCAATATGACAAAAGAGGACAAAGAACTCTTAGAAAAGTTCGACCACGGTTATTCCAATATTGATCGCGCGCAGATTGCGAGATTGGTTGAAACGGTAAAAGCTTTATAATGAAGAAACATGCAATAATTCCAATTTTCATATCGCATCGCGGTTGCCCGCACGACTGCGTGTTTTGCAACCAAAAGAAGATTACAGCGCGTGATGGTGATGTGACTCCAGATGATGCCAGAAAGATTATCGACGAATGGCTTACGACATTAGACGGCGTGGAGACGGTCGAGATATCGTTCTATGGTGGATCGTTCACAGGCATTCCTATGGAAGAACAGAAGGCTTTCTTAAGCGTAGCTAAGGAGTATAAGGATGCGGGAAAAGTGGATAAGATTCATCTGTCCACTAGACCTGACTACATCGATAGAGAAATCTTAGATAATCTTAAAGCATATAGCGTAGATGTAATCGAACTCGGTGTGCAAAGCTTTGATAGTGATGTGCTAAAGCTTTCTAACCGTGGGCATAGTGTTCAGGCGGTCTATGATGCATGCGAAATAATCAAATCCTATGGTTTTACGCTAGGAATCCAGTTAATGGTAGGACTACCAGGGGATACATTCGAGAAATGCGTGTATTCTGCTAGTGAGACCGTTAAAATCGGTCCCCAAATCGCTAGAATTTATCCAACGGTGACTATAAAGGGCACTGAGTTATACGAAATGTATCAAAAAGGCACGTATATTAGGCCTGATGAAGAGGAAATGCTAGCAAGAAGCGTAGAAATCTATAAGATTTTGACGCAAAATGGCATAAAAGTAATAAGAATTGGCCTTAAATCATCAGAAATCATGGATGAAGAGCTAGGTTTTCACCCTGCTTTCGGTCAAAAAGTGCTTTCCGAGGTAGCATTTCTAACAATTTGCGATAAAATTGACGAAATTGTTAGACAAAATCCACAATTATTCTTACAAAATGCAAAAAATGACTCGAATTTATTAGAAAAGTCTCAAAAAACCATTAAAATTAGTGCAAATAACCACTATTTTAACAACATTTTCGGACAAAATGGTGAGAAAAAGGCGGATTTGTTAGAAAAATATAAAAATATTATCTTTTTATTCGAAAAAAACGATGAAATCGCGGATGAAGAATACAAAGTAGAACTATTAGAGGACTAAAATGGTTAATATCGGTAACGACTGGGACAAAATACTTGCTCCAGAGTTCAAAAAAGAATATTATTTAAGTCTGAGAGAATTCTTAAAGGCCGAATATAGTAAAGAGACGGTATATCCTCCAATGGGTGATATATTCAATGCTCTTCGCTATTCATCATATGAGGATACAAAGGTTGTTATTATCGGGCAGGATCCTTATCACCAACCAGGGCAGGCACATGGACTGTGCTTTTCGGTGAATCCAGGAGTCAAGATTCCACCTTCACTTGTGAATATTTACAAGGAGCAGGAGCAGGACCTTGGCATTAAACAACCTGGTCATGGATATCTAATAGACTGGGCAAAACAAGGAGTTCTGCTTCTAAATGCGACACTCACGGTTAGAGATAGCCAACCACTTTCACACAAAGGCAAAGGTTGGGAGATTTTCACGGATAGAGTTATTCAGCTATTAAACGAGAGAGAAAAGCCTATGGTATTCATCCTCTGGGGTGGTAATGCCAAGCAAAAGCAAGCGTTCATCACGAATCCAAACCATTTGGTTTTGACAGGAGCGCATCCAAGCCCACTTTCTGCGTACAACGGATTTTTTGGTGGAAAGTATTTCTCGAGGGCAAACTCATATTTAGAACAAACAGGCCAGACACCGATCGACTGGCAGTTGAGATAGAAAGGAAAGTTATGAATTTTACTCCACAGTATATAATCCCATTTAAAAAAACGAGAGAAGATGCCGTAGAGATTTACTCGGACTACATAGAAAAATATGATTATCTTCCTAGGGCATTTAGTCCTGAGAATGCAGATCTTCACATGAAGCAGACATATGTGCCAGTGTATTTTGTTAATGCAAAAGCCGAGGCAGATATCGATTTTGAAGTCACTAGAATAAGACAAGATGAAAGTGTTGATTATCGCCTCTGTCGTAGTGGTGAGTGCACAATTGATAATCTCGTAGTTGGTGGAAGCCCATACATTTATGACGATGTGTTATCTTGTGTAGGGAAATATGATCTTAAGGATGCCGTAAAGTATTCCACTGAACTCACAGCCGGAACTGTTGTAAGCGATAGCAAACTACCTGGCGACAGTTTCTCTGACATCGTGGATGATGCAATCATGAACAAGGTAGAGGAAGCCTTTACTGATACTATTAAGGAAAAAGAAACAATCTATGTTGACGAGCGAAACATCACAATCACAGAAAAGAATGTAAAGTGTGTTCTAATTCCAGTTTGGGTTTTACAGATCACAAAGAAACATTACACATATACGATTCTGATCAATGGTCAGACTGGAAAGATTACTGCAGAACTTCCACCTAATGGAAAAAAATATTGGACAAGATTTGCTATACTTACTGCTATAATTGCAACGATGCTTTTCTGCGTGGTACATTTTGCTAGTACAGCTTTTGCGGCAACAAGCGAAGAAAAAGCCTTGAAGGATGCCGAAAAAGCGAGAGCGCAGGCTGACTACGAACTTCATATTGACCAACGTGTCATCGATAACGCAGGGGTCCTAACGGACAAAGAAATCGACGGCCTTAGCTATTGGGCAGATGAAAACTCTAGAAAGAACGGCGCAGACTTTGTAATTTTGATTGAACCATCAATCTCCGGTTCAATCGAAAAGCACGGCAAATTCTTCTTGGCAGAAAATGACTATGGTATAAGTGAGTATGATGATGCGCTCATATTTGTCTATAATGTTTCTAAAAAGACGGCCACTGTAGTCACTTCCGGTTTCTTAGATGAGGCGATCAACAAGTATGGACTGGAGTATATGAGTAACGACATCAAGGCCGAGCTCGATGAAAAGGACATAAACGGTGCGTGTTGCAAGTTCTTAGATGACGGAGAGTTTTTAATCAAACGATACAAAAAAGGCGAGCCTTACGGCAAGAAAGATACCGAAACATATTGGGAATCTTTCTCTAATTTCGAAATGGACTTTAGCCCAATACTTGCAGCTTTCTCAAGTTTGGTAATTGGCGCTATCATCGCCATCATCATCGTATCAAGACAACGCGATAAACTGGTTGTATATCATCAGCGAAACAGGGAAGCCAATATGGCACCTGAAGTAAAGCTGAATATAACAGCTAGCAAAGATATAAAACACTAATTGGAGGTAATTATGGATAATAGAGTATGCGAATTATCTAAACTTTTGACAGGATACTCATGCGACCTAAAGAAGGGCGAAAGAGTTTTAATAGACTATGAAGGAGAGTGCTGCAAGCCACTCGTTCGTCAACTCATCAAGGATGCTTATGCACTCGGAGCTAGACCATATGTTAACCACAGAGATGGACAGATTTTAAGAGAAATCTTGCTTGGCTGTGACGAAGACCAAATCAAGTTCCAAGATGACTATCAGCTCTATCAGATGAAGGGCATGGATGCATATATCGCAATCCGCGCTGGCGAAAACACATCTGAACTTTCAGATGTTCCATCCGAAAAGCTCAATATGTATTACAAGCTTACTCGTCCAACTTTGGACTATAGAGTAAATAAAACAAAGTGGGTAGTACTTCGCTATCCAAATCCATCTATGGCACAGCTTGCTAACGCATCTCAGGAAGCATTCGAAGACTTCTATTTCAATGTTTGCACGCTTGACTATAAGAGAATGTCAGATGCGATGACTCCACTGGTAGAACTTATGAATAAAACTGATAAGGTTCACATCGTAGGACCTGACACAGACCTCACGTTCTCCATCAAGGGCATTCCAGCTATCAAGTGTGATGGCTTAAGAAATATCCCTGACGGCGAAGTTTACACAGCACCTGTAAGAGAATCAATGAACGGTGTAATTCACTACAACACAATCTCCGAAGAACAGGGCTTCACTTACGAAAACATTCGCTTTGAGGTTAAGAACGGCAAGATTGTAAATGCGACAGCTAATGATACTAAGAGAATCAACGAACTCTTAGACGTAGACGAGGGCGCTAGATATTTTGGCGAGTTCGCTATCGGAGTTAACCCATATGTACTTCATCCAATGAAGGACACATTATTTGATGAAAAGATTTGTGGCTCATTCCACTTAACACCTGGCATGTGCTACGAGGATGCATATAACGGCAACAAGTCCGCTAACCACTGGGATCTCGTAATGATTCAGAGAGAAGACTATGGCGGTGGAGAAATTTGGTTTGATGACAAGCTCATCAGAAAGAATGGTATCTTTGTTGTCGATGAATTGAAAGGCTTAAACCCAGAAAACTTAAAGTAACATTCGCGTTTTACACGGAGGTAAAGATGAATCCAATCTTAATCGCAGCAGCAGTTATACCAGCAGTGGTTTTGCTCATGAGAGTAAACAAGTTGGATAAACTTGATAAGGAGTCACCTAGGCTTTTAGCAAAACTCGTAATCGCAGGAATCATTTCTACGGCGCTAGCGCTGGTTAGTGAAGAAATTGGCTCAGGAATACTCGACAGCATATTTCGGTATGAGAATACGACATACAATTTCCTCATGTATTTCATAGTAGTAGCTTGTTCTGAAGAGGGTTTCAAATACCTAGTACTAAAGAAAGTCACTTGGAAGAACCATGAGTTTAACTGTACATTTGATGGTGTGGTATATGCGGTGTTTGTATCCTTGGGCTTCGCACTTTGGGAAAACATCAAATATGTCGCAATGTATGGAATGGGCACTGCGCTAGTTAGGGCAGTAACAGCAGTTCCTGGCCATGCTTCGTTCGGCGTGTTCATGGGAGTTTGGTATGGAATGGCAAAGCGCGCGGAACTCCAGGGCAGAACCCCACAAAAGAAGAACTGCGAAAAGATGGCTTTAATCATGCCGATATTAGTTCACGGCGCGTATGACTTTATCGCAACATACAGCTCAGGACTTGGAGATATCGTGTTTATTGGTTTCGTAATTGTGATGTTCGTACTCGCTTTTGCAATGCTAAATAAAGCATCAAAAAACGATATGTTCATCGCAAAAGAGGATGTATATAAACCTTGGGAAAAGAGGTAAGGAGAAATTATGAAAGTTATAGTTTGCAAAGATTACGAAGAAGTTAGCAAGAAGGCAGCAGACGTCATTGAAAAATTAGTTAAGAAGAACCCTAAGTGTACTTTAGGACTCGCAACTGGCTCTTCACCAGTAGGCATGTATAAAGAACTAGCAAAGAGATGTCAAGAAGGTCTCGATTTTTCAAAGGTTCATTCAGTAAATCTTGACGAATATGTAGGACTCTCAGGCACTCATGAGCAGAGCTACAGATATTTCATGGATGACAACCTTTTTAATCACATCAACATCAAGAAAGAAAACACTTATGTAGCTAAGGGTACAGGAGTTATCGAAGAAAACTTAAAGGAATTTAATGAAGTTTTAGATAAAACTACAATCGATCTTCAAGTTTTAGGAATCGGTCCTGATGGACACCTTGGCTTTAATGAACCAGGCGATGAACTCTATGATGGAGCACACGCAGAATCATTGGATGATAGTACAATCGAGGCCAATCAGCGTTTCTTTAACTCCAAGGACGAAGTTCCAAAATATGCAGTTACAATGGGTATGGGAAATATCATGAGAGCCAAGAAACTACTCATGATTATCTCTGGCAATAAGGAAGAAGCTGCTAGAAAACTACTCATGGAGGACAGAATTGATCCACATTGCCCAGCAACATTCATGAGAATGCATAGAAAGGCCATCGTTTTCATCGAGCAAGAGCTCGCAGACAAAATTGGCTATAAGGGCTAAAACATAGATAAAATCAAGAAGACTTGCTTGTGCAAGTCTTCTTTTTATGCTATAATTTTTAGGTTATATTATATTATCATGGAGAGTTGTCCGAGTGGTCGAAGGTGCAGCACTCGAAATGCTGTGTTCCAATTGGAACCTAGGGTTCGAATCCCTAACTCTCCGCCATATTGAAATCTATTAACTTAAATATAAAAGTCAGAAAAGAAAGAGGCAAAATAATGTCTAAAGAAAAGATCATTAACATCGCAGTAATCGCTCACGTTGACGCAGGAAAGTCTACACTAGTAGATGCATTTTTAAACCAGTCAAATGTATTCCGTGACAATGAAGAAGTTGTAGACTGTGTCATGGACTCAGGCGACATCGAGCGTGAAAGAGGAATTACAATTTACTCAAAGAACTGTTCTATCAATCATGGAGATGTAAAGATTAATATTGTCGATACACCAGGCCACGCTGATTTTAGTTCAGAAGTAGAGCGTATCATGAAGACTGTAGATACAGTAATCCTTCTCGTTGACTCATCAGAAGGACCAATGCCACAGACAAGATTCGTACTTAAAAAGTCACTCGAGCAGGGCTTAAACCCAATCCTTTTCATCAACAAACTTGACAAGAAGGATGCCAGAGTCGAAGAAGTAGTAGACGAAGTATATGAACTCTTTATGGATTTGAATGCTAATGATGAACAGCTCGATTTCCCTATCGTTTATGGTATCGCACGTCAGGGCATCGCAGTATTAGATCCTAAAGATGTTTTGAATATTCAAATCGGTGAAGGCGAAGAAAAGATTAAGAAGAGCCCAAAGGGTTTAGGTGGACTTGACCTCACACCTCTTTTTGACACAATCATCAACCACGTACAACCTTATCCTGATTTAGATGCTGAACCACTTCAGTTCCAAGTTTCCACTTTAGCATATGATGACTATATCGGTCGTCTCGGAATTGGTAGAATTACAAAGGGAACAATCAAGGAAGGCCAGACTGTATCGGTTTGCAAGGAAAATGGTGAAGTCGTTCAAAGAAAGATCAACCAAGTATTTATCTATAGAGGACTTAAGCGTGTTGCTGTACCTGAAGCAAAATCCGGTGATATTGTAGTAGTATCTGGTATTGCTGACATCTCCATCGGAGAAACAATCTGCGAACAAGGACATCCAGACCCAATGGAAATGATCCATATCGAGGAGCCAACACTTTCCATGAACTTCATGGTTAACTCAAGCCCATTTGCTGGCAAGGTAGGAAAGTATGTAACTTCTAGACACATTAGAGAACGTCTCAACAAGGAACTCGAAGTCAACGTAGGTATGATTGTTGAAGAAACCGATTCCACAGATTGCTTCAAAGTTTCCGGTCGTGGCGAACTCCACCTTTCCATCCTCATCGAAAATATGAGACGTGAAGGCTATGAACTAGCAGTATCAAAGCCACAGGTTATTTTACATAGAGACGAAAGCGGTAAGACATTAGAGCCATTAGAAGAAGTTGTAGTTACAGTGCCTGATATCTATGCAGGAACTGTTATCAATAAGCTCAATCTTCGTAAGGGCGTTATGAGAGCAATGTCTGGAGAAAATGGTTACTCCAGAATAGAATATATCGTTCCAACTCGTGGACTTTTAGGATATAGAACTGAATTCATCAACGAGACTCACGGTGAAGGAACTATGGTTAGACGTTTTGATTCATTCGGCGAATGGACAGGCGATATTCCACAGAGAACAAACGGCGTAGCAATCGCTCAAGAAGAAGGCGCATGCACTCCTTATGCACTCTTCAATATCGGTGAACGTGTTCAGATGTTCGTAGAGCCAGGCACAAAGGTTTATGAAGGTATGATCGTAGGTCTCAATTCAAGAGAAGATGACATGGTAGTAAACCCTTGCAAGGAAAAGCATGTTTCCAATATGCGTGCAGCTGGTTCTGATGAAGCTATTAAGCTTTCTCCAGCTAGACACTTCACGCTTGAAGAAGCACTTGAATTCATCGCAGATGATGAACTCGTAGAGATCACTCCAGATGACATCAGAATTAGAAAGAGAATTTTGAACGAGTTGGAGCGTAGAAGATCAGGTCGTGTATATGACCCAGTAACTAAAACTGTAACTTACGTAGGAAAATAAATGACAGAGATTAAGAAATTCAAAAGAGTATTGGTAGCTAACCGTGGCGAAATCGCCATTCGTATTTTCCGTGCCTTAAAAGAGCTTGGAATTCGTACTGTAGCTATTTATTCCGAAGAAGATAAAAACACTTTATTTAGAACAAAGGCTGACGAAGCATATCAGATTGGTAAGGGAAAATCACCAGTCGGAGCATATCTCGGAATTGATGAGATTATTGCCTTAGCAAAAGCTAAAGGTGTAGACGCAATTCACCCTGGTTACGGTTTTCTTTCTGAGAATGTGCAGTTCGCTAAGGCCTGCCAGGAAAGTGGCATAGAATTCATTGGACCTACAGCTGAGATGATGGATAGACTCGGTGATAAAATCAAGTCTAAGCTCGTAGCTCAGTCTGTTGGCGTGCCTATCATCCCTGGCGTTGAAAAGGCGATTGCAAGCGAATCAGAGGCCGTAGAATTTGCCGAAAAGTGTGGTTACCCAATAATGCTAAAAGCTGCAGCAGGCGGTGGCGGCAGAGGAATGCGTATTGTTAGAAGCAGGGAGGAATTGCTTCCAAACTTCCGTGCGGCGCGTTCAGAAGCAGCAAAGGCCTTCGGCATTGACGATATATTTATCGAAAAATATCTCGAGAATCCAAAGCACATAGAAGTGCAGATTTTAGGTGATAAGTATGGTAATGTGGTTCACCTCTTTGAGCGTGATTGCTCTATTCAAAGACGCCACCAGAAAGTTATCGAATTTACTCCTGCACTTTGCTTAACTGATGAACAGAGAAAAGCTATCACAGATGATGCAATCAAGATCGCAAAGGCTGTAGATTATAGATCAGCGGGAACTGTTGAGTTCCTCCTCGACAAAGATGGCAATCACTACTTTATCGAGATGAATCCAAGAGTTCAGGTAGAGCACACTATCACAGAAATCGTAACTGGCGTAGATATCGTTCAGTCACAGATTTTAATTGCTGAAGGTTATGACTTGGCATCAAAAGAGATTGCTATTCCAAACCAAGAGTCCATTAAGGTTACTGGTCATGCAATCCAGTGCAGAGTTACTACTGAAGACCCAGCCAATAATTTTATGCCAGATACAGGTGTGATTGAAAGTTACCGTTCACCAGGTGGCTTTGGCATCAGACTTGACGGAGGTAACGGTTTCCAGGGCTCCGAAATTAAACCTTTCTATGATTCACTCCTTGTAAAGATTACTGCTTATGGTAGAACTTTTGAGGATGCTAGAAAGAAAGCTATTCGTGCGCTTCAAGAGACAGTAGTAAAGGGTGTTAAGACTAACATTGCATTCATGCTTAACGTTCTTAACCATCCAAACTTTGCAAACGGAGTTTGCGACACAGGCTTTATTGCTAATACACCTTCTTTACTCAATGTGGAGAAGATTGAAGATACAGAACTCAAGGTAATCGAATTCTTAGGAAACAAGTATGTAAACGAAACAAGAGGAAATAAACCACAGTTTAACGTTCCTGTTTTTCCAAGATTTGACGAAAACACACTAAAATCTGTCACTGGTACAAAGCAGATATTAGATGCCAAGGGACCAGAGGGCGTAGTAGAGTGGGTTAAGGCACAAAAGAAACTTCTCCTGACAGACACTACGATGCGTGATGCAGACCAATCACTTATGGCTACACGCGTGCGTACTGTGGATATGGAGAAAATCGCACCTGCCGTATCGGTATATGGCAAGGATTTGTTTTCGCTCGAGATGTGGGGTGGTGCGACATTTGATACTGCCTATAGATTCTTAAGAGAAAACCCTTGGGAAAGATTAGAGACTCTTAGAAGTAAGATTCCTAATATCATGTTCCAGATGCTTATCCGCGGTTCCAACGCAGTAGGCTACAAAAATTACCCAGATAATGTTATAAGAAAATTCGTAGATGAGGCTGCTTCAGCTGGAATCGATGTGTTTAGAATATTTGATTCGCTCAACTGGGTTGATGGTATGAGTGTTGCGCTTGAAGAGGTTTTGAAGCAGGGAAAAGTTGCTGAAGCTTGCATCTGCTATACAGGAGATATCCTCGATGATTCCAGAACAAAGTACAACCTTGACTATTACGTAAGAATGGCCAAGGAACTCGAGAAACGCGGTGCGCATATTTTAGGAATCAAGGATATGTCCGGACTTTTAAAGCCAATGGCAGCATCCAAACTCATTTCCGCATTGAAAGAAGAAGTAAATATCCCTATTCACCTCCACACGCATGATACATCCGGAAACGGTGTGGCTACTGCTTTGATGGCAGCGCAGGCAGGTGTTGACATTTGCGATGCAGCATTCAACTCAATGTCAGGTCTTACTTCGCAACCGGGATTGAACTCTATCGTAGCTGCGCTTGAACACTCCGACAGGGAAACAGGCATTGAGCTTGACGGAATCCAAAAGATTTCCGAATACTGGGCTGATGTTAGACCGGTATATACAAAGTTTGAATCTGAACTTGTAACATCTACAGCGGATATTTATAAGTACGAAATCCCTGGCGGTCAGTATTCTAACTTAAAGCCACAGGTTGAATCTTTCGGCTTAGGACATAAGTTTGAAGAAGTAAAGGCTATGTATAAGCGTGTCAATGAGATGCTTGGTGATATCGTAAAGGTTACACCATCATCAAAGGCTGTAGGCGACATGGCAATCTTCATGGTTCAAAATGAACTCACTCCAGAAAACATCTTGGAGAAGGGTAAAGATATAGACTTCCCTGATTCTATCGTTTCATATTTTGAGGGTATGATGGGTCAGCCAGAAGGTGGTTTTCCAGCTGAGCTACAAAAGCTTGTGCTTAAGGGAAAGAAACCAATTACTTGCAGACCTGGTGAACTCTTAGAGCCAGAAAATTTTGAAACAATCAAGAAACATTTGGTTGATGACCTTAAACTTGAAGGCAACGATCAACAGATAATCTCGTATGCACTTTATCCAAAGGTTTTCGAGGATTATATCAAATCAATCCGTGAAGAAGGCGATTTCAGATACATGGGTTCGGATATTTTCTTCCACTCACTTTCTGAAGGCGAAACTTCTGAGGTTAAACTTGGCGAGGGAAGATTCCTTATGGTTAAACTTCAAGAAGTTCGTCCAATCGACCAAGATGGCACTAGAGAAGCAATCTTTGAAGTCAATGGTAACCGTAGAATCATCAAGGTTCGTGATATGAATGTCACTGTTAATGCTTCGAACTCCGTGCTCTATGCTAACGAAGATGACCCAATGGAAATCGGTGCGAACATTCCTGGCGGAATCGTAAAGATTCTTGTAAAGGAAGGCGACAAGGTTAAAATCAACCAACCGGTTGCAATAATAGAAGCAATGAAGATGGAAACTAATATCATCGCACAAGCTGATGGAATAGTTGAAAAAATCTATGTTTCTGAGGGACAACAGGTAAAGGCTGGAGAGATGGTTGCAAAACTAAAGTAATTTTTGCAAGGATAAATTGCAGAAAAGTAAAATTGGTCTTGCAAAACAACATACAATATGATAAATTAGTAAAGGTGCCTTTTGAGGCACCTCACGTGGAGGATTGACCGAGTGGCTAAGGGGCCGCATTGGAAATGCGGTAAGGCGTAACAGCCCCGTGGGTTCGAGTCCCATGTCCTCCGCCAAATAAGGTAGTAGATTTTGATAGAAAGTCTACTACCTTTTTTCTATGTCAAAATGCCTTGTTTCAAGGGATTTTCAGCCACTCAAGGCATAAAGCAACCCGTCCTGGAGTCGTTTCCGGGACGGGTTTTTCTTGTTTTCGGCGGTCGCAGCGGACTGCCGTAAAAGTAAAGGTTTGCTTTGTGGGGTATTCGTTTGCATTTTGAGAATAGGTTTGCCTCGTGGGGTTATCGTTTGCTTTTAACCCATATTCTGTTACATAAACTTTTTGAACGCTTTTTTCATTTTGACCATTGTATCAGTAATCCAATCGAACTGATCAGGCCACTCGGATTGTTCCATCAGATTAACATCTTTGAGAACAAGAATTCTGCTGGCTTTCTTTTCTGGCAGTTCGCGCCAATCAAGTGAAAAACCTATGTCAGATTCAATATCACTCTTGTGCGCTATCAGCTTATTGAACATCTACACCTTCGACAGCAAAGGCGAAGTGCTGATCACCATCATGTCCTCTCTTGCCCAGGAAGAAAGCCGTTCAATTTCGGAGAACGTCACATGGGGGCACAGGAAAGACTTACTGCTTCATGTGCTGTCGTTGGGCGGCGGTTTATTCAATTTTGGGATTGGCTAGGCGGCAGCACTTCTTGCTATTCGGCAGCCAGGCAAATGCTTTTTGTCGCTATGTTATTTCTGAATGCAAGATCATGTTCTACGAAGATCATTGTAGGAGAAAATTCCCTAATCAGATTTTCAATTTGCATTCGAGAATAGATGTCAATATAGTTAAGAGGTTCATCCCACACATACAGATGTGCTTGTTCACAAAGGCTTTTTGCTATCAACACTTTTTTCTTTTGTCCCGCTGAAAAATCCTCCATTTTCTTTTCAAACTGTATTCGAGAAAAATCCATTTTCCGTAAGATTGCCTTAAACAAACTTTCATCAACACGATTGGCTTCCGCAAACTCTGATAACGAACCGTTCAGCATAGAAGTATCTTGAGGTACATAGGACAATATCATGCCAGAACCTATTGCAACTGTCCCACGATGTTCTATTTGTTGCCCAACCAGTAGCTTTAGAAGGCTCGTTTTCCCAGAACCATTTTTTCCATCAAGGGCAATGCGTTCTCCCTGTTTTACTGTAAACGAGATTGGCTGGCAGACATTTTTGCCGTCAAAAATCGGTACAACATCAGAGAAAGTCACTAAGGTATCTGAAAAATAGGGAAGCGGAGCGATTTTCAAATCTTCTACGGTTTCCAAATTTTTGAGAAGGCCGGACTTTTCCTCGATTGCACGTTGCTGCCGCACTTTGATAGCCTTTGAGCGTTTCATCATTTTGGCAGATTTGTGACCAATATACCCTCGGTCAACCGGGCCGTTCCCATATTTTGACGCTTCAATTCGGTCTGACCAGACAGAAGTTCTTTTAGCTGCCTTTTGCATATTATCAATGCTTTTTTTCAGCTTCACATTTTGAGCGAGTTCAAATTCTTGTTGACGCTGGAAGTTGGTGAACCAAGTAGAAAAATTTCCGCTTTGCACTTCGATGTTTGACCGATTGATCGACAGGATATGGTCAACACAGCCATCTAAAAAACAGCGATCATGAGAGACTAAGATAAATCCCTTTTTCCGTTTCAGGTATGCTGAAACGGTTTCTCTGGCTTTCATATCCAAATGGTTTGTCGGTTCATCAATCAGTAAAAAGTGTCCATCATTCAGAAATAGAGCGGCAAGCAGCACCTTGGTCTGCTCTCCATTGGAAAGCGTAAAAAATGGCCTCCAAAGTACATCATCACGGACTTCCAGGTAGGATAGTTCTCTCAACAGCTCCCACTCTTCCGCCAGCGGGCAGACTTCCGAGAGAATATCCGTAGTTAATCTGTTTTTGTCGTTCACAGGATATGGAAAGTAATCAAATTGCACAGAGGCTTGTATTTTCCCGTGGTATTCGTACTTTCCAAGCAAGAGATTTAGAAAAGTTGTTTTCCCTCTACCGTTTCTTCCAACAAACCCAAGTTTCCAATCTGTATCAATTTGAAAATTGACATTTTCAAAAATGTTATCATAGCTGGATGGATAGGCAAAGGTAAGGTTCTCGACTCGGATCATCGACATATCGCATTCCTCCTTTATTCCAGGGATCAAGAACATAAAATAAGAGCTGCAAGAAAGTCAATTCTTGCAGCTCGTCACAGCATAATAGTACCACCCCTATCAAGAGTGATACACCTACGATATATCGAGTGAATAGACTTTTAACTTTCTTGCAATGGGTACAATGGTACTGTAAAACACAGTATCACTGTATATTCCAATTTATTTGCAAGAAAAGCTAATCATCTTTCCACCTCACTCATTTTTTCTAAAGTATATCATAAATGGGTTAAAAAATCAAGTAAAAACAGATTTATACAGAATAGTAGCGGCTGTCATTGGAATTTGTTGTTCTGTTACTTTATGGTAGGCGTCCATTTGCAACTGCACCTGCTGATTTGAAACCATGGGAGGAAAATCTATCAATATATGATTTCCTTTCCAAATAAAAAACAGCCTTTTTTAGGGCTGTTTTTT
>JAZQQK010000004.1:0-16711 GCA_045629065.1 Anaerovoracaceae bacterium | reverse complement strand
AATAAGACTTGCAGAAAGATATTACCGTGAAAATATAGAGAGAATTATAGGCCGTGCCGAGACAATTAGCACGATGCTTAGAACGACTAAGCAATCTTTGGTTAACTTCGAAATGGCTTGCGATATGAATCAAAATGTCGTATTTTCAATAGATAAAAACGACGAGATCAATCTCTTTAATACGGCTTCTGAAAAGTTCTTTGGAGTCTCGAAGGAGAAGGTTATTGGAACTGACTATAGAACTGGTTTAGGCGCTTTCAAAGACCTTGTCGAGCTCATAGAAAAGGGTGAAGAAGTAGAGGATTATATCATTGAATATGAAGGCCAAAACCTAGTGGTTTCAACGACAAAATACTCCGCTGATGAAAAGATTAATACACTCGTTACTATCGTTTCTGTACCTGAATTACAGAAGGCAGAATCTCAGATCAGACGTAGATTAAGACGCAATGATTTCGTTGCAAAATATACATTTAATAGCATTAAAGGACAGAGCCCAAAGATTCTAGCCGCAAAGGAATTTGCGCATATCTGTTCACAGTCAGATGCTACAATCCTTCTAACCGGCGAATCTGGAACGGGTAAGGAATTATTCGCCCAAAGCATTCATAATGCATCGCCTAGGGCATCAGAACCATTCGTGGGAATCAACTTTGCTGCTCTTCCAGAAACCCTTGCAGAATCAGAACTTTTTGGATATGAAGAGGGTGCTTTCACAGGAGCGGTAAAAGGTGGTAAACAAGGTTTGTTCGAGCTCGCTCATGGTGGTACTATCTTTCTTGACGAAATCGGTGACGCAAGCCTTTCGATGCAGACAAGACTTCTGAGAGTGCTCGAAGAGCGTGAGGTTGTAAGAGTCGGCGGCAACAAGATTATCCCAGTAAATGTACGTGTAATCTGTGCGACTAATAAAGACCTGAAAAAGATGGTTCAAGAAGGCACATTCAGAGAGGATTTATACTACAGAATCAAAGTATTATCTCTCTCGATTCCTCCGCTTAGACAGAGAATTGAAGACGTTCCAGTCCTTTTAAGCTCCATGCTTTCAGAGCGTGATGTCGAGTACTTTGTAACCGATGAAGTTCTCGGCCTGTTAGAGAAAGCTAACTGGCCAGGAAATGCCAGAGAACTCAAGGCCGTAGCCGAATATATTAAGGTTCTCGGCACCCTAAAAAAGAAGGGCAAATATGCAGATGAGACGTTGAACGAAATGTTGGTTGATTACTTGAATGTAAACATGGAATTTTCGGGTTCTAATCTGGAGGACATTACTGCAAACCTAGGCGAAAAGTCGGATGATTTTACATTAGATGAAGAAATGGTGCTCATCCTAAAGGCAATATACTATCTAAAGGAGAAAAAGATTTCTGCGGGTCGTGGAACATTAGCCAAGGTTCCAGAACTCATCGATTGCGGTCTCACAGAGTCTAAGATCAAAACCCGCATGGCTCACTTGGAAAACCAAGGATATATTACAGTTGGTAAGACAAAACAAGGCGCATCGCTTACCAAAAGCGGTTTGGCGGTAATAAACCATTAATTTTTATAAACTAAATGATAACTCGCTTATTAGTTCACATGCATGAAACTATTAGGCGAGTTTTTTGTCACTTTAGGGCACCTAAAAAAGCCTAAAAAAGTACAACTAACCTATTTTTGCATACAGGATTCACAACATTTGTTAAAAAGCCCTAAATGCCGTGCCTAATCACTAGTTTTCCTTAAAAACTTTTTTGGCACACTAATTGCACAATATAGATGTGCACAATAATTAATAAGCAATGCTCGAATTGCTTCTATCTATCAAAAGTAATTATTGACATTTTTAAGAAAGGAGATTGCATTATGAACGCGAGAGAGTCAAAGGTCAACTTCATATCTGGTATGTGTATCGCCGCATTTGGATTAGCCGTAATCTTTTGGTTAATACCAACACAGATTAGAGAAGTTGAAGCACCTTGGTTTAATTCGCCAAGACTTTTCCCTTATGCAATCGGTATTTTATTAACTGGCTTAGGACTTTGGTTGGGGCTTCAAGGCTTATGGCAAATGAAGAAAATTCCTGCTGACCAACAGACTTACTACAAGACTACTGGTCACCAGTTTATGATGGTTGGTGTTACACTTGGCACCATGATACTTTATTGCGTTGCACTTAAGTTTATTGGCTACATTCCTTCAACTATTGTATTACTCGCATGGTTGATGTTCTTCTCTGGCCAGAGAAATTGGATTAAGATTGCGATTGTTGCAATTGTACTTCCATTAGTTATTTATTTTGCATTCAGCAAGTTGCTCTTGCTCAGAATGCCATAGAAAGGAGGACGACATATGTTTGATACTTTCTGGTCGGCATTGGTTGGCCTCTTAATGCCTGGCAACCTTATTTGGTTAATTGCTGGTGTTGCTTTAGGTTTAGTAATGGGAGCTATCCCAGGACTTACAGGTGCTATGGGTATGGCACTCCTTATCCCATTCACTTGGAAACTTGAACCTTCACAATCTATTCCTATGTTACTCGGATGCTTCAACGCAGGCATGTTCGGTGGATCACTTTCCGCTATCATGATTGGTACTCCTGGTACACCTGCTGCTGGTGCTACAGTACTTGATGGATATCAGCTCGCCAAAAAGGGTATGGTAGGAAAAGCCGTTAAAGCGGCATTATACTCATCCGTATTCGGATGCTTCTTCAGTACAGTTTTACTTTGTTTAGTAACAGAACCAATCGCTAAGTTCGCTCTTAAGGTTGGTCCTGCAGAGTATACAGTATTGATGATATTCTCACTTACAATCATTGCTTCTGCTTCTGGTAAGTCATTAGTAAAGGGTCTAATTGGCGGTGCATTCGGTCTTCTCTTTGGTACTGTTGGACTTGACAAAGGATTTACAATCGCAAGATTCGCCTTTGGTGTTCCAAAACTTTTCTCTGGAGTTGACCTCGTAGTTATGATGATCGGTTTCCTCGCAATGTCTGAAATCTTTAACCAGATGGAAAATGTTAGAGAAAAAGCTGATATGCCACAATTGCCACCTGCACAGTCCAGGTTTGATGATAAATTCACAATGGGCGACCTCAAGCAAAATATCGGCAACTGGTTCATGGGTTCTGCAATCGGTTCTGCAATCGGTGCGCTCCCTGGCTTAGGCGGTTCACTTGCTGCTTATTTAGGATATGAGTTTGGTAAGAAAAAATCTAAACACCCTGAACAATTCGGTCAAGGTTCTGTAGAAGGCATCTGCTGCCCTGAATCTGCTAACAACGCAGTTACAGGCTCCACAATGATTCCGCTTCTTTCACTCGGTGTTCCTGGAGATGCAGGCGCAGCTATCCTCATGGGTGCATTTATGGTACAAGGTTTAACTCCTGGTCCATTAGTATTCATCGAAAGCCCAGGCACAGTTAAAGCTATCTATGCAGGCTTAATGATTGTAAACGCTGTACTCTTAATTATCGTACTCTTAAGCTGGAGAGGATTTAGATGGGTATGCTCAGCACCTTCATCAATCATCTTCCCTTGTGTATGCGCATTCTGCTGCGTAGGTGTATATGCGCTCAACACAAACTTAACTGACGTATGGATTATGTTAGTATTTGCTGCTATCGCTTATGTATTCTCAAAGCTCAAGATTCCTCAAGTAACAGTAATCATCGGCTTCATCTTAGAGCCACTCTTTGAGAACTATGCTCGTAGAGCGTTAACTCTTACAGATGGTAATTTGAGTGTATTCTTCTCATCACCAATCTGCTGGGTATTATGGGTAGCAACAGTTCTTTCCGTATTCTTTATCGTAAGAGGAAAGCTCAAGGACAAGAGACTCCAAGACGGTCTCTAATACAATATTGTTGTTATGGCGAAATGCCTTAACATATAAAACGAATAATATATTTTGTATATATTAGGAAGGAGAAAAAAATGAAGAAAGTTTTATCAATCGTACTTATTCTTGCAATGATCTTCACATTATGTGTAGGTTGCGGACAAAAGCAAGAAGAAGAATTCAAGTATCCTAACGGATCAATCATTGCTATCTGCCCTTACGCTGCTGGTGGTTCCACAGACATCGGTCTTCGTGGATTCTTAAAGCACTGGGAAGAAACATTAGGAACTGGTTTCGTTGTTTCCAACGTAACTGGTGGTTCCGGTACAGTAGCTGCTACTCAACTCGTTACTGAAAGAAACGATGGTTCCGTAGTAGGTATGTGCACACTTGGTAACATGGTTACATCCACATTCTCAGTAGACGTAACTTATGACCTCGATTCCTTCGAATACATCGGAGCTTATATGCTTCTTGGATTCGGTATGGTAGTTTCCCAAGACAGCAAGTATGCTGACTTCGACGCTATCGTTGCTGCTGCAAAGAACGAAACAATTAAGGTTGTTACTTGCGGAGATACTGAAACTGGTATCGTAAAGAAGATCAACGCTGCTTATGGCACAAAGTTTGAACCTGTATACTACAACTCAACAACTGATGGTATTACAGACCTTATCGCAGGCCGTGTAGATGCACTTTGCACTTCCGAACCATCACTTGCTAACTACATCAAGGCTGGTCAAATCAAACTCGTAGTTGCTCTTTCTGCTACTCACTGGGCAACAGCTCCTGACATCCCTACAATGGACGATTTAGGACATCCAGAAGTAACTACAAACTCAACTCACGGTATTGGTGTTCCTGTAGGTGTTGACTCAAGAATCGTAGACATCCTTCGTACAACATTCTTAGAAGCTGCTAAGTCTGATGGTTGGGCAAAGGACGCTGTAGAACTCTGCAACGCTGCTGCATTCCCAATGGGCGGAGATGAATACAAGACATTCTTACAAGATATGTACAAAGAAATGGCTGCTTCCAAATAATTTGTAAGAAAGCTTAAAATCAAAACTTAGAAGGGGCTTTAAAAAGCCCCTTCTTTTCCAAAAGAAAGGATGAAAAAATGAGAGGCTTAGTAAAATATGATTTAGGTAGAGCTGGCATGGAAATTAGGGAAGTACCTGAGCCATCTCCAAAAGCAGGCGACATTAAAATTGCAGTGAAGGCTGCAGGAATTTGTGGTTCTGACATCCACTCAATGAATGACGAGAGAAAATGTAACATGCCAGTTATTCTCGGCCATGAATTCGTCGGTGTGATCTCCGAACTCGGGGAGGGCGTTACTGACTTTAAAGTTGGCGATTGGGTTGTTGCAATCCCAGCAGTAGGAAACTGTGGAAAGTGCTATTTCTGTAAGAAGGGTGAATATACAATGTGCGACGAGAGAGCGTCATTTGGTACTCACAGAGACGGAGCAATGGCTAATTTCCTTGTAATCCCTGCAAAATTTGCTTTTAAGGTTCCAGACGAAGTAGAAGATAAGATGTCTATGGCAGCTGCTGAACCATTCACTTGCTGTGTTCACGGCATGATGGAAAAAGTACATATTACACCTGGAGATGTAGTAGTCATTTCTGGCCCTGGTATCATGGGAATTTCTTGCGCTATGGTAGCTCACGCAGTAGGTGCTAAAGTTATCATGTCCGGACTTCCACAGGATAAAGAAAGACTCGAAACTGCTGTTAAGCTTGGTGCAGATGACTACGCTACAAGCTTTGAAGAGCTTCAAGCAAAGGTTAAGGCACTTAACCCAATGGGAGCTGACATCGCAGTTGAATGTGCTACAGTAGTTCCATCAGTTCAAAATTGTATCAAGATTTTAAGAAAGCAAGGCCAATTCCTCCAAGTAGGAGTATTCTCCAAGGATGTTCCTATTGACATGGGAGAGGTTTTACATAAAGAATTAATCGTAACTGGTACAAACTCCACTACTATGAAGGCTTGGGGTTATACTATGCAGTTCTTAAAGGAAAAGAAGTTCGCACTTACTCCTTTAGTATCCGCACAGTTCCCATTAGAAGAATGGGAAAAGGGTTTTGATCTTACGATGTCAAAGACCGCATTTAGAGTATTATTAATTCCATAGGAGGCAAATATGGATATTGTAAATTCTGAACTTTTTAGATATATTGACCAGATTGGCGTGCTGACAATTGACCCTGAAAAGACTATGAAAAACATGGAAATGCTTTTCGGAATCAAGCCTACAAAATTTGGCCATTCATTACGTGGCAACGCTTGTGGTTACTATAGAGGAATGCCTCGCGATGCCGAAATCGAAATGATTTTCTATCAGTTCGAGAACATACACATCGAAATCATCTATCCTAAGGACGGCAAAAGTATCCATGATGAATATCTCGAAAAGCGCGGAACTGGACTTTACCACATTAGATTCAATGTAGATAATTTCGAAAAGACTATCGCATGGTTTAAGGAAAGAGGCTATGAGCCAGCAATGGGCGGAGATTCAGCCAATGTTCCTGGAGCCAAGTGGTGCTATTTCGATTTCTTTGAAGAACTCGGATATTATGTAGAAATCATCAACTTACGAGAAGTGGGAAAGGATTTGTAATGGATCTCGGTATCAAAGGAAAAGTTGTTCTTGTCACAGGTTCCGGTCAAGGGATTGGCAAGGCCATCGCTTTAGCATTTGCTAATGAAGGTGCAAAAGTAGTAATCAGCGATGTCAACGAGGAAAACGGCTTAGCCACAAAAAAAGAGGCCGAAACACTCGGCGCTCAAGCTATTTTTGTAAAGGCTGATGTATCAAAAGAGGATGATGTAAAGAAACTCTTTGAGACTATAAAAAATGAGTTAGGAACAATTGATATATTAGTAAACAATGCTGGAATCTCACCAAAAGGACACGATTTCTATGATATTCCACATGAAGAATTTGCTAAGGTTTTAGATGTAAACTTAACTGGTTCATATCTTTGCGCATGTGCTGCTTATGAACAAATGAAGAGCAAGGGCTGGGGCAGAATAATTAATATGGCTTCATCCTCTGGACTTTACGGCGCAAATGTCGCAGGTGTTCATTATGCATCTTCAAAGGGTGGAATTATCGCAATGACTAAAACATTGGGTAAGCGCATGGGACCGGAAGGAATCACAGTAAACTGTGTAGCCCCTGGTAGAATTAATACCCCTATGACAATCAAGACACCATTCGAGGTAGCAGAAAAGATTAGGCAGCAAATTCCACTTAGAAGAAATGGTGAACCTGAAGAGGTTGCATCCGTAATTCTATTCCTTGCATCCAATATGGCAAGTTATATGACATGCTACTGCTTAGAAATTGGCGGTGGCTGGGTATCTTAGCTATAAATCGCGGCATAAGCCTCGCGCCCTCCGGGCGCTCGCACTAAGCGGCGATTTCTCGCTTTCCCCAGAAAGCTATGTTTCCCGGGGACTCCAATATACAAAAAATCAAAGAGCGGTTCAGTCGAACCGCTCTTTTTTATGCAATGATTCACTAAAACGAAGTATAAACTGAATTATTTCTGACATTTTGAACAAATAAGAAAGAATAAATGGTAAGATGTATGTAACTAAATTTAGTTGCACAATAATCAACACTATTGTATAATTAGGAGGAAGATATGAGCACCAAGGAAAAATTGTTAGAACGTCTCTGCTCAAATCCGAAGGATTTTACTTTTGATGATGCAAAAACCTTGTTGGAAAGTTTTGGATACAAAATGTCTCATAAAGGAAAGACTAGTGGCTCTCGTGTGGCTTTTAGAAAGTCACAGTTTAAAACTATATGTATGCATAAACCGCATGGTAGAAAAGAACTATTATCATATCAAGTACAAGATTTAATTGATGTTTTAAAACAGGAGGGAATCTTATGATTGATACTATGAAATATAAAGATTATATAGGTAGTGTAGAATTTTCAGAAGAAGACAAGGTATTACATGGCAAGGTGCTTGGTATTAGATCTCTAATATCTTATGAAGGTACCAACGTTCAAGAACTAATTACAGATTTTCATAACGCTGTTGATGATTATTTATTGCTTTGCAAAGAGTCTGGTGATAAGCCTGAAAAGTCTTACTTAGGAAATTTTAATGTTAGAATAACGCCTGAGTTGCATCAAAGATGTGCGCTATTTGCAATTAAGCATAACATCACTTTGAATAGTTTCGTAAAACAATCTTTGGAATTTGCTTTAGACAATATTAAATAATTACTTATTGTAAAAAGGTGTATTTAGCATGAATAAAAAGAGCGGTTCAGTCGAACCGCTCTTAATTTTTCAAAAACGTAAAGAGGCGACCATGTGGTCGCCTCTTCTTTGCTACTTTCCCTAATAAGTAACGTTTGAAAAAAGTTTATCTTGCCGATGAGTGTCGAAATTTCTTCTTTGTTATATATATTTTACCCCACTTGATAATAAGTTTCAATTATGATAAACTACATTTTAGTTAAGTAAAACTTAATCGAGGTATATTATGAGAGAATATGAGTATGTAGTTGCAATTGCAGAAGAAAAAAGCTTGGCAAAAGCCGCAGAGAGACTTTACATATCTTCTAGCGCTTTAAGCCAGTTCATATCCAAGCTAGAAGCAAACATTGGAAATCAATTATTCGAAAGGCAAAAGCATGGTTGGGTTCCAACCCCGGCCGGAGAAGTATATATAAGCTATGCGTATAATATATTAAATACTGAGAGAGATATGATTTCAAACCTCAACACGTTTAATAATACTTCGCAAGATACGATAAACATTGGACTTTTGCACGGCTTTACTGCCAAGATGTTTTCCAAAACAATGAGCCAGTTCAAGAAGCGTTTCCCTAATGTAAAACTTATCATTACTGAGTCCATAGTTCAGACTATAACTCAAGGTGTCAAATCGGGTCAATTCGACATCGCTTTCCTTGCATCAGCCAAGGCGCCAGAAGGAATTAAAACTTTGGAAATCAGTACCGACACACTAGTGGTAGCGGTGCCTTCGGATAGTTTAGCCGCAAAGAAATATTGGCTTCAAGGATCAAACACTCTCCCTGTTATGCCATTAGAGGAATTAAAGAGCCTTAGCTTCATCAGACAAGCAGAAGGTACCACTTTAAGACAGGCACAGGATTTCCTTTTTAGAGAAGCGGGATTTGTGCCTAATACAATGATTGAATCCACTAACGTAGATACGTCTGCATCTCTGGTAGAAGGCGGATACTGCGCAGCAATTCTCCCATCTAGTTACATAACAGACTCACCAGAAGTAAAATACTTTAATATAAATACGAATCTGCGCTGGCACAGATACCTGACAACGCGTGTGGGTCATAAGCTCACCGCCGCCGAGGAATACCTCCTCACTCTCTGCAAAGAAGCAGCAAATAATTAATATGAATCAAATAAAAATACGAGGTGCGTTACACACCTCGTATTTTTATTCGTATATAGTATTTGGTGGGCGTCGCCTAATTCTTTACTTTAATGTTATTTGATGGGTACAATTTGCAAAGTATATCCTAAAGGAACAAGTATTTTAAGAACACTATCAATTTGAGGCGAATGAGTTTTGCTCTCAAACCTTGCTATTGTTGGTTGTTTCATGTTGCATAATTCTGCTAATTGGACCTGTGACAAACCTTTTTCTTCTCTTATTTTAATTATAGTATCGATTAGTTCTGCCTCAAATCTAACCATTTGTTCCTCTTCATTTGTTAGGTTTAGTTGATTGCGAAGTTCTTTCCAATTTGTCATGTCTGTTTTCCTTTCTAACAAGGTAATCTGCTAAATTATTCTTGGCTCTTTCTAACTCAATTTTAGGTGTCTTTTTTGTCTTCTTTACAAAATAATGCAAAATGACGAATTCATTATTATCCACATACGCGTACAAAATTCTATCGTACAATGGTCGTAGTTCCCATATCTCACCTTCTAGATGTTTTGTAATGGGTGATCCTAAATAAGTTCCATACTTTTCAAGGGCATCCAAATATGCAACTATTTTGCTTAGTTTAATTCTAGCAGACTTACTTGTTTTCGCTGTCTTTCTTAAGTTCAACAAATAGTCCCCAAATTCGCATTTTCCACGATTATCAGAATAAATATCAATTTTATAAATGGAAGCCACCTCACATTCATTATATCAAATATGCTATATTATTGCAATAACAAATTTGCTATTTTGTTATTCTCAAAAATACTTTATCACATTTTTTACGTAAATTAATTGTAATGTCAAAAATAATTCAGTTTATACTTCGTTTTAGTGAATCATTGCATAAAAAAGGGCGGTTCGACTGAACCGCTCTTTTACTATCTATTTAGTTATTGCTTTTGATTAGTAGAATAATCCTAAATCCTTAAGCTTTTCATCGATTTCAGCCATCTTAGCTTTGATCTTTGCTTCGTCTTCTGGAGTTGTTACATCCTGTGGACGAATTACTTGCTTGGATGAGAATCCTCTTAAGGAAATAGCATACTTAGCAGCTGCTGTTCCGTTCTTTGACATACCTAAAATCTTGGATGTTTCACGAACTAATGCGTTGTATTTTTTGATAACTGCTGGGTCGCCAGACTTTCCTTCTTCATAGGACATAGCGAACATCTTAGGGAATGCTGTAGCCATAGCTGGTACATATCCGTCAGCGCCCATACCTAATGAAACCATTCCGAGAGCAGTGTTGCCTTGGAGTACGGAGAAATCAGGGTCGTCGCGTAATTCTTCTAATGCAGTAGCAAACTGTGCGAAGTCTCCACCTGTATCCTTTAATCCAACCACTTTCTTGTCAAGCTTTGCAACTTCGATCATAGTCTTGCCAGTTAATTTTTGGCCTGTGAAAAGTGGAATGTTGTAAAGCATGAGGTCGATATTAGTTTCTTTCAAAATATCTTCCATATGGCGAACTGTTTCGTCCTGTGAAGTGTGTCTATCGTAGAATACTGGAGTAACTACTGCACACTTTGCACCTAAGTCTTCTGCAGCTTTAACATTGTCGATTACTCTCTTAGTGGATGTATCCATAACACCTACCATAAGAGGAACTCTGTCACCAATTTGATCTACAGCAATCTTGATTGCACGATTTCTTTCAGCCTGAGTGAGGGCCATGCATTCGCCATTGGAACCGCAAACGAAAATTCCCTGAAGACCACCGCCGATGCAGTAGTCAATCAACTTTCTGAAACCTTCTTCATCTACAGTTTCATCCTTCAAAATTGGTGTGATGATTGGTGGAATAACACCATAATACTTCTTTGCCATATAAACCTCCCATTTATTCAAAAATGAATAATAACTATCTCATTGCGAGTGTTACGTCGCCTACGCATGCGAGAACGCCAGCATCATAAACTTCTGCTGAGCATGTTACGATAGCCTTTTCAACTCTTTCGTTGGAAACCTTTGCGTGAATCTCGAGTGTGTCGCCTGGCTTAATCTTGGACATGAACTTTACACCGTTAAGTCCTAAGAAAAGAGGAACCTTACCCGCATATCTTTCTGTGGAAAGAATGAGGATATCAGCTGTCTGAGCCATGATTTCACAAGTGTAAACGCCTGGAAGTACTGGATCTCCAGGGAAATGTCCCTTGAAGATTTCTCTTTCAGGGTTAACGTAGAACTTTGTAACGATGGATGTTTCTGCTTCCATTGATTCTACTTCGTCTACTAAGAGCATTGGATCTCTGTGAGGGATAATTTTTTTAATTTCTTCCTTATTGTATAACATTTTAAACCTCCAAAATGTATATAATTATATTTTTTAGTTTGGTTGTAGTTGAACGTCAATAAAATATTAAGCATTTTTTATGCCAAAGGGCTATAAAAAATACAAATTATTCGTTTTTCAGATACTTGGCTATTTTTCTTGCTGCTGTTGGCTGTGAAATTCCGAGTTCCTGAGCTACCGCAACTGTGGATCCAAGTCTCGCATAAGCTTCACTGATTATCTCTTTTTCGAGCGCTTCGACACGCTCTGTGAGAGTGCCGGTGGAGTACTTTTCTTGAGGTAATTTTGATGACATATCGACAGGGAGAGATGAAATATCAATGATTGGATCGGTAGTAGTGATAACCAATCTTTCTATCAGATTCTCTAACTCTCTAACGTTTCCTGGCCATGTGTGATGCTCCAAATATGTGAGGAACCTAGGACTAAATGTGAGCGATTTTTCGTACTCTTTTGAGAACTTTGAAAGAAACGCATTCGCCATAGGAACGATGTCTTCACGACGCTCTTTTAAAGGCGGAATGTGCATTCTAATTACATTCAATCTATAGTACAAATCGCTCCTAAATTTACCGCTTGCGACTTCGGCCTCGAGGTCGCGGTTAGTAGCTACAATCAGTCTGAAATCGACCTCAATTTTCTTGTTAGAGGACATTCTTTCTATGGTCTTCTCTTGAATCACCTCGAGCAGTTTCGACTGCACTTGGGGAGGCAATTCACCTATCTCATCCAGGAAAAGTGTACCGTGGTTAGCCAGTTCAATTTTACCTATTTTACCCTGGCTAGAAGCACCTGTGAAAGCACCCCTCTCATAGCCGAAAAGCTCGGATTCTATGAGGTTTTCGTTAAGTACGGCGCAGTTAACTTCGATGAATGGGCCATCCTGCATATTGGACATTTTGTGTATCGCTTTGGCTATTGCAGACTTGCCAACACCGGTATCGCCAGTGATTAAAATATTAGCCTTGGTATTGGCTACACTTTGCATCTGGGACCAGATTTGCTGCATGGCTTTGCTCCTTAAAACAAGGCTTGTCGACGTCGTCCTCGTACGGAGTTCATCGAGCTCTTGAGCGTATGCGTCAAGGGACTGACGCATCTCGCGATACTTCTTATTTATTGAGTTAATTTGCTCCATTGAAACAGTATTAAAACAAGCCGCATATTTCAATTCCTTCTTCTTATTAAAGAGAGGAATCCCGATGGTCATGACGTTTGAGTAGTCGCCGTTTATCGTTTGTGTCATCGTCACTTTTTTACGGTCGCGGATGACAATCGCTGAAACTGACGGATTAAAAATCCCTTCCTTTTCTAGGTCATAAACCGAGCGGCCAATCATGGAGCCGTGTTCGAAGCCGAAGCTCTGCTCGTAGTTATCACTAATCCAAACTACGATGCCTTCCGAGTCGGTAAGCATGACCTCATCGGCTAGCAAAAGGTTGTTTTCCGGACTTATCAATTTAAAAAAATCTTGCAAGTTAATGTCACTTTCGACAAAACTCGTTAAGCTATTGTTTTCTTCCATTTTTGCCTCCAGAATCAATTTTGAATACAAAATCTATTCATTTTTGATTATATGTTATTCATTTTTGAATGTCAATAACAAGAATAGTTAATTTACACCCATGAAAACCCCCATAAAACAGGCACTTTTAAACTTGGCACGGTATGTGCTAACTATAAAAGACAGAAGTAAAACCGATGTTGTTGAACGTCACTCGCAACATGATTCAATCATTAATTACAGAGGAGAAAAGTATGGATTTTAATCTTGATAATGAACACAGACTCATCAAAAAGATGATGGCTGATTTCACAGAAGAAGAAATAAAGCCCATTGCTGCCGAAACTGATAGAACTGCACAGTATCCAGCTGAAACAATCGACAAGCTATTCGATTTAGGTGTTATGGGACTTTGCATTCCTAAAGAATATGGTGGTGCTGGTGCAGATCCTTTAGCAAGCGCTATCTGCGTAGAAGAAATTTCAAAGCAATGCGCTTCCACAGGAGACATTATTGCAACACATAACGGACTCTGCTGCGACCCTATTTTAAATTATGGTACAGAAGAGCAAAAGAAAAAATATTTACCTATGCTTTGCACTGGTAAGAAGGTAGGAGCTTTCGCTCTTACAGAACCAAATGCCGGCTCCGATGCATCAAAGGGCCAGACAGAAGCCGTTTTAGAAGGCGACCATTATGTAATGAATGGTTCCAAGATTTTCATCACTAACGGTTATGTAGCAGATATTTTCGTAGTATTCGCTATGACAGATAAGACAAAGGGAACTAAGGGAATCAGCGCATTCATCGTTGAAAAGGATTTCCCTGGCTTCTCTATTGGTAAGCACGAAGTTAAGATGGGTCTTCACGGATCCCCAACAGCTGAAATCGTTTTCACAGACTGCATCGTTCCAAAAGAGAACATGTTAGGACCTGAAGGAAAGGGATTCAGCATCGCTATGGCTACATTAGATGGTGGTCGTATCGGTATCGCAGCTCTGTCACCCGGAATCGCAGAAGGCGCTATGGCTGAAGCAATCGCTTATACAAAGGGAAGAGTACAATTCGGTAAGCCAATTGCTAAGTTCCAAAATACACAATTTGCACTCGCTGATATGCAACTCGGTTGCGACTGCGGCAGACTCTTAATTTACCAAGCAGCACTTGCAAAGGGTGAAGGAAAGAAGTACACAATGCTTGCAGCAGAAGCTAAGCTCTTCAACTCCGAGAACGCAATGAAGGTTACAACTAAGGCAGTTCAGATGTTCGGTGGATATGGTTACACTAACGACTATCCAGTAGAACGTATGATGAGAGACGCTAAGATTACAGAAATCTACGAAGGAACTTCAGAAGTTCAGAGAATCGTAATTTCTGCAAATATGGGATTATAGGAGGTAGGAACATGAAAATTATCGTAACAGCAAAGCAAGTTCCAGATACTTCCGGCAAACTTGCAGTTAATCCAGATGGTACTCTTAACAGAGCAAAGATGCAGACAATTATCAACCCAGATGACTTAAACGCAGTAGAAGCTGCTCTTAAGTTCAAGGATGAGACTGGCTGCAAAGTAGTAGTAATTACAATGGGACCTCCTCAAGCAGAAGGAATGCTCAGAGAAATTATGGCTATGGGCGTTGATGAAGGTATCTTAGTAACAGCTAGAGAATTCGGCGGTTCTGATACATATGCAACATCCCAGATTTTAGCCGCAGCTATCGACAAGTACGGTTTAGAGAAGGACGATATGATCTTCTCCGGACGTCAGGCTATCGATGGAGATACAGCACAGGTTGGACCACAGATTGCTGAAAAACTTCACATTCCACAAGTTTCCTATGCTGGCGAAATCACAAAGAAGGGCGACAAGCTCACAGTAAAGAGAATGTTAGAAGATGGTTACATGATGGTTAATGTTAAGACTCCTTGCTTAATCACTTGCATCAAGGAACTCAATAAGCCTAGATACATGAACATCAACGATATCTTAGCAGCATATTCAAAACCATTAACAGTATTCGATTATGCAGCACTTGAGAACCATCCACTTATCGATAAGTCAACTATCGGTCTTGCTGGATCTCCAACTAACATTTATAAATCATTTACTCCACCACAAAAGGGCATTGGCAGGATGCTCGCTGGCGACGGTAAAGAAACTTGCGCTGAATTAGCTAACCTTTTAGCTGAAAAGCACTTAATCTAGGAAGGAGGAGAAGACATGGCAAATTATGATAGCATGAAAATTGACGAGTTCAAGAACGTATGGGTTTTCTGCGAACAACGTCAAGGCAAAATGATGCCTACAACATTTGAATTAATCTCCGAAGGCCGTAGATTAGCTGACGAACTTGGAGTAAAACTTTGCGGTTTATTATTAGGTGACGATGTTGACGGTATCGCTTCCGACTTAGGTGGCTATGGCGCTGACATGGTTTATGTATATAACTCAAAGTTATTAAAGGACTATACAACTGATGCTTATGCAAAGGTTATCTGCGATGCAGTACAAGAGTTCAAGCCAGAAGTATTAATCTTCGGAGCTTCCAACATTGGTCGTGACATCGCACCAAGATGCGCTGCTAGACTTCACACAGGTCTTTGCGCAGACTGCACACACTTAGATATCGACCTCGATGGTTATATCAATTTCTTAAGAACAGCATCATCACTTGATGTTGACAATACAGATTTCACAGCTAAGAACTTCGATGCAGCTAAGAACCTCAAGATGACTAGACCTGCATTCGGCGGTAACTTAATGGCTACAATCGTATGCCCACGTTTCCGCCCTGCAATGGCTACAGTTCGTCCTGGCGTTATGAAAAAAGGCGCATTCGACGAAGCTAAGGCAAAGGCTGTTGAACTCGTACATCCTAACTTCACATTAGAAGCAAAGGATCTTGAAACAGAAGTTACTGAAGTCGTAAAGGCTGCAAAGAAGCTCGTAGACTTAATCGGAGCAGAATACATCGTATCTGTTGGCCGTGGTATCGCAAAGGACGTTGAAAAGGGTATCACTCTTGCAACTGAACTCGCTGACGTTTTAGGTGGCGTTGTAGGTTCATCCCGTGCGGTAGTAGATGCTGGTTGGCTCTCAGCTGACCACCAGGTAGGCCAGACTGGTAAGACAGTTCATCCAAAGGTTTACATCGCTCTCGGTATTTCTGGTGCTGTACAGCACAAAGCTGGTATGCAAGAATCAGAGACTATCGTAGCTGTTAACAAAAATGATACAGCTCCAATCTTTGAAATTGCTGATTACGGTATTACCGGTGACTTATTCAAGGTTACACCTCTCTTAATTGAAGCAATTAAGAAGGCAAAGGCTGAAAAATAGGTTACTGTTTGCTAATACAATAAACACCTCAGAATGCTTCAAATGGAAAACGCTCTCATCGTGAGGAGAGCGTTTTTCATTTTTTGCAAGAAAAATGCCGTGAATAATATATTTATATATAATATATATTTTGAAAAGGGTCGGATTTCGTGATATAATACAATCGTATTATTGTGACAATATTTTGAGAAAATTTATTATCAATTTTTTGGAGGAAATAGAATGTATAAAACAATAAAGTATGAAGTTAAAGAGCAAATCGCGTATATTACTTTATCTAGACCAGAAGC
>JAZQQK010000003.1:0-5981 GCA_045629065.1 Anaerovoracaceae bacterium | reverse complement strand
TATATTACGAAAAAACCCCGGTCATACGACCAGGGTTTTTTTCTATGCACATAACTATTAGGGAAAGTAAATTGCTTATAATAGTTTAGCCAATTCCGCCCCAAGCAGCACCAAATCCTAATGCTACTAATGAAAGTACGCAATATACATACTTTCCAAGAGGATAGAACCAAGCAGGGATGTCTTTCTTCTTGCCATAACCAACTGCTTCGAGAGCTGTTTGCTTCTTCATTACCCAGAAGAACATCATACCAGCTAAGAATGCACCAAGTGGGCAGATGTAAATGGATACGAGATCCATCCACTGAGAAGTCCAAGGCTGGATGCAGAGTGCGATGAAACCACCAACTACGCCGATGATTGCTACAGCAGGAACTCTCTTAAGTCCGCACTTTTCTTGTAAGAAAGCAACTGGAGCTTCATAGAGGTTAACGATTGAGGATACACCAGCGAATAATACGCAGATGAAGAAGATCATACCGATGATACGTCCACCAGCCATGCCGTTGAATACGTTTACTAACCATACGAACATGAGTCCAGGACCACCTGAAGATAATTCTGCTCCACCAACAGCCATAGCTGGGATGATTACGAGTGCAGCAAGTAATGCAGCAACTGTATCGAAGATAGCTACGTTTCTAGCGGATGAAGGAATATCTTCGTCCTTTGATAAGTATGAACCATAAATTACGGAACCATTACCAGCAACTGATAATGAGAAGAATGCTTGACCAAATGCATAAACCCAAACTCTACCGTCAGCTAAACCGCCAGCGTTGAATGAGAAGATGTACTTGTAACCAGCTCCTGAACCAGGAAGGCAAGCAATGTAGATTCCTAAGATTACGAATAATCCGAAGAGTACAGGCATCATAACCTTGTTAGCCTTTTCAATACCGCCACCAACACCGAGTGCCATGATAACGAGTGAAATTACTAAGCCGATTACTAACCATGCGCCATTACCGAGTGAGAATAAGCCTTCTGAGAACATAGCCTTTAAAGCTTCGCCAAGTGTAGCAGCTTCTGGAGCTGTAGCACCGAATGCTCCGCCGATAGCGCCCATGTCAGTACCAAGAGCGAAGAGCTTACCAGAAATACCCATCCAGCAATATTTGAAAATCCATGATAATACTACTGTGTAACCAATAGCAAGCATCATTGAACCGAGGATAGGAATAGCACCGATTCCTTCGCCGACAGCCTTCTTGCCGCCACGATCTTCAACTGCTTTTCCAAATGCGCCAACAGGGCCTGCACCTGCCCAACGGCCGAGTGCGAATTCTTCCATAACTCCGGATGCTCCGATAAGAATAACGAAGATGAAGTAAGGAATTAAGAATGTTAATCCACCATAAGCTGATACTAATACTGGGAATCTCCAGATATTACCCATACCAACTGCGGATCCGATACAAGCGAGGATAAATCCCCAACGTGAATTAAAACCATCACGTTTTTCGATTGTCTTTTCTGCCATGATTTGTCTCCTTAATAAAAATTAATAATAGAGAGTTATAAATATAATTGCATTTTATCTTATAGGTTGCTTCCCCAGTTAAGGGAAGCAACCTTTGATAAACAACTAACCTTAGAATGCTTCGTTTATATCCTTAAATTACTTGTTTGGATATGGTTCAAGGAATGCATGGAAGTGTCTCATAGGAAGCTTGTGTCCCCAAACGATTCTCATGTTAGGGATGTTTTCTCTATCTTCGTATAATTCCTTAACTGCTGCGATAACATAATCTAAGTGCTCTTGAGTGAGACGGCTTCTGTCGATTGCGAAACGAACTACGTTTGCAACTTCCTTCTGCTGTTCAGGAGTCTTGAGGTCATATTCCATTGAGTAGTCACCGAGTTCGGAAACTCTGATACCATAACGTCTGATTAATTCAAGGGAGAATCCTTCACCAGCAAATGTGTCATGTCCACGCTTGCCATCGAAGAATGTATCCATGTTGATGTAAACAGCGTGTCCACCAGCAGGAATTACAACGCCCTTAACGCCAGCCTTATAGAATCCTTCTGCTAAGTAGTTGCACTGTGCAACTCTTTCGTTCATGTAGTTGAAGTTGCAGGATTCATATAAACCGCAAGCTAATGCCATGATGTCACGACCTGACATTCCGCCGTAGGAGTCGTTACCATAGCAAGAAATTTGCTTAACCTTGAGAAGTACACCAACGTCTGTCTTGATATACTTAGGATCTCCTTCGTGTCCTTCTTCGAAGTCGGAGAAGTTCTTCCAGAATAATCCCTTATCTCTGAATGCGAGCATACCACCCATGTTAGCGTGGCCGTCCTTCTTAGCGGACATTGTGAATGCGTCGCAATATGAGAACATTTCTGTAGCGATTTCAGCGATTGACTTGTCAGCATAACCTTCTTCATTCATCTTGATGAAGTAAGCGTTTTCAGCCCATCTAGCAGCATCGAGTACGTATGGAATGTTGTACTTGTGAGCTAATGTGGAAACTGCACGAAGGTTAGCCATGGAAACTGCTTGACCGCAAACTGGGTTGTTTGTGATGCAAGTGAAGATAAGTGGAACGTTTTCAGCGCCAACAGCGTCGATTAACTGTTGTAACTTGTTCATGTCCATGTTGCCCTTGAATGGGTTCTTTGCATACTTGCCGCCCTCTGGTACTTCATAGAGGAGTTCCTTGTTGTAAAGGTTACGAGGAACTGATCCCATTTGCTTGATGTTACCTTCAGTTGTATCGAAGTGACCGTTTGAAGGAATTGTGAATACCTTACCAGGGAATCTTTGAGCTAAGATCTTCTTAACGATTTCCATTAATACGGATTCAGCTGCACGACCTTGCTGGATAATGAATGAGTTTGGTCTTTCCATTTGAGCTGCGCCACCGTTGAATAAGCCACCTTCGTATTCGCAAAGGTAAAGTTCGTTCATCATCTTTTCAACGTCTTGGCAATCAGTTCTTACTAAATCGATTGACTTCTTCCAGTTCTTTTCTCCGCCTCTTTCAAAGATATCACGGAATGTGTCGAGAAGTACGTAGTAACCAGTGTTTCTACCGTAAGCTTCATCACCTAAGAACATAGCAGCCCATTGTTGGTTAGTCATAGCTGTTGTACCAGAGTCTGATAACATATCAACTGTTAACATTCCGGATGGGAATGCGAATTCGTTGTAGTGAGTAGCAGCTAATGCTCTTTCACGTTGTTCTACTGTAACTTCTGGAACGTTACGAACTGCATAAGTAAAGTGATGAGGAGTTGCAACGTTTAATTTGTATTCTTTAGACATAATACTGACCTCCTATAGAATATTTGTCTTTTCTTTAGAGGACACCCCGGTCGTCGAGCCCTATTGCTCGCCTAGCGGACAGCATCATTCTCTTTAAACTGGTTTGTTGTTTGTTGTTATTATTTAACAACTGCGATGCATTCTATTTCTACTAATGCATCCTTTGGTAATCTTGCTACTTGAACTGCGCTTCTAGCAGGGAATGCGCCTTCAAAGAATGTAGCGTATACGCCATTCATAGCAGCGAAATTGTTCATATCGCTTAAGAAAACTGTAGTCTTGATGACATCAGCCATGCTAGCGCCAGCCTTTTCTAAGATAACCTTGCAATTTGTTAAGGACTGCTTAGTTTGAGCTTCGATTCCCTCTGGGAATGCGCCTGTAGCCACGTCAACAGGAAGTTGTCCTGAAGTGATAATTAAATTGCCTGCCTGGATAGCTTGTGAATAAGGTCCAATAGCTGCTGGAGCCTTTTCAGTGTTAATTACTGTATTCATAGTCTACCTCCCTAATAATATAGTTTGTTTGATTTTAGTCTATCATTATGATAAAATATTGTCAATGTGATAAGAAAATGTTTATTTATTGTTTTTTTAGTAGCGCAAAAACAAGTTTTTGTACGCCGTTTTTGTATGCTCTCACAAAAAATCGATACTTTTCTTAAAAATGTGAAAAAAAATTATCATTTCTTTGCAGTTTTTTTGCAGTTATTAGCAGTTTCGTATTCTGTATACAAAAACGCCCATTTTTGAGGCAAAAAAGGCCCTTGTATGGTCAGATTTTACACCACTATATGTTGTGGTTTTAGCTAATTTTAGGAGGTTCCAATTATGATTGAATCTATGAAAAGAAGGTATGTCGCACTTGTAGATTTCCTCGGTGCTACACTCGGACCAAACTACGAAATCGTGCTCCAAGAAATCGGAGACGACAATAACGGTATCATTGCAATTGCTAACGGACAGATAAGCGGTCGTAAGGTCGGAAACCCGCTTACAAGCATCGCATTACGCTTCATCATGCAAAAAAAATACGAATACACTGATTCGGTTCTAAACTATGTCGGTGTACTCGAAAATGGTAAGATTGTCCGTTCCTCTTCATATTTTATAAAGGATTCCGGAAAACTCGTCGGAATGCTCTGCATCAATTTTGATAGTAGTAAATTCCAGGAGTTGAGTGACCAGCTACTCGCTGAACTCCACCCTAATGAATTCTTAACTAACAACTCACTCTTATCCAACAAGGGCTTCGTTACACCAAAGGCAGATTCATCATTTGAAACTCCTATGGAATATTTCCAGGCAGATACGAGGTCGCTCATGGATGAAATCATGAATAATGTAATAGTAAATATGTCGCAACCGATAGAAGAACTCTCACCTTCAGGTAGAGCTGCTCTCGTCGCAGAGCTCTACGATCACGGGTTATTCCAGCTGAAGGATTCGATAAACTATGTGGCTGAACGTTTCGGCT
Source organism: Anaerovoracaceae bacterium (assembly GCA_045629065.1). GTDB lineage: Bacteria > Bacillota > Clostridia > Peptostreptococcales > Anaerovoracaceae > JAKSSM01. Next base: position 1,228 of record JAZQQK010000003.1, on the reverse strand, counting down.
GCTCTCCAGTAAGCGTGTACCGCTACTTAGCGAAGGTGCGGGGAGCTGCCAAAGATTAAATAAGTATCGGGATTAAAAAAAGTGCTCCCGCACCGAATCGACTCCCGCTTCCGCCTTTCGTTCGGGTCGGGAGCTCGATTGGTGCTCGCGCACTTTTTGTTTTACCTTTATTTAATCTTTGGCAGATTCATTTTGCTCATCTGCTTGATTAGGCGGAGCATGTCCTCCGGGAGCATCATACGAACCATGTTTTTGCCCATGTTTTCGTATGTCGCGCAGCTTACAACGGTGATGCCGACCTTCGCGAATTCCTGGCAGAGATCGATCTCGGGGTCGTCTACATAGAGCACCGAAAGCGGCGTTTCAATCATCGTCTCTGCTACTCTGAACATGCCGAGTTTTTCTACTTCTTCATAGAACATTTTGTTCCTATCGATAGTGGATTCCCTGATTGGAATCAGATATCCTATGGACTTGGAAAGCATTGAAACTGCTAGCTGTCTGGCGAGTTCATTGCAGTTAAATGGTGTGACCATTTTCTTTAGTTGGCTAATGCCGTGAGCTGGTCCGATGACATAGCCTACGCGCATGCCTGCCATGCCATAGCCCTTGGAGAAAGTACGTGTAACGTAGCAATCTACACCACGTTTCTCGGCCTCCAAAATAAGACTGATACCAGAATATTTTACGGAATCGATATAGTCGCCGTAGGCCTCATCGAAAATGACTGCAGATCCCACTTTTTCGCATGCATCTATAATCTTTTTCAGGTCTTCCTTTTCATAGGCCTGACCTGTAGGATTGTTAGGGTTTTCGCAGATTGTGAGGTTTGGTTTATTTTCCAAAATCATCTTGCAAAAATCATCCACATTGAATTTGTAATTATTCTCTTTTGGGAGATTATATGTTACACGCTCTGCGCCGATGCAGCTTGCATGATCGACATAGGCGGTGAACTGTGGTGCATGTCCGAGAATCTTCTTGTTGCAGTTCGCATAGAGAAGATTCAAATGGCAGAGCAAATCAAAGGATCCGCAGCCAAAGTGCAAGTTTTCCTTTGTGAGATTTGGTTCTGTGTCTTTGTATCTATCGAGCAATCTTTCGCAAAGTTCGTTGAAGATATATTCATCGTGTGGATACTTTTTAATCTCATCCATTGGGATAATTCTAAGTGTATCCATTACATACTTTGGAATGGGTGTATTGTCTACACCGAGTGAGCAGTCAA
>JAZQQK010000002.1:0-10342 GCA_045629065.1 Anaerovoracaceae bacterium | reverse complement strand
TTCAATATCGTCAACAAAAATATCCCCGCTCTGATTTCCTTCAACAATCGATAATGGATAAACTTCTTCTACAACTTTATCATCCAACAAATATTTAGCCTTTTTATAATCATTAAGTTTTTTCATCACTTATAGATTCCTTTACCTTCACATTAAATCGGAATTTAGTAACTCGTTTAAATATGTCATTATCGAAGTAAATTCAAAATACAATTCGCTATAGTCATGATTAGCAAAATATATTTTCAGTCTTAACATACTATAAAATGATTTAGTTGAACGATGCACCATTTTTGGTGGGTCATTCAACACAAAGAACATGCTTATGTGCATTAAGCGCCTTAATTACCCATTCCTTATGAAGATCATTAGGAAGTGGAACATAAATCGCCTGAACATCAGGGTCATTAAGAAGATTCTCATAACCTACATAACCCTTACTGAAACCGAACTTGCTGACATAGGCATCAACCTTCTCCTGACGTCTGCCAGCGATAGCATAAAGCACACAATTGTCTGCCAGTAACATTCCAGGAATCACTCCCCAGTCTGCGATGTTAGCTGTTCCAAGCACCCCCCCACTTAATACTCATATATATAAGCCCTCCAATTCATAAGTTTAATTACAAAATATCAAAGACCGGCAAACCATCCAGTCATTCCTTCAGGAAGTTCTGGTAAATATGGAGTACCATCATCGTACATAAGATCTGCCTGAATCTGTGTAATCATGCAGTGCTGACCCATCTCGATACCAAAATAAAGTGATGCTACTCCCTTGTCACCGTTACGAAGAAACTCTGGGAAAAAGCAAATCGCATTAGTTGCGTTTTCCATGGCATTAAGTGCTTCTGGTGTAACTCTTTCGAAGGAACCAAATTCATCATATTTCGCACATGAAATAAACAATTTTGTATTTGTGTTAAGCGCCTCAAGATAGCTGTCATCTTCCGTAAATCCAGATGCAGGAAATGCACCTGCGAAGAAATCAGGATATTCGAGAAGCATCTTCCATGTTGTGTATCCACCAGATGAACCTCCTCCGATAATAACCTTATCAATATCACCACACTCTTCAACTGTTCTATCAATAATAGCCTTTAAGTGCTTAAGATAAGCCTCAGACCAAGAATCAGTCAGCTCACCATTCTCATCAGTCTTCTCATTAGCAAGTGGCACCAGAATATACGCACCCTCCATCTTTGCCTGACGCTTTGCATCCGCGAACATTTCGCCGCCACTGTGGGACACACACACCTTGCCCGCGAGAGCATTTGTCGCACCGTGAATAAACACGAGAAGCTTAAACTTCTTGCCGCTTTCGTAAGCACTCTTATCTGGAGTAAAAAGGTAATAAGTAATGTCACCCACGTCAGAAGCAGGCTGTGTGTGCTCCTCGAACTTATCAAGGAATGCACCGCCCACATAAGAAGGGTTATAACTTACAAAATCACCTGGAGCCATGTATTTCTCCCATGGTGCAACCACGTGATCAACCTTTGTCTCATTACTAAATTCAATAACTTCCATATCAATCTCCCTAATTAAAATAAATTCAAACTGTTATCGTTGAACGATTTAAATGCCATCGCGTAAATTATTCTTTATCGTAGTTACTCCCTAATACCAAAATCAGTTTTACTGATTCTTTTAGCGATTTTCTTTACCACAGGAATCAAAGTTCTAACAAGCGGATACCCTACTCCAACTATCATTGGAAAGAAAAGTTGCACAGCTGATATAAACTCGTTTTCGAAATCGCCAAACAGTCCAGTTCCAGCAACAGCTGATAAGATTACATCAAAGAATAATAGTACGCCTGCAACTAAAAGCAGAACAATTCCGGCTATGAACCATCCAAGTCCTTTGTTTTTAAGCCGGATCATCTGCTTCTTTAACAGGAACTCCCAACAAAGAACTGTTAGTGCAGTGAAAAGCAAAAGGCCTAATATAAGCATAAATGGATTAAGCCTATATATATCAACCGGCAGGAAACCTGTTCCTCTTCTGCCTATGACTTCTGAACCCACATAGGTAACAGCTAAGACCAAAGAAGTAACTACGAGGTAAATTAGAGCTTCAGCAATTAACAACAACTCTCCTAAGATGCCAAATAAGATTGCTTTTCTATTTGATTTATCCACTGTTCCATTTTGCCTTTCTGCTCATTGTATCTATTATAACTCTACCTATTGTATATTCCTTTTACCAACTCAATCATTCTACTTTCTTTGCGTCAGCATCCCCCTTGCTAAAGGCAAACAATCAGCAAAAGAAGGCTACAAAAAATACAAGGAAGAAACCCGGATGTCACTTCCTGTTTCAAAGTAATTGACACCAGCCAAATAGACCTTTATAATCGCTCTCAAGTGAGTGAAACAGGGTCTGTTTTACAAAGCGAATTATTGATTGAGTTAGAAGCTCAAATTTTATAAGTTGATTACTTTATAATCAGTGCCAAGCGCACATCATCTTGTGAAACGGTCAATATGAGTAGCATTTGTTGCAGAACTCTGAGCACGAAGAAACATTACATCAATAGTCATTTTCTTGACTTATATAATGTGCTTACGTAAGACTAATTCAGGGAATCGATGTAGCGTCGGTTCCCTTTTTGTTGGCACAGATTCTAAGGCAATTAACTTATAGGAATATGTAGAGGTATGCGTTATGAATCAGAGATCTGCGCCAATTTACGAGGCACTCGAACTTTTCAGAAAAAAACGAGTTGTGCCTTTTGATGTTCCAGGGCATAAAAGAGGTAGAGGCAATCCAGAACTCGTTGAACTTTTGGGAGAGAAATGCGTAGGTCTTGATGTTAATTCCATGAAGCCACTTGATAACTTAGGACACCCAGTGTCAGTTATTAAGGATGCCGAGGACTTAACAGCAGAAGCATTCGGTGCAGCTCACGCTTTCCTTATGGTTAACGGAACAACATCTGCTGTTCAGACGATGATTCTTGCTGTAATTAGGGCAGGAGATAAAATCATTCTTCCAAGAAACGTACATAAGAGCGTAATTAATGCTCTTGTTCTTTGCGGTGGAATTCCAGTTTACGTTAAGGCGAAGGTTAACCCCAAAATTGGTATCGCTCTTGGTATTGAAGTAGAAGAGATTAAAAGTGCGATCAAAAAACACCCTGATGCCAAGGCAGTATTTATCAATAATCCCACTTACTACGGAATCTGTTCTAATCTTGAAGAAATTTCAAAGATTGCCCATGAACATGGAATGAAAGTGTTAGTGGACGAAGCACACGGTACTCACCTTTACTTTGGAGAAGATCTCCCTATATCAGGAATTAAGGCAGGAGGCGACTTAGCTGCCGTATCAATGCACAAATCCGGCGGAAGCCTTACACAAAGCTCCATTCTTCTTTGTGGTGAGAATATTAACGCTGAATATGTAAGGCAGATTATTAACCTTACTCAGACAACAAGTGCTTCTTATCTCCTTCTAAGTAGTCTTGATATCTCAAGAAGAAATCTTGCCTTAAGAGGAAAAGAGTTCTTTTATAAGGTAAGCCGTATGGCAGAATACGCGAGATCAGAAATCAACGCTATTGGCGGCTACTACGCATACGGAAGAGACTTAATCGATGGCGACAGCGTATACGACTATGACGTAACAAAGTTAAGTATCTACACTCAGGGAATTGGCCTTACCGGTATCGAAGTATATGACCTCCTCCGAGATGAATACGACATCCAGATTGAGTTTGGTGATATCGGAAATATCCTCGCATATATCTCAATCGGAGATCGAATCAGAGATATCGAGAGACTTGTTGGTGCTTTGGAAGATATTAAGCGTAATTACGGAAAAGATGGTGCAGACCTATACTACGGCGACTTCATTCAGCCAGAAGTTGTAATGAGTCCACAAGAGGCCTTCTATTCTGAAAAGGAGCAGATTCCTCTAGGTGAAACAAACGGAAGAATCTGTGGAGAAATCGTTATGTGCTATCCACCAGGAATTCCAATTCTTACTCCTGGCGAGAAGATCACAGATGAGATCATTGAATATATTAATTTCGCTAGAGAAAGAGGATGTTCGCTTCAGGGAACTCTCGATCCGGAAGTCGAACTCATTAATGTTATAAAGGAGGGCAATTAATATGGATATCTGGTTTTCACAGATGGATACAGAGAACGTAAAGACCAGCGTTCGTGTTGACAAACAGCTCTTCTCTAATGAGAGCGACTATCAGCGAATCGATGTTTTCCAGTCAAAGGAATTCGGTAAGATGATTGTCCTAGATGGTGACATTATCTTCTCCGAAGCAGATGAATTTATCTATAACGAGATGGTAGTTCATGTACCAATGGCCGTGCATCCACATGTTGAGAAAGCACTTATTATTGGTGGTGGTGACGGAGGTGTAGCTCGTACACTTACAGAGTATCCTGAAATTAAGGAAATCGATGTAGTTGAACCTGACGAGATGTTTATCGAAGTGTCTTCAAAATTCTTCCCTGAAACAGCAAAGGGCTTCGAAGACCCAAGAGTAAAAATCCACAACATGGATGGCCTTAGATTCCTTCGAAGATGCGTCGCTGAATATGACCTTATCATCAACGATTCAACTGATCCGTTCGGTCATACAGAAGGACTTTTCACAAAAGAATTCTACGGAGCTTGCTTTAAGGCACTTAAGGAAGACGGTATAATGGTTTACCAGCATGGTTCACCATTCTACGATGAAGATGAGCAGGCATTTAGATCAATGCATCGGAAGGTTTATAAGTGCTTCCCTATAAGCAGAGTGTATCAGGCATCTATTCCGACCTGCCCCGCAGGATATTGGATGTTTGGATTTGCATCAAAAAAATATCACCCACTTAAGGATTTCGACGCCCAAAGGTGGAAAGACAGAAATATTAAAACATGGTATTACACAACAAACTTACATAAGGGTGCATTTATGCTTCCCAAGTACGTTGAAGAATTACTTGAAGAAGAGGAGAACAGAAAGAAATGAGCAAATTATTAATTATCGGATGTGGAGGCGTTGCTTCCGTTGCAATTCACAAGTGCTGCCAGAACAGCGAAGTATGTGATGACATTATGATCGCATCACGCACAGTATCTAAGTGCGACGCTCTTAAGGCAAAGCTTGAAGATAAGACTTCTACAAAGATTTCAACAGCAAAGGTTGATGCTGATAACGTAGATGAGCTTGTTGATTTGATTAATAGCTATAAGCCAGAGGCAGTTTTGAACTTAGCACTTCCATATCAGGATCTTACAATTATGGACGCATGTCTTAAGACTGGTGTTCACTATATCGATACAGCTAACTACGAGGCTGAAGATACTGAGGATCCAGCATGGAGAGCTATTTATGAGAAGAGATGTAAAGAGCTTGGCTTTACTGCTTACTTTGACTACTCCTGGCAGTGGGCTTATCAGGAGAAGTACAAGGAAGCTGGTCTTACAGCACTTCTTGGAACTGGTTTTGATCCAGGTGTAACTTCTGTATTTGCAGCATATGCAAAGAAGCATTATTTCGATGAAATTCACACAATCGATATTCTCGACTGTAACGGTGGCGACCATGGTTATCCATTTGCTACTAACTTTAATCCAGAAATTAACCTCCGAGAGGTTTCTGCTCCTGGTTCATATTTTGAAAATGGCAAGTGGGTTGAGATTCCTGCGATGTCAATTAAGCGCGAGTACAACTTTGACGGTGTTGCTATGAAAGATATGTACCTGCTCCACCACGAGGAGATTGTAGCTCTTGCTAAGAATATGCCAGAAGTAAAGAGAATTCGTTTCTTTATGACATTTGGCCAAAGCTACGTGACACACATGAAGTGTCTTGAGAATGTAGGCCTTCTTAGAACTGACGCTATCGAGTTTAACGGTCAGCAGATCGTTCCAATCCAGTTCCTTAAGGCTCTCCTCCCTGACCCGGCTTCATTGGGTCCACGTACAGTTGGTAAGACAAATATCGGCTGTATCTTCACAGGTATCAAAGATGGTAAAGAAAGATCTATCTATATCTACAACATCTGCGATCACCAGGAGTGCTACAAGGAAGTCGAATCACAGGCTATCTCTTATACAACAGGTGTTCCAGCAATGATTGGTGCCATGATGGTACTTCGTGGCGACTGGAAAAAGCCGGGTGTATTCACAACAGATGAGTTTGATCCGGACCCGTATATGGAGGCTCTTAACAAGTGGGGACTTCCCTGGCAAGTAGTAGAAAATCCTACTCTTGTAGAATAATCTAATTGACGGGGGCCCGCACTTAGTAGGGCCCTCTTACAAATATAAAGGCAAGCGAAAATGGATCTTAACAATATTCCTACTCCATCTTACATAATTGATGAATCAAAGCTGATTAAAAATCTCGAGAAACTTCGGAAAGTTGAGCAAGACACCGGAGCACATATTCTTCTTGCGCAAAAGGCCTTCTCAAATTTTGCTCTCTATCCACTTATTGGACAATATATTTCAGGTACAACAGCATCTGGTCTTTTTGAAGCACGCTTGGGCTTTGAGGAAATGAAAAAAGAGAATCATGTTTTCGCGCCTGCATATAAAAATGAAGATATTGAAGAATTAGGCAGAATCTGTGACCACATTATCTTTAATTCTGTAGCTCAGCTTAAAAAGCATGCACCAAAACTTAAGGCTATGGGCAGCAAGGCAAGCATTGGATTAAGAATCAACCCGGAGTGTTCAACGCAGGAAGATCACGCTATTTATGACCCATGCGCTCCTGGTTCAAGACTTGGTGTAACACGCGCTAATCTTGATAAAGCATTAGCAGAAGATCCTTCCTTTATGGACTACATTGAAGGTCTTCATTTTCATACTTTGTGCGAGCAAAACTCAGTAGATCTATCTATTACTGTTATGCAGTTTTTAACTGATTTTGGTGATCTATTCTCGCGCTACCCTAATATCAAATGGCTTAATATGGGTGGCGGACACCATATCACAAAAGAAAACTATGACCTCAAGTTACTCTATGACGTTATCGGTATGGTTAGGGATAATTTAAAGATTGATGTTTATCTTGAGCCCGGAGAAGCAATTGCTCTTAATGCCGGTTACTTAGTGACAGAAGTAATGGATATCGTAGATAACAATATTAAGACTTTAATTCTTGATGCATCTGCAGCATGCCATATGCCAGATGTTCTTGAAATGCCATATCGTCCGCCACTTAAAGATTCCGGTGAATGGAACGATAGCAGTAAGCCATATGAATACCGTTTATCTTCAATGACATGCCTTGCCGGTGATGTTATTGGCGATTATTCTTTTGACCACGAGATTAAGGTTGGCGACCGTCTAATTTTCGAAGATATGGCCATTTACTCTATGGTAAAAAACAATACTTTTAACGGCATCCCTCTCCCTTCTATTTATTTAATGAAAGAGAATGGCGAATGCGAACTTATTAAAAAGTTCGGTTACACAGACTTTAAGGAGAGACTCTCATGAAAAGAATGCCGGCAGAATTTGAACAGCACGCTGGAACAATCCTTATCTGGCCTGTAAGACCGGGCTCCTGGACTTATGGTGGCAAGAATGCGCAGCAAGCTTTTAGAGAGATTGCAAAAGAAATCAGCTCTGACGAGAAGGTGTATTTAATCTGCGATGACGACCACTACACGGAGATCTGTAATACCTTTTCAAATCACGTAAATATTCTCCCTATTGTCCTCCCAACTAATGACGCATGGGCAAGAGATATTGGTCCTACTTTTGTAGAAGAAACCGACGATCATTCTATTCATGGAATTAACTGGAAATTTGACGCCTGGGGTGGCGACTTCGATGGTCTTTATAAAGACTACGAAGATGACGATATGTTCGCATCAACATTTTGTAAAACACTCAATTATCCAGTTATCGATGAGCATGATTTTGTTTTGGAAGGTGGGTCAATTCACGTTGATGGTGAAGGCACTTTAATTACTACTGAGGCATGCCTTTTAAGCCCGGGAAGAAACCCAGATATGACTCGCGAACAAATTGAAGAAAGACTTTGTAATGCTCTTGGAGTAAAGAAGGTTATCTGGCTTCCTAACGGCATTTTGGGTGACGAGACTAACGAGCATGTAGATAACTTCTGCTGCTTTATAAAGCCTGGCGAAGTTGTTATGGCATGGACAGATGACGAATCAGATCCACAGCACGAGGTATGCGTTAAAAACTACGAGATTTTAACTAATACAAAGGATGCAAAAAGCAGAACTATTAAGGTTCATAAGCTTCCACTTCCAAAAAATCCTGTAGTAATTACGAAGAAAGATCTTGATGGATTCGTATTCGAAGAAGGCGAAGATGTAAGAGAAGAAGGCGAGAAACTTGCAGCGTCATACGCTAACTTTTATATAACAAATAAGAAAGTACTCGTACCACAGTTTAGCGATCCTAACGATAGCCTTGCATGTCAGATATTAGGAGAACTCTTCCCTGGACACGAGATCATCCCGATTGAAGCCAGAGACATTATTGTTGGAGGCGGAAATATTCACTGCATAACACAGCAGATACCACTTAAAGGAGACTGGCATTTATGAGAAATGTTAAAGTAGCAGCAGTTCAGATGGCAATGACAAGAGACGTTAACGAGAACATCGCTCACGCAGATAAACTTACAAGAGAAGCCGCATCAAATGGCGCTAATGTAATTCTACTGTCTGAACTTTTTGAGCGTCAGTATTTCTGCCAGGAAAGAGTATATGATTATTATTCTTATGCAACTCCTGTTAACGAGAATCCTGCTGTATTACACTTTCAGAAAGTGTGCGCAGAACTTCACGTCGTAATGCCTATTTCTTTCTTCGAAAAGGACGGGAACGTTCTTTATAACACAATTGCCATGATTGATGCTGACGGATCTATTATGGGCATTTATCGTAAGACTCATATTCCTGACGATCACTACTATCAGGAGAAATTCTACTTTACCCCAGGAAATACCGGATTTAAGGTATGGGATACAGCCTACGGCAAAATCGGCGTAGGCATATGCTGGGATCAGTGGTTCCCGGAGACAGCAAGATCAATGGCACTTATGGGTGCTGAGATTCTTTTATACCCTACTGCAATTGGTTCAGAACCTATCCTTGATGTAGACAGCATGGAACACTGGAGAATCTGTATGAGAGGCCATTCAGGCTCTAACATAGTGCCTGTAGTAGCAGCAAACAGAATTGGACTTGAGGAAGTTACTCCAACAGTTGAAAATGGTGGCCAAAAATCCAGTCTTAAATTCTTTGGTTCTTCTTTTATTACTGACCATACAGGTGCAATAATCGCTGATGCATCACGTGATAAGGAAGAGATTCTCTATGCTGAATTTGAGCTTGATTCTATAAACGAAGCAAGACTTAGCTGGGGATTATTCCGAGACAGACGTCCTCATACATACGGAATAATTACCGAATAAGCAAAGCGGTTTATCCAACCGCCTTGTGGTGTTTCAAGTCTTGTCTCTCCATATCCCCACTGAACTTCATCATCAGTGGCCCAATTCTTAAGCATCGAAGTGCTGTCTTCGTATTCAAATCTTCTTAGGATTAATCGCTCTGTTTCAATAGTATTTGTACCGACGCCAATCATCATATTTATATCCTACTCTACAGGAAGCATCACTCTTAATCGTTTGCCCTCGTTAGACCAGAATCCGAACTTCTCATAGAACGGAATCTTATCTGGTAGCGCACATAATTCAACTGAAATTCGAGTATCTTTAATGCCATTATCATTAATGAATTTCTCAAGTTCATTAATTAGAATTCGACCAATGCCTTGTCCCTGATACTCAGGCTTTACAATGACGTCCTTGATATAATAACAAAGTCCCATATCTCCAATAACACGAGCCATTGCAATTATCTTGGTGCCATCGAAAACAGAGACTCTGAATAACGTATGTTCCATGGCAAGCTTTGTCTGTTCTAATGTTGGTGTTCCGCTCCATACACTACTCCAAAGTTCAATGAACTCTTCTGCTGTTAATTCATTGTGTTTAATTATCAAGTTGTCCGTATTCATTTATAATTTCCTCCAAAACATCTACTGCATTCGCAACCATCTTAGGACAGAACTCAGTAAAGAGATTATTGTCAAAACAATACTTCACGCCTTCTTCAGTCCTTACGTCACAACCAAGTAAGTCATTGCAGATATAAGAGCCACTTACTTCAGCAAATCTCTTCATCATGAGGTCATTGACCTGATTTGCTATTTCACGACTCTGAGAATCAGCTTTGTCATACTGTCCGTAAAGAAGTCCCAATACCATCAAGGCACCGGTACAAGCACCACAGACTTCGCCCTTACGCATTCCTGAACCAAAGCATGC
>JAZQQK010000001.1:0-5919 GCA_045629065.1 Anaerovoracaceae bacterium | reverse complement strand
ACAGAACGACATGGCTACGATCCGACTTTAAGCTTTCATGATATCCTCAAGTTCGCTTGCTTCAATTTTATCATCACCAACATTCCTGAACAAATGAAATGATTTTCTTTTGAATATATCTTCATATAAAGTTTTATCCATTGTTTCCCCTCCTGAATATTGTAAACGTCAATTGGCTAAACGCCAATGTAATATAGCCCATCGTGGCTACAGTAATAGATAACGATACTAATTCTTATCTAAATGTACATCTAATTGGTTGAATGGAATCTCGAGACCGTGAGCTGCGAGTTCATCCTGAGCCATGCCGAGGGCCTTGCGGCGGATTGCACGCTTAGTCTGCGCTGGGCAGTTAATCTGAATCAAATAGTTAATCGCTGAATCGCCGAACTCGTTCGTTCCCATGAATTTCGCACCTGTGATATTGTCTTCGGCCTGCAATTTCTTCGCAAATTCTGTAAGCACGTCTCTTACGAGTTTTGGATCCGCATCATAAGAAAGCGGCAAGTTAATGTATAGCTCATCGGAAACAATCGAAGCTTTCTTTATATCTCTATTGCAAATGCTAACAATATCGCCAGTCGCGATATCTTTGATTTTAGTAGTTCTAACAGTGAATCTAGTTACTACGCCTTCCATGTCGTTAACTTTAATAACATCGCCGACAGTAAAGAAATCATCGCCTAAAATGTGCAAGCCCATAACTATATCCTGGAGGAAATCCTGTACTGCAAGGCCGACAACGATGCCGACGATTCCGAGGCCTGTCACAAGCGACGTGATATTTACACCATTCACATCGAGCACTGTCAAAACGCAAAGCACGATGAGCAAATATTTCAATGTGCTTCCAATCACATTGGATGCGGTTTTGGCTTTACGGTCATCACGCTTTCCAAAATACTTGCTTATGATTCTTTTGAAAATCTTCCAAAGCACGAAGGCTAAAACGATTATCAAAATGCTGACGATGATAGGTTTCAAATTTTCGTAAGTGAAAAAAGTGGCTTTATTACTTCCATTTTCAAATAAATCACGTATGTCTTCCATATTTGTCCTTTCCAAATTGCTCTGCCATTCGAGGCAAATTTCTCCTGCCCCAAGGCGCTAAATTTGTTTAAAAAAGCCCTAGTGTAATCACTAGGGCTTAAGTCATTCAAGAATTATTTTTCCTTAACAACTTCTGCTTCTGGAGCGTTCTTCTTAATGCTTGCAATACCGTTCATGCAGCTAGCTTTAGCCTTGTAGCCTTCGCCTGTAAGAATGATTTCTCCATTGCTTGCTTTAAGTCTGAATCTGAATTCGCCACCCTTGTCTTGGTAAACTTCGAACTTAGGATTCTTAACTGTTGCGAAACCAGCAACTGTCTGGTCTTCGATGTCAGCAACGCAAGCCTTCTTTACGCTTTCGCAACCCTTAAGAGCGGATGCTTCTGTTGAATAAACTTGGCTTGTTCCGATAACTTCGCCGTTACCAGCCTTGAGGTTAAACTTAAATCCAGTCTTTGCTTCGCTTACTACAAATTTGCCCATAATTTCCTCCTTGAAATACTACTAATAAGTAAATGTGTATTCTTTAAATTTATATTTATACTCGTTCGAGTTATAAAAGACTTCTACTTTTGTGATACGCTGCTTGTTGAGATTGATAGCGTAGAAAATCTTAACGATTTCGCCGTCGCATTCAGCCATAGTCATAACGTAGTTCATGCCTTCAGATGTCATCTTACGAGCCTGAGTGTCTTCGTACTGAGCTGCGATCTTAGAAAGCTCTGGAATAAGCTTGTCACCTGACTTATATGATCCTGTAGTCTTAGTTTCTTTGTCGTCAGTAGTATAAATGCAAGTCCATCCCTTTGGTAATGGTGCTGACATAATGTCATCAACAGACCAACCGTTTTCGGCACGTTCGTCATCTTCGTTCTCTACGACTTCTTCCTCTACATATGGAATCTTCTCAGCCTCTTCTAAAGTGAGCTGATTCTTCTTTTCCTCTTCTCTTTCTTCCTTAGTGACGTAGTTAGCATCATTAGGGTCGATGTATGTAGGATCGTTGATATTTACGAGATTGCCGTCCTCATCCGTAGTCCAATCAGTTGGATCATAGTCTTCCTGCTGAGTTGGATCGTTAGGGTCTACTTCTGGCCCTTTATTCTTGCCACAAGCAAACATTGTGAACATCATCGCGATTGATAATAAGATTACAAGTAATTTTTTCATTTCTTTCTTTCTCCCCTTGTCCCCTAGGTATTAATTAGGATAAAAATCCTTAACTAATATATAATCATTATACCAAAGAGAAAGGTTACACACAATACGAAATTTGTGCTCATTTTGCAAAATATTTTTGCAAAAATCAGCTATTTTGTGGCCTCGATTCCGTGCCTATCTGCATATTTTGAAAGGATGAGCGTGAGGGCGCCGTCGCCTGTTACGTTGCATGCTGTGCCGAAGCTATCCTGAAGTGCAAAGATTGCGAGCATGAGAGCTGTTCCGTCATCTTTGAAGAGTAACACGCCAGTGATTAAACCAAGCGATGCCATAACTGTTCCGCCTGGAACGCCAGGGGCTCCGATAGCAAAGATTGCGAGGAGCACGCAGAATAGAACCATAGTTCCAACTGGTGGAATAGCGCCATAAAGCATTTTGCTGATAGCCATTACAAAGAAAGTCTCTGTGAGAACCGATCCGCAAAGGTGGATATTAGCGAAAAGTGGAATGCCGAAACCGATCATATCTTTACGAAGTACGGATGACTTGTTAGCGCATTCTAAAGCTACGGATAAAGTAGCTGCAGAGGACATTGTACCTACAGCTGTTAAGTAAGCTGGTCCATAGTGCTTTACGACTTCGATTGGGTTCTTTTTTGAATATGCACCTGCTACTAAGTAGAGGATTGCAAGCCAGATATAGTGGCCAGCCATAACGATTAAAATGATTTCGATGAATGCAGGGAACTGCTTTGTGATCATTCCTTCGTAGCTCATATTGCAGAATGTTGTAGCAATATAGAATGGAAGAAGTGGAATGATAACCTTTTCAACGATTTTGAGAACGATGTTTTGGAACTCGTCTAAGAGGTTGTACCAAGTGTTGCTCTTAGTCCATACAACTGCAAGACCCACTAAAATGCTGAGTGCAAGTGCGGACATAACGCCCATGATTTGTGGGATGTTGAGTTGGAAAATAACTTCTGGGAGGTCCTTCAAACCCTCTGTAACAGTTGCGATTGAAAGGTGTGGGATAAGTGCATAGCCAGCGCCCATTGACATGAATGCGGCAAGCACTGATGATGCGTATGCGAGGATAACCGCTACGCCGAGCATGCGGCTTGCGTTCTTACCCATCTTTGTGATGGATGGGGCGATGAAGCCGATAACAATAAGTGGAACACAGAACATGATGAGTTGTCCCAAAATGTACTGGATTGTAACTACTACTTTCATGACACCTACGCCGAACCAGAGTCCGAGTAGAGTGCCGATTACTATGCCTAAGATAAGTCTAAAAGGCAAACTTTTGAATAATTTCTTCATGAGTTTCTCCTTATATAAATTTCTGTTATTAACTGTATTATTTTAGGGTTTTCTTGTGCGCTTTTTCGATTAAATAGTCGATGCCCTTGTCAGTGTTCGCCATGTGGCCGATGTTGCCAGGACCGCCTACGCAGCCTCCCGGGCAAATCATACCTTCAACGAAGTTGGCATCGAGCTTACCGAATTTTGCCTTGGTAAGGGCTGCTTTACACTCGTCTAAACCGTTGCAAACCACAGGTTTAAATTCAAAATCTTCGTGGCCGAGTTCGATAAGGGCCTGCTTTACTGCGGCTGTGAGACCGCCCACTCTGGCAAAACCTCTGCCGAATCCTGAAGCTGTGTTTAGCTCAGTAGGTTCTAGCTCTGTGATCGGAATTTCTTTGCTGTCCATCATCGCTACGAACTCATTGAATGTAAGCGCGTAGTCAACTAAGCCGTTCGTCTGTTTGGCTACTTCCCACTTCTTTGCGATACAAGGGCCGAAGAATACGACCTTTGAGTTAGGATATTTTTTCTTAACAAGCTCGGCCGTAAGAATCATTGGAGATGGTGCATCGGATACTTTGTCCTTTAGTTCAGGAAAATACGTGTGCACATATTCCACGAAAGCAGGGCAACAGGATGATGTGACAAAGCCCTTTTCCAAAAGCTCTTTTGCATCTGCTAAAGCTGCGAGATCTGCACCGTCAGCAACTTCGAACACGTCGTCGAAACCGAGCATTTTTATAGCTGTAACCACCTGGCCGAAGTTCGATTCATTACACTGAGTTATCATGGAAGGCGCGATGATTGCAAAGATCTTTTCGCCCTCTTTTTTTGCCATGATTTCTTTGATTACGGCTGTGATGGAAGACACACTGTTCATCGCGCCAAAAGGACATTCGATGATGCAGTTGCCACATACGATACATTTGTCGTGAAGGATCTTTGCGTCGCCGTTTTCGTCCATCGTGATAGCTCCGACTTTGCAAGCTTTCTCGCAAGGGCGCACCATGTTTACGATAGCGTCATACTTACATTCTTTCGCGCATCTGCCGCACTCGATACATTTTCTCTTATCGATGTGGGCATGCTTGTATTCGTCGATGACTATGGCGTCCTTAGGACAGGCCATCTGGCAATTGTGCGCAATGCAACCTCTACAAAGCGAAGTTACGGAATAGCCGGACTTAGGACAGTCTTCACAGGCGATAGTTACAACTTGAACTACGTCTTTGCTGCCGTGATAGTTGCCGAGGCCGATTCTGATACGCTCGCCGATAATTGCTCTATCTTTATAGATGCAACATCGGATAGGCGGCTCGCCTTTTTTCACGATTACATTTGCAATTTCGTTGAAAGCCGTGAACGCGTCGTGGCCCTGCCATGTGTGGCGGGCAAGTTCTCTTAAAACTTGATATCTGATTCGCTCAACTCTGCTTTCAAAGTCATCGTCATGATAACGCATAGTTTTCCTCCTGAATTGCGTGTTGTGGCCCTAATGGTTAGGGCCTAGTTTCATGTTGTGGCCCGATTAGGGCCTTTACGATATATTTTAGTGGAAGAATCCGGTACCCCAGAAGCCGGCCTTGTTAGCCTTTGCTTCCTTCATAAGGGACTTGAATTCGTCCTTATATTTTACATTTTCAAAACTCTCCGTCGTAGTGGCGAGCCCCTCCTCTAAGAGCAGGCGCTGCACCATAGTTTCGCCGTCGTCCAGATAGACATAGGCGAGCGTGCGATCATACTTGTCCGCGCGGCTCACGTCGTACTCGAGGTAGACCTCGCTGTCAGTCAAAAGTTCTTTCACCCAGTCGGAAGCTTGCTTACCCTCGTCGGTGTTTTTCGACTCGTCGTTGTGGACGCTTTCTGGGGTGTTAATTCCGATGAAACGAACCTTCGTCTCCTTGCCGTCAATCATGACACGAATTGTGTCTCCGTCGACAACTTTTTTAACCTTATACGGTCCGCAAAGCTCGATAGTCTGGTTCTGTCCGCCAGCGGAAAGTCCTTGCTCATCCTGTGCGCTAGCCTGGTTTCCAGTATCGCCCTGTGAACCGGCTTGGCTTCCAGTATTGCCCTGTGCGCTAGCCTGGCTTTGAGATTGATTGCCGCTTTGGTTAGGATCTGAAGTCGCACCGCAAGCGAACGTGAAAATTGCGAGCGTGAGAGCTAATATTAATATGAATAATTTTTCAAGAAATGATTTTTGCATAATTCCTTACGGATTTTGAGAATCGTGAATTCTATGCTCTATGTGATCTCGAGTCTGAGTTTTGGTTACCACTAGAATTATACGCTTATAGACCAAAAAATGCAAGGAACAGGGGTGACTCTTGACTCTTAAAAAATTAAAAATTATAATGCCTTTATACTTTTCGTTTTGACCATATATTGAGGTGATA